>CAZWDM010000014.1:1933-31536 GCA_964632415.1 uncultured Dehalococcoidia bacterium | reverse complement strand
CCATCGTCGGCTGGATTGGGATCATAGCCGGCGTTATTGTCGGCGTCATCGGTCTGGTGGGAGTGATTCGAGGCAGCGGAAGCGGCTATTAGAGCACAATGATGAACGAAAGAAGACGCGACTTAGAACGAAGGCGGCAGGAACTCGCCGAGAGACAAAAGGTGCAGGACGTTCGTCGCCGGGAACTTGAAGAGCGAAAGCGACTTTATCAGAAGGAGGTCGAATTAGCGAAAGAAGAGTGTCGCCTAGATGAAGAAGAGGAATGGCTGCTCTTAGAGCATGAAAGGCTAGACCATCTCGAATCTGGACTGGAATACGAAGGGGAAGCGGAAACACCCGCGGTGGCGGCAGTCGAAGTCGAACCTTCTGAGACTAATATATTCTTAATTGCTGCTGGCCTGCTCATTATCCTGCTTGCCATCCTATCCTTGATAAGCGTACTGGAACCTATCGTCACGTACATATTTGGGATGGGCGGTATAATCTGTTTCTTGATCGCGATTTGGAGACTATTCACTGAATCAATTGAGGAAAGTGGCTGCTTCAAGATGATTCTTGTGGGAATCGCCTTCTTCGTTGCGGGCGGCGCATTATCATTGTTCTTTGAATCCATCGGCTTATTGGGAAATCTGATTCTGATAGCCTTAGGTGTTGTTATATGCTTATTTGGCTTTGCGGGAGCACTTACGGGAAGCGGATCGGATGAAGTACACTACGATTAGGCGATTTGCTTGACTAGCGTATCAATCAGTCATAGACAGGAGATGAGGTAATAGCGAATGGGCATACTCTCCCGAATGTCAACGGTAGTAAAATCCAAGATGAACCGCATCCTCGACAATGCGGAAAACCCCAATGAAACCCTCGACTACGCCTATGAACAACAGATGGAGACGCTGCGAGACGTAAAGCGCGGAGTGGTCGAAATGGTCACCGCAAAGCGCCGCCTCGAACTGCAGGCTTCCAAGGTCAAGGACAGCGTCGTCAAGCTCGACGGCCAGGCGCGCCAGGCAATGGCGGCCGGTCGCGAAGACCTTGCCCGTCTCGCCCTCCAGCGCAAGCAGGCTTCCCTGGTGGAACTCGAGGGCCTCGACCAGCAAATTTCCGACCTCGAACTTGAGCAGGAAAAGCTCACACAGGCGGAGCAGCGCATGCAAGCGAAAGTCGCCGCGTTCCGCACCCGCAAGGAAGTCGTCAAGGCGCAGTACAACGCCGCACAGGCTCAGGTCCGCATCGGCTCCGCTCTTTCCGGCATCTCGGAGGAGATGGGCGACGTTTCCCGCGCCATAGACCGCGCCGAGCAGAAGACCGAAACAATGCGCGCGCGCGCAGGCGCAATCGACGAACTAGCCGAGCTTGGCGTGCTGGACGATTTCACCGGCACGAGCGGCGACCCGCTGAGCAGGGAGCTGTCACAGTTGATGGCCGAGCAGAACGTCGAAGACGAGCTCGCCGCGCTAAAGGGCGAACTGCCCTCCGGCGAAAAGAAAGCACTCCCTGAATCCCCTGACAGTGTCGAAAAGGAACTCGCCGCCCTGCGCGACAAGAACGAAAACGCCTGATCGAAAGGTAACAACCCATGATTGTACGGATACTCACTGAAGGGCAGTACAACCTGCCCGGCGCTTTCATCGACGACCTCAACTCCATAGACAATGAGCTTGTCGATGTAGTCGCAAGCGAGGACGAAGCCGCCTTCGCCACCGTGCTCAAGAGGATGCTCGACCTCGTTCGCGAGAAGGGCGAGCCCGTCCCCATCGATGAACTCGTCGAATCTGATCTCGTGCTGCCCGAGCCGGACATCACGCTGCGGGAAGCGGAGGAGATGTTTGTAGGCGAGGGGCTGCTGCCGGGCTAGGTTCCACCCGCAGAGCATCTTTCAGGCAAAGCAAAAGCCTCCGGCGCGCCCAACAGAGCGCCGGAGGCTACTTTCTTGTCCCTGTAAATGCGGCTTCCTAGAACGGAATCCCCCAGAGCGCGTACCAGTTCTCCAGGCTGCGCTCAACGGGGATCTTCTCTTCCTCCATCACTGCGCTCAATCGCATCTCGGACGCATTGTCGCGAGTCTGCGGCGCGCTCAGCACCATCGGATAGAAGTTGCCCCGCTTGTAGTTGTATATCCAGTATGCCTTCTTGCCGTCGTACTCCACCCCGAAAACCGCCGCCAGCAGGCGATCGGCGAACCCGTGCTCGATCACCGTCTCGCTTATCAGGTGGATCGTACTCACCAGGTCCTCGAAATCCCTGTCCTCCAGCGCCGCCCATCGCGTTCCGTATGTGTCGTCAACTACCCTGAACTGCGTACCGGTCGCACTTTCGCTCACCGCGAGCAGCGCCCGTATTTCGTCGTCCAGGTTCTCGAAGAACGACGACTCCACCGGATTGAACACGATGCCCGCCTTATGCGTACTGTGCAGGTCCATCCTGTCGCTCAGGGCGACCTCCGCCGTGATCACGGAAAAGAACTTCTCGCGCGCGGGCTTCTTCAGCTTGTTTCGCCCGAACAGCATCGTGAATAGACCCAAGACGGCGCCTCCTGTATTCCATGGTTCCTCGCCCGAATGAAGGGGCGGGCAGGGACAGTGTAATTGCCCTGATGTTTGAGCCGCGAGCCTTACTAGCTGCGCTCCATGCTCCGTTGCATATTCTGCAGCCTCTCGATACGGTCTTCAACAGCCGGATGGCTGGAGAACAGCGTAGCAATAGCGTTGCCCTTCAGTGCCGGTATGATAAAGAACGCACTCGCGTGCTCGACCTGTCTCAGGTCCTTCTCCGGTATGCGGTACATGTCGTTGCTGATCTTTTGCAATGCCGAGGCGAGCTGCAGCGGCGACCCCGTCATGATCGCGCCACCCCTGTCCGCCGCGAACTCCCGGTACCGAGACAGCGTCATGATCAGCATCTGGCTCACGAAGTAGATGATTATCGTCCCCACATACACCGCGAGAATCACAATCATAAGTTGCCCCGCATCGCGCCGGTCGCCTCCCATGCCGCCGCCAAACCCGCCGAACAGGCTCAGCCAGAAAAGCATCTGCAGCAGGAACCCTGCCGCAATGACGATTATGCTCGCCCAGGTCAGCACCATCACATCCCGGTTCTTCACATGCGCCAGCTCGTGCCCCAGCACCGCCTCCAACTCCCGCTCGTTAAGCCGGTTCATCAGCCCCCGTGTAACCGCGATCACTGAGTTCTTCGGATTGCGCCCCGTTGCGAACGCATTCGGCACATGCGTCTCCATCACCGCGATCTTCTTCGGCTTCGGCATGTCCGCAATTGCCACCAGTCGCTCGATGATGCCGTGCAGCCTGGGCTCCTCTTCCGCCGTCACCTCTTTCGCGCCGGTCGTCGCAAGCACAAGCTTGTCCGACAGGAAGTACTGGAAGAACGCCATGCCGATAGCGATTATCAGCACCATCTCCCAGGGTATTCCGGCGAACATCAGCATTCCGAGAAACAGCACATAGACCACCGCGAGCATCATCATCGTGAAGCCCATGCGGAGTGTCAGTTCAAAGTCTCGCCCGTAGTTTCTTTGTCTCATCCCATCCTCCTTGAAGGATTCTGCTTCCATTATACATAAAGGCATGTCCTGCATACATAAAGGCATGTCCTGCTGGCGCACTCCTGCTAACATTGACTTGACCCGACAGAACACTGAACTGCCCGAGCAATCATGACCGCAAACTGGCAGACAATAGGACACGACAAGGCAATCGACACGCTGGCGCGTAGCGCGCAATCGGGGCGCATGGCACACGCCTGGCTCCTCGCGGGCCCGCCGAGCGTCGGCAAGATGACGCTGGCCCTCGACATCGCCCGCCTCATGAATTGCCTCGCCGAAGACGCTGCAGACAAGCCCTGTGCAAATTGCCGCCAGTGCCGCCGAATCACCGACTCGCTCCATGCCGATGTGCGAATCGTCTCGCAGGGCGGCACATCGCGCAACGCACGCCGCACCGCTATCAGCGTCGACCAGGTTCGCGAACTGCAGCACGAGGCAGTTCTGAAGCCATACGAGGGCCGCTGCCGCGTATTCATCATCGAGGATGCTGAGAACTTCACTCAGGAAGCCGCCAACGCCCTGCTGAAGATGCTCGAAGAGCCGCCGGATTATGTGATCTTCGCGCTGCTCGCCTCGGAAGTCCGCGAGAATACCGCTGACGAATCCGCAGGCGGCATCAGCTACCCGGGCGAACACGAGGAAGACAGAATCGCTGCCCTACTCGAAGCCGTGCCGCAGGTCGGCGGAATCCTGCCCACCATTCTGTCCCGCTGCCAGGTGCTCGAACTCCGGCCCCTGCCGGTCGCCAAGGTGCAGGAAGAACTTGAACGCCGCTTCGGACCGCCCAGCGACGACATCACCGAAATCGCAAGACTCTCCGCCGGCAGGCTGGGTTGGGCGCTCGAGGTCGCATCAGACCCGCAGGCGCTCGGCCGGCGAAGCGAACGACTGGACGAAATCGAAGCCGTCCTGAGTTGCGCCCTCGATGAGAAATTCGCCTACGCAGAGAAACTTGCGGCGATATTCAGTCGGAGCCGGCAAGCGGTTTACGAAGAGTTGCAACTCTGGATCGGCTGGTGGCGCGATGTCCTCGTCATCCGCGAAGGCGACGAAAGTCTCGCCGTCAACATCTCGCGGCTGCGAACACTGCGTGCCGTTTCAGAGCAGTGTGCATCCGCGCAGGTAGTCGATGCCATACGAGCCGTGCAGCAGACGATCGAGATGCTGGAGAGCAATGTCAATCCCCGACTCTCCATCGAAGGCATGATGCTCCGCATGCCCAACCTTGAACTCCAGCCGTCCGGCGCATAGCACAGGAGAATATGATGACGACGCTCACAGGTATCCAGTTCCTACCTTCTGACAAGGTGCATTATTTCGACGCCAATGGCTTCCAACTCGCTGTAGGTGACCGGGTGATCGTGGAGACATGGGACGGAGAGCAGGAAGGCACCGTCGTCATCGCTCCCGAGCAGTTACTGCGCTCCGACCTGCGCGGTCCCGTCAGCCCCGTGCTTCGCAAGGCACCTGCCGAATAACGCAGATCAGCCCTCCCCGCTCGAAGGCGGAGAGGGCTGAACCGTGCTACTTCTCCGGAGTTACCCGACTTTACTCGGCGCTGTCAGGCTCAGTCCCATTCTCGGTTACATCTCCGAGCGTAAGCTGATGGTTTCCGGGATGCTCCTCTACATCGGCTGAGTCGCCATTCGCCACCCCGTTTGTGAGTTCGGCATTCGGCTCTGTTTCCTCCGCATCCTCAGCGTTCTTGGCCTTGCCGTTCCCGTTTCCCGTCGCGCTCGCGCCGTTGCTGTCGAGGTCGCCCACACAGGCAATCGACGAAACCGCGTCACCCTTTTGCAGCTTGAATATCGTCACTCCCTGCGTCTTCCTGCCGATTGTCGTCTTGATCTCCGACAGGCTTGTCCTCAGCACCTGCGCCTGCTCGGACACAAGGTACAGTTCCTTGCTGTCATCCACGACTTCCGCGACCGCAACCGGCCCCGTCTTCCGTGGCTGAATGTCGAATGTCGCCAGTCCGAATCCGCCGGTTCCCTGCCGCCTGTACTCGCTGACCGGCGTGAGCTTGCCAAACCCCTTCTCGCTGATGACTAGCAGCCGGCTATCGCTCTCCTTGGGAATTATCGACATAGCAATCACGCGGTCGTCATTGCTAAGCGGTCTCTTGTTGGCCGGGGCGTACCCCTTCTTCCGCAGCTTCATCCCGATGACGCCGCCCGAATTGCGAAGCCTGGGACGGACGCCGCTCACCGGGAAGCGAATAGACATCCCCTGCTCGGAGACCATCACCACATCGTCGTCCGCCTCGGCAAGGCGGGCACCCACCAGTTCATCCTTCGGCCCGGAGTTCATATTCATGATGATTAGCCCGGACGGGCGAATGTTGCCGATATTGCTCAGAGCGATGCGCTTGATCTTGCCCTTGTTGGTGCCCAGCATCAGGAAGGTATCGTCATGGTCCAGGCTGTCCACCGCAACCACCGCGCTCACCGTCTCATCCGCGCCGAGTTGAATCACATTCACAACCGGCACGCCCCGCGTGTTCCGCGAAGTATCCGCCCGCAGTTCGAACACCGTTAGCTTCAGCACGCGTCCTCGGTTCGTAAAGAAGAGCAGCGTATCGTGCGTGTCCGCCACAATCAGGTGCTTCACCGGGTCGTCCTCGCGCGTGGTCATGCTGACTACGCCCTTGCCGCCCCTATGCTGATTCCGGTAGGTGTTCGCCGGGATGCGCTTGATGTACCCGCCCTGGCTGAGCGTCACCACCACCTGCTCGTGTGCCTCCAGCTCCGCACGGCTGATGTCGTGTGCGTCCAGGCTGATGTCCGTCTTCCTGTCCTCGCCGAACTTCTTCCTGAGCGCCCGCGTCTCCTTCTTGATCTCGAGCAGGATCTTCTTCTCGTCGCCAAGCAGCTCCTCGAGGCCGTTAATCGTCTCCTGGATCTGCGCGTACTCCTCTTCGAGACGCTCCCGCTCCAGCGCCGATATGCGCCGAAGCTGCATGTCCAGGATCGCCTGCGCCTGCGGCTCATCGAGGCTGAACCGCGTCATCAGCGCATCTCTCGCGGACGGCGTGTCGGCTGCACCGCGAATTAGCGCGATAACCTCGTCAAGATTGCCCACCGCAATGCGAAGTCCCGCAAGTATGTGGGCGCGCTGCCTGGCCTTCTCCAGCTGGAACTCGGCTCGCCTCCGCACAACATCGCGCCGGAAGTCGATGAACGCCTGCAGAGCCACCTTGAGCGTAATCACCCGCGGCATGCCCTCGACCAGCGCCAGCATGTTCGCCGAGAAAGAGCTCTGCATCGCCGTCAGCTTGTACAGGTTGTTCAGCACCACCATCGGCTGAGTGCCTGTACGCAGTTCTATGACAACGCGCATGCCTTCGCGGTCCGATTCGTCCCTCACCTCCGAGATGCCCTGCAGCCGCTTGTCCTTTGTCAGGCTCGCGATCTTCTCCACCAGCGCCGCCTTGTTCACCTGGTAAGGCAGCTCGGACACGATGATCTGCATGCGGTTCGAACGGCGCATCGGCTGAATCTCGGCCTTCGCCCGCACGATGATCTGCCCTCGACCTGTCGAGTACGCGTTCCGAATCCCCTCGCGTCCCATGATCGTCGCGCCCGTCGGGAAATCCGGCCCCGTCACATGCTTCAGCAGGTCTTCCACGGTCGCGTCCGGGTGATCCACAAGGTGAATGACCGCATTGCAGATCTCCGTCGGATTGTGCGGAGGTATGTTCGTCGCCATTCCCACCGCGATCCCGGACGCGCCGTTTATCATCAGGTTCGGCAGTCGCGAGGGAAGAACCACCGGCTCACGCAGCGTCCCGTCGAAGTTGTCTATGAAGTCAACGGTGTTCTCATCGATGTTGATGAGCATCTCTTCGGCAACAGCCCGCAGCCGCGCCTCCGTGTACCGCATAGCCGCCGGCGGGTCGTTGTCCACGCTGCCGAAGTTCCCCTGCCCGTCCACCAGTGGAAGGCGCATTGTGAAGTCCTGCGCCATCCGCACCATCGCCTCGTACACCGAATCGTTGTTGTGCGGGTGGTACTTGCCCAGCACCTCGCCAACGAGCCGGGCGCTCTTCTTGTACGGCTGCGTGGGGCGCATCCCCAACTCGTCCATCGCGTACAGGATGCGGCGCTGCACCGGCTTCAGCCCATCCCGCACATCCGGCAGCGCCCGCGCCACGATTACGCTCATCGCGTAGTCGAGATAGGACGTCCGCATCTCCTCTTCTATCTGCGTGGGCTTGATGAAGCCGTAGTCAGTCTTCATTGTTGTCATATATGTCTCCTATCGTTAGCGACAGTGCCTGCATCACACGCGCAAAGAGGCCGAAAGTCGGACCCTGAAGCAGCGAGAATTAAAGAGGTCGGAAGGCATATTCGGAGAGCTAATGCCCAACCTAACCTTAACAGCAATTTCTAGGTCTATTATAACACGAGAAATCGCGATCTAATGCCGAATTTCGGCGCTGTTCATGCGCTCCGTGGCACGTTCGAGCAATGACTGAAACAGCCGGTCAAAGTGCGGCGGCAATTCCATCCGTCGCTCGGGTCGGAACTGCACCCCAATCACCCACCGGTGCCGCGGACTTTCCAGTGCCTCGATAACGCCGTCCTCCAGCGAATACGCCGACGCCAGAAGATACGGCGACTTCTGCGCCTCCCTTATCCCCGCGCTGTGTCGGCTGTTGACGCGCACAAATCCACCCGAACCCACCACCGCCGCAAGTCTGCTCCCCGGCGCAATGTAGATGTGATGGTAGGCCGAACTCTGTTCGCCTTCATCTCCCCCGTCGCAATGGTCGGCCACCGCCTGTGCCGCCTTGCCACCAAAAGCCGCATTAAGGAGGTGCATTCCTTCGCCAAGCGCATAGACGGGCATGTCGTCGTCGAGCGCGCCGCGCAGCAGTTCTGTCGCATGGTCGCTGCCGTCGCAGCCGTCACTGCACACCAGCGCATCAATGAGCCGAATCAAGACACTGGGGTCTGAGTCATCACCGGCATCGACCCGCAGTGCCCTCCCACCAAGTCTTTCTATAGAGTCGGCAGAGGTGCGAGCGTTCTCGTCACTCGACGCCAGAATGCCAATTGTTGGTTTGTTCGTCGCCAAGTGTGCCCTACTTCAGGAACTGCCGAAGCCGGTTTTTCATACGGTTTGCGGCACTCCATCTCATGCTCTTTCGTATTCGATTCTTCATCCTGCTGGCGCTCTGCATCACGCTCCCCGGTTGCGTGTCCTTCCACTCCTCGAAACGCTCGCGCTTCTCCTGCACATGCTCATTGTGCAGGGCTGCCGTCAGCACAAGGCGGTCATACTCGGCACGCCTGCCAGGCTCCGACAGCACCCTGTTAGCCTCATTGACTTCCTTGAACCGAACGTCGGCACCGGGCTCTCGGTTCACATCAGGGTGAAATCGCTTCGCCAGCCGCCGGTACGCTCTCTTGATATCCTGCTGGCTGGCGTCAGGAGTTACACCGAGGACATCATAGTAGCTGCGCTGCTCGTCGGACATTGCTAGTCAGCCGCCTGCCCGTGGTAGTTCGGCTCGCGTCTCTCGCGAAACGCCGTCAGAGCCTCTTTGTGCTCCGGCGTAAAGCGCGACTCCCGCAGCGTTTCCGACTCCCTCCGCACTACCAGCGCGAGGTCCTTCTCCATGTAATTCTCATGGATAAGCCGCTTCACCTTCGCCAGATGCCACGCCGGATTGTCGGCAATCTCCTGTGCCAGAGCCACCGCGTCGTCCACCAGCGTCTCCGCAGGGCTCACACGGTTCACGAAGCCTGCATCCCTCGCCTCCTCCGCCGTTATGAACCTTCCCGTCAGCATGTACTCCAGCGCACGCCCGAGCCCGACCAGGTTCACCAGAAAGTGCGTGCTGCCATACTCCGGCGTCACCCCGATCCGCAGGAAGCGGAACGATATTCGCGCGTCCTCCGCCGCAATCCGCACATCACACGACAGCGGCAGGGTGATACCCATGCCCACGGCAACGCCATTCAGCGCACATACTATTGGCTTGGACTGTCGAGCAAGATCAACCCAGCTTATGTCCGCTGGCCGCGCCGGGGAATCTCGTCGCGCCCCGCTGACGAAAGCCTCGAACCCGCCCACATCCGCTCCTGCGGAGAATGCACGTCCGGCGCCGGTAAGCACAATCGCGCCGATTCCATCGTCGGCATTCCACTCTTGCACTTGCGCCTGCACCTCACCCTGCATCTTGCCGTCGAAGGCATTCAGCCTCTCGGGCCGGTTCAGCGTGATGATCCCCACGCGCCCCCGCACCTCCGTCAGTATCTGCTCGTGCGCCATCCGAGTGCCCTCCTGTAATTCCTGCAAAGCGCCCCCCATGATAACATGGCGCGCAGCCACATCTTGACACATAGACTAAGCGTCAGAAGGCAGAAGAATGAAGATCACCGAAGTCAATGCCGTCTATCCCAAGTACAAGCACCTTGCCCCGTCCTGGCGCACACACTTCTGGCAGATCGTCGTGCGCATCGACACGGACGCAGGCTACACCGGCTACGGCTACGGCGGCGGCGGAGTCGCGGGAGTCGCCGTCGTGAACGGCCACCTGCGCGATCACCTGGTAGGCCGCGAGATCGAAAGCGTCGCCGACATACAGGCGACCTACGACGCCCTGTACATGGAATCGCTGCCGTACGGGCGCAAGGGCTTGGGTGTCATGGCGCTTTCCGGCATAGACCTCGCTCTCTACGATCTTCTCGGCAAGGCCCGTGACCTCCCCGTCTGCGCCCTGCTCAGCGATTCCCCAAAGGAGCGCATCCGCGCCTACGCCACCGGTGAGGACGCCGAACATTACCGTGACCTCGGCTACACCGCCAACAAGTTCGGCCACCGCTGGACCGGCGATGCCACCGACTACGACACCGCAGTCCGGTCCGCTGAGTACGTCCGTGAGGTTTTCGGCGAAGATGGCCTCGTCATGGTCGATGTGTACATGTCCTGGGACGCAGAAGTCACCCTCGAAATGTCCCGCCGCCTCGCAGACTACAACCTCTACTGGTTCGAGGACATACTTACACCGGACGACCTAGACGGGCAGGCAGCCCTGATCGACGAGGTAAAGCCTACCCTGATTGCGGGTGGCGAGCACGAGTTCACCAGGCACGGCTTCGACGCAATCGCGCGCGCTGGCGCAATGGACCTGTGGCAACCTGATATTACCTGGTGCGGTGGCATCACCGAGGGCGTGCGCATCGTGGAAATAGCTGAGGAGTACGGGATTCCTGTCGCGCCCCACAGAGGAGGAGAAGTCTGGGGTCTGCACCTGTTAGCAGGTTCCGCATGCGCCGATCTGGCCGAATATCACTCCGACCACATCCGCGAGGAACGGGACATCCTCTGGTTGGACGAACCCGCCCCCATCGACGGTTACATCTCACCCTCGGACGCGCCCGGCTTCGGCGTAACCCTCAACGAAGCCCTGCTCTAATTGCGAAGCAATGAATCAGATGCGATGAACTGCACTTACGGCAATTGCAGCAGGATTGTCACCCCAATGCCAAGTACGGTGACACCAACGCCAAGAATAGCGATCAGCAACCCATAAATGATGTTGAACCTGAAGTTCATGTCGGAACGAAGGTCTTCAAACCGTGCGTTCATCTCGGCACGCATATCATCGAATCGCCCGTTCATCTCAGAACGCATCTGGTCGAAGCGCGCATTCATCTCGGCACGCATATCATCCGAGCGGGTGTTCATGTCGGAACGCATCTGGTCGAACCGTGCGTTCATTTCCGACCGCATATCATCGAATCGCCCGCTCATATCCAGGCGCATCTGATCGAACCGCGCGTTCATGTCGGAGCGCATGTCACCAAGACGCGCGCTCATCCCCGACTGTTCGCCCTCTAGCCTGCTGACCCGCTCTTCCACGACCATACCTGCCCCTCAAAGAAGTGTTCCATTCTAAAGAATAATCTTATGCTACAGAATGGGACGGCACGTTGCAAGTTCAGCGTAGTTCCTCGTCTTTCACGAATTCCCTCATCACACTCGTCGCGTACGCCCCCTTGGGCAGCGTAAACTCCAGTACATACCCGTCTTCCTCGGATGTCAGCACCGCATCGTCAAGGCGAATCCTGCTTATCCGACGCGCTCCCGGAATCCCCCGAAGCTGCTCGTACTCCAGCCCCAGCTCCGAAAGGACCGCTCGCTCCATCACACCCGCCTCTCCCTCACTAACCCGCACCTTGCGTCCAAACAGCGGCAGCGCAGCGCTTATCTCAAGCCGCCGAGACCGCGCCGACTCACCCTCGCCATCGTCCACTACAAACATCCCGCCGCTGTCATGCCGCTGCGCCCTCTCTCCAGTCAGCACTGTATCGAAATGACCGCGCTCCATTCGCATCTTCAACAGCAGGTTGAACAGATGGGACTGCAGAGCCGAAAGGTAGAACCGCTGCATCCTGCGGTCCACCCGCATCTTCTCTCCCATCACAAGGCGCAGCCCATCCACGATGTTTGTATTGAAGCTCCCGAACCGCTGTGGGCCGAAGTAATTCGGCACACCCACTTCCTGCAAGTGCGCCAGTGCCGTGGCTGCCGCAGTCTCCCAGCCATCGCTCGGTTCGCGCACCCGCAATCTGAACCGGTTCCCCCGCAGATGCCCCAGCCCCAGCTTGTTCCGGTGCAGCGAAGTCTCCAGCACCGACACGGATTCCACATCGTCCAGGGACTTCAGCGCCTCCGCATGCTCAGCCGGCACGCTCATCCACTGCCGCGCAACCGCGTACTTGTCCTTCTGCCCCGCGTACCCAATGGACCCGCGCGGAATGCCGAATCCCGCAAGCGCATCCACCACGTCCCTCGTGGTCAACTCACGCTTCTCGACGAACGCGTACGCGTGCGCCCCTGCGCCGCTCGGCAGGTAGCTCGGCACCTCCTCGACTTCAAAGTCCTCAGGGCGCGCCCGCAATACTCCTCCCGTGCCCGGAAAGTGCGCGCTCGCAGCGGGCAGTTCATCCCACGAGAATCTAAGACGCTCGTCCTCGTAGTCCGGGCCCGAAGAGACTTCAGCCACGGTTTCGGTCATCAGCCGGTTACCCTGTACACCCAGACTTGAAACTGCACATCAGGCTCGCCCTTCGGCAGACCATAGAACTTGTCCGTAACCTCCACGAGTTCCCACTTGCCCTCGGATGCCAGTTGCTCCTGCTTCTCCCTAAAGCCGTCCTGCTCATACACATCGGGGCGAAGTGTAAACGCGACCACGCCTCCCGGCTTCGTTACGCGCACCAGCTCATCCAGTGAGCTCGCTGGCGCATGCCCCACCGTCAGCACACCCACGCCAATCGTCGCGTCGTAGCAGTCCGATTCAAAGCCCAGCGGCTCGCCCATCACCCTCTGGTGCAGTGCGCCATACACATTCTTCGCCCCCGCCACATCGAGCATACCCCGGGACATATCCATTGCCTCGATGTCCGCGTATCCAGCCCGGTTGAGCTCCACGCCCACCAGTCCGGTACCCGCTCCGGCATCTAGCACTCTGGCATCCTTCGAGACGAACCGCGCGAAAATCTCCACCGCCATCCTCGGCATCACATATCCGAAGTCGTCCTCGAGGTCCTCGTCATACTCATTCGCCCACTGGTCGTATCGCTCCTGCAGCTGCTCGTTACTCTCGGACGCATACACCCACTGCACTCTGTCTTCGCTGTTTACACTTTCCTTTTCCAATATTCTGCTCACCTTCCATTTCCAGTATTCGTTTCACAGAGAACATACTAACACGATGGTCAGTACCCAATTCCGCAGAATAGACAATTGAGACCCTCCTTGTTTATACTCACGCGGTTAAGTTTCAAGTAGCTTGTTCAAGTAACTTGGACGTTACTCATGACCGGGAGGGAACCACCTTGGAACAGGGAAATATATCTTGGATGCTTGTCTCCTCCGCGCTGGTGCTGTTTATGACACCCGGCCTCGCGCTCTTCTATGCGGGCCTGGCGCGCAGCAAGAACGCATCCGCCACCATCATGCACAGCCTCATGAGCATGGGCATCATCGGCGTCGTATGGGTGCTTTGGGGATACACCATCGCTTTCGGCCCATCCATTGGCGGCATGTTCGGCGATTTCAGCCACTTCGGTCTCGCAGGCATAAGCGCTGAGGTCGGCCCGGACGGAGGCATCCCGCCTCTGCTCTTCATGATGTTCCAGGGCATGTTCGCCATCATCGCACCCGCCATACTCACCGGCGCTTTCGCCGAGCGCATGAAATTCAGCGCCTACGTCCTCTTCATGATCCTCTGGGTCACGCTCGTATATGCCCCGGTCGCGCACTGGGTATGGGGTGACGGCGGCTGGATCCTCAGGCTCGGCGCGCTCGACTTCGCGGGCGGCAACGTCGTCCACATCACTTCCGGCGTCGGCGCCCTCGCAGCGGCTCTTATCGTAGGCAAGCGCCTGGGATTCGGCATCGAGCCAATGGAGTCCCATAACGTCCCTATGGTCGTTCTCGGTACCGGAATGCTCTGGTTCGGCTGGTTCGGATTCAACGCAGGTTCCGCACTCGCCGCAGACAGCACCGCGGTCAACGCCTTCGTCGTAACCAACACCGCGGCCGCAGCGGGAGCAATCGGCTGGGCTGGATTCACCTGGATCAAGGACGGCAAGGCGTCAGTCATCGGGGCGGCTTCCGGCGCAGTCGCCGGACTCGTCGCCATTACACCCGCCGCAGGCTTCGTCGGACCAATGCCCGCAATCATCATCGGCATCGTGGGAGGCGTTCTCTGCGCCATCGCCGCCCGCTTCCTGATCAACCTCAAGCTGGACGACGCCCTCTCAGTCTGGGGAGTTCACGGCATCGGCGGCACCTGGGGTGGCATCGCGACAGGTCTGTTCGTTGGAGTAGGCTTCGGTGTAGCGGAGAAGCCGCTCCTGGAGCAGCTCGGCATTCAGATCATCTCCATCGTTGCAAGCTGGGGCTGGGCTTTCGCGGTCACCGCAATCATCCTTCTCGCACTGAAGTACACCATCGGCCTGCGCGTCTCCGAGAACAGCGAGGCAATCGGACTCGACCTCTCGGAGCACGAAGAACCCGCCTACAGACTTTAGGCAGAGTCCGGGCCATACCATATGAATTGAATCCCTTCTTCCATTCGGAGGAAGGGACTATCATCCACCACCTTTCCCTCATTGGGGAAGGCCTTGATGGAAGTGTTACACTTCCATACACGACATCCTTACCCAATTGGCACGGGGAGGTTAGCCATGAAGAAGATTGAAGCTATCATAAGACCCGAAAAGCTGACCATCGTAAAGTACTCTCTGGGCGAAGCCGGTTTCTACGGGCTGAATGCCACGCAGGTAACGGGACGTGGCGGGCAGCGCGGCATTGTTCACACCGGTCGCGCCGGACAGCCCATCACCGTGGACATGCTGCCCAAGATCAAGCTGGAACTGGTCGTCAAGGACTCCGACGTCGACAAGGTAGTCGACATCATCGTCGAGTCGGCACGCACAGGCGAGATTGGCGACGGCAAGATATTCATCCAGCCGATCGAGGACACCATCAGGGTCCGCACGGGCGAGCGCGGAGACCTGGCCGTTTAGCCCTGCCCTATAACCCGATTCTAAAAATGAAATGGATAGGGCAGACAAAGCAGCAGCCCCGTTCGTCCCATCGATTTCAGCAGCCCTCGCCGGAGGCAATCCAATGAAAATCACCGACGTCGAATGTCTAATACTCGACCGCAGTTTCCCATTCGTCCGCGTCTATACCGACGAGGGCATCGTGGGCATCGGCGAGTGCTTCCGCCGCCAGCCGACGGTCATCAAGACGCTTGTGGAAGACCTGCTGAAGCCTGCGCTTGTCGGCAAGGACCCCACCCAGACCGCCGTCCGCTTCGACGACATGGAGCGCGCCGCAAACGGCTACGAGCTTGGCGGCGCGGTCTGGTGCGCCATCGCCGGCCTCGATATCGCCCTCTGGGACATCAAGGGCAAGGCGCTCAACCAGCCCATCGCCAACCTTCTCGGCGGAATGAAGCGCGACAAGATCCGCATGTACGCAAGTTCCATGCGCCGCGACATGACCCCGCTAGAGGAGGGCCGCAGGGCAGCGTCGTTCGTCGAGCAGGGATACTCCGGCTACAAGCTTCACAGCGCCATTCCCGGCGCAATCGACGACCCCAGGGACTACACAATCGCCACCGTCACTGAAGTCCGCGCCGCAGTGGGCGACGACATCGACATCCTCGTGGACGTCAACGGCGCCTACTCCGTCCACCATGCCATGGACATCGGCAAGGCGCTGGAATCGCTCGGCGTATTCCACTTCGAGGAGCCGCGCCCACACTATGACCTTGACGGACTCGCAACCATCGCCGGCGCGCTCGACATCCCAATCGCATCCGGTGAGATGATCTACACCCAGTACGAGTACCGCGACCTCATACTCCGGGGCAAGGTGGACATCATCCAGCCCGACATCGTAAAGGCGCCCGGCTTCACCGAGTTCGAGAAGATTGCGCAGCTCTGCAGGGCGTTCGGCAAGCCCATCACCGTCCACAACACGCAGCCGATTCTGAGCACAGTGGCGCACCTGCACTTCTGCGCCGCCTACGCCGACATCGTCCCCTACTCGCAGGAATACAACATCGAGCCGATATCGCTCCGCGACGAGATTTCCCTGCTGAAGGAGCCTCTGCAAGTCAGGGACGGCTATCTGGACGTGCCCACGGGTCCCGGTCTGGGCGTTGAGTTCGACGAGGACGCAGTCAGGCAGCTTGCGTCGCGATAGCACCTAGAGCGGCGGCGACCCGTACTTCCCTCGGAAGTCCGTCGCCTGTTCGTAAGCGTAGGCGATCCGCAGCAGCGTCTCCTCGCTCAGCGTCGGCCCCATAATCTGCAGGCCCACCGGCAGCCCGTTGGACATCCCGGCCGGCACCGACATCCCCGGTATCCCCGCGATGTTCGTGGGTATCGTCAGTATGTCGTTCAGGTACATCTGAAGTGGGTCAGCGGTCTTCGCTCCCATTTCGAATGCCACGGTCGGCGACGTCGGCATCACCACCGCATCGAACCGCGTGAACACATCCTCGAACTCGCGCCGGATCAGCGTCCTCACACGCTGCGCCTGCAGGTAGTACGCATCATAGTACCCTGCCGAAAGCGCGTATGTGCCCAGCATAATCCGCCGCTTGACCTCAGGCCCAAACCCGAACTGCCGCGTCTTCTCCAGCGCGTCCCACACGCCGTCCGCATCCTGCACCGAGAAGCCGTACTTCACGCCGTCATAGCGCGCCAGGTTCGCCGAAGCCTCCGACGGCGCGATGATGTAGTACACCGCAAGCGCGTATGGTGTGCTCGGCAGCGACGTCTCCTCCACCTCCGCCCCAAGCGAGCGCATCACCTCGATCGCCTCCCGCACTGCGCTCTCCACGCCCGGCTCCAGCCCCTCACCGAAATACTCCACCGGCACCCCGATCCGCAGCCCGTTCAGGTCCTCCACCAGCGCCTGAGTATAGTCCGGCACATCCATATTCAGCGAAGTTGAGTCATTCGGATCGTTCCCAGCAATTGCCTTCAGCGTAATCGCGCAGTCCCGCACATCCTTCGTCAGCGGCCCGATCTGGTCCAGCGAGCTTGCGAACGCGACCAGCCCGAACCTGCTCACCAGCCCGTATGTCGGCTTCATGCCCACGATCCCGCACAGCGCCGCCGGCTGCCGTATGCTGCCGCCGGTGTCCGACCCAAGCGAGAACATGCACTCGTCCGCCGCAACCGCCGCCGCAGGTCCCCCGCTGCTCCCGCCCGGCACGCGGTCCAGCGCCCACGGATTATGCGTCGGATGAAACGCCGAATTCTCGTTCGACGACCCCATCGCGAACTCGTCGAGGTTCCCCTTCCCAACCAGCACCGCACCCTGCCCGTACAGCTTCTCCGTAACCGTCGCGTCATAAGGCGGCACGAAGTTCTCCAGCATCCGCGACGAGCATGTAGTCCGCACGCCCTTGGTGATCATGTTGTCCTTGAGCACCATCGGCACGCCCGTCAGCGGCTCCACATCCCCGGCAGCAATCCGCGCATCCGCAGCCTCCGCCTGCTGCATCGCAAGCTCGTCGGTCACGGTCACGAACGCCTTCACGCTCCCCTCGACCTGCCCGATCCGATCCAGCACCGCAGTCGTCAGTTCGACCGATGTAACATCGCCGCTGTCAAGAAGCGCCCTTGCCTCGTGTGCAGTAAGCCCCGCCAAATTCATCCTGTCCGTCCTTCTAGTCAGTCCCTTCCCCCTTGATGGGGGAAGGTTAGAGCCTGCCCTGAGCTTGCCGAAGGGATGGGGGTGAAAAACCCCCTCCATAACTCAAAATCGCCTGCCACTACTCCAGCACAGCCTTCACGCGGACAAGCTCGCCCTCGCGGTTCGGCACATTATCCAGCGTCTCTTCCCGGTCGAACGATGGTCGCGACACATCCTCACGCATCACCGACAGCAGATCGACCGAGTGCCCCGTTGGCTCAAGGTCTCCCGTATCCACGCTGCTCAGTGCCTCGAACTGTTCCAGTATGTCCGAGAGCTGCCCTCTCATCAGCTCCACCTCCTCATCCGTCATCCCCACCCGCGCCAGCAGCGCGATATGCCTCACCTCTTCTGTTGTCAGCCGCGTGCTCTCTGCCATCAGCCTATATCCCCCCTAATCTGATCAGCTTCTCCCCTTCCGCCCGAAAAACACCACCCGCAAGTGTAACAAAGCCCCGAACGCACCTTCAACAAAAGACGGATGGGCAGGACGAGACCTCAACGCGGCCCCATCCTGCCCAACCGTTAGATCTAGCTGAAGTTCTACCGGCTATACCCCGACGCCTGCCTCGGGATATCCCGCGCTATGTGCTCCATCAGGAATGCGAAGTCCCGATACGCCGCCGATTCCCCGATCTCCCTGTCCAGCCCTCGCAGCTCTTCCTTCAGCAACTGGAGTTCATCGTGAACCTCGTACGACGCGTCCGGATACGGCAGGCTGCTGTACCTGTCCGACGCCAGCGCCACCAGCGCGCCCAACTGCAGCAGTGCCCCGTCCCTGTCGTTACGCGCCTCTCCGTACCGCGCCAGTATCTGCGCGTGCTGCCGGTTCCCCTCATTGCTCACCGGCGTTACCCAGCGCACTTCAACATCGCCCAGGTCCAGCACATCGCCTCGCCTCGCGTACTCCACGAGTTCCAGCTCGTAGAAGACCGTAGTAGCCGCACCCGACGGTATCTCCGCGAACTCCTTGCGCGCCTGCACAAAGTTCTCGTCTGCAGTCACGCGGTTCTCGTAACCCACGATCCGCCACGACTCCACCACCTCTGGGTCCCAGGTAACCTGCGCCCGTGTCTGGTCCGCGAACGGCACCGACAGCGCAAGCCAGTTCTCCCGGCTGAATGTCGCCTCCGCCTGACGTGTGTCGTTCAGGTAGCGGTACCAGCCGTTTCCATGCTGCGCCAGCTGCTCCAGCAGGTAGTCGTTATAGCTCTGTATCCCCACGCCTATCGTGATCAGCCGCAGCGGGTTCCCGCTGTCGTAGTCCCCAGCCGATTCCAGGATCGCGAACGGATTAGTCGCGTCCACATTCGCCACACCGTCCGACATCAGGATCACGTAGTTGTGCGCATCCGGCCTCTCACGCCGCGCCTCGTGCGCCAGTCTCACACCCAGGTCGAGCCCCGCCTGAACATTCGTCGAACCATTCGGTTCCAGCCTGTGGATCGAATTCCGCACCTTTTTGCTGTCCGGCCTCTCGTGCTCCACGGTCAGCTTGTCAATGACATCGTTCGTGAAATGCACCACGGCAATGCGGTCATCCCTGCGCAGGCTCCTGCGTATCGACTCCGCCGCCGTCCGCGCGATGCCCACCCTGTTGCCGTCCGCCATCGACCCCGACGCATCCAGTACAAGCGTAACATTCAGCGGCCTGCCGTCGTCCCCCAGTTCCGGTGCCTGGAATGCTATGCGCGCCAGCGCCAGCCCGTCATCCAGCGGGTGCGGCATCACATCCGCCTGCACGGCGAAGCTGTCCGCCCTGGACGGCTGCGCGTACCCATAATCGAACGCGTTGATCCACTCTTCCGCCCTGACCGAATCAGGCTCCACGTCGTAACCCGCCCGCGCCCAGTTCAGCGCCAGGTGGTATGAGGTGCGGTCCGTATCCAGGCTGAATGTCGACACGCCGTCATCCGATGTGTACTCGAACCCGATCCGCTCGTAGTCCTGGAATGTCGTCGCACCCGGCTGTCCCCCGCGTGGCCCAACCCCCGACTGCGACTGCGCGATCTGCCCGCCCCCAGCCTGCCCTCCCGACTTCTGCGCCGGGGATGACTGGGCAGGCGCGGCTGCCGGTGCCGCAGGCGCTGCCGGAGCAGGTGCTGCCTGTTGGCTCTGTTGGGCCATCGCTGCCGGAGCCGCCGTCGCGTAGGACTGCGGTCGCTTGCTCTGAGCCGGTGCCGGTTGCGCCGCCATAGGCTGCACCGGTGCGGGCCGTGCGGGTGCCGCCGTTGCGGGTGCCGCCGGCATAACGTGCTGTGCCCGCGCCTGTGACGTCGGCTGCGAAGCCATTGGGGCAGCCGCAGGCTGTGGCGCGGCAGGCACAGCAGCGGGCGCCTCCGAAGCCGAACTACCGCAGCCCACAACCGCCGCTCCGAGTGCAAGTGCAAGCCCTATCGTCGCCAATTTTTGCATCTTCATACCCATTTCAATCAACCTCCGCATCAAGGTTCTTCGCAAGCGGAAACTTGCCGTCTTACCCGTAGAACGATGCGGTTTCCAGTTTTGTTCCCCTAATTCAGACCAATTTCGACCCAATTTTCGGACAAGTTCCGTTGGTGAATCTCCAGTCCATACACCATGCCGCTGCCGTTCATCCTGAGCTCGTCGTATGAAAGAGTGCGCAAAATGCTCTGGCACAGGTCGAGTCTTTGACATCGCTCACCCATCCCCTCTAACATCTGCACAATCAACGACACGAAAACTGGAGGAGAGACAATGCAAATCGAACAGATCGCGGAACTTCTGACAGCGCAGGACAAGCGCGTATCCGTCGCAGAAGCCGACACCTGCGGACTGATGGGCTACCTGCTAAGCACAGTGCCGGGCAGCTCGCGATGGTTCCCCGGCGGCGTCATCGCATACACCGGCGGCTTGAAGCAGTCCGTCCTGGGAGTCCCCGACGACATCTATGAGAACAAGGGCAGCGTCAGCCCCGAGGTTGCCATCGCGATGGCGTCCGGCGCGCGCGATCTCACCTCAACCGACTACGCCATATCCGTAACCGGCGTCGCGGGCCCCACCGGCGGACGACCCGGCATACCCATCGGCACCTTCTACATCGGCCTGGCGGGCCCCGACGGCCTGGAAGTAGCCGAGCGGATCGAAACCGGCATCACCGACCGCGACGAAAACAAGCGAGCCGCGGCACAGGCGGCATTCGACCTGCTTGGCAAGCATCTCGCGGGATAGTGGCAGTCACCCCGCCCTCTTGGGGAAAGATTGAATGAGGGCAAAAATCCCTTCCCCCTTGATGGGGGAAGGTTGGGATGGCGGTGAGTTGGAAACTACACGCCTCGACGAGACTCTGCAATCGCCCTGTCCGCCATCACGCCTCGATGACATACCCGTTGCTCAGTTCCAGCAGCGCGCGCATCCGGTTCACGAACAGGAACTTCCTGCAGTCTATGTCAATGTTCTCGACATAGGGTGCCAGAGCATCCGAAACAAGAACCTCGACGCCCTCTTGCTCAAGCCTCTGGTATCGCTCCGTGTTGCGCCTGCCGATATAGGTGTCAACTGACACCTCCATATACCGGGAAGATCAGGTGGACACGCACACGAGATCGACGGCAACTCGCCCGCCCTTCTTGACGATATGCGCCTGAGCCTGTTCAGTTACGTTCAATCTCATCTCAAGAGCCCTAGGTGTTCACTTCAAAAAGACAGCGTAGGGATCCGCCATCTCGGCAACATACCCTATTTGCCTGATTTTGTCACTCGACGATTGAGCGTCGATACGCCTTGTGAAGCAACCTTTATCGACGTGTCCTCTAAGATACTCGCTGGCTAATTTCCCCTGGCTAGGACCAATCCCTACTGAGTAGTCATTCGCCGGGAAAATCAGATCCCCAGGTCTGATCTCGCTCAGAATTAGGGCATACCTAGAACCTGTCACTTCGATGCCGTCTGGAATGGGGTTCCAAGTCTGCCCATCCCTTGAGAACTCACGAGCTGGCAAAATTTCTGGGTCTGCC
This sequence comes from uncultured Dehalococcoidia bacterium, assembly GCA_964632415.1. Taxonomy (GTDB): domain Bacteria; phylum Chloroflexota; class Dehalococcoidia; order Lucifugimonadales; family JADFKI01; genus Bin90. Next base: position 9,750 of record CAZWDM010000014.1, on the reverse strand, counting down.
TTGGAATCAATTGGTTCCATTATTAGTTGGACACTGCCTTGCTCTTCAAGACACAGGCGAGCGAAGGGCTGTACCTGCCTTGTGGGATGCAAAGTAGTTCCACCGTAGCCCCAAAGGCTTAGACCCGTAGTTTCAATTTCACGCATTTTCCGTTCCATGATCTGGTCAAAGTCTTCACCAGCATGATTACCGACTTTCATAAATATGAAACGGTCTGGAAGAAATTCACTCAATTACATTCCCTTTCTTATCTATGTACATTACCTTCATACTCTTGTCTTTACCATAGAAATTTAGGAGCCAGTCCTGTGGCAGGGTGGTACTCGCGTACCCACTGCCGCTCTCCACAATTTTCCGCGCCACCAGACTACAAGAGGTCAACTCAGGAGAATCGTCCAAGTGATAGTGATGGAACCTAGGTATCATTTCAACAATTGTGTAACCTCCGTCCAAAAGGAATTCCTGAGTACCTTGAAGCACTTGATATGCCCAATCCAGGTGGCTACTGTCGGCTACGGCAATACAGGCTAGACCGCCGTTCCTAGTCGCTTCTATTCCTCTTCTCAAAAAGGCCTTTACACTCTTGCCACCATTGCTAGCACCGAATGGCGGATTTGAATAGAAAGCATCATATTTCTGCCAATGAACTTGCGGCAAAGGGTCCCTTACGTTGTAAAGTTCTACCGATACCAATTCTTCTAATCCGAATTTCCTTGAAAACCGCTCGATAGCACTCAGAATTCTCTCGTCAAAGTCAACGACACAGATTGACCGAGGTCCCTTTTCTAATATCCCTTGACGATGCAAGTGCATCAAGCTCAGTCCTATTGCGTCACCATCACCAATGAATATCACATCCTTGTCATTTAGCCAGCCACTAAGGTGCTCGGCATGTAGGAGCATGTCGGCAACTTTCATGTAGATTTGGTCAAATTCCCGAATGGGATGTGGTCGATTAGTAACCACATCGGAAATAGCATTTAATGCTGCTCGCAAGTCTAAAGGTGCCATCACTTACCCTTCGGTGGCGTCAAGCTCACCTTCAATGTCTCTGGGCAGACTAAATCTGACACTTATGGGAAACAAATATCTCACAACAACAAATATCATGCCCGATATTTCAAGTAAAGCACCAACAATAAAACTGCTAGCGACCCATTCTTCTATGTCAAGCCAGCCAATTCCTATCAAGAAGAAGGCCACATTGATTACAGCAATTTGGAGAAAGAGGACGATAACAATCCATTTCGCATAGCGACTTCTGAGATTTCTTTCCTCAGTCTGTTGTTTTTCCCAAGCCGCTACTACTGTTCGGATTCTAAAGCTAGAATCCTCGATTCGCCTAATGCGCTCGTATATCGCTATGTCTTCATTCGTGACCGGGCTTCCAATAGACTCGATCAATCTCCTAGCATCGGGAGAAAGTACATCTTCTCGAAGCATTAGTCTAATCCCAAAGACGCTACCCGGTAGCCCATTGACTCTTCCGAAACTTGAAACATTTTGGCCATTTCGGATACCGAGGAGTAATCGGGCCAAATCTCCCGTACAAGTCGCTCAGGCATAAGCAAGGCTGCTGCGAATTGATTGGCTTCGATTTCCCTACGCCGTTCTGGCGTCATCTCGCTGGAAGCATACTCACTTACCCTGAAAAGATCAGCATTGCGGTCAACAATCTCACCATCTGATTCTAGATGGAGGAAGTGATGGCCTAATTCATGGGCTATTGAAAACCTCTTTCGAGCGGGAGAGCCAGATTCGTCAAGAAGTATCCAAACACTGCTTCCACGCTTTGCAAGCATTGCAGCCAAACTTGGCTCTGAAAACTTTGCGTTATTGATCCTAATGCCAAGTCTATTGGCAAGCACGACGGGGTCAACAGGGATTGAATAGAGTCCATGTTGGTGAAGGGTGTTTTCTGCGGACTCTTCAATTGAAGACTTTGATTTTGCCCTTGGCATAGCGTGGGGACCTGTTCAACCCTCAAATAAACCAATCAGTGTACTATACGCCATTGTCTTATTAACTAACAGGCTGATGATATAATCAGAATCGTTAGTCGGCAACTAATCTCATAAGAGAAACTGGAGCACCCCCCAATGGTTTCAATCTCCTACGACAAATTCACCCTGCCCAACGGCTTGGACGTCATCCTGCACGAAGACCACACCCTGCCCGTCGCGGCGGTCAACGTCTGGTATCACGTCGGCTCCAAGAACGAAGAGCCCGGGCGCACCGGCTTTGCCCACCTATTCGAGCATGTCATGTTCGAGGGCTCCAAGCACCACAAGGGCAGCTTCTTCGAGCCGCTGCAGAAGGTCGGCGCGAACCTCAACGGCTCCACCACTCCCGACCGCACGAACTACTGGGAGAATGTGCCATCCAACTACCTCGAGCTCGCGCTGTGGCTCGAGTCCGACAGGATGGGCTTCCTTCTCGACGCCCTGGACCAGAAGGCATTCGACATCCAGCGCGACGTCGTCAAGAACGAGCGACGTCAGAGCTACGAGAACCGCCCCTACGGCATGGCATACCTGACCCTTCAGCCCACCGTCTTCCCTGCCCCACACCCGTACAACTGGCCCACAATCGGTTCGCAAGAGGACCTCGACGCCGCCGAGCTAGACGACATCAAGAGCTTCTTCCGCCAGTTCTACGCCCCGTCCAACGCCAGCATCGCAATTGCGGGCGACATCGACCCCGACGGCACCCGCAAGCTGGTAGAGCGATATTTCGGCGACCTGCCGCCGGGTCCGCCCATCAACCGCATCTATCGCATGGATTCCGAGCTTAACGGCACGGCATCGCTCGTTCTGCGCGACCGCGTCCAGCTCCCCAGGCTATACCTCGTCTGGCCCACTGCGCCCGCGTTCGACGACGAGCAGCCGGCCCTCGAAGTCCTCTCCGCCATCCTCGGTGACGGCAAGAGCAGCCGCCTCTATCGCAGCCTCGTCTATGAACGCCAGATCGCCCGCGATGTCAGCGTGTACCACTACGGCCAGGAAATAGCAGGCGAGTTCTTCATCCAGGCCACCGCCAACGCAGGCAAGAGCCTCGAAGAAATTGAAGATATCGTGCGCCTGGAACTCGACGCACTGCGCCGCTCCGGTCCTACCGACCACGAGATACAGCGCGCCAAGAACCGCATCGAAAGCCAGCACGTCCGCCAGCTTGAGCGCGTAGGCGGCTTCGGCGGTCGCGCAGACCAGCTCAACTACTACAACACATACACGGGCGACCCGTCCCGCATCAACACCGACCTCGACCGCTATCTGGCGGTTACCGCCGACGATGTCCGCCGCGCCGCGAACACCGCGCTCGGCGACAACATGGTGCGCCTCACCGTACTGCCTGAGCAGCAACTGTCCGCGACGGCAGCCGCTCTCGACCGCACCGCAATGCCCGGCGCCGCGCAGTCACCCACTTTCACACCACCCACGCCCACCCGCGCCACGCTCTCCAACGGCATGAGAGTCGTCATCGTGGAAAAGCCTGGACTACCCGTGGTGGCACAAGGTCTGCTCATTCGCGCGGGCGGCATAACCGACCCCACCGGCAAGCCCGGACTTGCCAGCCTCACAGCGGCAATGCTTGCAGAAGGCACTCCCACCCGCACCAGTCGCGACATTTCAGACGAGATGGAGTTCCTCGGCTCACAGCTTCGCGCCAGCGCATCCCGTGAGTTCGCGACCGTATCCGCCGAGACTCTGACCGCTCACTGGCAGCACGCCCTCGGAATCATTGCCGATGTTGTGCAGAACGCAACCTTCCCTGAGAACGAATTCGACCGCGTTCGCAGCGAGCGCCTCACCGACCTCAGCCGCATCCCCGACAGCCCGCAGGCAATCGCGGGCCGCGCATCACAGGCGCTCCTCTTCGGCGCGGGCACTCGCTACGGCCATCCGGTCTCAGGCACTGAGGCAGCCGTCACATCACTTACCCGCGACGACCTCGCATCCCACCACACCGCCCACTACGCGCCTGAAGGAACAACCCTGATTCTCGTCGGCGACATCACCCGCGACGACGCAATCATGCAAGCGGAAGCTGCATTCGGCAGTTGGAAATCCGGCGGTTCGGCGGATGCCGATGGGAAAGCCGACAGCATCCCCGACGACGGAGCCACCACCATCTACCTCGCCGACAAGCCCGGCGCACCCCAGTCCGTCATCCGCTCAGGATACCTGACTGTGCCACGCCACCATCCCGACTACCTCGCGCTCAACCTGCTGAACTACATTCTCGGCGGCCAGTTCTCCGCTCGCCTCAACATGAACCTGCGCCAGGACAAGGGATACAGCTACGGCTACATGTCCAGCATCGACTGGCTCACAGGCCCCTCCGCTCTCACAGCGGGCGGCTCGGTGCAGACCGAGGTAACGAAGGAGTCCGTCGCCGAGACAATCAAGGAGTTCGAGGAAATTCGCAGCGCCCGCCCTGTAACTCAGGAAGAGTTCGACGACGCCGTGAATGGCATCCTGCGCGGCCTGCCCAATCAGTTCGAGACACACGGACAGGTGCTGAATCAGCTCGTCCGCCTCGTCGCCTTCGACCTTCCCGACGACTACTTCACCACCTACGCCGCCGAAGTCGGCAAGCTCACCCTGGCGGATATCCACCGCGTAGCCGAAGCACACATCAAGAGCGCCGCACTGAAGATCGTAGTCGCCGGCGACGCCGCGGGAGTGGAGACAGGGCTGCGGGAACTAGGACATACGGTAGTGGGTATAGACTACGAAGGCGCAGTATTGGACTAGAACTATTCCTGCTCTTCCATCTCAGCAATAATAGCCTTCCGAAGGGTATCATTCAAACGCTGCTGCCAGTCATCCAGCCCACCGAAGCGGAAGTATGCCGCTAGATCAAGGTCTATTCGCACCATAGGACCAATGCCATCGGTTGGCGAATGAGCCTGCGTCCCTGCCGGCTCATTACTTTCGCCATTATGTCGGCGACTCAGAGTCGCCAGGAGTTCGGGCATCACCTCAGCCATAGGGCGCGAACGGGCGAAGTCTTCCTCAGTAAGTTCCCAGGTGTCGGGGTCTCTGGCAATGCCCGCATTGATCGCGGTTTCTTCACCGTATTTCGCCTCTATTTCGGCGAAGGTCAGGTCGCTTTCCACAAGTTGTTTGAAGGTCAGTTTGGACATATCAGGATTGCCGTACTTCACGGCTCCTCTTTCAGCCACAATCGTCGCGTATTCGAAGAACGGTAAATTATCAAGGGCGGCGTCAATGTGATTGCTCATATCGCCTCTCCTCGCTCCTGCTTGCCCTTCGCAAACTTATTACTCTTATCTTATTATCCCGTACTGTGAATATGAGCGTACAAAGTCTGTTCCCGATGAAATCGGTCGCTGAAAACCGAATTTCCCTTTGCCGCATGCTAAAGTCTATCGTGGCAGTGTCCAGGTCAAGCTTAGGGGCAACCGTGAAGTCAATATCATGCTTGGCTATGTTGGCGAGCCTCTTTGCTTCATCCCATTCGTACTCAATTTCCATCAGTGTATTATACTTTATCGTACATCAAGACCCAGCGCTGTCAACATCAAGGTGAAGCCATGCAAACACCCCACCGCCTCCGCCTCATGGACACCTACCGCAACCTCTTCTACACGCCCATATATACTGCGGTCGCAGGCGGCTTCCTCTACGCCGAAGGCCTCGACGTCATGTTCGGCACCGTGCCCACTGGCCGACCTCCGTTCGACATGCTGAAGCAGAACGAAGTCGACATCATCCAGACCGGCATCAGCCGCAGCCTCATGGCACTCGATGACGGCGACGAAGACGCACCGCTCCACATTGCTGAGATCAACCGGCGCGACGGATTCTTCCTTGTCAGCCGCACGCCCACCGACAACTGGCAGTGGTCCGACCTCGAAGGCACAACCGTTATCCCGATTGGCTTCACACCCGTCCCGCTCACCTCCCTCACCGCAGCGCTGCGCAAGCACTCAGTTGACATTGACAGAATCACAATGCTCAAGGGCCTATCCGCCGATGACGCCCTCGCAGCCTTCCGCCGCGGCGATGCCGACTACATCCACATGCCCAACCCGCAGGCGCAGTCCCTCATCGAAGACGGCGCAGGCAACCTCGCCGCATCCCTCGCCAGCGAGCACGGCTACCTCTGCTATAGTTCCTTCGCCGCCACACCCGCCTTCATCAACGAAAACCCGGACATCATCCACCGCTTCGTCCGAGGTTTCCACAATGCACAGCAATGGCTCACCGAGGCCGACCCGGATACAGTCGCCGACCGCGTCAAGCCATTCTTTCCCGGCATCCCGGACTCCGTCCTGCAAGCCTCCATCGCTCGCTACAAGGCCCTCGAAATCTGGCCCGAATCCCCTGACATCGGCATCGACGGTTACGACGCAATGCGCCAGGTACTCATAGACGGCGGACTTGTGAAAGCGCACCACCCCTACGAGCGCCTGGTCCGGCCCGAGTTCGCGCAGCAGGCAATGAGCGAATGAGAATCCCCGTCAGAATAGCCGCCATGCGGATCAATGAACGGATACAACCGGGGGATATCGCCCAAGGAACAATCAGATGCGAATAGCGGTGCGAATAGCAGACATTCAAGAAATCTCGCCCACGGTCAAGTCGTTCACACTCGCGCTCGACGGCAAGCCCTTCACCTTCCTGCCCGGCCAGTGGATCGACTGCTTCATCGGCATCGACGGCAAGACTGAGGTCGCAGGCTACTCCATGACCTCTTCTCCGACCGAACCGGGCTGGTTCTCCATCGCTGTCAAGCTCGTCGGCGACAACCCGGTTACCGACTACCTGCACGAATCCGCCGCGATCGGAGACACCATCACGATAGAAGGCGGCTCCGGCGACTTCCACTACACCGGCGACACCACCCATCCGCTCGCACTCATCGCTGGCGGCATCGGCATCACCCCCATCGCCAGCATAATCCGCTACATCGACCGGACAGGCCTTCAAGTCCCCACCACCCTCATCCACAGCGCAAACACACCCTCAGAACTGCTCTTCCGCGAAGAATTCGAGGGGATCGCCGCCCGCAACCCAAACTTCCGCACCCACCTCACCGTCACGCGCCCCCACAGCGAGCCCTGGAACGGCAGCACCGGCAGAATCACCGCCACTACCCTCCGCACCGCCGCCATCACCCCCAACCACCTCTGCTACATCTGCGGCCCCCCCGAAATGATCCAAGCCATGCTCGCCGCCCTCAAAGAAACAGGCGTCCCAGAGGAACGCCTACACTACGAGCAGTGGTGGTGAATAAATTCCTTCCCCCTTGACGGGGGAAGGTTAGGATGGGGGTGAAAGGCACTATCGTCAGCTAGAATCCTACGGGTACGGCAAGATAGCGGAACCTGCCGTTGGTCTTGTTATCAAACTCATAGTAGTCTTGCCAGCGCATTGTGTACGAACCTGTCAGGGATATTGGTCTTTCTCTGCCTTTTTTCGATCCAGCACTAGCCTGTTCCGCCCAATTCAATTTGCCAGTCATCTGTTGACCTTCGTGAATACGGAATGCAGCATCTATCGTTGATTGCCAGCCTTTTCTCGGTTCCCAATGCAAATGTTCATTTGCTAGCAAAACAGCAATCCCTTGTCGGACGGGCCCATAATCGGACGCAACCCTTTCAAGCCTTTCTATATCTTTCAGAAAATCGTAACGGTCAGCGTCAAGTGCTGTCCCGTCTTTCAAAATGAACCGTTCCTCACTGTATACAGTGTCTATACTGCGCCTGAGATATTTCAACTCAAGCATCATCCCGATCGTGGGCAACCATATGTCCAAGTACATGCCCTTATCTGGGAATGGCTTGA
>CAZWDM010000014.1:0-1833 GCA_964632415.1 uncultured Dehalococcoidia bacterium | reverse complement strand
CCGATCGTGGGCAACCATATGTCCAAGTACATGCCCTTATCTGGGAATGGCTTGAACTCAAGCCTGACTTCGCAATCAGGCATTAGTTCTTTGATGCGCCATGCAAGCGCGAATTGAAAGTTGGCTTCAGAGTGAAATATCGGGCGGGTCTTCGCCAACTCCTGCATGATACTGTGAATGTCGAGTGTCATCAGACACACCTCCTACAATTGTTTGAATCCGGTTTTCGGATTGCCGCAATTATAGGGGTGTTTTATTGGGTCCGATTCTATGGGTGTCCCGCCTACACCTCCCACGCACTCCGGTAGTCCAGCTTGTCATCCCCCGTGCAAATGAAAAGCTCGCCAACAGGCACCGTCCGATCCTGGTTGCGACACCCGAACTTAGCCGTGCAGCGATCCTGCGCATTCTTGTACGGGCACCGCCACTGCGACACCTCCGTCACCGTGTCCGACATCCCACGAAATATCGCATCCAGCCGCGACATACTCGCCCGGTAACGCGCCTTATCTACAGCCTGCTGCTCTTCCGCCATAGCGCGTTTAATCCGACCCCGCCACAGGCACCGACTCCACCTCTTCAGCCTCACCCGCACCCATGAACTTCTTCGCCATATCGACGCAAGCCATCGCGTTCTCGCCATACCCGTCCGCCCCCATATCGTCCGCGAACTCCTGACGCACCGGCGCTCCCCCCACCATGATGTTCACGCTATCCCGCAGCCCGTACTCCTCGAACGCCTCGATAGTCCTGCCCATATTCGGCATCGTCGTCGTCAGCAGCGCCGACATCCCCAGCACCTGCGCCTCGTGCTCCATCACCGCGTCAATGAACTCGTCCGGCTTCGTATCAACACCCAAATCATGCACGATGAACCCCGCGCCCCGCAGCATCATGATGCACAGGTTCTTCCCGATGTCGTGAAGGTCGCCCTTCACCGTGCCCATCACCACCGTGCCGATCGGCTCGATCCCCGACGCCGACAGAATCGGCTCGATGTACACCATTCCCGCCTTCATCGCCCGCGCCGCCACCAGCACCTCCGGCACGAAGATGATGTTGTCGCGGAACTTGATCCCCACAACCGCCATCCCAGATATCAGCCCGTCATCAAGCACATCATTCGCCGAATATCCCTCGGCAAGCGCCTCCTGCACCAGCCTGTCAACCTCCAGATGCGCCCCGATAATCAGGTTGTACGCGATGTCGTGCATCAGCGGGGTCGTATCCTCGAACAGCCCCCGGATATGCTTCACCTCGAACGGCTTGGTAACCCACTGCAACTCCTGCTCCAAGCCCTCGTTATGTATCGGCATCGCTTCACACCTTTCAGTTCGTCCGTGTCTCGGTCTATCGGTCGGTCAGCCTGTCAGCCGCACCTTCGGATTTTATCAGGCAGGCGATTGACCTGCCAATCAAACCAATCCTACCCATCCCGCAATCCTGTTAGCTCCAGTTAGTCATGCTCCGCATGCCACTCCTTCACCGCCCTCGGGATCTCCATCAGGTTCTCCAGCTTCGTCGCCAGCGGTATCGCGCACTCCGGCGCCACCAACTGCACGCCGGCGTCCAGGCACTTCCGCACCTCTTCCCGCACCTCCGCAGGCCCGCGCGCATACAGCGTCTCCGGGTTGTTGATATTCCCCACAAGCTGAATCCCGCCGTCCACCGCGTCCATCGCGGCCTGCGGATCGTTCTTCGAGTCGAAGTGGAACGCCGCCATTCCCGTCTGAGCGATGTACGGCATCCTGTCCAGCGTATTCCCGCAGATGTGCAGGATCAGCGGCACATCCAGCCGCTCTTCCATCTCCTGGTGAATGTCCATCAGGAACC
>CAZWDM010000013.1:0-55118 GCA_964632415.1 uncultured Dehalococcoidia bacterium | reverse complement strand
GACAGCCGGCTTGCGGAGATACGGAACTCCAAGATCGGCTTCGTATTCCAGACATACAATCTGCTGCCCCGCCTCAGCGCGCTGAACAATGTCGAGCTTGCACTGATGTACGGCAGGCATGCCAACAGGCGCGCCACAGCAACGGAGGCATTGGAACGCGTTGGCCTCGGAGATCGCATGCGGCACAAACCCACCGAGCTTTCGGGTGGCCAGCAGCAACGCGTCGGCATTGCCCGCGCCCTGGTGAAGTCGCCGGACATCCTGCTGGCGGACGAACCCACAGGAAATCTCGACTCCCAATCAGGCGAGGAGATAATGCAGATACTATCGGGGCTGCACGCTGACGGAATCACGGTGATTATAGTGACCCACGAGCCCGACATAGCCGCGCGTGCCGAGCGCATCATAACAATGCGAGACGGCCTTATAGTATCCGATGTCCCCGCTCAACCGGGCACCGCACCGGCTGTGACTTAGTCTCATTGGATTAGGCATGAACCCTATCGACATCGTCATCACTGCATTGCGCTCGCTGGGCAGCAGCAAACTGCGCTCGAGCCTGACGCTGCTGGGAATCATTATCGGCATAACCGCCGTAACTGTGTTGATGTCCATCGGCAGGGGCGTTCAGCAGAATATCACATCGCGGATTCAGTCACAGGGCTCGAACCTGCTGTTCGTGCGACCCATCGACGGAGCGACAACTCTGAGTCTGCAGGACGCGGAGGCTCTGCTGGACCCACACTCTGCCCCCTCCGTCAGGGCGGTCGCTCCTCAGATTAGCGCCAATGGCACGATAGTTGCGGGCAGGGAGAACGTGGGTGCGCAGATTATCGGGGTGACGCCGGAATATGCTCTGGTGCGCAATGTCAGTGTCGCGAACGGCCAGTTCATCAACACATCGCATGTGCAGAACAACCTGGATGTCGCGGTGCTCAGTGCGTCAGTCGCGGAGGCGTTGTTCGGCACGCGTGATCCTGTCGGCAGGCACATCAGGATCAATGGCAGACAGTTCACCGCCGTCGGTGTGCTGGAGGACACGGGAGCAACCTTCTTCGGATTCGGGCAGCAGGTATTCGTTCCGATTACGACAGCCCACCATCGCCTTTCACGCCAGCGCACCACTCAAGGTGGAATAAGTGTCGATGAGATTGACGTGCAGGCGGCGACGCAGGAATCCATAGACGAAGCGCAGCTTGAGATTGCGTCAATTTTGCGGCTGCGTCACAGGATCAGCGACGAGAACGACTTCGAGGTCGATACACTTCAGGACCTCATTGAAACAGTCAACCAGATAACTACGGTGCTGGTGCTGTTTCTCGGAACTGTCGCGGGTATATCCCTTCTTGTGGGGGGAATCGGCGTAATGAACATCATGCTGGTTTCAGTGACGGAACGCACACGGGAAATCGGCATCCGCAAGGCGATGGGAGCCAAGAGAAGGGATATCCTGCTGCAGTTCATAACAGAAGCAGTCTTCCTGACGACGGCGGGCGGCATCATCGGCCTGCTGCTGTCTTTCACCATGTCGCCCCTCACGAATCTGATCGTAAGCAATGTTGGAAATCGTGGCGGAACTTCCGTGGAAGGGCTCGTATTTCACCCGGATGTGGCGGTGCTGGCGATCACCGTATCGGCAGTCGTTGGCCTGCTGTCCGGCATTTACCCGGCCATGCGTGCGGCAGCGATGCACCCCATAGACGCCCTCCGATACGAATAGGGATGCCGCTAATTGCCGGTGTCCGCGCGCGCCAGCCTTCTGAGCGACAAGTTGCCGGCCCAGAGAAAGACCTGCCCAAGTACGATCATCGGCAGGAGCAGCGCGAAGTGGCTGACGGCTGCAAACGCCGCCGCTTCCGACCTGCCAATCGCGGCGAGCGGCAGCAGGACCAGCGTTTCACGGGCAATCAATTCGAACAGGCCGATGCCGCCGGGCGACGACGGTATCGAGCTTCCGATGTTCGCCAGCGCGGTAACGAGAGCCATTGCCGCCGCCAGGTGCCACATATTTTCGTATGAGTGCTGGAAACCGAAGGAGTATCCAATCAGGTAGAAGAGGCCCGTTTCGAACGCCCAGACCGGTATGGACAGCAAGGAAAGCTGAACGATCATCCTGAAGCTTGTGAGCGGCGCGAATCCCTGGAGAAAATAGTCAACAATATGCAGCGCGCGAGCACGCGGGAAACGTTCAGGGAGTGGCTTCATCAAGGTGACAACGAAGCTTCGCGTTCTTTCGGGCCAGCGAGAAAGCGCGAGCATCACGCAGAACGCCCCAATGAAGGGCATAGTGAGCCCCGCAGCCAGGAGTGGCGGCGCAATGCCGGACAGGTCACCGAAACCGGCGGTGAGCCCTCCCAAGGGCACAAATATCGCGACTATCGCCACAAACAGCAGCAAAGTCAGCGCGTCAAATACGCGCTCTATGAATATGGTAGCGAGGGCGGAACTCTTGCTGATTCCCTCGCGCTCGCCCACGTAGTAGCTCCGCACAACCTCGCCGAGCCGCATTGGCAACAGGTTGTTTGCCATGTAGCCGATTACCACGACGGGGAATAGCCGGCGGTTGCTCACATGCTTAATGTGCTGGAGGAGAGCCTGCCATCGCATCGTGCGGAATACGACACCCACGAGGTAGAGGGCAACTGCCGGAATGACATAGAGGTAGTTCGCGCTCGCGAGCGCATCCACCATATGGCCCACATCCACCGTCACGAAGAAGAGCGCCACGAGCAGCGCGCTCAATCCCAGCCCGATCCAGAACTTTCCCGCAGTAAACAAACAGCGCTCCTTTGGGAAGAAGGTTAGCATAGAAACCGGGTGGATTTCACACATTAATCGAACCGAACGGCTTCGACGGTGAGGGTTGAGAATAAGGGCTATAGATTGCAAGTTCGCCCGCAAAACTGCGATAATATGTGCCGTGGCTGCGCCCTGCGACTGCGTGCGCCGAAGCACCTCTCTTAATCGCTTACCTGAACATAGCGAGATTGTGAATGACAACCAGCACTTCAACAATGGATCTTGTTGACCGCAATATTCTGAACATCATTCAGACGCGTTTCCCGCTCGTCGAAATGCCCTTCAAGGAAATCGGCGACGAGGTCGGCATCGATGAAGCCGAAGTCATCGACCGCATCGGCGATCTGAAAAGTAAGAATGTTGTGCGCCAGATCAGCGCAATCTTCGACACCAGGCGCCTCGGGTACAAGACAACACTGGTCGCCATGAGGTTCCCCGAAGACGAGCTAGACGCGGCGGCACAGATCATCAACGAGCATCCCGGGGTCAGCCACAACTATGCCCGCAACGGGCACTACAATCTGTGGTTTACGGTTGCCGTCCCGCCGTATGAAGACCTCGCTGAAACCGTGGAGGACATGGCAGGCAGGACAGGCGCAGAGACCTACCGCCTGATGCCCACAATCAAGTTCTTCAAGATCGGCGTCAACTTCGACATGGTCAAGGAGGAAGGCGCGGCGAAGAAGTATTACAGCCCCGACGGTTATGACCGCTCCGGGGCAGTCTCAAAGGACTGGAACAAGGCAATGCCCGTTACAGACTTTGAGATAGATGCCATACGCGAACTCCAGGAGGATGTTGATCTGGTTCCCTGCCCGTTCAGTCCGATGGCCGAGCGGCTGGGCATACCGCTGCAGGAGCTATTCGACATCGCCGACTCGTTCCAGGAGCGCGGGCTGATGCGCAGGTTCAGCGCAGTGCTGCATCACCGCCGGGCGGGCTTCAGGTCGAACGCGATGGCGGTATGGAAGGTGCCCTCCGAGCGTGCCGTCGAAGTGGGAAACATCATGGCGCAGTCTCGCTGGGTCACGCACTGCTACGAACGGCCGACATTCCCGGACTGGCCATACACGCACTTCACGATGATCCACGCCACTTCGAACGAGACTTGCGAAGATGTAGCGGCGGGACTCTCCGATGCGACCGGCATCACGGAATACCAGTTGCTCTACAGCACACGGGAATATAAGAAGACCCGTGTCAGGTATTTCGTTTAAAGACCTATCGTTGCCGAGCAATCTCTCTTCGATCCAATCAGACTACTAGACAGGAAGGTATCAATTGCCCGCGTACTATCCCGCTTTCATAGATGTGAAGGACAGGTGCTGCGTCGTTATCGGCGGCGGCAACATCGGCGAAGAAAAGGTGGAAAAGCTCCTGGACTGCTACGCCGACGTGGTTGTCATCAGCCCTGAGGTTAACGAGGGCGTTCGCGCTCTGGCGGCCGACAGCAAGATTGTATGGCACAGGCGTGAGTACGAAGCAGGCGATCTCACTGACGCCTTCATTGCGATCGCCGCGACGGACGACAATAAAGTTAACCGTGCGATCGCCGATGAGGCGAAAGACCGGAATGTTCTCCTAAATGTCGTGGACGTAACTCACCTTTGCACATTCATTGCTCCGTCGGTCGCGATACGAGGGGATGTTACCGTAGCCGCTTCAACTGGAGGCGCAAGCCCTGCACTGGCTCGAAAGTTCCGTGAACTGCTCAACGGCAGCCCAATCGAATCCAGCTATCCCTTGATGGATTACGCCGAACTCACGCCCTTGCTGGCAGATGTGAGAGCGGAGATTCGCGGCAAAGGGATAACGCTGGTGACGGACCACTGGCAGGCATGCATTACCGACAGCCTGCTCGAAACAGTGCTTGACGGCAGATATGACGAAGCCCGCGTTACACTCATGGACGACCTGATGAAGGGTGTAGGTTGCGACTGCGAGCCCGGCGTGTGCAGGATGTGGGAAGAAAAGAAGGCCCTCGCCTGCAACAAGGCCGGGGTGGCTTCCTGACCTGCAACCGTGGCAGGCGCAAGACGAGTCGTCATCGGCTCGCGGTCAAGTTCACTTTCGCTGGCACAGACCAATGAGGTAGTACGCCTGCTGCTCAAGGCGCATCCGGGCCTCGAAATTGAAGTAGTTCCGCTCTCCACGCGTGGCGACAGAAACAAGTCCGCTCCCCTGTTAAGCATGGAGCGCGGCATGTTCGTCAAGGAGATCGAAGCTGCCCTGCTTGGCGGCGAGATCGACATCGCGATACACAGCGCTAAGGACATGCCGGCCGTTACTCCCCCAGGACTGGTAGTCGCAGCATACACGGAACGTGAAGATGCGCGCGATGTACTGGTTAACCGCTGGAGCGCATCGCTTGACAACCTGCCCGCCGGAGCGAGACTGGGCACCAGCAGTCCCCGCCGCACAGCGCAGATAAGAGCCGCTCGCCCTGACATCGAGATTGCTCCTATCAGGGGCAATGTCGATACTCGCCTGAGCAAGGCTAAGAGTGATGACTACGACGGTGCCATACTGGCCGCGGCAGGCATGATCAGACTGGGCCGCAAGTCGGACATAAGCGCTTTCCTTGCACCCGAAGTCTGTGTCCCGGATGTTGGGCAGGGGGCACTGGCTGTACAGGTACGCGAATCCGACGGCGAGATGGTCGAAATCGTGAGCGCAATAGACCACCAGCCCACAAGCACCGCAGTGAGGGCAGAGCGGTCATTTCTCGCTACCATGGGAGGCGGCTGCACAGTACCCACCGCGGCATACGCGGAGTATGAACCGGACAGCCTGCGCATGCTTGCGATGGTAGCGAAGCCTGACGGAAGCGAAATCGTCCGCGTTTCCGAGAATTATTCCGTTGACGACCCCGTCGCTTCGGGGAAAGCAATCGCGTCTGCCCTGATGGATATGGGTGCGGCGAGCATCCTGGAGTTGAAATGAGTTCGGGCATCGTCTCGCTCGTTGGCGCCGGACCCGGTGATCCTGAGCTGATCAGCGTCAAGGGTCTGCGTCTCATACAGACCGCAGACGCTGTCGTATATGACAGGCTCGTGGACAGGCGGCTCCTGGCGCACGCACGTGCGGAGGCTGAGATGATCGACGTTGGCAAGATTCCGGGCAAGCGCATCAACCGCCAGGAGGACATAAATCGCCTGCTGATCGAACTCGGACGCGCGGGCAAGAGCGTTGTGAGGCTGAAGGGCGGCGACCCTTTCGTGTTCGGACGAGGCGGCGAGGAGGCGGAGGCGCTGGCAGAGGCAGGGGTGGCATTCCAGATTGTTCCCGGCATAACCTCGGCTATCGCAGCCCCCGCATACGCCGGAATTCCCCTTACGCATCGCAAGGTCGCTTCCTCTTTCACAGTGGTAACGGGAAGCGAAGACCCCGGCAAGCCCGACTCTTCCGTCGACTGGGAGGCATTGGCAAAGAGCAGCGACACACTCGCCGTGCTGATGGGACAGAGCAACCTGCGAACAATTGCGGACTCCCTCATTCGCTACGGCCGGAAACCTGAAACTCCCGTCGCCCTGGTGCAATGGGGAACGGAACCATACCAGCGAACGCTTACGGGCACGCTCGCTGACATCGCGGATAGGGCCGAGGCCACCGGGATCGGTGCCCCTGCGGTTACGATCATTGGCGACGTGGTCAGCCTGAGAGAAGCCATTCAATGGTTCGACAATCGACCGCTGTTTGGCAAGCGAGTGCTAATAACCAGGACTCGCACTCAGGCCAGTGCGTTGTCCGACATGCTGACGCAAAGAGGAGCGCAGCCGATAGAGCTTCCCACTATAGAAATTCGACCGTGCGACGACCATACGGCCCTCGACGAGGCGCTGAATGACCTGCGCAGGCATGACTGGGCGATCTTCAGCAGCGCCAACGCGGTGGACATAGTCTTCGACAGGCTGAGGACGCTCGGGCTGGATGCACGGGCGCTGGGCGGTGTTCGGATCGCGGCGATTGGCCCCGCCACGCGAAGGCGTCTGGGCGAGCGCGGCATAGTCGCCGACTTCATGCCTTCGTCATTCGTCGCCGAGTCCGCAGTGTCAGAATTGAAGGCTTTCGACCTGAAGGGCAGGAACATCTTGCTACCGCAGGCGGAGATCGCGAGGGATGTCCTGCGAGATGGCTTGAGCGAACTTGGGGCGAGCGTGAACGCCATTCCGGTCTATCGTACTCTGACACCGCCAAATTCTGCGGAACGGCTGGGTGACATTCTCTCCGAAGGGATAGACATTTTCACTTTCACAAGCTCATCGACTGTCACCAATCTTGTCGAACTGCTGGACGGCAACACAGGCATGCTGAAAGATGCTACGATTGCGTGTATAGGGCCCATTACTGCGGAACGCGCCGCAGACCTGGGGTTGAGAGTTGACATTGTGGCATCGGAGCACACAGTAGCGGGGTTGATCGAGGCAGTGGAGTCCCACTTTCAGGAGGCTGGGTGAAATGAGCAGGTTCCCACAGGTACGCATGCGTCGTATGCGAGAGTCGCCGATGCTCCGTCATTTGGCGCAGGAGACGAGCATCTCCATCAGTGACTTCATATATCCGATCTTCGTTACCCACGGGCGCGGCGTTCGTAATCCCATCGACCCCATGCCCGGCATGTACCAGCTTTCCCTCGACAATCTCATTCCGGAGATCGACGAGGTCGTATCACTGGGAATCGGAGCGGTCCTGCTCTTCGGCATCCCTGCAAGAAAGGATGCTGAGGGCACGGAGGCTTACGAGCCCAGCGGGATCGTGCAGGAGGCTATTCGGGTCATAAAGCAGACCGCTCCCCAGATATTGGTGATGACTGACGTCTGTCTTGACGAATTCACAGATCACGGACACTGCGGCGTGATAAGGAACGGTACGGTGGACAACGACGCAACACTGGAGCTTCTGGCAAGAATGGCGGTCTGCCAGGCTGAGGCGGGGGCGGATGTGGTCGCGCCTTCCGCGATGATGGACGGCCAGGTCGCTGCAATCAGAACGGGCCTGGACGACACGGGCTTCGACCACCTGCCGATTATGGCGTATTCGGCGAAGTACGCTTCGTCCTTTTACGGGCCGTTCAGGGTCGCCGCGGACTCCGCGCCTCAGTTTGGCGACCGCCACGGTTACCAAATGGACATCGCCAACTCGCGCGAAGCGATGCGAGAGATTCAGATGGACATCGATGAAGGTGCGGATATCATCATGGTAAAGCCCGCGCTCTCATACCTGGATGTAATTGCGCAGGCGCGCGAGAACTTTGGCTATCCAATGGCCGCATACAACGTCAGCGGCGAATACGCCATGGTCAAGGCTGCAACGGAGAACGAATGGATTGACGGCCGCCGGATAACGCTGGAGATTCTCACATCCATAAAGCGCGCCGGCGCCGACATGATCATCAGCTACCATGCCAAGGAAGCAGCTCGCTGGCTGAGTTAGAAGCGTACAGTTTGGCAGGCGATCAGAGCTTGCCGAATCGTATGGGTGGCCAGACTCGGAATATCGCCGTGCCTTCAATCTGACTGCCCCGCACCGGGCCGAAGTGGCGACTGTCTGTGCTATGTGCCCGGTTGTCTCCCATGATGAAATACTCATCGCATTCCAGTTCATACTGCTTGGAATCCAGCCCGAGGTAAGGCGGCAAACCGCGCAGGTACGGCGCAGCCAGCCTTTTCCCTCCAATAGACAGTGTCCCCTCCGCGAATTTGATCCGCTCTCCGGGCAGTCCGATGACGCGCTTAATCTGAAGTCTCTCCTCAGTTGAAACAGCGACAATGCTGCCTCTCGAAAGCGACAGGCTTCCTGCGGCAGAAGCCTGGGCGAGCAGATAGTCTCCGTTGTGCAGTGTAGGAAGCATGCTGTCGCCCTGCACACGGTACAAGCGGAATCCCGGTATCATCGCGCGTTCGGACCGTGGTGGGGGCACCAAGAGCGTGGCACCGAGATGCAAATACTTGCATGGGTTTGGCTATTATTGTATCGTCTTAACAAGTCCAAACTCCCCGAAAGGAAGGTTCAAATGAACGTAAATTCAACCATCAGAAGTCTATTTTCCGTGCGCGACGCGAGCGCGCACTGTGACATTCCCTGCGGCATATACGATCCCATCTCGGCGAAGATTGCAGCACAGACCGTGCAGAAGATGGTCCTCCGCATTGAGTCCCTCGATGACTCCGGAGACGTCGCGTATGCCAACACGCTGGGACGTTATGTCACGGTAAAGGAAGAGCACGCTGAGCTGTGCAAGCATGAGCTCCGAATCCTCTGGGCAGACTACACTTGGCCCGGCACCGACGCCAATGACATTGCAGCCAAGTTCAACGCCGCCCTGAAGCTCGCCGGTCAGTGCAAGCAGACCGTCAGCATGGAAAACGCTGAGGCTCTGGTAGCAGCAGTGGACGAGATCGCGACGATCTTCTGGTCAACCAAGGGTGTCGAGTACAGCGACCCCGTAGCAGCAGCCCGCTACGGCGCCTAAGTCGGCAGACGCCAAAAAAAGGCCAGTCCAGGCAACTAAGAGCCGCGGGAGCGCGAATGAGACGCTCTCGCGGCTCCTGCTTTTCTAGTGCTTGTAGTCCTCACGCGGCGGGCTGAAAATGTCCAGCGCCATCGACCAGCCGTCCGACCCCACGACTTTATGCTCCACGCCGCCGGGGATGACATAAGCGTCGCCCTGCCGAAGCGTCTTGACCTCGCCTCCGATTGTGAATTCGAACTCGCCCTGAAGCACGATGCCGGCCTGCTCGTGTGGGTGTGAATGCGCCGGCACCACGGCATTCGGCGCGATTTCGACCATGCTCATCATTATCTTATCGCCCCACATGGTTCGCAGAGTTACCCCAGGGGCGAGTTCCCTGCGCTGCACCTTTGCAGGGTCAATGAAGTAGTCCATTACGATCTTATTCTCCAATCTAATCTAAGCTCCGGTTTTCCGGCGCGCCTTATTATCGGCGATCGTCAGGCATGACGTGATCAGGCTGTTCGCCGGAGTTTCCACGCCGACCTCTTTGCCTATTCGCGCTACGGCTCCATTGAGGAGCGAGACTTCTAGCGGATTACCGGCCAGAAGGTCGAGGTACATCGAAGAGACGAAGCCATCCTCCTGCAGGAACCCCGCCATCACGGCATCGGGCAGCCCGTCGTCAAGAGGAACACCGCTCGCCTGCCCGACTCGCAGTGCCTCAGTCATGACCTGCATCGTCACCTCATAGGTCTCCGGTGTTGCAAGGACATCAGTGAAATCCGATCTGGTGATGCAACTCATGCCGCTCAGGGCGCAGATGTAAACCAGCTTACCCCATAGCGCCGTCAGGACACTTGTTGAGAGTTCGGTCTCGATTCCCGCCCCCTCAAATACGCCGGCGATTTCCGCCGCCCTCTCCGTATCTTCTCCGTTTTCCTCGCCGAAGACTATCCTGGGCGGGCTTCCCCGCTGTGCGAAGACACCGGGCTCCGGGCGCTCTGCGTCAATGTATGCTGCACCCAGAAGTATCTTCTCTGGACCGAACCTATCGGCAAGCTGATCGCCGCTTCCAATACCATTCTGCAGAGTGAGAATAGTCGTGCTATCGGCAACAGCGGGCGCCAGGTCATTCATAGCCTGATCGTTATGGTAGCCCTTTACGCAGAAGAGGACGAGGTCAGCCTTCCAGGTGCCGTCCAGCGCACCGACCGCCCTGGGATGCACGGTGAACTCGCCGAAACTCGTGGAATCAACCTTCAGACCGCGCTCGCGAATTGCCTGCAGATTCGCTCCGCGCGCGGCAAAGACCACATCCTCCCCACTACGCGCCAACTGGCCGCCATAGCAGCCGCCAATGGCGCCGGTACCCATTACGAGAATTTTCATGACTTTATCTCGACGAGCACATTCTTGTAACGGACGCTCCGGTTGTTCACCACACGATGAATCTTGTGCTCGCCATGGAATCGCCATGTGCCGGCTTCGGACGGGCTGTCCTGCTCCGTTCCGTCATCGTACTGCACCAGCAACCCTTCGCCTTCTACGACGACGGTCACATAGTCATTTCCGTGCATATGCCAGTCGCTAGCCTCGCCCGGCTCGACCACCAGATTCCAGATCCTTACCTGGTCGTTCTCAAACAACACTTCGGTCGCGATTTCGCCGAGTGGTTCGTTTCCTCTGGACATCGTTCACCTCGCTGCTGAATCAATCCTTCATCTCGATAATCGCGTTACTATACAGCGCGTCGCCGACGTTGGTGACACGATGCACGGCGTGATGTATTCCCTTCACGACCTGACCGAGTTTCAACTCCGACACGGTCACGCTCCCATCATCGTGTTCGGTCTGAAGCGTGCCCGGGCGCGTTACGATGAACACATAGCGGTTCGTGTGATGGTGCCAGTCGCTTGATTGTCCCGGTTCCAGAACCAGATCCCAGACCTTGACATCGTCGTCCTCAAACTTGAAATCGGTGCCAACATCTCCAAGTATCCTGTCGCTCATATCTATCACCTACTCTCTCTCCGCTGCCAGCCCGATATCACCGGCAGCCCTTGCTGCTTGTCCATCGAATCCGAGTCGCCGTTCCTTCAAGCTGACAAACCGTTGATTTCCAATCACGACATGGTCGAGCAGCTCTATGTCCATCATATCGGCGCATGTGCGAATCTGCCGTGTAACCAGAATGTCCTCCGGGCTCGGCGTAGGATCGCCCGAAGGGTGATTGTGCACGATGATGATATTCGGGCAGTTCTCCCTGACCGCAGGACGGAGTACTTCCGACACGCGTACCACAGCCGAGTTGACATTGCCCTTGTAGATCTCGTGGACAGCCAGCACCTCGTTCTTGGTGTTCAGCAGCAGCACCCTTAGATGCTCCTGCACAAGAAAACCCATCTCTGCGCTGAGCAAGTTGAATACATCCTGCGGCGAGCGGATTATGGCCCTGTCCTCCGGCTGAAGGGATGCCAATCTCCTGCCGATCTCCAATGCCGCAAGCAGCTGGCAAGCCTTCGCATCGCTAACGCCGTGCAATTCGCACAGTTCTCCGTAGGTCGCCTTAGCCACGCCGCCGATCCCTCCATAGGTGGATAGCACGCGCGCAGACAGGTTTAGGACGCTTTCTCCCGCTGAGCCTACGCGCAGCAGGATAGCGATCAGTTCTGCGTTGCTCAGATGACTTGGGCCGTATCGCTGAAGGCGCTCGCGAGGGCGCTCGTCCTGCGGCAGGTCCCGAATCATCGTAGTGTATTGCGGCTCGGCTGACTTCTGCACGGTGCCGTGGCCCCTCCCTTCTGCTGCCGATATTGTCGCGTGTAGTTTAACCTTTGCGCATTGAAGTTCCAACCCTTGAAGACTGTGCAGGCGCCAAATAGAATGTTCCGGAACCCCTTCACAGATTATGCAGATTAGGAGTCAGGAGAACCAATGATAAACCGCGACCGGCTAGTAAAGACATTCACGGACCTGGCAAAGATAGACAGTCCGTCCGGCGAGGAAGAGGCGATGGCGCAAGAGCTGATTCGGCGCCTCGAGGGATTCGGGCTGACTGTCATGCGCGACTCGTATGGCAATGTAATTGCGAATGACGGCAGACCCAACCCTATCCTGCTGTCTGCGCACATGGACACGGTCGAACCGGGGCGAGGCATCAAGCCCAGCCTGGACGGCGATCGCATAGTCTCGGACGGCACCACGATTCTCGGCGGCGATTGCAAGTGTGGCGTGTCAGCCATTCTGGAGGCATTGGAATCGGTGTACGAGGACGGTGTGCCACACCAGGCACTCGAAGTGGCGTTCACCCGTGAAGAGGAAATCGGACTGGTGGGAGCGCGCAATCTTGACTTCTCGATGCTAAATGCGAAGGAAGCAATCGTATTCGACGGGGAAGGTTCTGCCGCGACAATCACGTCCTCGAGTCCGACATACATAGGCTTCGACATCGAGGTGACGGGACGCGCGGCGCATGCCGGCGTGGAGCCGGAGAAGGGGTTGTCGGCCATCCGCATTGCCGCTGAGCTTATAACGCGGCTGCCACAGGGCCGACTGGACGAGGAGACGACCTTCAACATCGGCAATATCGAGGGCGGAACGGTGCGGAACGCCGTGCCTGAGACCACGATCATCAATGGAGAGTTCCGCAGCCGCAACATTGAGACGCTGGACAACATCCGCGTACAGATCACCGAGGCTCTCGACGAAGTGCGCGAGATGTTCCCGGAAGCTGAGCTGAGCGACCACCTCCACACCGAATTCGAGACATATACGCTTGAAGACGATGATCCTGCAACAATGCGAGTGGTGGGAGCATTGCGCGGCCTCGGCCTCGAGCCGGAGTTCAAGCCTTCAGGAGGCGGCACGGACGGCAACGTCTTCCGACTCAAGGGCATGAGCGCGGTCGTAGTGGGAATGGCAGACCATGGCATGCACACGGTTCGGGAGTACGTCGTGATACCCGAGCTTGTGGACACTGCCCATCTTTGCGAATCTCTGATCAGAGTGCAGGAATAGCAATCGGACAGGATAATGGCTGTTGCTCGAAGTCACGCTGCAGCGGATTTGCAGTACCATCCGGTGACACGTCTGCGCCTCCCCGACCTGAAACGGTTCGCTTCCGGGCACGGAAAATTCGCCTACTGCTCCTGTATGCGGTGGCGCATGACCAGCAGTGAGTATCGCAATTCGTCGAAGGAGGAACGTGGGGACGCACTACATGCGAGGGTTCTCGAAGGCGAGGCAACAGGAATCCTTGCATACGACGGTGATCATCCCATAGGCTGGTGTTCCGTGGGTCCGCGGGAGTCCTACGCCGCGCTGGAACGATACCGCGCCCTGCCGCGAATCGACGAAGAGGCGGTCTGGTCGGTCGTGTGCTTCTTCGTTGACAGACGCTACCGGAGGCGAGGTTTGACTCTCGGCTTGCTCAACGCGGCCGTGGACTATGCGGCATCCAAAGGAGCAAACTTTGTCGAAGGATACCCGGTGAACCCGAATGCGCCCTCTTACACATACATGGGTTCGCCGGAAACATTTAGACGGGCGGGCTTTGAGAATGTCACGCCGCAGGGGCAGACGCGCATCGTGATGCGTCGCCAAATTGCGAGGAACGAGAGAAGCGAATGAAAGTCAGACTTGCTTATGGGCGCGATGGACTGCTTGTCGATCTGCCCGATGATCGCACAACGGTCATCGAGCCCACCTATGTTCCTGGGCTGCCTGATGCCGAGGGCGCTGTCCTGACTGCGCTGCGGAATCCGATTGGCACGCCATCACTCAGGCAGATCGTTAAGCCCTCGCAGAAGGTAGCGATATCGGTTTGCGACATCACGCGCCCTATGCCGAGCAAGACTCTTCTGCCATTGCTGCTGGGCGAGCTTCGCCATGTGCCGAATGAGAACATCGCCATTCTGATTGCAACCGGCACGCACCGCGGGAATTCAGTCGCAGAGCTGGCAGAGATGCTAGGCGACGAGGTTGTAAACAATTACGATGTGGTCAATCATGACGGCTTCGATGATGGCTCGCTAGAGAGCATTGGCACCACCGCATCCGGCATTGAGGTCATCTTGAACAGGCGGTGGATTCAGAGCGATTTTCGCATCACGACCGGATTCGTGGAGCCGCACTTCTTCGCGGGCTTCAGCGGGGGACCCAAGATGGTTGCGCCGGGACTGGCGGGCTTTCCGACGATTATGCGCCTGCATGACGCGGCGATGATAGGACATCCCAACTCGCGCTTCGCCGTGACTGAGGGCAACCCGATCCACGACGCCATCAGGGAGATTGCCCGAATGTCGCGCGTGGATTTCTCGGTCGATGTGACGATTAACCGCGAGCAACGCATCACGAGCGTCTATGCGGGTGAGCTGTTCTCAGTTCACAGTGCGGCTTGTGCAGTGGCACAGCGTCTAGCAATGCAGCCGGTGGCAGAGCCATTTGATATCGTTCTAACCACCAACAGCGGCTACCCTCTCGACCAGAACTTGTACCAGGCAGTGAAAGGTATGTCCGCAGCGGCACAGATCGTGAAGGACGGCGGGAAAATCATTTGCGCTGCCGAGTGTTCAGAAGGTGTCCCCGAACACGGCCAATACCGGGAGATACTCGCATCGTGCAGTAGTCCAGCCGAAGTACTTGGGATGATCCGGCAGCCGGGTTATGAACGGCACGACCAGTGGCAGGCGCAAGTCCAAGCGCAAATCCAGCAGAAGGCGGCGGTGTATCTGAAGTCCGGCTACCTCACGGCGCAGCAAGTCAAGCAGGCGCACCTCACCGCCATCGAAGACATCGAAGGCGCAATCGCAAATTTCGGCAGGGACGCGAGCATCTGCGTGCTGCCGGAGGGACCGCAGACGATACCATACATCGGTGAACCGAAATAGGCTTGAGTCAAGCTCACCCGGTGGCGCTAGTGTCGTTCTTAGGCGGCAGGGCGAACCAGAGCGCAATCGCCACAAGCGGGACAAAGATATAGCTGCCGATTTCTCCGGGCGGAGGGTCTGCAACCACTACCGGCTTCATCAAGCCAACGCCGATGCGCCCTCCCCAATCCAGCAACTGCAATAGCAGCGCGAATGGAACTAGATGACGGTAGCGCCAGATTATTACCCAAGCAACAAATGCAAGCAGGAGTTGTTCCAGTCCCCACTGCGCGAATATGGCGATGAGATTTTCGCCTCCCGCAACGGACACATCCAAGCCCGCTATCACAGACGCGCCGCCGTCGGGCAAGAACATGTGGGCAAGGCTACGCGCCGTGGTCAGCGTGGTAAGCGCGACCAGAAACCAGAATGATAGCGCCGAGCCTCTGTATTAGGATCCCGGCGGGGGGAATAAAGCACCAAAGTGACGCATTCCATACAAAAAGGACATGCCTCCGGCAACTATAAGAAACCGGAGGCATCTAATATCCTCGACTGACTCGCTTAAGCTACGGTTAGGCGACCGTAACGACGGCTCCCGCGCCTTCCAGCTTCTCTTTAATCTCGTCGGCTTCGTCCTTGGCGATGGCTTCCTTGACCGCGACAGGCGCGCTCTCGACGAGTTCCTTCGCCTCTTTCAGTCCGAGCGTGGTAACCTCACGGACAGCCTTAATGACCTGAATCTTCTGCGGACCGATCTCGGTGATCGACACGTCGAACTCGGTCTTCTCCTCTTCAGCGGCTGCCTCGGCGGTGGCTGCTACGCCCGCCACGGTTGCCATCTGCACAGGAGCCGCTGCGCTGACACCAAACTCGTCCTCCAGCGCCTTCACCAGATCGGCGAGCTCCAGCACCGACAAGCCCTTGATTGCGTCCAGTATCTCTTCCTTGGTCGTCATAGGAAATCCTCCTTGCTAATACCTATCCAGTCCTACTGTAAACTCTTTGCTACTCTGCCGGCTGTTCCTGTAAATTATCAATCCGTCCCTGAAGAACACGAGCCAATCCCGATATCGGACCGTTCAGCACATTGACCAATCCCGATATTGGCGACTGCATGCGCGCGAGCATCTGCGCCACGAGTTCATCCTTGCTGGGCAAGTCGGCGAGCTGCTGGACCTGTTGTCCATCCAGGACTCTGCCCTCCAACACGGCGCCACGAATTTCCAGAGGTGAGCGCGTTTCGCGAATGAAATCGGATAGCGCCTTTGCCGGGTCCGTTGGCTCTCCGTAACCGAAGGCGATCGCGCTGGGCCCCTGAATTATCTCCTTGAGTTCCGGCCTGCCCGCGTTGTCCGCGGCGATATACGCCAGATTGTTCTTTATGACCTTGTAGCGCACTTCCTTGTCCCGCAAAGCGCGCCTGAGGGAGGTCATTTCAGTGACCGGCAATCCAGTGTAGCTGGTCGATATTACAATTGTTGCGCCGTCAAGCCATTCAGTCATATCCTGGACGGCTTGCATTTTTCTTTCCGTCGGCAATTTGCCACCTCACCAGTATCCGCAGTGTCTAAGAAAACGATTAAGCCCTGCGGCCATAAATTTCAGATTGCAAAGAAAAAGCCCTGAGACGCGGCAGACTCAGGGCATAGATTCTAGAGAATCTCAAATGACAATCAATTGCTCGGTTGTCGCTATGCCTATACGGGCTGGCATATTATCTCCGTCAGGAGGCCCGCAGTCTGCGGCGTTTGACTCTGGTTATTCTACTCTAAGAGCGCTTGTACTGGCAACATCCATCCTGACGCTCGGGCCCATGGTTGTGGTCAGGAAAGCGGTCCTGATATATTGCCCTTTCACTCCACTCGGACGTGCCCGGACAATATTGTCCATCAGTGCAGTCAGATTGTCCATCAGCTGGTTCTCTTCAAAACTTGCCTTACCGATCGGGACATGGATGAGCGAAGTGCGATCAACCCTGTATTCCACCCTGCCCAACTTCGCCTCTCGTATCGCCCTGGGCAGTTCCTCCGGCTGCACCACTGTCCCGGTTCGCGGGTTTGGCATCAGCCCCCTACGGCCCAAGATTCTTCCCAGCCTGCCAATTCGTCCCATCATGTCCGGCGTCGCAATAGAAACATCGAAATCGACCCAGCCCTCTTCGACGCGCTTGATGATCTCGTCAGAGCCCACGAAGTCGGCACCCGCCTCTTCCGCAACCGAAACGGCCTCACCCTGGGTGAAAACCGTGACGCGCACCGTCTTTCCCACACCGTGAGGCAGCAGAGCGACTCCACGAATCATCTGATCGGCATGTCTCGGGTCGGCGCCGGTACGCAGGTGCAGTTCAACAGTCTCATCGAACTTGGCGGTAGCGTTCTTTTTGGCTAGGGATACAGCCTCTTCCGGCTGATACTCGAAGTCCTTTTCAATCGCCGCTGTCGCTGTCAGATGTCGCTTGCCACGTCGTGCCATTACAGTATCCTATCTGAATTTCAGGATTTGCCAGTTTCCGTCCGGTGCTATTGCTGCACCTCTATGCCCATGCTTCGAGCTGTCCCTTCAATGATTCGCATAGCGCCTTCGAGGTCTGCCGCGTTGAGATCTTCCATCTTCAGTTCCGCTATCTCACGCACCCTGTCCCTCGGGATACGAGCAACTTTTTCTGCCAAGGGATTGCCGCTCCCCTTCTCGATGTTCGCGGCCTTTCGCAGCAGATCGGAAGCAGGCGGACTCTTGGTGATGAATGCGAATGAGCGATCCTCGAATACAGTTATCTCCACAGGGACGATGTTACCCGCCTGTGAACCGGTCCGCTCGTTGTATTCCTTGACGAAACCCATGATATTCACGCCGTGCTGACCGAGCGCGGGTCCAACCGGGGGAGCCGGCGTCGCCTTGCCCGCCTCAATCTGCAGCTTTATCACGGTCATTACTTTCTTAGCCAATAGACCTGTCCTTTGTCCGGTAGGTAAATCTCATCATTCTGGTTTCGGCAGCCCATTCGCGGCGCCTACGGTATTATCTCGGGTGGGCACAGCACCTCAGGGCACATGCCCTTACGCGCGTTCGACCTGGAGAAAGTCCAGTTCCACAGGTGTTTCGCGACCAAAGAACGACACCAGCACTTTCAACTTGGTTCTGTCGACGTGAACCTCGTCCACCACGCCCATAAAGTCCACGAATGGGCCATCGGTTATGCGAACCGCCTGTCCCTTGGTGAAGCCCACGCGCACACGAGGTTGATCAGTCTCCTTGAAGCCCAGAATCGTCTGCTCTTCACGGGAATCCAATGGCACCGGCCTGGGCCTTGCCTCGCTGTCGTCTTCGGCTGACACAAACCCAGTAACTCCGGGCGTACTGCGAACGATGTGCCAACTCTCGTCATCCATACGCATATGCACGAAGATGTAGCCGGGAAAGACGCGCTGGGAAACCGTCTTGCGCTGACCACCCTGAATCTCAATTTCGTCCTCCTGGGGGACGAACACTTCCAGAATCTTATGGCCCATGTCCATGTTGGACACACGCTGCTCGAGATTCTGCTTCACGCGGCCTTCATGACCCGAGTAAGCATGTAGCACATACCAACGAGGCTGTTCGGCTTCTTCGGTCCTGTTCATTTGACTAATTCCCCAAGATTATGTCGAACAGGCCGGAAAATCCCAGATCAACAACGCCGAGAAATGCCCCAACCGCTACGGCGACCGCGATTACCATCACCGACAGCCGGAAGGTTTCTTCGTAGGACGGCCAAGTTACCCGGCGCAACTCCGAGATGATCTCAGTCACCCCTGAAAGGCCGAAAGACCTGCGGGCGCCTCTGCTACCGAGCCTTCTTGGCGTACCTGGACTAGTAGCCATCTCTGCCTACCTGACTTCCCTGTGCATCGTGTGTGACCTGCACCTTGGGCAGAACTTCTTCAGTTCGATCCGTTGCGGATCGTTACGCCGGTTCTTCGTGGAATGGTACGTCCGCTCGCGGCAGTCCACACACCCCAGATTTATGATGATTCGATTTTCAGCCCTACGCGCCATGTCAATATCCCAAAAACAGGGCTGTGATACGCGACCACAGCCCTGTGCTAATTGAAATCAGATTAATCGTTGATCCTAGTGATGACACCCGAGCCAACCGTGCGGCCTCCTTCGCGGACCGCAAAGCGCAGCTGCTCGTCGGCTGCTACCGGGGTAATGAGCTTCACATTCATCTCGATGTTGTCGCCGGGCATAACCATTTCAGTGCCATCCGGCAGGTTGATCTCGCCCGTCACATCCGTCGTGCGGATGAAGAACTGCGGCTTGTATCCATTGAAGAACGGAGTGTGCCGTCCACCCTCTTCCTTGCTCAGCACATAAACCTGAGCTTCGTAGTCCTTGTGCGGCTCAATGCTGCCCGGGGCAGCCAGAACCTGGCCGCGCTCAACTTCATCACGGTCCACACCGCGAAGCAGAACGCCAACCGCGTCTCCCGGCTCGGCCTCGTCCATGAGCTTGTGGAACATCTCCACGCCGGTCACGGTCGTGGTGGTGGTGTCCTTGATGCCGACGATCTCCACCTGGTCACCGACCTTTACAACGCCCTTCTCGACGCGGCCAGTCACAACGGTACCGCGTCCCTTGATGCTGAATACGTCCTCGATCGGCATCAGGAACGGCTGGTCGCTCGGCCTTTCCGGCATGGGTATGTTCTCGTCAACGGCATCCATCAGTTCCCAGATACCCTTGCCCCACTCCGAGTCCCGGTCACTCTCGTCTGCCTCGAGTGCATTGAGAGCGCTCACCCGAACAATCGGGACGTCGTCGAAGCCATACTCTGAGAGAAGTTCTTCCAGTTCGAGTTCGACGAGCTCCAGGAGCTCCTCGTCCTCCATCATGTCGACCTTGTTGAGCGCCACCACCATGGCGGGCACCTCAACCTGGCGGGCAAGGAGGATATGCTCACGGGTCTGTGGCATCGCACCATCAGGGGCGCTGACGACGAGAATGGCGCCGTCCATCTGTGCCGCTCCCGTGATCATGTTCTTGATGTAGTCTGCGTGACCCGGGCAGTCCACGTGGGCGTAGTGACGCGTATCAGTCTCGTATTCTACGTGCTGAATGGCGATCGTCACACCTCGCTCCCTCTCTTCGGGAGCGTTGTCGATGCTTTCGAAAGCCCTGTAGTCCGCGAGACCGGCGGTGCTAAGCACTTTGGTGATCGCGGCAGTCAAAGTCGTCTTGCCGTGGTCAACGTGCCCAATCGTTCCGACGTTGATGTGTGGTTTAGTTCGCTCGAACCTTGCCTTAGCCATTTCTGCTTTCTTCCTCCAACTATGGAGCCCACAAGCAGACTTGAACTGCTGACCTCGTTCTTACCAAGAACGCGCTCTACCGACTGAGCTATGTGGGCCCTAGATCTTGTTTTTTTTATGCCTTCGTTTTCTCGGTCCGCCAATGCTATCTGGTGGAGGGAGCAGGATTCGAACCTGCGTAGCCCGTCGGGCGCCAGATTTACAGTCTGGTGGATTTAACCACTCTCCCATCCCTCCAAAGGATCGCTAGGCAGCCAAAAATTAGTCTATCACAGGCATCTACCCAATCCAAGTAAAAGCGCCCTTCCGAACTTCCGCAGCTCGCGATCGGGACGCCTTACCTGAAAAGAAAAGCCCCAGAGGGGACTCGAACCCACTAACCTGCCGATTACAAGTCGGCTGCGCTTCCGGTTGCGCCACTGGGGCACCGCTGTGAACGCTTGCAGCCCTGATAGCAAATCAGGTTAGCGGACTGACGCCAGGCGCTAACCCAAGTGCGTATTTAATTGTAACCAAAGCACAGAATGCGGTCAATGAATTTCACGGCAGCGTCGGCACTAATCAGCGGCGCCTACGCGAGGAACTTACTTTCTGCCTCGCGCTGGATTCGACGGTAAATGTCCTGTAATGACAGGCCTTGCTCGAGCGCACATGACCTGGCATCTTCGTATTCCGGAGATATGCTGACAATCGCGCCGTTCAAGCGCTTAATCTTCACCGCCACCTTGCCAACCGAACTTTCCATTGTCACAATCTCTCGTTCTGCCTCAATGCGTTCGAGCGGACGGACTCTGACGCCGAGTGTGGATGTCTGCCGCATCACTACATCGACCGCTTCCGCCTCCGTATCGGCGGACACTATGATGCTGAGCATGATCGCGGG
Source organism: uncultured Dehalococcoidia bacterium (assembly GCA_964632415.1). Taxonomy (GTDB): domain Bacteria; phylum Chloroflexota; class Dehalococcoidia; order Lucifugimonadales; family JADFKI01; genus Bin90. Next base: position 33,821 of record CAZWDM010000013.1, on the reverse strand, counting down.
ACGGTTCTTCTTCATCTGTATGGGCGTGAACCACACATCACGCGCTCCCATCTCAAATAAGCGCTCCTGCACATATCCCAGCATCTCGCCGCTCATGTCATCTATATTCGTCTCGATCAGCGTCACGCCCGTACTGTACTTCGCAGACCGCTCATCGCCAAGCCAGATTGCGAGCGCATTCGGATACTGCTGAGAGTCGCGGGTCCCCAAGCCATAGCCGATACGCGAAACATTCAGCTGGGGATGCTGGAAGGTGGCAATTGTCGTCAGTATGGCCGCGCCCGTTGGGGTAACCATCTCACCTGTGTTATGGGCATTGTTCGGAGGGGCCGCGACTGGGGCATTCGCCATTTCAAAGAGTGCCGCCGTGGCGGGGGCCGGTACAGGCAGGAGACCGTGCTCAGATCGGACAACCCCTGTCCCGCTAGGAAAAGCCGAGCAGTAAACGCTTTCGATTCCCAGCATTTCCAGGCCTGCGACACTGCCGACAACATCTACAAGCGTATCCAGGGTTCCAAGTTCGTGCAGGTGAGTCTCGCCGGGCTCAGTGCCATGGACCTTCGCTTCGGCTTCACCAATCTTCAGGAAGATCTCCCGAGACTGGCGCACGACCCTGTCGGATAGGCCCGACGCCTCGACCGTGTTCACGAAACTCTGAATCGTATGTGTCTTGCGTCCGGCCTCATCAAGTTCCACGACCAGATGTGTGCCCTCGAGCCCTCCGCGCTGTGCCCGTTGCGCCCTGAGGGTGTAGCCGTCAGCATTCAGCTTCGATAGAGCACTCCGGAGATCGTCTAATGAGAGTCCTGCGTCTAGTAGAGACCCAAGGATCATGTCTCCGCTTGCTCCACCGATGCACTGGAAGTATGCACTCGTCAAGGTATGCCCCCTAACGCGGCAATTAGGCGACCGCGTCCGTGATCTGCCGTGTTCCCGGCAAGCACATATTAATCGCTTGCGCCAGCGTGTCAACTCTCTGGTAGTGAAGAGCCTCGCTCCCGCAAGACTTGTCGTCGGTGTTGCCGGGCACAAGGCACTTTCTGAAGCCCAGGCGAGCGGCTTCCTTTACTCGGCGCTCGGTCTGTGGAGCACGTCGAATCTCTCCACTAAGCCCGACTTCTCCGACAGCGGCCACATCTGCGGGCATCGGCACGCTCCTGAAACTCGAGGCGATCGCAAGCGCGACTCCCAGATCTGCAGCCGGCTCGGCAATTTTCAGTCCTCCGGTCACGTTGACGATCACATCATAGTCGGCTAGCGGCATTCCACAAGTTCGCATCGCCACGGAACATACAAGCAAGAGGCGGTGCGAGTCGAATCCGGTCGCAACCCGGCGTGGCGTCGGTATGGTTGAAGGAGCCGTCAAAGCCTGTATTTCCACCAGTAGCGCCCTGTTGCCTTCGAGCACCGGCACAACAACGGAACCCATCGCGCCCTTGGCTCGGTCAAGAAGGAAGGTCTCTGACGGGTCCGCCACATCCTGCATACCCGTGCCGGTCATTTCGAGTACGCCGACCTCGTTCGTGGAGCCGAAGCGATTCTTCACTGCGCGCAAAAGCCTCCATGAACTGACTGAGTCCCCTTCGAGGTAGAGTGCCACATCAACCATGTGCTCCAGCACGCGGGGACCGGCGATGTCGCCGCCCTTGGTGACATGCCCGGTCATTATGAGTGGCACGTTGTTCGCCTTGCCCCATTCCAGGAGACGGCGGGCACACTCTCGAATCTGGGACACATTGCCCGGCTGAGAGGACAGCGAAGGGTCGTAGACAGTCTGTATTGAGTCGATTACGGCCATTGCGGGCCGCACGCTATCGAGCCTTGCCAGGACCTCTTCGACATTGGTCTGTGTCAGCACATAGAGACCTTGCCCTTCTATGCCCAGCCGATCGGCACGCATCTTGATCTGCGAGACCGATTCTTCCCCGGTGACATACATCACTGATGAAAATCTCTCCGCTACTTCGGCAGCCAATTGCAGCAGGAGCGTGGACTTCCCTATGCCCGGGTCCCCCGCAAGGAGTACAAGTGAACCCGGCACGATGCCACCACCTAGAACTCGATTGACTTCTATCGAGGATAGGTCCATGCGTGGCAGGTCCTCCGTAGTTGCGTCCGCGAGGTGCACCGACTCCAATGAGTCACTTCGCAACCAGCTATGCCGCCCCACCTCGGCGCGCTCAATGATGGTGTTCCACGCGCTGCAGCTGCGGCACTGCCCTTCCCACCTCACGGTAACGTTCTCGCACGATGTACACACAAACTGTGATCGGGACTTCACCTTAGGCATTCTTATATCTCCTCGCCACTCCAACAGTAGATGGAAGGCTTGCGATCGACTCTCTAAATTCAACAAATGTTCTGATTACTCATCATATTAGAACACAATAGAACACTTGTCAACCAGTTGCATTAGGCACTTGCAACATTTCTTGCTAACATTGGCAAAAAAAACTGCCCGCCTGCGATACAGACGGGCAGAAGTTACAATCCTATATTTGGCGGCCGAATAAGCACCTACGAGACGGGTATAGGCTCCTTGGCATGTACAACCAACCCATCCTCGTCGTCGTTGAGTTCCACGATCGCAGTATCGCCCGGACTCAACTCTCCGGCGATTATTGCATCAGAGAGCTTATCTTCAAGGTGGTCCTGAATCAAACGGCGCATTGGCCTGGCACCGAACTGAGGGTCATAGCCTCCTTCCGCGAGCCAGTCGCTTGCCGCATCCGACACTTCCATGGTGATGCCTTGCTCGATCAACTCGGCGTTGACATCGCTCAGCTGGAGTTTGACTATCTCCCTCATATGTTCGCGAGCCAGGGCATGGAAGACGACCTGCCCGTCTATCCGGTTCAAGAACTCCGGGCGGAAGAAGCGCTTTACTTCATCCAGCACGTTATTTTTCATACGGAGATACGCCTGCTCATCCGTCCTGCCGGATTCTCCACGAGCCGAGAAGCCCATGGATCGGTCTTGGCGGATCAGGTCAGAACCGATGTTGCTCGTCATCACTATGACAGTATTGCGGAAGTCCACCCTGCGACCCTTCGCATCCGTCAAGTGGCCGTCGTCGAAGATCTGGAGAAGGATATTGAACACCTCGGGGTGTGCCTTCTCGATTTCGTCAAGCAGGATGACGCTGTACGAGCGCCTGCGGACCGCCTCCGTGAGCTGACCGCCTTCGTCGTAGCCGATGTATCCTGGGGGTGCGCCCACCAAGCGAGCGACGGTGTGCCGGTCCATGAATTCAGACATGTCGATACGGATCATCGACTCTTCACTGCCGAACATGAACTCAGCCAGCTTCTGCACAAGGTAAGTCTTTCCAACACCAGTAGGTCCAAGGAACAGGAACACACCCGTCGGCCTCTTGGGGTTCTTCAACCCAGCCCTGGCACGCCTCACCGCCTTCGAAATGATGGTGATTGCCTCGTCCTGGCCCGAAACCTGGTTGCGCAGCGAGTCCTCCATATTTACCAGCCGTTCGGATTCGGTCGATGCTAGCCGTGCGACCGGAATGCCGGTCCACATATTGACCACTTCAGCAATATCATCCTCAGTAACCACGGGACTGTTGCTGCTGCGTTCCGTTTCCCAGTCTGACTGGAGAGACTCCATCTTGAGCTGCAGACTCATCTCGCGTTCGCGCAACTCTGCCGCCTGCTCGTACTGGCGTGTGGATATCGCTTCATCCTTCTCACGCCGAACTCGATCAAGCATGTTCGACACTTCTGTCAGAGAAAGGGGCTGTTCCGAGTTGCTGATACGCACCCTGGAAGCGGCCTCGTCAATCAAGTCGATTGCCTTGTCAGGCAGTGCGCGGTCCGAAATGAACCTCGCCGCCATGCTTGCGGCTGCCTTGAGCGCATCGAAAGAAATCTCAAGCTCGTGATGCCTCTCGTATTCGCCCTTTATGCCCTTGAGTATCTCAACCGACTCATCCACGGTTGGTTCTTCCACGCGAACAGGCTGGAATCTGCGCTCCAATGCGCTGTCTCGCTCCAGATACTTCCGATATTCGTCGGGCGTGGTCGCGCCAATTGTTTGCAATTCGCCGCGGGCAAGGGATGGTTTCAGGATGTTCGCCGCGTCAACGGCGCCCTCGGCCGCGCCGGCACCAACCATAGTATGCACTTCATCTATGAACAGAATGCACTTTCCGGACTCCGTGATTTCCTTGACGACCTTCTTGAGGCGCTCTTCGAATTCACCACGGTATTTCGTGCCAGCGACCAGCGAACCCATATCGAGGGTAACAAGCCTTTTGCCCTGCAAAGTGGCAGGAACCTTGTTCTCGGCGATCATTTGCGCCAAGCCTTCAACAATCGCGGTCTTGCCGACGCCAGGTTCACCCACCAGCACAGGATTGTTCTTCGTGCGCCGACTCAGGATCTGCGTCACTCGCTGAATCTCGGTGCTTCTGCCTACGGTCGGGTCCAGCTTACCCTCTCTGGCCTGCTTAGTGAGATCGACGCCCAATTCGTCGAGCATCGGAGTCTGGCTCTTGCTCCTGCCACGCCTTCCACTGCCCTGGGGGCTCTGAGAAGACTGCGACAGCAGACGACTGGTTTCGCCTCGAATCTTATCGAGATTGATGCCCAGGCTTTCCAGGACTCCGGCTGCCACGCCTTCGCCCTCACGCATGAGGCCAATCAGGAGGTGTTCCGTGCCAATGTAATGATGATTGAGACGGCGTGCCTCATCCACGGCAAGTTCGATGACCTTCTTTGCACGAGGGGTCAGACCGATCTCTCCCGGCGTTGTTCGCTCCCCACGTCCGATGATGAACTCTACAGCCGAACGAACCTTGTGCAGTTCCACACCAAGGTTTGAAAGCACTCTAGCGGCCACCCCATCCGTCTCCCGGACTAGCCCGAGCAAGATGTGCTCTGTCCCGATGTAATTGTGATTAAACCGCTGTGCCTCTTCTTGGGCCAGCGATAAAACCCTGCGGGCTCTCTCTGTAAACTTCTCGAATCTGCTTGCCATCGCACCTCTCCCGAGTAGTCGGAACGATTATACGGATACCCTATTCGTAATTCATGAAGGGGTTGTCCATAGTCTGTTTGAGACTCAACCCCAGCCTGCGTCGCTCCGGTTCAATTCGCAGCACCTTCAGCTTCACATCTTCGCCTTCCTGCACCACCTCGCGAGGATGTCCAATAACACGGTCAGATAGTTCTGAAATATGAATCAGGCCCTCAATGTTGCCCTCAACGCGGGCAAAAGCCCCGAAGTTCGTGAGTTTAGTTATCTGTGCATCGACAATGTCGTCGACATGCAGCCTCTCGTGTATCGTCTCCCACGGTTCCGGCTCCAAGCGCCTCAAACTTAGGGCGATCTTCTTGTTCTCGATGTCCACTCGAAGGACGAACACGTCCAGTTCGTCGCCAATGGAGACGACATCTTCTGGCCTGCCGACTGGGCCCCAGGACATTTCAGAAATATGTACCAGGCCGTCGGCACCTCCAAGATCAACGAATGCACCAAAGCTGCTTATGCCTGTAACGACGCCCTTCCGGGTCTCGCCGACCTCCAGTTCATTCACAAGGCGCGCTTTCTGAGCGTCCCGCCACTCCTGAACTGCTTGCCGCTCGGAGAAGATCGCCCTGTTTCGACTCCGGTTGATCTCCAGAATCTTCAGTTGCAGGGTCTTGCCCGTCTCCTCAGCCTGACGCTCCATGCGCCTGGCTTCCACCTCCGCGTCCTCCTCTGTTTCAGACCTGTCTCTGAAAATGTCACGTGCCACGCTCACAAGCTGCGACATGGGCACGAAGCCCTGCACCTTCCGAACATCCACGATTGCGCCACCCTTATTGAACCCAAGGATACTGCCTTCAACAGTCTCGTTAGATTCGAGGCATTGTTCCAATTCTCGCCAGCCGGTCTCACCAAGTGCCCGGTCAATGGACAGAATCGCTGCGTTGTCCGCCGACTCCGGCCGCACAACATAAGTGATTATCTTGTCGCCAATGCCCAGATTCTGCAACTCTTCCTGGCTCAGACTCCGCATCTCACGCTGCTGAACCACGCCTTCCGACTTGTGCCCGATGTTCACAAGGATTCCGCCATCGTCGGAGAACCCCATCACTTCACCATCCACGACCTCACCACGGCGTAATGGCTTGATGGGCTCCATCGAGTCCAGCAACTGACCCATGTCCTGGACTTCGGGTTCCTCGTCAAAATAATCTAAGGATTCATCAAGATCAGCAGGCTCTTCCACCTCAGCTACCGGTGTCTCTGCTACGGGTGCTGGGGCTGCTGCTGCTTCGGGCGGTGGGGCAGACGTTTCAACTGCCTCAGGAACTTCAGCTTGCGGCGTTGTTGGTTCCTGGGAGATTTCGGCGTCACTCGTAATGGCGGGGTCGTCTGAAGAGGGATTTGATGTCACGGCTCTGTTGGCCTTTCTTATAGTTGGGATACCAGGTTCATTATATTCTTATACTGCAAATGTGTAAAGGCGCGTGGAGTGTACGAAGTCGTAATCGGATATGCACCAAGCAGCGGCTTCATAGGTCCTTCTCCAGCATACTCCAACCTGAATTGGCGTTCAAGACATCGGGAACTCTCGCCAGTCATGGAGGGCTGCCGTCCTGTAAAGGGGAGTCGGGTAAACGCCAGTCCGGCTTGCCTACGCATAGTGGGGAATGCTAGTTGCCTCTGCCTGGGAGATTTGGCACGTCCTAGAGGATCTGGGAGAGGAAGAGCCTGGTGCGATCACTCTTTGGATTGTCGAAGAAGTCGTTCGCCGTGCTCTCCTCCACGATCCTCCCTTCGTCCATCATAATGATCCTGTCCGCTACTTCTCGGGCAAAGCCGATCTCGTGCGTGACGATCATCATTGTCATGCCGGAAAACGCCAGTTCGCGCATAGCATCCAGCACCTCGTTAATCATCTCGGGGTCGAGAGCCGAAGTCGGCTCGTCGAAAAGCATGACCTTTGGCTGCATCGCCAGAGCGCGCGCTATCGCCACCCTTTGCTGCTGTCCACCCGACAGCTCGCTCGGGAATTTGTCCGCCTGTTCCGGTATGCCGACCCTGGAAAGCAGCTCTAGTCCTACCTCCTCCGCTCGCGCGCGGGACCACCTTCGAACCTTCATTGGCGCCAGCGTAACGTTGTCCATTATCGAAAGATGAGGGAACAGATTGAACTGCTGGAATACCATCCCCACTTCGCTCCGAATTGCATCGATGTTCCGGACGTCCTTTGTAAGCTCGATTCCGTCCACGATAATATCGCCGCTCTGATGCTCCTCCAGACGATTGATGGTACGAATGAAAGTCGACTTCCCCGACCCGGATGGACCTACTATAACGATCTTTTCGCCACGCTTGACAGTCGTTGATACGTCCTTGAGAGCCTGAAAGTTCCCAAACCACTTATTCACGTTACGGCAGATGATAATGTCTTCCACAGCATCTTCGTAACCGTTAGTTGCCATTTCCCCCTCCGTTCACTCGGATTCGGCTAGATTTATCTGGTCGCACTTTCGCCCTCAGGCGGTGGCTATCGTCTCCCAACACCCATATGTTCCTCAATGCGACCGCTCACATAAGACATGCTGTATGTGAAAATCCAGAAGACTATCGCGAGAAAGATGAACAGCTCTCTGGCGCTGCCGAGATATTCAGGATTCCCTTGAATGAATGCTCTCCCGATCTCTACTACGTCGAGCATGCCTATGATATAGACGAGGCTGGTGTCCTTGAACAGCGCGATGAACTGCCCCACGATTGCCGGAATAACATTGCGTATCGCCTGCGGGAGTTCGATAAGCAGTGTCGTCTGCCACCCGGCCAGTCCCAGGGCGCGAGCCGCCTCCACCTGTCCCCTTGATAACGCCTGCAGGCCACCTCGGATGTTTTCAGCCATGTAGGCCGAACTGAACAGCGTTATGATTATCGCCGCCCGGAACACGGAGTTCTGCGGGAAGTCCTCGGGGAACGCAAGCGGGACTAGAACCTGCGACATGAAGAGCAGCGTTATCAGTGGCACACCGCGGAATATCTCGATGAAAACCACGCACAGCAGCTTGACGATCGGAAGATTGCTCCGGCGGCCAAGTGCAAGCGCTATGCCAATCGGCAGGCTCAGCACTATGCCCGCCACCGCCAGCAGCAAGTTCAGCGTCAGTCCGCCCCAGTTTACAACCGACACCGGCTGCATCCCGGGCACGCCGGGAATACCGCGCAGCAGAACGAGAATCACCAGAAATATGATCACACCGAATACTACGACGCGCTGCACCGTAATAAGAGAGGTATAGCGAACCAACGCCCAGCCTGCTAAAACGGCCGGTACGTTGGCAAGCAACAAAATTCTTACGTTGAGCCCCATGCTCTCCAGGTCGTAAGGAAGAAACGCCAGAACTGCAGAGACGACCGCGACCGTCAACGCGACTTTCTTGCCCACACCGCCTACGATTCCCCACACCATGCCGAGAAACAGCGTAACCAGCAACAGCCCGGCCTGGGGTCTCCAGAAACACCCTTGCCCCGGACAGGCGAGCTCGGTGTTGTACTGGCCAATGAAGAATCCGCCGCCGATGGTGGCAATGACCGTCCAGTCTGCGTCGATTAATACCCACCCAAGGCCATACCAGGCAGCAAGCAGGATTAGAATCAGAGATACGATCGTGAGCGCGCCGTTGGACCACGAGGAGAACAGGTTCTCACGCAACCATTCTGACACTCCCGCTTCATAGCGAGGCGGTGGGAGCTGCCCGGAAGTCGGACCGTTGTTAACTGCCATCGCCTAGCCTCCGGAGAACCTGATGTGACGGTTATACAGATTGCCTATGAGAGAGTACGCCAGGCTGAGGAAAAGGTAGGACAGCATGATGAGGATGAATATCGATACGGCCGGGGCCGTCTGCGTCATTGTCTTGGCGACGTTGGTTAGATCCGAATAGCCAATGGCTCCGGCCAGGCTGCTGTTCTTCGTAAGATTGAGGTACTGGCTGATCAGAGGCGGAATGATCACTCGCAGCGCCTGCGGGAATGTGACATTTCTCAGGGTAGCCATCGGGGCAAGGCCCAATGCCCGAGCCGCCTCGGTCTGTCCCCTGCTTACTGACTGAATACCCGCTCGAACTATTTCCGCAATGAAGGAAGAGGTGTAAATCACTAACCCTACCAGCAACGCCAATAGCCCGGCTGATGCCGTGAAACCGCCCGATATGCGTCCGAAAGTCCCCTGCGGTGCAGGTACCGAAATGACAAAGGGCGCTGTCCCCACCGCCAGCATTATGGCGAGCCATGCAACCACGCCGAGCACGACCGCAACCCCGCAGCCGAGAATTACAGGGTAGGAAGCTCTGCCTGTCAGCTCTTCGCGTCGCGACAACATACGATAGAGCAACACGCCAACCACAATTGAAGCCGCCGCCAACGCCAGCCAGACTAACGGTGCGGCTCCGCTCACGGGGTGAGGTGCAGGTGTTGAGACGCCGGCGTTATTTACATATATGTTCCCGGCAAATACAAAGCCCTCGCGCACCGGCGGTAGTGCCAGCACAATGTAAAACCAGAAGAATAGCTGCACGAGGAGCGGCACATTTCGGAAGAATTCCACATACGCGGTTGCGATCTTCGCTACAAGCCAGTTGCCGGACATTCGTCCGACACCTACAGCTATTCCGAGGGCAGTCGCCAGAATTACTCCGATAATGGAGACGACAAGCGTATTGGTAAATGCTACAAACAGTGCGTAAAGGAAAGTGTCGGACGACTCATAAGGAAGGAAGTGCTGGCCGATTGGGGTCTGGTAGCCGCGGGACAGGAAACTGAATCCGTAGGGAATATTCCTGTCGGCTATCGCGCTCCCAATGTTGATGAAGAACCACGCTACCAATACGACTACGAGAATACCCGAGACAATCTGCGACGCCCATTGAATCACTTGAGAATGGCGCCATACGGGAATGCCCTGGTATGTCAGGTTCTGCATCATCTGTACACTCGGGGCCCAAGTACGAAATCTTTGCGCCGTAATCCTAACATATATCTAATCAGATTTTGCATATTCGATAAATTAGACGTAATACTTGTGGGATCCCTTGAAGAGGATGTGTCGAATGAGAGCGGAAAGAAGAAGCGGCTGGCATGTTGCCAGCCGCTCATCTCTTCAGCTATTCAGATTCACGGAGAAATCGATCTCTCCACACTACCTAGCGCAATGGCGCCGAGTAGATTTGGCCGCCCTTCGGGCAGTCCGCGCATGGAGCGTCGGCCCAAAGTGCGTTGCGTCCACCCTCGCGAGGAAGGTTGATGCCGTTGGGGCCGAGATTGCGCTCGTAAATGTCGCCATAGTTGCCCACTGCACGAATGACGTTCTGCGCCACAGCATTGTCAAGACCCAGAGGTTCCTGTCCAAATGCATTTGCCGCTTCGCCCAGGCCGAACAGCCTGTCCAGCTTCGTGTTTCCGGTAGCAGCTGTTGGCACCTCACCCTGACCTACGCCGTATGCCTCCGCATAAATGAGTATGCCCATCACCGTCTTCACGATGTCAAACCACTGATCGTCGCCGTGAGGCACGACTGGCCCTAGAGGCTCTTCAGAGATCGTGTTAGGCAGAATCATATGGTCGGCAGGATTGGACAATGATGTGCGCAGGGCAGCCAACTGTGAGTTGTCGTTAGTGAAGGCGTCGCACTGCTGGCTGTCATAGGCAGCCACCACTGCGTCTGTATCCTCGAACGTGAGGACACTGAGCCCCAGGTTGTTCTGGTTTGAGAAGTCCTGCAGGTTCAGCTCGGTGGTCGTACCCTGAGTCACGCAAACCGAAGCCCCCGCAAGTTCAAGTGCATCAGAGATGCCCGAGTCGTTGCGCACCATGAATCCCTGACCATCGTAGAACATAGTCTGGGTGTAATTGCCCCACTGAGCGTCGCGGCTCGACGTCCATGTGACCGTGCGAACCAGCAAATCGACCTCGCCTGACTGAATCGTTGGTCCGCGCTCCGCAGCAGTGATGAGCCGAATCTCTATCTTGTTGGGGTCACCGAGCACTGCGGCCGCGACTGCACGACACAGATCAATATCGAAGCCTACGTTATTTCCCGCATCATCCAGGGAGCCGTAGCCGGGAACGTCGTTCCGGCTCGCGCAGATGAGCTTGTCCCGCTCCTTGATCGCTGCAAGACGGTTCCCTGAGTCGCCTTCCATCATTGCATCGGGTTCAGCGGCGGGCTCCTCCGATGCCTGTTCCTGGCACGCTACCAGCACCAGCAAACCCGCTACTACTAGCAACATCAATAGACCTAATCGCTTGGCCATCCTACTTCCTTTCCTTTTTCTGCAGATACCGCGCTACAACTACTAACTTGGGAAAGTCACACGCGTCCACTGTTTAAGAGATTCACTAGGTAAGGCTGACCGTGAGGTTGAACCAGCCTGGTCAGGTGCAGTTTAAGAGAAAAAGCCCTCTGGCAGTGACCTATTTTCCCACATCCTTGCGGGTGCAGTATCGTCGGCGCTGAGACGTTTCACTTCCGTGTTCGGGATGGGAACGGGTGGGGCCATCTAGCTAGAACCACCAAAGGACTTAATGCGAAGTTTATCTTACCAACAGCCGCTTAAAGGTGTCAACGATTTTCTCAGCCTTAACTGGTGACAATTTTCTAAGTACAAATCAGCTCTGTACTGCCGAATGGGCTTTCTGCCTCGCTCTCTTCCGTGCTAACGAATCCTCAGGTCGAAATCGCCCTTTTCACGGAGTTGTCTTGTGTCTCATCAGGCGAATAGACCCTCAAAATCCACGCGTGTGCTCATACTCATCTCATACCCATTAAGAAGTAGAGGAGGTGCTACTATATAAACGTTCCCACTATCGGCAGGGCGTGCTGAGGGAGAGAATGCTCAATCTTCTCAAATACAGACGCGACATGACCCGTGGCCCGGGACGTCCGGTGTTTCTCACAACAGAGTGGCGCCATCTGGCGATGCTCAACTATGCGATCGATCCCGATGTCTTGGAGCCGTACCTGCCGCCCGGCACTGAAATCGATATCTGGAATGGAACCTGCCAGGTAACCGTCGTAGGGCTGCTGTTCCGGGATACCCGGCTCCTCGGGGTTCCGATTCCTTTCCATCGCGATTTCGAGGAGATCAATCTGCGATTCTATGTTCGTAGAGAGATCGCAGGTGAATCGCGCCGGGGTGTGGTGTTCGTCAAGGAGATCGTGCCCAAGCCTGCCATCACCCTTGTAGCGCGCACCTGTTACAACGAGAATTACATAACAATGCCCACAGAGCACGAAATCATCGACGACGGCAAGGCGTTGTCCGTCTCGTATCAATGGCGTCAGGCGGACTACCCGCACAGGCTCCAGGTCAATGCCGAGGGGCCGCCGACCCTGATTGAGGACGGCTCGGACGAAGAGTTCATCGCGGAGCACTATTGGGGATACACCCTACAGCGTGATGGGGGAACTCTGGAGTACGAAGTCGAACACCCCCGGTGGCGAGTGTGGCCCGTCAGCGACGCTGCGCTGGACTGCGATGTGGAGCGCCTGTACGGTCCCCAATTCGCCGAATACATCACCGCCACTCCAGCATCTGCTTTGCTAGCCGAAGGCTCACCGGTGATTGTCCGCAGAGGAAACAGGTTGTAGCTGGAATCGCGCCGGAAACACAGGCTTGCCGCTCTTAAGCGGCACCCTCGCTCCTCGAACTGCCGACAACTCTCAATCAGGCGTCGGCTCACATCAATTTGCCGGCCTCACTGCGTCGATAATGCGGTTGACTTCTGAAACGTCGTATGGCGTGAGCTGCCAGGAAGCCGCCTTTGCATTTGCGATGACTTGCTCCACCTTAGTCGCCCCCGCAATAACCGAACTGATCGCTGGGTTGGCCAGCAGCCACGCAAATGCAAGCTCGAGAACGGTGTGACCGCGAGCCTCGCAGAATGCTTCGAGACGCTCCAGAAGATCGAAATTCTCATCGGTGAACATTCCGCGGTCGCTCTCGGCGAGTCGAGTGCCCTCCGGGGCATCAAGCCCTCGCCTGTACTTCCCGGTCAGAAAGCCATTCGCAAGCGGATAGTACGGAAGAATCCCTACGCCGTATGCTTCACAAAACGGCACCAGCTCCGCTTCGATCTCCCTGTCCATCAGGCTGTATTGCGGTTGCACACTCGCGAAGGCAGAGATACCTAGCGTCCTCGAAGTCCAGACTGCCTCGCAGACTTGCCAGGCAGTGAAATTGGAGCATCCGATGTAGCGGACTTTGCCCTGCCGAACGAGGTCGTCCAGGGCTCGCAGGGTTTCCTCTATGGGAACATTCGGATCGTGCCAGTGAATCTGATACAGGTCGATATAATCAGTTTTCAGGCGGCGGAGGCTGTCCTCGACTGCATCCATAATGTGCTGCCGGGAGTTTCCACCGTCATTCGGCCCATCGCCGACCGTACTCGACACTTTAGTCGCTATGACGGCTCTCTCGCGCTTCCCCTTCAGCGCAAGGCCAATGTACTCTTCAGAGTACCCGTCACCATAGCTGTTGGATGTATCGATCATGTTCACGCCCACATCGAGCGCGTGATTGATGACGAGCGCGGTTGCGTCCGCGTCCAGCCGGCGACCGAAATTGTTCGTGCCGAGCCCGATTGCAGATACCTTCAGGCCGGACTTTCCGAGATAACGATATTCCAATGTCTAATCCTCACCAGTGCTGTTTCCGACGGTCAGTTTATGTCCTGCATACGCGCGACAAGCAATCCATCCTCTTGCTCTACCTTGATGGCGAAATCGTAGCTGTCGATCCGTAGCGCCATCTCCCTGTCTTGAGGGTGGTATTGCGGCTGCGACGGGTCGGAGTATTTCTGTGCCTCTGCTCCTGCGGAAACAAGGGCGCGCACGGCCTCGTGGTCAGGTCTCCGCCCCTGCAGGATGTTGCGCAGGTAGAGTGCGCACTGCTCATCTTCGTCTGCGTGAATCCGCGCCTCCAGCCCCATCGCCACTAAGGTAACCAGTTCGGGTGCGTCACGCCGGATCGCCTTTTCGGTCGCACCGGCAATCGCAAAAGACCCGGCATAGATCTGCGAGGCATTGACGGCGGCGCTCATACCAACCGTGCCGGCGCGCGTCGATTGAATCAGCGTCTTGCCGGCCACATCCGCACTTTGCATTTCGTATGGAGAATTCCCGAGGTCAAACCCATCCGGCCTCTTCCCATCGACCTCGCCCATGCAAATCTCGCCGACTCCTTGTTCCCGCAGACTGAGGGCTTCTTCTACTTCCGCTACCAGGACGATCTTTTCCGCCCCCTTGGAGAATGCCACCGCCGCGGTCGTGAATGCCCTGAACACATCAATGATTACGACCGTACCCTGCGCTTCCCGCGCACCCCTGTAAAGACTGTCTATTCGAATCTCCACGCGTTCCCTCGTTTATGAATGTATGCAGCCCAAACAGGGTGGCAGATCTAGTCTCTGAGTTCTTTCGGCAGCACAAAGGTTATGTCTTCCTTGGCGACTTCAACCTCAATCACCTCTTCGGGCTCCAGCGATTCAATCACATCGTTGACCAGGTACTCCGGAGTGGATGCCCCGGAAGTGATCCCCACATTCTCCACGCCTTGAATCCACTCCCGCCTTAGCTCGTCGATTCCGTTAATAAGGTATGCCGGAATCCCTCGGGATTCCGCCACCTCGCGCAGGCGATTGCAGTTTGAACTATTCTCCGCCCCAATGACGAGCATAAGGTCAACCTTGTCCGCCATCTCCTTGACCGCAGATTGACGGTTGGTTGTGGCATAGCAGAGATCATTGCGAATAATCGCATCCTGGAACTTGCCCTGAATGCTCTCTATGGACCTCTTGGTGTCATCTTCCGATAGAGTCGTCTGCGTTAGCACGGCGATCGGAGTTTTCTCGTCCCAGTCTGGGAGATTGAGCTCCTCCCTGTCGTCAACCAGGTGCATCCCGGTCTGTCCCATTGTGCCCTTGACCTCCTGGTGACCTCGGTGCCCCACCAGGATTATTCGCCTTTCCTCACCATCGTATCTGATGGCCTCGTTATGCACTTTCGTGACGAGCGGACACGTGGCATCTATCACGTTCAGGTTGCGCGCTCTTGCCGCCTCAAAGTCTTCGGGAGGCGATCCATGCGCTGAAAATACGACTCGCGAGCCCTCCGGTATCTCCTCCACCTCGTCCACCGTGATCGCGCCCTTAGCCTCAAGGGCATCAACCACATGCGAGTTGTGCACAATCTGGTGCTTCACATAGACAGGGGCACCGTACCGCTCCAGGGCAATCTCTACAAGATCTATCGCTCGCACAACCCCAGCGCAAAATCCCCTCGGAGAACCAATGTAAACCTTCATTCGGGTCACCCCCTCGTGACAGTATTGCACGCCAATAATAGCATATAACGCTGTAAACCCTGCCTGACTAACTGTTTCATAAGCAAAGTTACCCGTCTATAATAATAATGACATTGGAACAACAGGTTACAGATATTGCCCGATTACACTGCAAAAGAACACGCTGAGCCGGGGGAACGTACATGAAGCTTGCCGAGCGAATGAGCCGATTGGGAACGGAAACAGCCTTCGAGGTCCTGGCAAAGGCCCGCCGGCTGGAAGCCGAAGGAATGGACGTCATTCACCTCGAAATCGGCGAACCCGACTTTGACACACCGGAGAACATCGTCGAAGCCGGCGTCACTGCTCTCCGTCGCGGCGAGACGCACTACGGCCCCTCACCTGGATTCCCGGATGCGCGCGCTTCGATTGCCCAGGAGATCTGCCAGACCAGGGGCATTTCCGTTACGGGCGACAATGTGGTCATTACGCCGGGCGGCAAGCCAATTATGTTCTTCATTATGCTTGCCCTTGTTGACTATGGAGACGAAGTTCTATATCCGAACCCCGGCTTCCCCATCTACGAATCGATGATCAGTTTTGCCGGTGGCGTTCCGGTTCCTATGCGACTTCACGAGTCTTTGGACTTCAACATCGACGTTGACGAAGTCGCCAACCAGGTGACCGAAAAGACGAAGCTGATGATTGTCAACTCTCCCAACAATCCTTGCGGCAGCGTGATCGCAAGAGAGCAACTGGAAGCACTTGCCGATATCGCCAGGGAGAATGACATCGTAGTGCTTTCTGACGAAATATACATTCGCTTCCTTTACGAAGGCGAGCACCACAGCATCGCGTCATTCCCTGGCATGCGAGACCGCACCGTTATCCTCGACGGCTTCTCGAAGACATACGCAATGACCGGCTGGCGTGCGGGCTACGGCGTGATGCCGATGGAGCTGGTCGAGCCCATCTCCCGCCTAGTGACAAACAGCGTTTCCTGCACTGCGAGCTTCACACAGTTTGCTGCTATCGAGGCAATTGATGGCCCGCAGGACGCCCCGAACAGCATGGTCGAAGAATTCGCCCGCCGCCGGCACATTATCGTGGACGGCCTGAATTCGATAGATGGCATCCGCTGCGCTACACCTAAGGGCGCATTCTACGCCTTCCCGAATGTGGAGGGCACCGGGCTGACCAGCAGGGAGTTCGCTGACCGCGCGCTGGAAGAAGCCGGCGTGGCCTGCCTCGCAGGCGAGTCTTTCGGCAAGTACGGCAATGGCTTCGTGCGATTCTCCTTCGCCAATTCAGTTGAGAACATCGAAGAGGCACTTCGCAGGATAGATCGCTTCGTCCAGTCACTGTAAATGTCTTCGATGCGACAGGCACCAGTAGGAGCTAGAGCTCCCAGCCCCTCGCACCCCATGTGATTGCAAACCATGCGCACCTTCAGACTGGCAATGGCACAGATGAACGCTACCGTCGGCGACCTCGACGGCAACGCTGAGCGCATAGTCACCTCAATAAGGGAAGCCCGCTCGCTGAGAGCCGACCTGGTAGCTTTCCCGGAACTTGCTCTCCCCGGATACCCGCCGGAAGACCTGCTGCTGAAGCCACAGTTCATTCGCGACAACCACGATTACCTGCTCCGGATTGCAACTGAATGCAGAGAGATCGCCGCGGTCGTGGGCTTCATCGACGCCGACTCGGACATCTATAATGCGGCAGCGGTCATCCATAACGGCAAGATCGCCGGCATCTACCGCAAGATGTACCTCCCGAATTACGGGGTCTTCGACGAGGACCGATACTTCGCCTCCGGGAGCGAGTGTCCCGTATATGAGATCAGCGGAACGCAAGTCGGCGTCAACATCTGCGAAGACATCTGGTATGCCACGGGCCCCGCGGTCGTGCAGAGGGCGGCTGGAGCCGAGCTGATCGTGAACATCAATGGTTCGCCTTTCCACGCCGGCAAGCGGGCATTCCGCGAGAAGATGCTCGCCACCCGTGCCGCAGATAACGGGCTGTTCGTTGCCTATGTCAATCTTGTCGGCGGGCAAGACGAGCTTGTATTCGACGGCGCCAGCGTGATTTTCGGACCTGATGGCGACCTGGTTGCCGAAGCCACGCAATTTGAGGAACGGCTTCTAACCGCAGACCTCGAAGTCGAGTCGGTCTTCCGCTCAAGATTGCGAGACCCTCGGACACGCAAGGAACGCGCCGCTGACATTTCACACATTGGCACCCCCGTTAACATTTCACTGTCCGCTTTCGATGAACTGAATAGCAAGCCCGCCCTAACCACTGAACGCGGCGAGGAAGCTCCTGGGCACTCGCGGACTGCGTGCAACGAGTCCGCAGAAGTGTACGCCGCCCTCACGCTAGGGACCCGGGACTACGTGCAGAAGTGCGGATTCGGCAAGGTGCTTATCGCGCTGTCCGGTGGCATCGACTCGACCCTGGTAGCAGCGATCGCTGCAGACGCGCTCGGAAGCGACAACGTAGTGGGAATCGCTATGCCGTCGCGCTACTCGTCTGAGGGAAGCGTCCTCGACGCCAAAGCCCTCGCCAACAATCTCGGAATCGAACTTTGGACGCTTCCAATCGAGGATGCGTTTGGCGCATATCTGGAAACACTCGCCCCTAAGTTCGCGGGCACCGAGACCGGCGTTGCCGAAGAGAACATGCAGTCACGCATCCGCGGCAATCTGATAATGGCGGTCTCGAACAAGTTCAACTGGCTTGTTCTCACCACCGGGAACAAGAGCGAGATGGCGACCGGCTATGCAACCATCTACGGCGACATGGCGGGTGGATACGCCGTGATCAAGGACGTTCCCAAGCAGTTGGTCTATGAGCTTTGCCGCTACCGGAATACCGTCGGCGACAGACCGGTCATACCGCAAAGCGTCATCGACAAGCCCCCAAGTGCTGAGCTGCGCCCTGACCAGAAGGACGAAGACTCCCTGCCACCTTACAGCGTTCTCGACCCGATACTGAAGGCATACGTGGAAGATGATTACGCATTCGAGGACATTGTTGCAATGGGTTTTGCACCTGAGACGGTCAAGCACATTATCAGCCTGGTGGACCGAAACGAATACAAGCGCCGCCAGTCCCCACCCGGAATCAAGATCACCCCCCGCAACTTCGGCCGCGACCGCCGCATGCCCATCGCCAACCGCTACCGGCCCTTCTAGGCCGCGTACAACTTTGTCCTGGACATATCCACTACCTGGTACGGTAGGCCGCTGGCATCCGCTGCACGCCTCCCCGCTGGTGTTATAAGCAGTGTTCCTCCCTCACCCACAACATGACCGTCAATCATGATCGGCTTACCTGCTACAAAGCTCATAGTCGGTTCGCTTGTATCAGGATCTATGACAGTGATGTCTGCGTCCGCCCCTTCACTGAAGTGACCCTTGTTTGGCAGACCCATCATCCGGGCCGGGGTTAGAGAGAGTTTGGTAGCCATGTCCAGTGGCGTCATTGCCCCGAACTTTACGAGCGCCATGCTCGACTGGATGGCAACATTGCGGGGATGGCACCCACCGTCCGTGCTGACGGCATCGACGATGAACTCTCCTGCCTCGTTCTTCGCCGTAGTCAGCCTGAATGCCGAGGAGGGCAGGTTCACCGGAAAGCTCATCCCGACGTGTGTCCTCTCCCGCTCATAGAGTGCCAGCGCCTCCTTGCCCTTCAGGTAAACCACATGGCCGCCGCGTTGCCCGATCACTGACGCATAACCGTCCAGAATCGCCTGGCCCATGCCCGAACGCGTCGGCGAATAGCCCCGCATTGCCAGGCAGTTTCGCGGAACATTTGCCTGCACATTGCCCTCAGAGTCGCAGCTACCGCTTGTCCCGTTCTGGATGGCGTGATATGCCTCAGAGTTCAGCTGGCCTCGCATGCCTTCGAGTATGTCCAGTGCCTCATCGCACTCCGCGTCCGCATCCTCGATAACCCCTCTGCAGTAGGAGTTCACATGACATACGTGCAGCCGTCCATTCCCCACGATTTCAGGAATCTCCCGCACGCCACCAAGGTGACTGCCGGACTCCCTTGTCCCTATGTGAAATGCGACATACGCCAGCTGGTCGTTACAGGCGTGAATCACATCGGCGGTCGCATTTGGACTGAACGGATGGTAGCCACCTAAAATCTTCAGGCCAAAGCATCCCTGTCTCAAAGCACCGTCAACTATGTCCCGCGCCTCGACGGATGACGGCTCTCCGTTCGGCATCGTCGCTCCAGGAATAAGCGCGTACAGTCCCGCCACATTCAGTCCAGCCCCCTTGCGCTTTATGCCGTCAATCAGGCTAGGACCGGTTCCTCCCATATCCAGCACCGTCGTCGTACCGGCGCGCGCCAGCATCGCATAGCCAAGAGCGGGATCCCAGTTGCGGGAAAGCCCAGCCACATGAGCATGCGTGTCTATCTGGCCGGGGATCACCCATCGCCCCGAAGCATCCACAATCTCCTCTGCATCGAAGGGATCAATTTCCGGCTCTACGCGGGCGATCATTCCAGCCTTAACGCCGACATCGGCAATACCCTCGAATCCGTTCGCCGGGTCTATTACTGTTCCACCACCCAAAATCAGGTCATACCGTGCCATTTTCCGCCGTCCTGTTCTGTTATTTCCGTCAGTCCTCGTTATGTTACACTGAGAACGGATAACTGCAAACTTACCATTACTCGGAGGATTCGATGACGAAGCTTGGGGCAATCTTCCCGCAAATAGAGATTGGAAATGACACTGGAGCAATCAGGGAATATGCTCAGGCAACGGAGTCACTAGGGTTCGACTTCCTCCTTGCGTTTGACCATGTGCTCGGCGCCAACGCCGAGACGCATACCGACCTTACGGGCCCCTATCGGCATTACGACGCATTCCACGAGCCATTTGTGCTGTTCGGCTACCTTGCCGCAGTGACAAACTCGGTCGAACTTGCGACAGGCATTATCATACTCCCACAGAGACAGACCGCACTCGTTGCCAAGCAGGCCGCGGCAGTCGATGTCCTTAGCGGAGGGCGGCTGCGCCTCGGAATCGGCGTTGGATGGAACCACGTCGAATACGAGGCACTCGGCGAAAACTGGCGAAACCGTGGCGCCCGCTCCGAGGAACAGATTGATGTGATGCGCCAGCTGTGGACGAATGAACTCATCACCTATGATGGTCGATGGCACAAGATTACCGACGCGGGCATACTTCCCCTGCCTGTTCAGCGACCGATCCCCGTGTGGCTCGGTGGCAGCTCCGATAGAACGGTGCGCCGCATAGCCAACATTGGCGACGGCTGGATTCTCACCGGACGGCCCGACGACCGCGCAAAGCAGCTCATCGACAACCTCAACTCTTACGCGGAGGAAGCAGGACGAGACATGAGCGGCATCGGTATCGAAGGATGGGTTTCCGCAAGCATTGGTAGCCCCGACGAGTGGGCGAAAGAAGCGGAGGGCTGGAAATCGCTCGGCGCAACTCACGTGTCTCTGAACACGATGCGCGCAGACCTCGACAGTCCCGCCGACCACATAGAGGCGATACGTCAGTTCAAGGACGCGACGTCCGGCCTGTAATCTCACATTCTCAAAGATCAAGATGACAGATTCCACAGAACTCAAGAAAACCGCACTTTACGAAACTCATCTATCATTAGGCGCGCGCATCGTTCCATTCGGTGGATGGGAGATGCCCATTCAGTACCAGAGCATTCTGCAAGAGGCACGGGCAGTGCGCGCGAATGTCGGCCTCTTCGATGTATCGCACATGGGAAGGCTGAAGATTCAAGGCAGCGGCGCCGCTCCCCTTCTAAGTCGCGTTCTCAGTGTCGGCGCGATATCAATGCGACCCGGTCGAGCTCGCTATTGCCTGATCTGCGATGAGGGCGGCGGCATCATCGACGACTGCATCGTCTATCGAAACGCAGAGGAAGACTTCCTGCTCATACCGAATGCCGCCAACACGGCAGCCGTTACCTCCTGGCTTGACAGGTGGAACACGAAGCCCGACACCGTCTGCATCACAAATGTGACGACCGAAACGGCTATGATCGCAGTTCAAGGGCCCCAGTCTATACCCCTTCTGAACGAGGTAACACAGGACGACATATCAGATGTCCTTCCGTTTCGCACTATTCAGACCCGCATTGACGGCGCCGACGCCATGCTCGCGCACACGGGCTACACAGGTGAAGACGGATTCGAGGCGATAGTGTCCGCAAAAGATGCTCCGCGTATCTGGAACCTGTTGGCCGAGAAAGGCGCTGCGTCATGTGGGCTGGGCGCAAGGGACGTCCTGCGCCTGGAGGCCGGTCTTCTGCTGCACGGTAACGACATGAGCGTGGACACCAACCCCTATGAAGCAGGGCTGGAACGCTTTATCAGGCCGGACAGGAAGGGATATGTGGCGCGTGAGGCGCTGCTGCAAGCTAGAGACAACGGCGTTGCTCGAAAGCTCGTCGGCTTTGTCATGACCGGCAGGGGAATCGCACGGCACGGTCACGCCATCTGCAGCGAAGGGACGCAGGTTGGCGAGGTCACGAGCGGCAGCCATTCGCCTCTGCTTGACAGAAACATAGGCTTGGGATATGTTCCTGCTGACCTTGCAGAGGTGGGCACGCCTCTGCAGATTGACATTCGTGGTCGACTCGTCGATGCCGAAGTGACCAGCATTCCATTCTATGTCCGGAGTAGCGATTAATGACGCCTGAAAATCTCAAGTATTCTGAGGAGCACGAGTGGGTCCGCATTGAATCGGACGGCTCTGCAATCGTCGGTATCACCGACTTCGCCGCCGAGAGCCTGGGTGACGTCGTCTTTGTTGAACTGCCCGAAGTCGGGTCTGAACTGGCACAGTTCGAGAAGATGGGCGAGATTGAATCAGTTAAGGCTGTTTCAGATCTTTACTCCCCGGTGTCCGGTACGATTTCCGAGAGGAACGACTCAGTGATAGACAGTCCTGAACTCGTCAACGACAGTCCCTACGATGCAGGATGGATGCTGCGCGTTACCCTCTCCGACAGCGGCGAGCTCGATAAGCTGATGAGCCACGATGAGTATCAGGCGATGCTGGAAGCTCAGAGCTAGCCAACCCTTGTTGACAGCGAGTCGTAACGACCGCGCCGAGGCGACTCCGCCAATGAACAGTTCCGATAACTTCACCTCCCCATATACCCCGAATACCGATGCCGACAGACGCTTGATGCTTGACGCTATCGGCGTCGACTCGGTCGATGAGTTGTTCAGGGACATACCGGAGCAGCATAGAAATCCCGCCCTCGATCTGCCTCAGCCGATGTCAGAGTTCGACCTGAAGCGGTACTTTGCCGAGCTCGCTTCGATGAACAAGACGCCGGGGGACTACGCCTGTTTCCTTGGTGCGGGGTCTTACAGACACCATATTCCGGCGATAGTGCGCCAGCTTACCAGTCGCAGTGAGTTCATGACGGCATACACGCCCTACCAGCCGGAGATCTCCCAGGGCACGCTACAGACCGAGTTCGAGTTTCAGTCACTCTGCGCTGAGCTCACCGGCATGGATGTCGCCAACGCTGGCATGTATGACGGCTCAACGTCGCTGGCTGAAGCAGTGTTGATGGCAACGCGAGTGACTCGCCGGAACAGGATCGCCGTCCTAGACTCGGTCTCCCCCGCCTATATGGACGTACTTCGTACTTATGCTGAGGCGCCGGGCATTGAAATCGATGTCGTTGGCAGAGACGGTCTTGAATTGACGGACGAAACCGCATGCATTGTTGCGCAGCAGCCCAACTTCCTGGGGTACATCGAGGATATGCAGGCGGTTGCTGACCAAGCGCACGAGGTTGGCGCACTCTTCGTCGTATATGCTGACGCCCTGTCAATGGCAATGTTCACGCCACCGGGCGAATACGGCGCCGATATCGTAGCCTCGGAAGGGCAGGCATTGGGCGTTCCTCCCACATTCGGTGGGCCGTATGTTGGCATATTTGCCTGCAAGCAGGAGTATGTGCGGCAAATGCCCGGGCGCATTGTCGGCAGGACGGTGGACACGCTTGGGCGAACGGCTTATGTGCTCACACTACAGACTCGCGAGCAGCACATCAGGCGAGAGCGCGCGACATCGAACATCTGCACATCTGTCGCGCTGATTGCACTCATGACGACGGTGTACATGGCGGCAAACGGCAGGCACGGTATGCGCCGCACCGCAGAACTGACCTACCAGAAATCCCATTATCTTGCATCGCTCATCGCCGGCATCCCCGGTTACGCAGTCATTGACAACGGTGTTTTCTTCCAGGAATTCGCTGTGCTATGCCCGTCTCCGCCATCATCAGTGAATGCCCGACTGCTAGACTACAAGATAATAGGCGGGCTGGATGTCAGCGAGCAGGTGGAAAACGGAATGCTTGTATGCGCCACTGAGGTCAACACGCGCGAAGAGATCGAAGCGTTCGCCGCGGCACTCGCGGAGATAGGCGCATCCGCATGACCACACTGATTGAAAGACTGTCTCAGGACCGCAGACGCCTTCTGATGGATCGCAGCGTACACGGGAGGGTGGGTGCAACACTCCCGGAGAGCGATGTGCCGCACCAGCCATTACCCGACAATGGCCTCTTGCGAGGCACGCTTGAATTCCCTGAGGTAAGTGAAAACGAGCTCGTCCGCTATCTCTCGCAGCTCAGCCAGCTAAACTTCTCGATAGACCACAACTTCTATCCGCTCGGCAGCTGCACCATGAAGTACAACCCGAAAATCGATGACGAGATAGCGTCGATGCCGGGCTTTGCGGAGATTCACCCCTTGCAGGACGATTCAACCGTTCAGGGTGCATTGCGGCTGATGTGGGAGTTGCAGCAACATCTCATCGAAATAACCGGAATGAGTGGCTGCTCCCTTGCGCCAATGGCAGGCGCCGATGGCGAATTCGCGGGCATGCTCATGGCGCGCGCCTATCACCTCGAAAGGGGGGACACCAAGCGCGACAAGGTGCTGATCCCGGACAGCGCACACGGAACAAATCCGGCAACCGCCAGCATGTGTGGCTTCCAGGTAGTTACGCTGCCTTCTGACGCAGACGGAAATACCGATCTCGATGGGCTGCGATTCTCTGTGGGCGATGACCTCGCAGGGCTTATGATCACATTGCCCAGCACGCTCGGCCTGTTTGATTCCAACATCTTGGAAGTTGTGCGAATCGTGCGAGACGCCGGCGGAATAGTGTACGGCGACGGAGCGAACCTGAATGCACTGCTCGGCAGAGTCAGACTTGGCGACCTCGGCTTCGATGTAATGCACTCCAACCTGCACAAGACATTCACTCAGCCGCACGGAGGCGGCGGACCGGGGGCGGGTCCCGTCATGGTTAGTGAAAGGCTCCTTCCTTACTTGCCGACTCCCGTAGTGGAGAGGAGTGTGAATGACGAAGGACTCGAAGAGTACACACTCAATTCCCCACCACATACCGTCGGCAGAATGGGGGCATTCCACGGCAACTTCGGGGCGCTGGTTCGAGCCTATGCCTACATGAGAACGTTGGGCAATGAGGGTATCGCAAACATCAGCCGGGACGCGGTAATCAACGCGAACTACATTCTGAGCCAGCTGAAGGGTCATTACGACCTGCCCTACGATCGCTCCTGCATGCACGAGGTTGTCTTTTCCGCAAGGAATCTCAGGCGCGAGCACGGGGTAAACGCCCTTGATGTGGCGAAGAGGCTTATCGACTACGGAATTCACCCGCCCACGATGTATTTCCCGCTGATCGTTGAAGAGGCGCTGATGATCGAGCCCACTGAAACGGAGGGCAAGGAGACGCTGGACGGTTTCATTGAGGTGATGCAGACTATCGCGGTGGAAGCTGCAAGCGAGCCGGATCTGCTGCACGAAGCTCCCCACGACACGCCCAACACGCGACTCGACGAAGCCCAGGCAGCGCGCCGTCCGTACTTGCGGTGGCGGCCTGATGGCTAGTGATGCCGGGATAGATGCTACAATGCGGAGACGTTGCCGTTGGATTCAGAGCAAGAGTAACTTAGTCAGGAGAGTGGTAAGACATTATGGTTGACGTAGGACAGATGGCGCCGGACTTTACGCTTCCGGACCAGGAAATGAAGAACATTTCGATTAGCGACTACAGGGGCGAGAAAGCCGTCGTCCTCTCGTTCCATATTTTCTCGTTTACCGGTGGCTGAACGGATCAGGTAACCTCGATGCGCAGCTACAACGCTGACTTCGAGGAGAAGAATGCCCAGGTACTGGGCATCAGCTGCGACTCCCGCCCCGCACAGACCGCGTATTCGACCTCGCTGGGCAACATACCCTATCCGATTCTGTCAGACTTCCATCCACATGGAGCAATGACAAAGTCATACGGCATATTCAACGAAGAGCGCGGAGCCCCTAACCGTGCCGTGTTCATTGTGGACAAGGAAGGTGTCATCCGCTTCAAGCGCGTGTACGACAGCGCGCGTGACCTCGATCCCAAGGACATCCTCGCGGAAATCGACAAGCTGTAAGCGCCCTAATACATGAACCAGAACGCCCCTGTCCGGTACCTTTTTCGTGAAGGCGACCACGCCCTCATCATTGACCGGCGGGGGCGTCGCTACCTCACGCGACTGAGAGCAGGCTCCAAGTTCGAGTCGCATCTCGGCGCCTTCCCACACGACGAGGTCATCGGTGCCAACGAAGGCTCATGGATGACCACAAATCGCGGTCATGTGCTGCTGGCGGTCAAGCCCACAATGGCTGATTTCGCTATCGATATGCCCCGTATAGCAACTGTCAGCTACCCTAAAGATCTTGGCACAGTTCTGGTCTATGGCGATATATTCCCCGGTGCCAGAGTTCTGGAAGCGGGCTGCGGCAGCGGCGCAATGACGATGGCTTTACTGCGCGCAATAGGCGATAGCGGCTCCCTGGTATCCTACGATGTCAGGCAGGACATGATAGACCGCACCCGCGAAAATGTTGCCTCAATGCAGCCCGAAGCCCCCAACCTGGATTTGAAGCTTGGAGATGTTTACGAGGGTTTCGAGGAACGCCAGCTGGACCGCATCGTGCTAGACCTGTCAGAGCCCTGGCAGGTCGTGCCTCATGCATCCATTGCGCTGGTTCCAGGCGGCATCTTCGTCAGTTTCTCCCCGACGGTGTTGCAAGTCCACGAACTCTCGAATGCCCTGCGAAATGCCCACACCTTCGAGATGATAGAGACGTTCGAGGTGCTTCAGCGTCCTTGGTCGGTTGGCACTCGCAGCGTCCGTCCCGAACACCGGATGATCGGTCATACGGGCTTTATCACCGTTGCGCGAAAGTGCTCCCCCCGACCTACATCAGGTGCAGCCACCACGGGCTAGCCGACAGTGGGCTCCCATTCACCCCATAGTGAAGGCGCCTCCCACGATGTGTGCGGGTAGCGTCCCTGCATCAGCGGCATGTGCCGGCCGGAAAGCAGCGGTGGACTCAGACTCTTCCGGACTTCGATTGGCGGCACCAGCTCCGCCGCATGGCTTATGCCTGTCCCCTTTTCCTGAACCAGCACCTTGAAGCCGCCGAGTCCGTCGGGCTTTGCGAGTTCGCGCAATGCCGTCATATTGGCATTGCGCTCAGTCTGATGCATCGATCTGCCGCTCATCTTGTCCATCAGGCACGCAAGGCCCAGCGCACGGAGGAAGTCTCCCTGTGTCGTGTACTCAATCGGGTTCAGCCCTCGTGCAATCCCTTCTGACTGCAGCGATGAGAAGTCCACATGCGCCGTCATGTCCTGCCTTCCAATGCGCTGAAATGGGCTGCTTCCCTCGGTATGCCTGTAATAGGTCTGCAATGTGCCGGAGCGACGGGAAGGTGAATATAGTTCGGGAGCGAGATGGCCGTAGTCGATCGTAAGGACAAATCCTCTTTGGAGTGCATCTGCCACACCTGAGAGCCAGGGGCCAATCTGCAGGTTTACCTCGCCACGCTGCCCCTCCACCAGGGTGAGCCCGATCTCATTGAGACGCTCCCCAATCAACGGTGTAGATGGCACGTTCAAAAGCTCAGTAAACTCTCCATCGTCGCCCAGCCCGACATACACCTCAAGCAGTTCGCCGTCCAGCATCTGGAACCTATGCACCGGGAATGCGTCAACGAATTCGTTGGAAATGAAGCAACCCACCACGGAGCGCAGCGGCAAGTTCTCAGTGCGGATCCACTGCATCAGGGATTCCGATCCTCCGGCTCTCTTGCTGAAACCGTGCGGGACATACCTGTCCAAGCAGATGTAAGTGAGTGATTCCGCAAACTCTTCGGACAGTGTTGCGGCGCTGGCGCATATTTCATCAGACATCAAACCGTTGCCAGCCCCCATCTCAATGACGGTGAAATCTGTTGGGCTGCCAATGCACCGCCACATCCAGAAGAGTTGCACGGCGAGCAGCGCACCAAACGCAGGATGGACGGCCGGGCTTGTGTAGTAATCACCGGACGCGCCAAACGGCAAATCGCTGGAATAATAACCGTCGACAGGATGGTACAGAGCGGTTCGCATGAAATCCGCGAAGGTGATTCTGCCCTGCTGACCTATAAGTTCCCTGATTGCCTTCTCGGCGGCTGTACTTTCGATCATCATGTCCCGGGCATAAGAAAAGGGGGCATCATCTTCGATGCCCCCTGCGATGTGTCACTTAACAGGCTATCAGTGCCTATGAGCTTGATCTTGCTTGCCGAAGTCTCCTGTTGTGCGAACCTTGCCTGTCCCAGCCGGAGCCTTGAATGGAATTGTTGAACTCCCTGCGCTCTCCGCAGCGTTTGCATCTACCGACGCTCATAGGGCCGTTCGGGCTTTCGATCTGCCAATGGTGGGTACAGTCGGTGGTTTCAGCAGCCTCTTGAGTCATCGTGAAATCCTTTCGCACAGCCAGCAAGCGCCCATATATTCATTATTCCATATTACCGCTGTTCGATGGGAACATACTCCACATCCATGTCTCCGACATAAAGCAGCCGGGGCCGGAGGAGAATGTTATTCTCAAACTGCTCCAATACCTGGACCGTCCAGCCTGGAATCCGACCCATCGCGAATATGGAGATAAACAGGTCCTCCGGTATGTCGAGCAGGTAATAGATAGCGCCCGAGAAGAAATCGACATTCTGGCAGATACCGCGGCGAGAGTAAGGCTCCATCACCTTCGCGACCGCCTCCAGGATGGAGTACCAGCCGGGCTGTCCCTTGCGGACACCCAGATCTCGCGCGTCATCCATCAGATGAATAGAGCGCGGGTCCACAGCCTTATAAACGCGATGGCCAAAGCCCATCACCCTGCCGCCCTTGCTGCGAAGGTCCGCGACATAGTCGGCGGCGTTGGACTCATCGCCGATTTCAAGCGCCATCTTCATGACTTCCTCGGCAGCGCCTCCGTGCGACGGCCCCTTGAGCACGCCGACACCGGTAGTCACCGCGCAGTGCAGGTCGGCCTGGGTGGAGGCCGTTACCCTGGCGCCGAAGGACGAAGCGTTAATCCCGTGCTCAGCGTGCAGGATGAAGTCCTTGTCCATCAGTTTGGCATCACGAGGGTCCGGCTCTTCCCCAAATAGCATATACAGGAAGTTGCCCGCATGATTCAGGCTGCTATTCGGTGCCACCGGCTGCTTCCCGTCACGTAGCCGTGCATGTGCAGCGACAATAGTCGCCGCCTGAGCCGTTAGCCTGATGCCCTTCCTAAGCGTTGCCTCTGCGGAATTGTCCTCGGTATCCGGGTCGTAGGCGGACAGTGCCGAAATTGATGTCCGCAGTACATCCATAGGATGCGAGTTCTGCGTGAGGCTGATGATATTCAGAATCTCCTCAGGGAGTGCGCGATTGGCTCTCAGTTCGGAGTCGAAGGCATCCAGTTGTGACTGGGTCGGAAGCTCTCCGTACAGGAGGAGATAGATTGTCTCTTCAAAAGTTGACTGAGTGGCGAGGTCATCGATGTTGTAGCCCCTATAAAGGAGTTTTCCGACATCACCATCTATGAAGCTGGACCTGGTTCGGTCAATAAGCACGTCCCGAAGGCCTCTATGAATCTGGACCTTCTGCTCACTAGCCATACGATACTCCTCCAGGTCTGATGTTGTGGCTTAAACGCCTGCAATTCGCCCGAATTAATACCCTCATAAGGGGACGCATCGGTATGCCAATTTTAGCACTCGCTGAATTGGAGTGTCAAATTAACAACATTCGAAAAGTTGTGGTTGCCAGAGTTCTGCGCTATCCTATGGCAGGGAATTTGCAGGCATTTCAAATCACCATTTTTCCTGTGGTTCTAGGCCTTTATGGACATCCAATATGGGGGCGCGCAAATAAAAATGAGCAATAGTCACGTACTGAAATACAAAGGCGTTATGGTCCTTCCGGGGGAGCAAGACGAACGCGGTCTGACGCTCTCGCTGGACACGGAAGGCCCGACTGTGGATATCCACTTCGACGAGCCCATCGAGGGCAGGACTGCGTGGCAGGCGGAGAACCCGACGCTGGCAAACCGCCTGAAGTACAACGAGGTCGTGTTTACCACAACGGGGTTGCCCAAGGCAGAGATCGGCGTGACCTGGAAGTTCAACAGCAGCCTCATAGACGACTCCCTGGCAGGCGTCGTGATAGCGCTTCCCAACGACCAGCGCATCACCGGCGAAAAGGGATTTGTGCTGACGAAGATCGACTAGCCTCCGGTTCAGCCATGTAGGCGGTGCCGGCGGATTGAACGTCGAGTCCCGGATTCGGCAGGCTACTGGTCTTTCGGCGGAAATAGCGTCGAATACACAGTCTCGTAGGCCTGATCGTTAGCGAGTCCCATGACGACGCCCGCCCTGGCGTCCCTGAAATATCGCTCGAATGGGAGTTCGCGCGCGAAGGCGGTACCGCCGAACATTGTCATCAGATCCTGCGTAACGCGCACCGCTAATTCAGAGCAGATAACTTTCGCCTGAATGAACGGCAGCAGCGACGGCGCCCTGCCCTCGTCCATCATCGAAGCAGCCACATGCAGGAACGCTCGCGCTGATTCAATTTGCGCGCTCATCTCCGCGATCCGGCGCTGATTGATGGGATTGTCGAGACGCCGAGCCCCGCTGGCAAAGCGCTTGTCACCCTCCATGCAGGCAAGCTCATACGCCCCTGATGCGATGCCGAGATAAGCGGCTCCGTAGGTGAGAATCAGAACGGGCATCATGTACTTTGCCATCACATGTTCTTTCTCATCTTCGAGCTCTATGCCCAGCAGGTTATCCTGGGGCACTAAGCCGTTGAATGTCATCGGCGCGCTGCAGTTGCCCCGCATGCCCAACCCATCCCATTGCCCGACCGTTTCCCATTCGACCTTGTCGGCTTCGAACATCAGCAGGTCCGGGGGGCCGTCCAAGCGATTCGCATCAACTCTGCAGAACATAATGTAGTGGGACGCGTGACCGGCGGAAGTTACATATGATTTGCGGATGTTCTCCAGCTTGAAGTTGCCATCGACGAGAGGCAGAGGGACGTCGGGAGCCGACACGGGGCGCCAGTCCCGTCCTGACTGACCGCGAGACTCGCCGCCGGCCGCCGCTGCGAACACTTCGCCTCTGGCAAGCGGCTCCACGAACCGCTTCAGTTGCACCGCAGTGGGAATCCTGCTGACCGCCTCCACCGACTCGAGGTGCATCTTGTAGCACATCGCCGTGGATGGGCACTTCTTCGCGATTTCTTCGACAATGAGACATGTCGTGACCATGTCGCCGCCAAGCCCTCCGTGGGCCTTGTCCACGCGAAGCCCCCACAGACCCAGCTCGCCTAGCGCTTCCAAAGATTCCCTGGGAAACTCTGCTCTGGCATCATAGTCTGCGGCTCGTGGGGCAATCACGCGCTCGGCTAACTCAGCGACGCGCTCTTTCCATTCAAGTTGCTCATCCGTCAGGCGAAAGTAATTCATCGGAATCCTCATGCAGTGCTTGGTCATTCCACCAGTCTGCAGACTAAATCCAAGCGCGCGTTGTGTCAATTGGCGAACGGAGGCTAACATGGAAGAAACAATGTGCAGGAACAGGCGATGAAGAAACTGGGCCTCATAGTAAACCCTATCGCAGGTATGGGCGGCAGAGTCGGCCTGAAAGGTACCGACGGCGAAGACATCCGTCGGAAGGCGCTAGAGCTCGGCGCAGCGCCTCAGGCTTCCACGCGAGCCTTCGAAGCATTATCCATTATCTCCAGGGAGATGCCGGGGCTATCCCTCATTACTTGCGGAGGTCCAATGGGAGAGGATGTCGCCAAGTGCAGCGGTCTGGAATCTCATGCAATTTCAGGCATCCCCAAAGATATCCTTGCAACAGGATTGTCTGACACTCGACAGGCCGCTCTGAGAATGCAAGATATGGGCGTGGACCTGCTGCTCTTTGCGGGCGGTGACGGCACTGCGAGAGACATCTGTGATTCCATTGCTTCCACGAAACATCCTGCAAGTCGGCTGCCGGTTCTCGGCATACCTGCCGGCGTGAAAATGCACTCAGGTGTATTCGCCTTGAATCCGCGAAGGGCAGCAGAGATTGCTGTGGCCTTCCTTTGCAGCGAGTCTGAGGAGGTCGCTGAGGCGGAAGTCATGGACATCGACGAGGAGGCTTTCCGGGAAGGGAAAGTCTCCGCGACTTTGCACGGCTACCTCGTCACTCCCGCTGACGCTGGCGGCATACAATCGTCGAAAGCCGGAGGTGCGTCCGCCAATGACTCGGATGTGGAGGGAATAGCCCGCCAGGTCGTCTCCGACATGGACGACGACACGCTCTATGTGCTTGGACCCGGAACAACCACAGCCTCAATAGCGAGACTTCTTGGCATTGAAAACACCCTGCTTGGCGTCGATGTCATTCGGAACGGGCACCTTGTAGCGAGCGATTTGTCCGAGCGGGAACTTCTCGCGCTGACCAGCGGCAAGCCCACAAAGATTGTGGTGAGTGTAATTGGTGGGCAAGGTTACATACTCGGGCGCGGAAACCAGCAGATCAGCCCTCAGGTGCTACGCCGTGTGGGCAAGGAAAATATTATTGCCATCGCGACGCGCGCCAAGCTCCTCGCATTAAACGGAAGTCCACTTCTGGTGGACACAGGCGACCCAGACCTGGACGAGGAGCTGGGTGGATTCACCAGGGTTGTTACCGGCTACCGGCAGTTCCACGCCTACAGAGTTTCCTGTTAACAGCGTTGGGGATCCGGCTACTCGCGCTCGATGCTCACCCCGAGACCGTAGGACTGAATCCGGTCCCGGTATAGTTCGGCCTGCTCCAGGAGACAAACGATAACCACTGCCCTTCCCGTGTTGTGCGCCTCGAACATTATGCCAACCGCTTCCTCGACGATGAGATCGGGGACGCTCTTTACCAGAGCCTCCACCACATAGTCCATCGAGTGATAGTCGTCGTTGTACAGTATCACTGAGTATCGAGGCAGCCTCTCATTCAGCTCCTGCATGAGAGATTCCACATCCGTGTCCGGCAAAGTGGCTGCCACGTCTTGCCTCGCAATATCCATGTCAGTGATTATATTTGCTATCGAAATGCCGTGCTACTTACACGTTACCTGAAGGCAGGTTCACAAGGAGGAGACAATGCAGATCGGAATGTCGCTGACCACTAGCTACGCGATCGAGCGGGATCCCGTCGAGGTAATGGCAGGGCTAAGGGAACAGGTGAAGGCCATGGCGGAAATGGGTTTTGCCTCTCTTTCGCTGGGCGACCATCACGTAACACGGAATCAATACTTGCAGGTGCTGCCAGCAATGTCGCACCTTTCGGCTCACACCAGGGAGATGCGCCTGATACCTCTGTTTCTCTTGCCCTTCTATAATCCGATACTGCTCGCGGAACAGCTGGCGACGCTCGATGTAATCAGCGGCGGGAAAACAACCATGATCGGCGGACTCGGCCACCAGCCCGAGGCACACGACGCGTTTGAGACCCCGCAGAGACTGAGAGTTTCGCGGTTCGAGGAGACGTTTGAGATCATGAAGCTACTGTGGGCAAATGACGAGGTCGCATTTAGCGGCAGACATTACAACTTCAGCGGTGTCTCCGTTAATCCCAAGCCGCTCAGACGGTCACTCCCAATGTGGATTGGCGCGAATGCCGAACCTGCCGTGCGCCGAGCCGCCCGGATTGCGGACGCCTGGGTCATCAGTCCCGGCTGGACCCCTGGCTATATCGAGGAGCGACTGCGCCATTACCGGGCCGCTCTGGCAGAGTTTGGCCGCTCTGGGGAGGTCAGTGAGCTGGTGGTGCGGCGCGATTTGCATCTGGCGACCAGCCGTAGTGATGCGTTGCGAGAAGCGGAAGTGCTATTCGAGCGCGGTTATAGAGGCTTCGGAGAGCGCGAAATGCAGGAGTCGCTCATTGTCGGTGACGCAGAAGACTGCATTGAATCGCTCGAACGGCTGCGCCAAATGGGTGCGACGCACATCCTCTTCCGTTGCGCACTGGACGAACCGGCGCAGGCAATGCAGACAATCAGCGTTCTTGGCGAACAGGTTATCCCGCATTTCA
>CAZWDM010000012.1:0-57753 GCA_964632415.1 uncultured Dehalococcoidia bacterium | reverse complement strand
CCACCAGCAATCCCAGCAACAAGAACGCCCCCAACAACACGCCCGCAGCCCCTAAAATATCCCCTACGCCGGGACAAAAAATCCCCTCTCCCTGGGCAAAAAATTTCCTCCCCTGGAATATAGTTCCCTCTCCCTGGGGAGAGGGCTAGGGTGAGGGGAAAATCCTAAACACAATCCATAACAGAGTTCCCCACACAATCCCATGTCGTCTAAAAGAATGACCCCCACTCAAAACGCAAGACGCCTCCGCAGAGACTCCACGGACGCCGAAAATCTTCTATGGAATCACCTCCGGAACAGACAGCTTGCAGGCTTCAAATTCCGAAGGCAAAGCCCCATTGGCCGGTACTTCGCCGACTTCGAGTGCCTGGCAGCAAAACTGATCATCGAACTCGACGGCGGCCAGCACCAGGAGCAGGCATCCTACGACCGCCGTCGCACAGAATACCTTCAGGCGCGCGGCTATCGCGTCCTCCGCTTCTGGAACACCGAAATCCTCACCCACACCGACGCCGTCCTCCAATCAATCCTACTGGCACTAGAATCAACACCAGAACCAATGAGTCCCCTCCCCCGGGCAGGAAAACCCACTCTTCCCGCACAATAAGTCCCCTCTCCCTGGGGAGAGGGTTAGGGTGAGGGGAAAATCCCTAACCTCAATCCATCCCAGAATCCCACCCACATCCCCGCAGAGATGGCCGGAGCCAGCCCTGAGCCCACTGAAGGAGTAACTGAAATCCCCCACCCTGTAATCCTGTTACTCCACCCCCTCCGCGCCCCTTCTGCATTCCGTGGCCAACCCGTCCCTGAATGCTGACCGCTGACTGCTGACCGCTGACCGCTGACCACCAACCTCCCACTACACATTCCACGCCCCCCGTGTTAGCCTTGTCCCGCATCAACTCCACCCCCACAATCTCAAACGGAGGACCCACAACATGGATCTCGGAATACAAGGCAAAGTCGCCCTCGTAACCGGCGGCAGCCGCGGACTCGGCAAGGTAGCCGCCCTCTCGCTCGCCCGCGAAGGCGTCAACGTGGCAATCTGCGGTCGCACCCAGTCCACCCTGGACGGCACCGTCGCCGAAATCGAAGCCCTCGGAGTCAGCGGTCAGGGCATCGTCGCCGACGTCACCAACCCCGAAGCCATGCCCGCCCTCAACCAGGCGGTCGTCGACGGCATCGGCCCCATAGACATCCTCGTCAACAACGCCGGCGGCTCCCGCGCACGTGAGCCAATCGCCGACCTCCCCCTCGAAGACTTCAAGGCAGCCTTCGACCTCAACCTCTTCGGCGGCTACCAGCTCATGCGCGAAGTCCTCCCACACATGCGCGCCCAGCAGTGGGGTCGCATCATCAACATCGCCTCCATCTACGGCCGCGAATACGGCGGCAACCTCTCATACATGGCAGCCAAGTCCGCCCTCATCTCCGCCACCAAGCACGCCGCCCTCAGCCTCGTAACCGAAGGCGTCCTCGTCAACAGCATCGCACCCGGCTCCATCTCCCACCCCGAAGGCTCCTGGGAACGCTTCCAGAACGACAACCCCCCCGAAGTCGTCGAAGACTTCATCTCCCGCAACCTCCCCCTCGGCAGATTCGGCTGGCCCGAACCCGTCGGCGACCTCGTCGCCTTCCTCGCCTCCCAGCGCGCCGACCTCATCACCGGCTCCTGCATCGTAGTCGACGGCGGACAAAGCTACTCCATGATCTAACCGCAAAGCAGAGAAATCCCTTCCCCCTCGATAGGGGAAGGGCCTGCCCCCGCGAAGGCAGGGGTTATGATGAGGGTGAAACCAATTACGCCCACCGTAATTCCGAAATAGAGGTGGGCATAGTTGCCGCTCATCTTGTCCCTGCCCCCTTTGGGGGAAGGTTAGGATGGGGGATATGAAGAATTACGCCCACCGTAATTCCGAAAGAACGACGATGGGCATAAGAATGACTTACTGATAAACTGAAAGACTGGCCGGCTCCCTAAGTCAGCTGCCGCAGCCGCGGGTCGAACCGGTCCCGCGCCCAGTCCCCCAGGAAGTTCAGCGACATCACCACCAGGAATATCCCCACCCCCGGGAACGCCGTCTGCCACCACGCCGTCGAGATATACTGCCGCCCCTCGGAGATCAGCACCCCCCAGGCAGGCGTGGGCGGCGGTATCCCCGCCCCCAGGAAGCTCAGCGTCGCCTCCGCCAGAATCAGATTCCCCACATTCAGCGTCGCAATCACGATCGCCGAGTTGATGACGCCCGGCAGTATATGCCGCCAGATGATTCGCACCGGAGAGGCGCCCGCTATGCGAGCCAGCGACACATAGTCACTCTCCTTCAACTGCAGTGTCTGCGCCCTCACAACCCTGACGAACCCCACCCACGACAGCACGGCGAGCAGCAAAAGCACAACGGTAAGACTCTGCCCGAAAATCAGCACGGCAAGGAGCGCCACCATAAGAAACGGCAGCGCAAGCCAGATGTCCACAATCCGAGTGACAATCTCATCGAAAATGCCGCCCATATACCCGCTTATAAGGCCGACGCTCGTGCCTACAATTAGGCCGACAATGAGCGAGATCGCGGCTACCATCAGGGAAATCCGCGAGCCTACAATGATACGGCTCAGCACATCTCGTCCCACATGGTCGGTTCCAAGTGGATTAGTCCATGTGCCTGTCTTGCATCTGGCGCCCACGCAGAGATCAAAACCTACGGGCGGGACGTGTCTTGCCCGCGCATCTGCAATCACCGGATCATGAGGTGCAATGTACGGCCCGAATATACCCATCAGTATTAGGACAATGATGACCGTTGCCGGGATGACGGGCCACCGCCTTACGAACATCCACGCAGCGGCAAACGGCCTGAGCGCCGGAGGTTGTGAAGTCGCAGTCAGTTCCATGTAATGCAGTCCGCTCCGTCTATGAGTACCGAATGCGCGGATCAATCACCGCGTAGAGTACATCCGCAATCAAGGCGAATACCAGGTAAAACAGAATGAAGGTCAGGACCGTCCCCTGAAGCAGTGGGAAGTCATTGTCATAGACCGCCTCATTCAGCGCAATCCATCCGATTCCGGGCCAGGAAAACACCGTCTCAACTACCAGAGCGCCGTTCAGGTAGCCTGCCATCAGCAGCAGCGCGGACGTTAGCGGTGGGATAATCGCGTTCTTGAGCGCGTGCTTCCATATCACCTGGAATCTGCCCAGTCCCTTCGCGCGAGCGAGTTTCACGAACTCAGAATCGAGGACCTCCAGCATCGCCGAGCGGGTCAACCGCATTATCCCTGCGGCGGCGGGCCATCCCAGCACTATGCACGGGAGGATGTAATACCTGACGTCGAAGCCATGTTCATCGCCACGCGTACCAGCTGGCAGCCATTGAAGCAGCACGGCGAAGATTAGAATCGCCATTATGCCGGTCCAGAATTGAGGAAGTGCCTGTCCGAAGAGAGCAAATCCTCTGCTCACGTAGTCCCAGATTGTTCCTCGCGTGGAGGCGGCGACAACCCCGAGAGGCACACCAATCAGAATGGCGAAAAACCAACCTCCAATTGCCAACTGGATGGTAGCACCCATCTTACTGAATATAATGTCACGGACTTCCAGCTCCTGGTGAATGGATGTGCCGAAGTCCCCGCGTAGCATATTGCCCAGCCAGACAAGATACTGAACAGGTAAAGGCCTGTTGAAGCCCATCCGGTCCCCAAGCGCATCCCACTGCTCTTCAGACATCCCATAGCCGGTATCGGGCACGAATAGCTCCCTGGGATCGTGAGCAAGTCTTGTCATGCAAAAGATGACAATGGTAGCTCCGAGGAGGGAAATCACTATAAAGAGGGCTCGCCTCAAAAGAAATCGCTGCACTGTAAGTCTTCCGAAACTTAAGTAAGGCCGGGGGCAGAGCCGCCCCCCCAACCTTCAGAAAGATGAGCCTGCGCTGAATATTCGTTGCAGGCCCATCGACACTTCTAACTGTCTATATGTCCCATATATTGATTTCGCTATTGTCGCGTGTGGGCAACATCTCTTCGGCTACTGGGCGGGAACGATGAACCAGGGTTCCGCACCGCTCCAGTGGGCCTGCGTGGACCTGCCCACCCAATCGGCCACAACTTCAGGATTCACCGCGTATCCCTTTGGCACCTCGACTACGCCGGAGTACAGATGCCAGTAGATCGTCCAGTCAACCACGTCCATGTGCTGCTCGATGGCTGCGGCCCTGTCCTGCTCGAGCTTGGTCATGTTGTGCATGTCAGCGAGGAAGCGCGACTCAAAGCCTGCTCCCCACCCAGGTCGTGACAGGCTGGAGTCAACCAGCGGCAACGGCCAGTGCGCGGGCCAGGTCGCATCGTCAACCGCGCCGTTTTTGAGCGTGGGCCAGATCTGCGTGCGCTCGCGGAATCTTGACGAGACCACAGATCCGTAGTCCTCGTTCAGGATCGTCGTCTTTACGCCAATCGCTTCCCATAGTCCGGCGGTCAGGTCGCCTATGTCGAAGGACACATCGCCGATTTCCGCCCTATAGATATTTGTAGAAATCTCAAAGCGAACGCCATCCGGTCCGCGCGGGTAGCCCGCGATATCGAGAATTTCTTCTGCAAAGTCAGGCTGGAATGGGATTTCCCACGGCCACGGGAAGTTCGCCATTGGAGTCGCGACACCGTAGGACGGATACGCCTCGCTGTCGCCGAAGCCGTACTTGTCCATTATGGCATCGGACTGTACGTTGGTTATCTTCCTGGTCGGGTCCCAGCCACCGAAGTTCGGTCCCATGTATTCGGTTGGCATTCCTGCGCCGTATCCGTAAAGGATGCCGTCCACGATGCCCTCCCGGTCAATGGCATAGGACAGAGCCCAGCGCACCAGTCGCGCCTGCTCCATGTCGCTCATACCGGGCGGATTGTCAGTGTCTTCATAGTGACAGGCTTCGCCCAAATCGCACCACGGGTTGCCGATCCATGGATAGTCAACTATGTTTGAAGGTGCATCCCAAGGTGCGGGATCAAGCGGTTCACCCGTGCGCGCATGGGTGCGCTCCCACAGATTTCCCGACCACATGTAGGACGCGGTAATCCACTTAGGCTGCGGCACCATGTATCGGAACCCTTCAGCTTCGAGCTGGTCGGCGAACACGGGGTCTAGCTCCGCGATGTCAGCCTGCTTGGACTGCATCATGGCGATGCGGCTCGCAGTCTCGGGCACATGAATCCTCGTGAAACTTGCGATATGCGTGGGATGCTTGTGGTGGTCCGGCAACGCCTGCAGGTTAGCCCTGTTCTGCGGTACCCACTCTTCAACGATGAATGGGCCGGTGCCCACCATATTTTGCTTCAACCATTCTGGACCCATGGAGTCATACGCTTTTTTGCTGTAAGCTCCGGGGCCCTTTCCGTACTCACTTATCACATCCTCAAGGTTGAATGCGCCTATGACCACGCCCTCAGCGGCGTCGAGTGTGAATGTGTAGTCGTCAACGATTTTTGCCTCACCGAAGACAGCAGCGAGGTCACCGCCAATTCGGAATGTGGAGTTCACATTGTAGGTAGGGTTGGCATCGTTCAGGAACCAGACCCAGTCG
The DNA here is from genome assembly GCA_964632415.1 of uncultured Dehalococcoidia bacterium. Classification (GTDB taxonomy): domain Bacteria; phylum Chloroflexota; class Dehalococcoidia; order Lucifugimonadales; family JADFKI01; genus Bin90. Next base: position 52,183 of record CAZWDM010000012.1, on the reverse strand, counting down.
TCAGCGGTCATCTCACCGAATTCCTGAGATACGCCGACCGGGGAGTTGAAAGGCACTCCCTGCTTCAACTTAAAGGTGACCTGCTCGAGGTCCGGGGCAACTTGGAAAGAATCTGCCACCTGCGGAGCCATCAGATTGTCACCCTCTCTTACGAAGAGAGTTTCCACCAGGCCTATGCTGACATTGATCCACTGGGGACCGTAAGCAGCCTCATTGGGGAATCCTGCAAGAGGTTCAACAATGCTTGCCGCCATATTAATATGCACTGACTGCCCGGCAGATTGCCCGGCTGCCGCCTGTGTCACAGGGGCCGTCTCAGGTGCCACTATTGACACAGCGGTCGGGGCTGCGCCTGCAGCCGGCGCTGCCGGTGCCGCAGCTGCTGCCGCCGCTGGAGCTCTGGGTGCCTGTGGTGCGGGCGCTGCCTGCTGAGGGGCGGGAGCTTGTGCCGCGGGCGCTGCCTGTGGGGCTGCTGGCGCTGCTGGCGCTGCCGTCGGCGCGGAACTACATGCGAGGGCGAATACTCCGATCGCCATCAGGCTTAACCATATCAGATACTTCACTAGACACCTCCAAGCGTTGCAAAATCGGATTATATGCTGGTGGAGTTGTTCAATATCCGAGGGGGTTGGATCCACCCCGTTTATGGCGGTCAATGTACTTTATTAGTTTTACTATGTCAACTTGCGGAGTGCCGAACGGTTAGACGCCCTTCCTGGCATCAGGACCAGTTCGGGATGGCGTTAACGTCAGATACATTGCGCCATGCTCACAGGGGCGTTACTCTATTTCTGTTGTGTGCTTGACCTGATATGTTGATCTCAAGTGTGTAACTACCGGAAACCTATGAATAACGAAGTGTCCCAACAAACTTCACCACCCCTCGAGCCGGCCCTCAACACTCCGGACATGGGCCCGTTCGCGAAAAGGTTGAGCAGCATCGTCGGCGGTGCGACCGGATCTGTGTTGCTCGCGTGGGAAATGGTCGCTTACGGAGCTCTGTTGATTGTTGGTGCCGTGATGCGCCTCTGGGACCTGGGCTTTCGGGCCGTCCACCACGACGAAAGCCTCCATTCCTTTTATTCCTGGCAACTTGCGGACGGTCTGGGATTCAGGCACGATCCCCTGATGCACGGCCCCCTGCAGTTTGAGCTGAACGCCGCCATATTCTTCATATTTGGCGACAACGACTACACTTCGCGCCTCTTGTACGCAGTCGCCGGTACGGTACTTGTCGCGCTGCCTTTCTTCTTCCGGGAAAGGCTTGGCAGGGCAGGGGCGCTCTTTACATCAGTGATGCTCGCCTTCTCTCCCGCGCTGTTGTATTTCAGCCGCTTCGCACGCAACGACATACTCATGGCAGTGTGGATCCTGGGACTGGTAATTTGCATGTGGCGCTACATTGACGAGGGCAAGCATCGCTACATCTACATCTCGGCAGCACTTCTTGCGCTTGCGTTCGCCAGCAAGGAGACTTCGTACCTCTTCACAGCAATGTTCGGACTCTTCCTGGTGCTGTGGCTGGTTTTGATGAATGTACCGCGCATACTGGAAAAGTCGGACATACGTCTCGGCGAAACCAGAACGGTTGCAGCGATTGGCCGCATAATCTCCGCGTCCTGGAGACAGGGTGCAAGTCTGTCATCGTTGCGCGGGCCCGCCGCTTTCTTGCTTGTGCTGATTACGCTGACGCTGCCCATGTGGTCAGCCGCTATTGGAATCTTCCAGGACACCCCGCTGCTGAACTGGTCGAATCTGGTATTCGTTACGAAGGACGGCGGAGGCGTCGTCGGTTCCCCGGTTGGCGGAGCTATACTGATCGCTTCGCTGATTATGGTCACGCTGATGGGGGTATCGGTCGCCTCAGGATTCCTGTGGAACCAGAAAGTATGGCTCATTGCAGCCGGTATTTTCTACTGCATCTGGGTGCTGTCCTATTCCACGTTCTTCACCAATATCGGCGGCATCGAGTCAGGGATGTGGCGGGGACTCGGCTACTGGATAGCCCAGCAGGAAGTAGCAAGGGGCAATCAGCCCTGGTACTACTACTTCGTCATTACTCCTCTCTATGAGTTTCTGCCCTTGACGCTGGCGATTGCTGCCGCGATCTACTACTGGGTCAGAAAACGCACGGACGCCTTCACTCTCTTCCTTATCTATTGGTGCGGCATGACCCTGCTGCTGTTCACGATCGCCAGCGAGAAAATGCCATGGCTCCTCGTAAACATAACGCTGCCGCTCATAGTTCTGGCGGGGAAGTTCCTCGGAGATGTCGTATCAAGTATTGACTGGCGCAAGGTGGCAAGCCTCGAAGGACTGCTGGTTGTACTGGGTGTACCAGTGTTCCTGGCGGCAATCTGGCTACTGGCGCTTGCCGGAACCGGAGGCGATGAGAATGGTTTGCTGGTAGCGATCGTTTCCGTGGTTGCGATCGCACTGATCGCGGGTACCGGCGTTTATGTGGCACGCCGGTTGGGGATAGGAAGTGTGGCAAGGATCGCAGCAGTCCCGGCGGTCCTCGTCCTGCTGTTGTTGACCGTGCGGGCTTCGGCAATGGCCGCCTACGACCATGGGGATGTGCCGGTCGAAATGCTGGTGTACACTCAGACCTCCCCTGATATACGCACGCTCGCCGCTGAATTCAGGCGTGCCGACGGATTTGAAGGCGAGAACGCGGGAATCTCGATAGACGTGGATGACACCAGCGGCTTCACCTGGCCCTGGGCCTGGTATCTGCGTGACAGCGACCGATACCACGCCAGCTACAGGGGCATAGACGGGGAGACCTTTGCGGACGGGTCACCGACGGCAGAAGTGTTGCTTGTGCACTCGAATAATGAGGGCGATGTATCGCCGTCAATTGGAGGGCTGTACACTGAGGGGCAGAGAATCAGGCACCGGTGGTGGTTCCCGGAGCATACATATCGCAACCTGTCGCTGGAAAGGCTGGCGAGCGGCCTGACCAACCGGGAAACCTGGCGAACAGTGATGGATTACTGGCTGTTCCGCGAGGGAGTGCGACACAATATCGGCAGTGAGGACGCCTATGTCTTCTTCGCGCCTGACTTCCCGCAGAACTTCAAGCCGGTCGCTTCTACCGAGTAGCCGACTAAGCAACAGCCTTGATTAACGGATTGGAGAATTCAGATGACCGCAGCACCGGCTGAGGGATGGGCGGATGTACGCGACCTTCGAATGCGATACCTCGACTGGGGTGGGAGCGGTCCGCCGGTTCTCGCGCTGCACGGACTGGCGTCATCGGCGCACTGGTACGATATAGTCGCGCCAATGCTGCGAGACAGATTCCGCATCATCGCGCCCGACCAGCGTGGCCACGGTCAGACGACGCAGGCATCAGAAGGGTACGACTGGCACTCGGTCGCATCGGACGCCGTAGGACTGCTGGACGTACTTGGAATCGAAAACGCCATCGTGTTCGGGCACTCCTGGGGCGGAAATGTTGCCGTCAGCACTGCGGCTCACTTCCCGGAGCGAGTCAATGCGCTGGTGATGATCGATGGGGGCTTCTTCAGCCCGCAGATGCTGCCCGGGGCAACATGGGAGGCGTTCAGCCAGAGACTCGCGCCGCGAGATGTGTCCGGCACGCGAGAGGAGTTTCTGGCCCGAATTGGCGGGCAGCTTGCGATGTGCTGGAATGACGAGGTGAAGCGCATCGTGCAGACGATGGTGTACGAGGTGGACGGGCAGATACATGACATATTGAGGCCGGAAAACCAGGCACAGGTCATACGCGCGATGTGGGACGATCCTGCGTCAGACGCGTGGCCGCGTATCGAGTGCCCGTCGCTGATTGTGCCCGCGGGACCCTCGGCAGCGCGCGCGAATACGGAATTCGCAGCCAATCGCAGGCGCATGGTGAATCTTGCAGCGGAAGGCATCCCGAACTGCCGTGTTCACTGGATTCCGGACACCATCCACGACATCGGGTATCACAAGCCGGAGGAACTGGCAAAGGTTATATTGGATTTCGTGGGTGCCGAAGTCACATCGGCAGGGTAGGGCAGATCACCGGACCTGGTTGGGCGGGATTCCAGTCGCCCGGAACTCGCGAATGATGCGCACCGTTTCGTCGGCGATTGCGCGCTGAGCTTCCGATGTCTGGCCGCCGATGTGGTGGGTTCCGATGACCCCTTCGAGGTCGAACAGTGGGTTCTCTATGCTGCCCGTCCCCGTCGGTGGCTCACCTTCGAATACGTCGAGCCCGGCCTTAATCCCGCGCTCGCGAACTGCCCAACCAAGTGCCGCCTCATCAACGACTTCGGCGCGGGATGTGTTGATGAAAATCGCGCCCTCTCGCATCGCCTCAAAGAAGGGCCGGCCGATAAACGCTCTCGTATCGCCGGTCAATGACACATGAACGCTGATCGTGTCTGAGGCTTTCGCCACTTCAATGGGTGACTCCAAGCGTTCTATACCCAGTTCGGCAGCGGTATCATCGGTAAGCGATCGGCTCCAGCCGACGACGTACATGCCGAATGCATTTGCCCGCGTAATCATCGCACGGCCTATGCGACCCAGGCCAATCAGACCGAGAGTGCTGCCTGCCAGACCGCGCGCGCTGCTAAAAGATGCCTTGCGCCAGACTCCGTTACGCAAGTCCGCCGCGTTTGCCGGTATCTGCCTGTCCAGCGCGATTATCAGTCCAAAGGCGATTTCGACCACGGCATTGGAGTTCTTGCCAGGGCAGTTGGAGACGAATATTCGCTGCGCTCTTGCCGCTTCGACGTCAATTGTGTTGTAGCCTGCTCCCGCCCGGATAATCAGGGCCAAGTTGCCAGCCGACAGCGTAGTGGCAGTAACGCGAGTGCTCCTGACCACGAGCACATCCGGCGCCGAGTCGGCAACGGCTTGTGTGAGCGAGTCGTCGCGTGCATCCGGCGCGTAGATAACCTCGAAGCCTTCGGCGGCAAGAGTTGCCCGCGCCTCGTCCGAAAAACGGTCGGCAATAAGTACGCGCATCAGAAGCCGGCCCGCTTGTCGCACACATAGATGAATGGTTCGTTGCCGAGGAATCGGCGCAGATTTTCCCGGAAAACCTGTCGCCGCCCCTCGTACATCTGAGGCGTCAGTGCGGACGCGTGTGGGGAAAGCACCACATTGTCCAGTCCCCAGAGCGGACTTTCCCGGGGCAGCGGCTCGATTGCCGTAGCATCTACGCCCGCACCCGCGAGCCGGCCATGCGACAATGCGTCCGCAAGCGCGTCCTCGTCCACGATGCCGCCCCGGGATATGACAATCACATAGGACGTGGGCTTCAGAAGACCGATGCGGCGGCTGTCGATCAGACCACGTGACTCCTCCGTGAGCGGCGCCGTCACGACGAACCAGTCGCTTAACTGCATGAGTTCGTCAAGTCGTTCCATTCCCCAGACTTCCTTGACATGAGGTGGCGGCGTGACAGGATTGATGTCCACTGCGTACACATCGATGTCGAAGCCATAGGCGCGGCGGGCGATCGCGCTCCCGATATCCCCCAGTGCGAGGATGCCCATGGTGCTGCCGGACAGTTCCACGAAGGCGTGGGAATACTTGTCGGTGTTCCATACGCCTAGTCGCTGGTCTTCCGCCATCTGCCTGCCCCTGTGCGACAGCGACAGCATCATCCACAGCACATGGTCGGCCATTGGGTTCGCGTGGGGACCACGCGCATTGGTCAAGACAACGTCGCTGTCCGCGAGCGCAGGCAATTCCGCCATTATTTTGTCGATACCGGTGCCCGGGCAGTGTATCCACCGGAGTTGAGCCGCAGCCTCAACGACTTCCGGGCTGTCGGGCCAGCCGCATATTGCGTCGGCATCCGGCGCCTCTTGCATCTGCTCTTCGATGGTCATCGCCGTGAGGAACTCCACCTGCGGGAACTCCTCTTGCAGCTGCTCTACGAAACCGTCGCCCAGATGGGCGTTTGTCATCAAGACTTTCATTTCCACTTCCCTCCTGGCAATCAATGCCAGCCAACAATTGCCTATTATGCGAAAAACCCCGCGCTGTGTATATCAGGCGAGGTTCTCGTCAAATGCTGCACACTCTAAATTGTGCCGGCTTAATGGAGTTGTTCGAGCTTACAGGTCTATGCTTCCGTGCGGTCGTTAGCGGGCGTGAATATCGATCCTTCTGGAAACTTCGGGTACTGCGAGGCATTGCCCTTGACCATCCTCTTGCCAATGGCGTTGAACGCGACTACTCCCGCAATTCCTACAGGGATGCCCATCAAAAAGCTCCGGCGTGAAATCCGCTTCTGTTCCGTACTGTCCATAGCGTTGAACGCCCTCCAAAATCTTGTCCGTATTCCAAGCGATATTATACGCAACCCAGAGCGTGGCAGGCAAGGCAGCATCCGAAGTCGCGTCCAATGAATTTACGCACCAGCCGGATGACTAACCCGACGCGAGTGGGGTATTATGGCGTTCACGAACCTGTTAGGTGAAGGGACGCAATATGAACATGCCGCTAAGTGGAATCAGAGTGCTGGATCTGTGCATCATTCTGGCGGGTCCGACGTGCGGGAGAACGCTTGCCGAGTACGGTGCGGAAGTGGTCAAGATTGACAGCTGGTTCCGCCCGCCAACCGATAGGCAGTTGTACGATGTGGGAAGAGGCAAGCGCAGCATCTGCCTGGACATCACTAAGCCCTCTGGGCTCGAAGTATTCTATCGCCTTGTGGATACTGCTGATGTGGTGCTGGGAGGATTTCGCAGGGGAGTAGCCGAGCGGCTCGGCATTGGTTACGAGCAACTGCGCGAACGCAAGCCCGATATTGTTTATCTGGCCATCAATGCCTTCGGCCAAGACGGAGACTGGGCGAACCGACCCGGCTACGAGCAGAATGCGCAGGCCGCCACAGGTGTTCAGATTCGCAACGGCGGACGCGAGGAAGAGCCTGTGCATTCGCCATACACATTCAACGACTACGGCACAGGGCTGATGGGCGCATACGCCGTGATGCTTGCCTTGCTGCACCGCCGCCGTACGGGTGAGGGGCAGTTCGTCCATACTTCACTGGCGCAGACCGGCTCCACGTTCTCTTCGAAGTATCTCATTGACCATGACGGTTACCAGCGCAACGAAGTCGAGGGTCTGGAAGCGAGACGGTTCGATGCTCTCAACGGACTATATCAGGCCGCGGACGGCTGGCTGGCAATCGCCGACGCCGAGTGGGACACACTGGTCGGGCTGGAAGAGTTCGCTCACCTGTCGGAGCGCGAGGAGTTTGTCACGGAAGAACTGCGCACCATGAACGACTCCATGCTTGCCGACGAGATCGGGGCGATACTCGCACTGGGAAAGGTGCAAGACTGGCTTACGCTTCTGCGCACCGCCGGCATCAACGCAGTCCGCAATGACGATATCGCGCATATCCTCTCGGACGGCTATCCGCGGGAACAGGGACTGATTGTGGACGAAGACAGTCCCATCCTGGGCGATGTTGTAACACACGCGGGAGTCGCGCCCCGACTCAGCAAGACGCAGCCTGTTCTTGGAACGGCGCCGGTCTTTGGGGAGGAAACGGAAGCCGTGCTGCTTGAGCTTGGCTACGAAGTCGAGGAGATTGACGCTCTGCGGGCGGACGGGGTGATTCCGCCGCTGGAGTAGGGCAATGGCGCGCTTAAATTATTCTTCGTCGTGCGGGAAGTCCACGCCGATGTGCCCCATCTGCTCCAGTTCGGCGTACTCTTCGTCGCTGACCCCTAGCACCTGCTTATAGACATACTCGTTGTCCGCTCCCAGGCGGACGGGGCCGCTGCGAATCGTGATCGGCATATCGGACATCTTGTATGGTGCGCCGACATAAAGGTGCGAGCCGTCCACATCCTCGTGGTACACCTCTTCGAATATGCCTCTCTCTTGGAGGTGCGGGTCGGCGAATGCGTCTCGCTGGTCCATCACGGGTCCGGCGGCGACCCCTGCGGCCTGAAGGATGTGCATGACCTGGTAGTGGTCGTGCTGGCGGGTCCATTCGGTGATATGTGCGTCCAGCTCCCTTTGATTCTCATATCTGTCTTTGTGAGATGCGAAGCGCTCCTCCTCGGTCCACCGCGGGCTGCCAATTGCCTTGCGGAACGCCTCCCAGTCATCGTCGTCGTAGAGGGTGATGTTCACCCAGCGGTCATCGCCTGAGCAAGGGTAGCAGCCCTGAACAGCGCTCAAGTGGCGGTTGCCGGTTGTGCTGCTGTCCCGCCCGTTCATCGCGTAGTCCATGAAGAAGCGGCCGACATAAGAGATCATGTTCTCAGCCTGCGCAAGTTCCACCAGCTGGCCTTTGCCTGTTCGTTTGCGGTAGTGCAGTGCCGCAAGCATGGCAAACGCACCCTGCGCGCCGCCGGCAGCGTCCGCCGCGTAGACGTTCGTACTGGAAGACTGGTCCATATCCTCGTAGCCGCGCACTGCGGTATGCCCGATCACGCCCTCCATGTGAACGCCCAGCGAGCGGAAATTGCGGTACCCGCCGGTATTCCCGTAGGCAGGCATGCGAAGCATGACGATGCGAGGGTTGATTTCTCGCATCATTTCGTAGGAAATGCCGAGCTTGTCCATCGTTTCCGTGACGTTGTTCTCCACGAAAGCGTCGCTTACTGCGACGAGGCGCTTGAAGATGTCCATACCGGAGGGCTGCGTCAGATCCACGGTCATGCCCAGCTTGTTGCGCCCGTGCGCGTTGAAGAGCGGGTAGCGGTTCCAGGGGCGTCTGCCCGGTTCGCGTCCCGGCATCGCTGCTACGAATGCGGGCAGCCCTTCGATGACTTCCTTCGGGGGATAGGGAATGTACCCACGGGTGATGGGCGGCAGTCGCTTGACGGATTCGAGGCGGATGACCTCCGCGCCCATATCCGCGAGCAGTGTCGCGCAGTACGTGCCCGCCCAGACGACGGTCATATCTAGTATGCGAATGCCTTCCAGCGGCAATCTCGCCCTGTCTGTCATGTAGTCCCGCTCCTCCGGTCCCTAAATCACGCCCTTCTCTCGGAATTGCGCGACTTCGTCAGTGGCATAGCCGAGACCGTGCAGCACCTCGGAAGTATGCTGCCCGAGAAGGGGCGCCGGTCGCCTGACTGACCACGGCGATTCATTCATTATGAAGGGCCTTCCCGGATAGAGCAGCGTGCCCGCCTCCGGGTGCTCGATTTCGGCGAACGCCCCACGTCGCTGGAACTCCGTATCGCCCACCAGGTCTGATGTCGCGTTGATTGGGGCGCTCAAAACTCCGGCCTCCTGCGCCGAATGCCAGATTTCGAGCTTCGTGCGCTCGAGGCACCACGGGATGAAGTAGGCGTTGAATTCGTCCTCCATCTCCGGATCGTACTGCGCCTCAGGTTCATACCAGCGTTCTTCCAGCAGTCCGTCCGGTGCGCCCATCATCGCCACGACCCTTTCGAAGTAGTTACGCCCGCCCGCGATCTGAACATAGCCGTCAAGACAGATGAACACGCCGTTTGGGTAGCCCCCGGCCGTCGCATCCGCGCTTCGCTTCGATATTTCGCCGTTGTACTGGTAGGCAAGCAGCATGCTCATCCTGCGGTCGATCGAGCCGACCTGAGTCTCCATCAGCGAGACATCTACATGCTGGCTGCCCTCGGCGAAGACAGCGCCCATTGTGGCGGTCGCCGCGATTGCGCCTGCCTGGTACAGGACGACATCCTCGCCCAGGCTCAGCGGCTCCCGGTCTTCGAGACCGGTCGAGTACATTTCACCGCCCATGCCGTAAACCATGATGTCCGATGACCTGTAATCGCGGTAAGGGCCCGTCTGCCCGAAGTTGGATATGGATGTCATTACGATACTCGGGTTAATCGAACGGAGCGTGGAGTAGTCCAGGCCGTAAGCCGCCATCTGTCCGGGACGAAAACTCTCGACCACGATGTCGGCATCTCTGACGAGCTTCAGCACGATGTCCCGCGCGGGCGCGGTCTTCAGATTGAGGGTAATGCTGCGCTTGTTCGTGTTGAGATGGAGAAAGGTCCCGCTCTTTTCAGGATGCGGAATGTCGTCTGGAAACGGGCCAATGCACCGCGCGCCGTCCCCCGTTCCGGGTCGTTCTACCTTCAGTACGTCAGCGCCATAGTCTGCTAGCAGCTTGGTGGCATAGGGACCCGCGATGTAGTGCGTAAAGTCCAGCACGTGAAGGTCTGATAGGGCGCCGTCCACCGTGCGCTCGGAATTATCCCGCAAGATGCACCTCTAAGATTCATCCCACCCGGATTCACAGACCGAAAGGGCCGACTTTCTTTTACATTCCGGGTCTCAACACGGTGAATAGTCTAACCCAGACCACAAACGAATGGAAACAGGGTTCGTAATCTGAATTTCAAAGCCGATAGGGGCGAATGGGGATGCGATGGATCCTGTGCGCAGATCTTCTTTGATGAACTTAGAGTATTCTTGTGGGACGAAGAGAATCCCCGCCACCGGTGCCTGCTTGCTTATGGCACGTCAATCGGCGGGGATTCAGTCTACGCTTCCGTCGGGTCGGGGAAGTCTGTCCCGGCTTAGGGACTAATAGGCGTGTGGCTGCACCGAGGCCGCAATTGACATCTCGATGTCGTGGATACCCTTGGACAATGCCTGACCGATCAGGTCAAGTCGGCGTACCTGGTCGATTCTGGAAGCCACATTCTCCAGCTCCCTGTTGGAGAGAAGTCCCTTGAAAATGCCGCATGCGTCTGCAAGGCAGATAATTACCACATCTCGCGGAGAAGGTATCTCATCGCTGAAGAGCACACCCATAATGCGCAGCTTCACCTCGCGCTCGGCAGTGCCGTCCAGGGACGGGTAACGCCTGGACCGGAAGACCCATAGGAATCGGTCGTCCTCGACCTCCAGAATGCCGGAGTCAATCAGTCGTTGCAGCGATTGTTCACGGATGGTGTCCGCTCTGTCGGCGGTATGTTCCAACCAGAAGGTTGTGCTTCGATCCTTGCCGGCTGCAATCTCTGCAAGCGTAGGGTCGAGCAGGTCGTCCCCTGTTGGCGTGTCGTCGACCAGGATCAAGTTCTTCAGGTCGGTGTCAATTCGGTTTTCCAGGGCGAGGTCCATCAAGACTCCGCCGGCCAGAGCGTAATCCAAAGACCATTTTGGTACGCGAGCAAACCTCCCGTCGCCGTCATTGAGCAACAGGAGAATGACTTCCTCGGAGAATCTCAACATAACTCTACTCCTCATTGTTACAGGACATGTTCACGGAGCGGCTTAGACAGTCAAGTTCTGTTGAAAGCGCGCCATCTTACATAACCAATAATAACATGATATTATCCCCAGTAAATATCCCTAGCAACTTGGATGGTCCATTCAAGCTAAGTTCCAGCACTTGTCTCCTCAGACCAGATGCACGCGTCCATCAATCGAGCGCACCATCCAATGTCGAAGGTTCTGGGAATTAGAGCTTAACCCCGACTGTTGCTGGTCAACTCAGGCAATTTTGTGAGCGGCTACCATGGATTTTAATTCGTATGGTCTGAATCCGTCGATATTCGACGAGATGTTTCTTGGCGACGGTACACCTCGCCAGCACTGTTCGCAACTCTATCAGGCTCTGCTAGACATCTCGGGCGAAGAACTGGCGACCATCCAGGAGCGTGTTACGCGTTCCTTCTCAAGCGAGGGCATCACCTTCACGGTGTATGGGGATGAAGAGGCCGAGGAGCGCATCATCCCCATAGACTGTTTGCCGCGATTGCTTACGGTCGCCGACTGGCTGCACGTCGAGAGCGGTCTCACGCAGCGTATCAGCGCGCTCAATCTCTTCCTGGAGGACGTGTATGGACATCCTCGTGCCGACGGCGCCAGTGGCAAGCCCCGCATCGTTAACGATGGCGTGATACCGGAGGATATGGTTCTGGACTGCCCGCAGTACCGGCCCGAGATGCAGGGCTTCTCCGCGCCATACGGGTCTTGGGTCTCGATATGCGGCACTGACATAGTGCGTACCAACGACGGCTTTATGGTTCTCGAGGACAACCTTAGGGTACCGTCGGGTGTCTCTTACATGATCGCGAATCGTAGAGCCGTCAAGACAAGCTTTCGACGGCTATATCGCAGCTCGCAGGTTCGTGAGGTGGAACACTACGGAAGCGTCCTGTTGGAGACTCTTAGCGAACTCGCCCCGGATGGAAGGTCAGATCCCACGATCGCCCTGCTGACTCCCGGCGTGTACAACTCAGCCTTCTATGAGCACATGTTCCTCGCCCGGGAAATCGGTGCTGAACTTGTGGAAGGCAGAGACCTGCTGGTGGACAACGGCCATGTTTACATGCGGACCACGAAAGGACTACGTCGCGTTGACATTATCTATCGCAGGGTCGACGACGACTTCGTTGATCCTCTCGTATTCAGGGAGGACTCGCTTCTGGGCGTGCCGGGCCTGATCGATGCCTACAAGCGCGGCAATGTAACGCTTGTGAACGCCCCCGGCACGGGCGTCGCCGATGATAAGAGCGTTTACGCATTCGTGCCGGACATGATTCGATACTACCTCGGCGAAGAGCCGATCCTTGCCAGCGTTGAAACATACCTTTGCAGGCAGCCGGAAGACCTCGAATACACGCTTGATAATCTTCACAAATTGGTGGTCAAGCGCGTTGGCGAGTCGGGGGGCTATGGAATGCTTGTGGGAGTGCAGTCAACAAAGCAGGAGCGCGACGAATACGCCGAACAGATCAGGGCGAACCCCGCCGACTTCATATCGCAGCCAACCTTGGACCTGTCACAGTCGCCCTGTTTCATAGATGGTGGCTTTGAGCCCCGGCATGTGGACCTGCGGCCGTTCGTACTACATGGACAGAAGACCCGCATCGTGCCCGGTGCGTTCTGCCGCGTCGCCCTCAGACGTGGCGGGCTAGTTGTGAATTCCAGTCAAGGGGGAGGAGGAAAGGACCTCTGGGTGGTCGAAGGCTGATACGATTGAAACTTCTTCGGAAGGACCAGGTCAACAGAGCAGTCAAGAGTGATTGAATCCACGAGGAGTTGCAGAATATATGGGAACATTCGCCACCTTCTCTTCACGTTACAGGCTCCCGGTGGCAGCTGGGCTGGTCCTCATCTCGGCCATCTGCATCTTTGCTCGGCCTGAAGTCGCCCATGCGGCCGGTGTTGATGATGAGACCATGTTCGTCTTCAACACCTTTTCATTCCTCATCTGGGGCGCACTGGTGATGTGGATGTGCGCCGGCTTCACGATGCTGGAGTCCGGCTCGGTCCGCACTAAGAATGCGTCCACCATCTGCCTGAAGAACATCGGCATCTATTCGATCGCCGGACTCGCCTTCTTCGTGATCGGCTACAACCTCATGTACGTTGACATAGTCGGGGGCTTTATCGGCTCGTTCAACCTGCTCTACCGCTCATCCCCCGATGAAATCGCACTGCTCGGCGGAGACACAGCCGCAACCGCAGCCGTGATCGAGAGCGGTTACTCCACCATGTCAGACTGGTTCTTCCAGATGGTCTTTGTGGCGACCGCAGCATCGATCGTGTCCGGAACACTTGCGGAACGAGTCAAGATGTGGCCGTTCTTCCTTTTCACACTGATTCTCACCGCCCTGATATACCCAATCGTCGGGGCGTGGACCTGGGGAGGCGGATGGCTCGCCGAATTGGGCTTTATGGACTTTGCCGGCTCGACGGTCGTTCACAGCACCGGAGGCTGGGCAGCGCTCGCGGGCGTGCTGGTTGTCGGGCCCAGGCTTGGCAAGTTCCGGCGCGACGGAACGGTAAGGACCACGCCGCCCTCGAATATTCTTGTCGTTACGCTTGGCGTGTTCATACTGTGGTTCGGTTGGTTCGGCTTCAACGCGGGCTCCCAGTTGGCACTGGGCAGCGCTGCCGACGCGGTTGCGATGAGCAATGTGATGGTCAACACGAACCTCGCGGCAGCAGCGGGCGTCATGGCGGCTCTCGGCACTTCGCGGCCTGTGCTGGGTCGGATGGACCTTGTGGCAGGACTGAATGGTGCGATTGCGGGACTGGTTTCGATTACCGCCGCACCGGACATTGTCGATCATCACTGGGCTATAATCATCGGCGCGGTCGGTGGGCTGATCCTGGTGCTTGCCGTGAAGCTCATGGAAACACTGAAGCTGGACGACGTCGTTGGCGCAATTCCGGCCCATCTATTCGCCGGCGTCTGGGGAACGCTCGCCGTCAGCATCAATGGTGGCGACTTTCTTACGCAGCTCATCGGTGTCGTGGCAGTCGGCGTGTTCGTCTTTGCCGTTTCGTGGATTGTGTGGAAGGTGCTCGATGTCGTCGTCAGTGCCAGGGTTTCGCCGACTGTTGAACGCATAGGACTTGACGCAGGCGAGCTCGGTTTGGAATCCTATCCTGAGTTTGTTCTGATGCCGGAAGAAGACGACGAAGCGGAGGTATAACCACATTGCTCGCTCGCACCGCACAGGGGTTGTACTGGATGAGCCGCTATCTGGAGCGGGCACAACACCTATGCCGACTATTAAGGCTTCAGTCGGAAGCTCTGGTTGATCGCCCCATAAGGGACATCAACCTCGGCTGGAACCGCATCTACCTAAGCATGGGAAGAGAGCCGCCGGCAGGGGACATACTGCAGTTCGACAGCGACAACTATACCCTCGCGGACTCTTTCACTCTCGCGGGCGACGCGACTTTCGAAAGAAGCAACCCGGGCTCAGTGTGGAGCTGCTTCACCTTGGGGCGAGAGAATGCGCGCCAGATGAGGCAGAGCATAAGCGTGGAGATGTGGTCGTGCCTGAACCTGGCGTACCTTCGCATGCAGGATCTCAGCATCCAGAAGATCTGGAGAACATCACCGGAGAGTTTCTACGCCGGTGTAGAGGCTGAGATCGACACCTTTACGGGCGTAGCTTCGGCAACAATGTACCGGGACGAGGGCTGGAACTTTCTGCGTCTCGGCCAGTTTATCGAGCGGGCGCAGCTCCTGTCCGCCCTTCTCACAACGCAGATCGACCTTGAGGAAGCCAGCGAAGAGCACTCGGTCGCCGACTGGATGAGTCTGCTGCGCTTATATCACGCAGTCGAAGCTTACAGCCGCCAGTTCAATGTTGAGGTGGAACCAGAGAATGTTCTTGACGTACTGACCACAGACGGTCTCTTGCCCGGGTCGCTGATCCGGTCCGTGGACAGGGCCGGATTCGAGATTGCAGCAATCGGGGTCGGTCCGGACGCTCGCGCAAGCGACTCGACTCGGAGACTGGCAGGCCGTCTATCCTCGATGCTCCACTACGAGTGGCCAGACCAGGAAGACAAGAGAGCACTGCTGGAACGAGTCGACGAACTCTGCCGGGAACTCCACCAGCGCCTCAGTGATACCTACTTCGAATACTCTTCTGAGAACATGCCGAGGCCCTGATCCAGCGTGGGCCAACCTCGGATGATCTGTATAGGGTATCTGTAGGGAAATTACAGGACAGGGCTGCGAAAGGACCGGGATTTTATTGCGTAATGGGGAATCGGAGATTAAGATATGAGCCGCCACATATAAAGGAAACGCGTCCTCAGCAGTCGAGTGTGAATGAACGTGTTGACTATGGTATCGTTACATTAATTTTGGATATGTAGTCATCCACATTGATACGCGCTCTCAGGAGAAGAAAGGCGTATGTGGCAACCATTGATTTGCATTACTTTTTCATTATTGTAAAATGTCCTAATATAACCAAATCTGCAGTTTCGGTTACCTGCAATTCAAGGAGACGTTATCAGTGAAAGTTACGATAGAGAGAGACGGCGAAACTCTGGTTGCCATGGCGGAAGATCGCGTTGACGGAACCAATGCCAGTGAATTTCAGCAGGCACTTGAGGCTGCAATCAATGAGAGCGACCGTGTCGTGATTCTTGACTGTGAGCAGCTTTCGTATATCAGCAGCGCAGGTCTCCGGGTTGTCCTTCTGACCGCACGCGCACTCCAGAGGCAGAATTCGAAATTCGCGGTCTGCTCGCTCTCAGAGCAGATACGTGAAGTCTTTGAGATAAGTGGTTTCGACAAGATAATTCCGGTGCATGCCACTCGCTCGGACGCACTCGGAGCTCTCGGAGGCTAATCCAGGTGCAAATCCGGAGGGGCAGCGTCATGGCGTAGACTTGGCGCGGTTGCTTCTTTGGTGTACTGCTCTTGGAGGCCGGGTCGGAATTTCGGCCCGGCATTTGCTCACCGCTTGACGGGAGGATGTGAGTGAAGCGAGCCACGTACAGAATTCTTGTGGTTGACGACGAACCAGACGTCGAACCATTGATCCTTCAGCGCATGAGACGCGACATACGCTCTCGCAAGTATGAGTTCGTATTTGCCCAGAACGGAGTCGAGGCAATCGACGTGATCAAAAGCAATGAAGAGATCGACATGGTCATCTCCGACATCAATATGCCCCAGATGGACGGCCTCACCCTCCTCGGGCAGATCGCAGAGGTCAACCCCAACATACGGTCCATCATTGTCTCCGCGTATGGGGATATGAAGAACATCCGCACTGCTATGAACCGGGGGGCGTTCGATTTCGTCACCAAGCCTCTCGACTTCGGCGACTTGCGGGTCACAATCGATCGCACACTGCGCCACCTGGAAGAGTGGCGGGACGCGCTGGAGTCGCGCGACAAGCTCGTAGCTCTGCAGAATGAACTGGACGTAGCCAGCGGAATCCAAAAGTCGATACTTCCTACGGAGTTTCCCGCTAGCAATGCATACCAGGTATATGCCAGTATGGAGCCAGCCCGCAACGTCGGAGGTGACTTTTTCGACGTCGTAAGGCTGGAAAATGACCGGATTGGCCTTGTCATTGCGGATGTCTCGGATAAGGGTGTACCTGCTGCTCTCTTTATGATGTCCAGCCGTACTTGGATGAAGGGAGCGGCCATTAGCACTCCTGAACCGGCGGAGGTCCTCGAGGAGGTCAATTCGCTCCTTCATGAGGAAAATGAAACGCATATGTTCGTGACGGTGCTTTACGCCGTATATGATCCCGAGACGGGAGATTTTACCTATTCCAGCGGAGGACACGACGCTCCGCTCCTGGTTCGCTCCGATGGCAAGGCGGAGCTGCTACCGCTGACCGGTGGGGTCGCCCTGGGTATTATTCCTGACCTGAAGTACGAGCAGAATACGGTCACCCTGAACTATGGTGAGACGCTTGTTCTCTATACGGACGGTGTAACAGAGGCAATGAACAACGAAGGCGAACAGTTTGGAACCGACAGACTGAGGGAAGTCTTTGCCGACTCCGCCCCGGCCAATTCGGGCGAGGCTGCCGAGATGATTTTCAATGCCGTGAGCAGATTTGCGAGTGGCGCTGCACAGTCAGACGACATAACCTGCCTAACTCTTCGACGAAGCGAGACTTCCGCTTGAGCGCAAAAGTTTCTATAACCATTGAGGCCGGTCCCGAGGCTTTGGATCGCATCATCGATGCTGTCGAATCCATAAGCAGTCAGGAAGAATGGCCTCCCGACTTGCTATTCACTGCTAACCTGGTGATTGAAGAGTTGGGGCTGAACATAGTCAATCACGCTTACCACGGCGATGGAGGCGAGTTTGAAATCATCATCGCGTCTGAAGACGATGCCTTAACCATCGAGATGATAGACAATGGTCCGCCATTCAATATGCTGACGGACGCGCCGGTGCCAGACGTTGATCTGCCCGCAGATGAGAGGCCCATAGGTGGGTTAGGCATTCACCTGGTCAAGACTATGATGGACGAACTCGATTACAGGCGTGAGAGCGACAGAAATCACTTGACTATCGTTAAGCGGAGAGACAAATGAAACATCAGGCTCCACTTACCAGATTGGGGATTGGGGCCATCTTTGTTCTTTTTGCCCTAACGGTCGCGTCTGCCTTCGGCTGTTCTGAGACCGGGCTGGGCCAGGATGCCACCCCCGACGATACGCCAGGCGCGGCAACCGCGGGCAATGTCACCACACCGGTCGGCATTCCCATGTTGTCGGAGCGGGGAACGGGAGTGTCCGCAGGCCGTGTCCTGTTTGGGCAGTCAGCCGCGTTCAGCGGGCCCGCGCAGGAACTTGGCACGAATATGCGCCTCGGAATCCTCGCGGCATTTCATGAAGCCAACGAGCAGGGAGGCGTTCATGGGCGTATGCTGGAGCTCCTCTCTCTCGATGACGCCTACGAACCTGAGGCTGCCGTAACCAACACTCTGCGGCTCATCGAAGAGGAGGAAGTGTTCGCTCTCATTGGCGAAGTCGGGACCCCGACTTCGCGCTCTGCGACCCCGGTTGCTGCCGACGAGGGCATCCCCTTTATTGCGCCCTTCACCGGCGCCGAATTCCTGCGGGCCGATGACTGGAAGAACATTATAAACTTGCGGGCATCCTATTATCAGGAAACAGAGGAAATGGTTGCCCGCCTGACACAAGACCTTGGCATTTCGCGCATTGGGGTCCTGTATCAGGACGACTCCTACGGACGTGCAGGCTATCGGGGAGTGCGCGCGGCCCTTGACCGGCGCGACATGGCACCCGTATCGATCGGTCTGTATCCACGCAACACGACTGCAGTGAAGGCGGCTCTGCTCGACCTCAACCGCGGCAGTCCTGAGGCGGTGATTATGATCGGCGCCTACGAACCTGTCGCCGCCCTGATCGAATGGGCGCGCCATACCGGTGCAGACCCGATATTCCTGACGGTATCATTCGTCGGCAGCAACGCCCTCGCCACCGAACTCGGAAGGGACGGGGCTGGCGTTTACGTCACACAGGTCGTGCCCTTTCCCACTGACGACTCACTGCCCGTCGTCAACTCCTACCTCAACGCCCTGGAGGCTTACGACCCTTACTCGGTTCCCGGGTTTGTTTCTTTTGAGGGATACCTTGCCGGACGGCTCGCAATTGAAGGACTGCGAAGATGCGGCCCCGATGCAAACCGCGCCTGCTTCCTTGAGATGCTGAATTCTTCTGAAGATATCGACATAGATGGATTCAGACTGCGCTTCGGTGACGACAATCAGGGGTCGGACGAGGTCTTTATCACCGTCATCGGCAGAGACGGCCATTACCACCCGGTCGAGACATTGAGCAGCGACTACTGAGCATAGGAGACCGCGAATCATTTTACAGTCTGCAAAAGCGCGATTGATACGGCTTCTAGAAAGTCGCTATCGGATTTCGACACAGTTGTATCTGAACATCGGAGCGGCAGTTGCTCTCACGATTGCTGCCAGCCTTGTGGGCTGGTGGTCGTTCAACAGGGTTGGCGAGGCACAGAGCCAGGTCAATGAGAACAGCCTCCCTGAAGTCGTGGCTGCGTTCGGTGTTGCACAGCACAGCGGCACGCTCGTAAACGCTGCTCCGCGCCTTACCGCGGCGAACACGCCGGAGGAACTCGCCGCCGTTTCTGCCGAAATCGAAGTCGCGCGCGACTCCCTCGAGCAGCACCTCAGCGTTCTTCTCGGAAGTGACGACTCCGCTCCCTTCGGCGGAATCGAAGTTCCGGGTATAGGCGAGGACTTGGGGCCCGAAGGCATGCAACTGCCGGCGAGCGAACTCGGGACCTCAGAGCGAATTCGGACCCATGTTGGCACACTGATTGTAGGCATCGACGCCATTGAGAGCGGGATGTATGAGATTTTCGAACTGACCGAAGGGAAGAACGACCTTCGCGCAGAGCTCTCGGCACTTCGATTGCAGATTGACGATGTGATGATTCCCGCGGTTGACAACCAGCTCTTCTACACAATGACGGGTTACCGCAGTCTGGGCGACGGTCCGGACTCCCGCGCCGATCACTTTTCAGAAGCCGAAATTGCCCAGTATCGCAGCCTGGCCGGACTGCACGGAGACGCCACGACAGCAAACCAGATACTCGAGAGCGCCTTTTCGATCTCGTCAGCTCCACTGATCGAACCCCTGCGGGAACGCTTCGAGTCGGCGACAGGCAGTATGGACCGCAATCTCGCTGCGCTTGAGGGCTGGGCATTGCGTCCGCAGATACTGCCTATGACCGCGCGCCTCACGGAGCTTGGATCGGGGCAGCAAAACGGGTTCGACATCCTGGAAAGACAGCTGCAGATAGAACAGCACCAGCAGGACCTCCTCACGCTCAATCGAGGCATAGCCCTCGCTCTGGTTGGCGATGTTGACTCACTTGTGGAAACGGCCCGGTCAAGCGCGGATGGCGCTACCCTGGCGTCAACGCAGGCTATCCTGACGGGCCGAACACTCCTGCTCGCGATTAGCGCGGTGAGCATCGTCGGCGCGCTCCTGATCGCCTGGCTGTTCGTCGGGAAGATGCTGCTCAGCCGGCTGCAGATGCTGTCGGACTGGATGCTGCGCATGGCTGGCGGAGACCTCGAATCGCCGGTCGAAATGGAAGGCCGCGACGAGGTCGCAGACATGGCAAGGGCCCTCGAAGTCTTCCGGCGAAACTCGCTGGAAGCACAGCGCCTGAACCTTGTGGAGCAGCTCGCTGAGGAGTTGCAGGGCAAGAATGAGCAGCTTGAGACTGTCCTCGGCGACCTCGAACGAGCCCAGGACCAGATTGTCATGCGCGAAAAGCTCGCCGCTCTGGGTGAGCTGACCGCTGGGGTCGCCCACGAGATCAGGAACCCGCTCAACTTCGTCAAGAACTTCTCTGAGGCTTCGGAAGAGCTGTTGAGCGAACTTGAAGAAGTTCTCGAAGACGCCGCCGAGAACATAAGCGACGACGACAAGGACTACATCCAGGAAATATCCGGCGACCTGAACAGCAATCTTGAGAGAATCCGCACACACGGCGACCGCGCGAATCGCATCGTCAACGACATGCTGATGATGGGCAGGGACACCGGCGAGCAGAGGCCGACGGACATCAACAGCCTGCTGGACGAACACTCGAGGCTCGCCTACCATAGCGCAAGAGCGCTGGATTCCAACTTCCAGCTTGACCTTCAGCAAGACCTGGACCCGAACATGGGCGAGATTGACGTGGTGCCACGAGACCTGGGGCGCGTCTTCCTGAATATGGTCGGCAACGCCTGTGATGCGACGGACGAGAAGAGACGCAAGCTGCAGGCAGAGTCTCAGGAAAAGGTGAAGGACGAAGACCTGTATATGCCGACCCTCTGGATATCTACCCTCAGAGGGGAAGAAGAAGTCGAAATCCGAATCAAGGATAACGGCAGCGGTATGCCCGCCGACGTCATTGACAAGATTTTCAATCCGTTCTTCACCACCAAGCCCACGGACAAGGGGACTGGCTTGGGCCTGGCGATTTCCAATGATATCGTAAGGCAGCACGGCGGAAGCATACAGGTGGAGTCCAAGCAGGACGAGTACACTGAGATGCTCATCCGGTTGCCTCTTGTCGCTCCCGCGATAGAGATTGACCAGGAAAACGAGGTCAATATCCCCTATCTCTAGGAGCGTGTGCAACGTACCCCTTCTGCACCGACGGGTGAGACTCTTCATGAGCGCCTGTCCCCGGAAACGACAAGTCCTGCCGGACTCGCGCGTGGGCGGATAGAGAATTCGCGAAGCCGCCTGTGTTAGACTTCCGGGAGCGTCAATTGTGCTGACCGGAGTTCTTAAGGTTTGTGGAAGCTTTCAAGGGAGGCCGAGAATGAGCGCATCCGATCACCAGGAGTTCATGAGAATCGCGCTTGAGGAAGCGCAACGGGCTGCCGATGAGGGCAATGTTGGTGTCGGTTCGGTGATTGTTCGTGACGGCGAGCTAATCGCCCGCGGACGCAACCTTGTGCCCACCACTCATGACCCGACGGCGCACGCCGAGACAGTCGCGCTTCGGGAGGCGTCCACCGTTCTGGACACTGATGACATGTCAGGTTCGACGCTCTATACGACATTCGAACCATGCCCCATGTGCTGCGGCGCACTGACGAACGCCAACATTGCCACCCTGGTGATGGGCGGCAGGCCCACCGCCGAGCAGACGCGCTGGGGCGACTATACCGTTGAACGCCTTCTCGATATGTGCAAATGGAACGATCGCATCGAGGTCGTCACCGGTGTCCTGGTTGATGAATGCCTGAATATCAGGCTGCCTTGAAGTCGCGCACCGACTGTAATTTCTTGCCTGCGGAAGGCAAGTCTCCAACCACACAATTGAGAGGACAGGGCTACTAACTTTGCGATTCGGAGCGTTCTGGCAGGTCCCCGGTTACATCGGCTCCTCGGTGCCTCGCCGGCACTGGGAGACTATCGAGCAGGTAGCACTGGCAGATAAGCTTGGATTTGAGACTGCCTGGCTCGCGGAATCCACATTCTTCCCCGGACGTCCCATGTCCAACCCGCTTATGGTCGCCTGTGCGGCTGCGCAGGTAGCGCCGAGCATCCGGTTCGGAACGCTTGCCGCGCAGTTTCCCCTTCATCATCCCATTCACATGGCCACCCAGGCGGCGACCTGCGATATTCTGACCAACGGCAGGCTGGACCTATGTCTTGGCGGGCGCTGGGGTTCGCCGTCCGGCCAGGCGTTCGGGCAGGCAGCGGACATAGGCAGCGAGGAGAGCCGGGGGCGCGTCGCCGAGGGCATACGTCTGCTCAAGGCAGCGTGGACTCAGGAAGAGGCAAATTTCAGCGGCGAATACTGGAGCATGAATGATCTCCTCGTAATGCCCAAGCCCCAGCAGGAGCCGCACCCGCCCTTGCTGCTTGCTGCAAACAGCGACGAGACATTCCCGTATGCCGCGCGCATGGGGCTTGGCGTGATCGGAACTACCCTGAGCCAGCCAATGCCGAGAATGATAGACCGCCTGCGTGACTTCGAAGAGTCGAAGTGTTCAGATGAAGCGGCGCACTCTCAGCCGTTCCATGTGAACATCTCCTTCTTCGTGGCAAAGACCAGGGAGAAGGCTCACAGTATGATGGCGCGGAATTGGAGAGACGAGGACGTGGTCAACACGGCTCCTGACGCTTCCGCCTCATCCATAGGCACGTCACGACACAGCTTCACGAGCGGTGTTGGTGGCTGGGCGACCTGGAACTTCCAGGATGCTCTGAGGTACTCGATCTACGACGACCCCGACGGGTGTATCGAACAGCTGCGAAAGCTGGCTGACGACCTGCCCGGCATGGCGCAGTGCATCCTCGAATTCAACCGCAGGGGCCGCCTGACAAACGACGAGATCAAGGAGTCTATGCAGCTCTTTGGCGACGCCGTTATGCCGGAATTAGCCTGACGCGCATCTCTTCTGTCGGATTGCCGGTGCCCGCGTACTAATCTGCCTGGGTCTGATCCTCGGCATATTCGAGCTTTTTCTCCTGAAATTTCTCTGTTTATCATTGTGCGTTCGGCTGACGATGCCTTTTCATCAGATCGCCTCTGAGTTCTTGGTAGTCAAGGCTTATCGAGTGAGCTCCGGTTCATTGAACAGCGTCTAACAGTGATATTGGACGAAGTATATGCATAACACTATGCGAAATGCTAATATACCCCAATTGGATAACTTTCACCTGAGAAAGAAAACTCTGGTTGGCTGCATCACTTCGGTCAAATACACTATGGTTACTGGCACCGCTGGTGCTGGCAGCGCTCCTACATGCCGTTGGCGAGCGGATCGTACAGGGTGTGGCGCCGGAGCTGGATATCAGCCTGAATGCCGTGCAAACGGCGTCCGGTCAAGATCAGCAGGTTAGATTTGAAGGAAGGCTTGTCTTCCAAGGACGGGAGCGCGCAGATATAAGGGACATTGCGTTCAGGATCAGAGGCCCGCAGAGCTTTGAGGTTAGGCTGCCACTGACCGATTGCGAATTCGATGTGTCGGGCGTAACAGGCGTCGTAGGTACGATTGTCGGCAGCGTAACTTCTGATGGGGTATCCGAACCGCTGCCCTTCGTGTACAAGAGCGCTGCTTCGGGTGGCGTAGTCGTCATCGAACTGTTGTGGACACTTGACTCCGAGACAGCGGCAGATGGAAACTATTCGGCAAGCCTGCTGGTCAATCTGACCGACTCCGCCGGGCCGCTGACCAGCCGAAGCATGCGCTTTACCTTGACCGCACCGACGCCCACGCCGACTCTCACGCCCACGGCAACGGCGACTCCGACCAGCACGAACACCCCTACCACCACGCCCACGGAATCTCCCACGCCTACGCCGACTCGAACGCCCACACCGACCGGAACGCCAGCACCAACTCGAACGAGCACGCCGACGCCTGTTCCAACGGCTACGTCCACACCTGGTGCGACTGCAACCGGAACATCGACCCCGGTACCAACTGCCACCCTTGGAACCACTTCGACGCCGACGGCAACGCCGGTTCCCACCAATACGGCAACCGCGACTCTGCCGCCTTCGACAACTCCGATGCGGACTCCTGCTGTTCAGACTGCCACAGCGGAGCCGGCACCAACGCTTACGCCGACTCGAACTCCATCGCCGAGCGCGTCGCCTACGCCTTCTCCGACGGCAGCATTGCCCCCTGCAGGTGTGCTGGAGTCCCAGGTATTGTCGGATTCGGGCCCGCGAGTGCTTCAAGGACCTCGCATGATGCCGAACGTCCCGCTCGCTGTTCGGGTGTTGCCGTCCGATCCCTCCAAACCGATCATTCTTCTAGTGGACTCTCACATTGAGTCGACTGCAACGGCGGGACCGGCGGTGGCGGCTAGTTCAGGCACGGAAGTGGTTGTGTCTCCTGGTACGCCCTCGCCTCGAGCTTTGGCGGTGGGTGGTGCAGCAGCTGTTTCCGCAGTGCTGGGTATCGCCGCGGTAATCTTGCTGGCGGCGCGCCGTCGGAATGGAATCGAGAAATGACCCGCGGTCGGCTCACGGACGGCAGATTTCCCGCAGGCGGTCGAAGTAGTCAGGGAATGTCTTGGAGACGGTATCCGGGTCATTGATGGTTATGCTGCTCTCCCCGAGCGCTGCCAGCGAGAAGCACATCGCCATGCGATGGTCGTCGTAAGTGTCTATCTCCGCAGAACTTATCCTTTCGGGCGGCGTGATTTCGATGTAGTCCTCGCCCTCCACCACGCCCGCACCCACCTTGCGAAGCTCGGTTGCCATTGCGGCCAGCCTGTCGGTCTCCTTGACGCGCCAGTTGTGTACATTGCGGATGGTCGTCTTGCCCTTCGCGAACAGCGCGGTTACGGCGACCGTCATCGCGGCGTCGGGGATGTGGTTCAGGTCGGCGTCGATGCCCGTAAGGTCGCCGCTCGATATCTCGATCCAGTCGGGCCCGCTTGACACCTTCGCGCCCATCTGCTCGAGTACCTTCGCGTGCGCGATGTCGCCCTGGATGCTGTCGTCGCCTACGCCGTTTACCCGCACAGGGCCGCCGCCTATTGCGCCCGCTGATAGGAAGTACGACGCGGAAGAGGCGTCGCCTTCCACCAGGATGCTTCCGGGCGATGTGTAGCTCTGGTTCCCTGGAAGGCGGAACCACTCGTACCCGCTGCGTTCGACTTCGATGCCGAAGCGGCGCATGACATCGAGCGTCATCTCGATATAGGGCTTGGATACCAGGTCGCCATCAACCTCGATGGTCAGCGGGGCGAGAGCCATCGGCGCTGCCATCAGCATGCCGGTCAGGTACTGGCTGGAGATGTTGCCCCTGATGCGGACGGTGCCGCCCTCGAGGCCCTGCGCGTTGATGTCGAGTGGCGGGCAGCCCTCTGTGCCGGTGTATGCTATCTGGCCTCCGACCTGCCGCAGCGCGTCAACGAGATCGCCTATCGGGCGCTCCAGCATGCGCGGCTCGCCGGTTAGCGTGTAGCGTCCCCTTCCGGCGCAGATCGCGGCGCACAGCGAGCGCATCGTCGTGCCCGAATTGCCGAGAAACAGCGTCGCTTCGCCTCCTGGGAATGCACCTCCGAGCCCGTCAACCTCCGAGTATGAACCGTCATCTGAGTGCCGGATGCCCACACCAAGAATGCCCAGGGCGTTCAGCATGTGCGTGGTGTCGTCGCTCTCCAGCAGGTTGCGCACCTGCGTTGTGCCCTCGGCAAGCGCCGCAAGCAGCAGTACGCGGTTCGACATGCTTTTGGAGCCGGGCAGGCGTATTTCGCCCTGAACGCTGCGTATGGGTTGGAGTGTGAGCTGTTTCATTGTTGCTGCTACCTCTTGAGGCTGCTCATTTTGTATGTAAGTCGGCGTTTTGATGTTTGTGAAGATTGCCAAC
This sequence comes from uncultured Dehalococcoidia bacterium, assembly GCA_964632415.1. Taxonomy (GTDB): domain Bacteria; phylum Chloroflexota; class Dehalococcoidia; order Lucifugimonadales; family JADFKI01; genus Bin90. The sequence continues at coordinate 26,111 of CAZWDM010000012.1, read as the reverse complement.
TCATAGGAGTTGGCAGTCATTCGCGCGTGAAATTATCTGGAGGTAGCTTTCCTGTTGGATAACCAGGATGAATTATAGCGGGACTAGTGCAAGGAAGTAACCATGAAGAAGAAGAGTCCGAAACCAAAGGGAACTCCTCCGTGATATTATGGCCATACGATTACTTCTTACATCGGCAAACAAGCGCGGCGATCGAGAACAAGTTGATAACTCGCTCAACATGGTCAGCGGAACTAGGCGATTATACGATTCGGGTAAACTTCGGTAGGTCCCCTTACGGTCTTACAGAAGAAGAGTATCAACAACTTAGCGAAGATGTCGAAGAAATCCTGACTACCGTAGCACTCGAGTTTATTGACGAAATCATTGACGCTTATGCTATCCACGACCTAAGAACAGCTATCGGAGATGCGTTGTCCGAGCAATACGGTGACTACCATCCAAGGGTAGCTATAGGATAATAGGTAGGCGCTCTGCGAAAATATCGCGAGTATGCAGGAGAAACCGATGCAACACGGACCTCCCGTAGAATTCACCATAACCCTACGTCATGAACAGAGAGAACGTCTCCCTAGTGGTGAATGGACGGACTGGCACCCCCTGGATTTGAACGACGCGCAAAGGGATCTGTCCATAGGTCAACGCTTTCAGAGAAGGGTTAACGGCAGAACGACTGGAGTCATGATTTACCATGACACTCCCGGCGTTAAGTTCCGCCTAGACCGTGAACTGGTCGCGCCTTCATAGCCGACTGCCCGTACTTCTGCCGCGCCTGAGCAGGTAAATGGTTGGCTTTATGTAGCCGCGGGCGTGTGGAATGTTGAGCGGGATTTCGTTCGCCAAGTTCCAGGCCGGGTTTTCCTCAATTGCGGACAGCATCGTGCGCCGCCGTGTGGTGATGACTACAAGCAGGCCGTTTTGCACGGTGAGCCTGGCAGCCTCGGCAAGCGTGGCACGGTAGAGAGACTCGATATCGCCGCCGTCCTGCAGCATGCCGAAGGGCAAGTCGGCTGTAATCGTGTCCACGGAGGCATCCGGCAGCGGCAGATCGGTGCAGTCGGCTTGTCGTAGTATGACGGATTTCCTGAGACCGGCGGCGCGAAGGTTGGCGTCAGCGCAGTCAAGGGCGTTCTGGTCGATGTCCACGCCGGTCACGCTCGCCGCGGGCGCCAGTCCAAGCCGCTCGATCATCAGTGTGCCGGAGCCACAGCCCAGGTTCAGCAGCCGCTCATTGGGTCGAGGTCGCACCAGGGACGACATCACGCTTGCGACGGTGGCATTGAGCGCGCCGGGCATGTCGCACACGCGCCACTTGCGGGCGGAAATAGGCATCGGACTCGTGCGCAGGAGAACCTGCCAGCCGCCATCGTCCGACGCGGCCGGGCGCACTGCGATCTGCAGGTGCGCAGCATCATCCGTAGGATCGAGTCCGGTTGCGGCTGCGATATCCTGGCGCAGCCGTGCATACACGCCGGAGCCGGCACCCGCGGCCGTGATGCGGAATGTGCGGTATGCACCCGTTTGACGTGCATCTATGATGAAATGGATCACACCCAGCAGGCGCGTCAGGTGCTGGTGTCCCAGCAATGCGCGCGGACGTGGTATGGCGAAGTTCTCAACCCTGTGGACCGCTGTTACCGTTCTGAGCTCGTCGAAGCGATGCAGGTTGCCATCGTAGCGGAGAGAGAACCGGCCGTCTGTTACGGCACGGTCAACCTGTACGGCCTTTCCGAGCAGCCTGCGTGACTCACGCCGGGCGTACTCCTCCAGACCGATGACGGTCTCGACTTCATACTCCTGTGCCAGCCTGGGGTCAGTTCTCGCAGGGGCCGAACCCGGCGCGTTGGGGCGTCTCCGGCCTCTCCCGTCCCTGCGGCTTGGCGACCGCCTTCTCATCATTTGTCCAGCCTGAAAACAAGATGCGTGAGTGCCCCTTCGTTGCCCACATTGCCGGGGAAGATGATGCACGGCATGCCGGGATGCAGCGTCTCTTCGCCGAGAATCCACGCGGGCACGCCCGGCGCGGCCTGCCCCGGCGACCATGCGCGCCGCACATTGAGCGCCTTGGTGGCGACTGCATAAGATGTCGCGCCGCCCTTGACGATGATGCAGCGCGGGCGCACCCCAACACCGGCCACAATCTCCGATAGCGCCTGTGATACCTGGTGGCCAATTGCGAGATTATGGTCGGTGCTCCGGCCTTCCACCAGGTCGCGGCTCGTGTAGAGCACAGCGTTCCTTCCAAACCGCAGCGCGCCCTCGACGGCCTGCGTCGCATCATCGATCTCCGACTGGCGAGTGGCATCATCGAGCAGGCGTTCGACATCCACTTCTATTCCGACGGCTTCGGCGTTTTCCAGCAGGTGACTTAGCTGGTGCGTTGTGCGCGGTACATAGGAGCCGACGACTACGAGAATTCCTCCGCTGCCGGGCATGCCCATCTTCGCGGGCGTAACCAATGGGCGCACCGATTGCCCAAGCAGTGCCTTTATGAAGGACGCGGCTGCTCGAAACAGGAACCGCCGTCCCGTCGCCTCGACCTCCAGCATTCCCTGCACGAACACTTCCATGTCGCGGTCCGTCGCGCCGTTCACCACGCAGATGCCGCCATTCGGCATTGCTGCGAGTATAGAGGCGACTCGCTCGGGTCCGCCAAGCCTGAGGTCATCGATTGACACGCTTCGCACGGAGTCGGCAGAAATCTCTCCCTCGGACTTCTCTTCGACCCAGTGCCGCAAGTCCGATGACTGGAAGGCAAACGCCGGATCAAGTGCGAACTCGGTGTTCCCAACAGGCATGAGCATCGTCTGTTCGGCGACATACTGCGTGTCGTTGACCGTGAAGCGTCCGCCTTCGAGGAACAGCGGCGCGATTATCCAGCCGTCCGGCTTGACCGGCAGTTCGGACTCGATTGCCTGCATGTCGGCGGGGAAGTGGCCCCGCAGCGTGGAATCGAGTCGGCTGACGATGGAGAAATCCACGCCTGCCTGTTTCGCCGCCTCGCAAAGGTTGCGCGTGATGAACGAATTGACCGCGCGCGCCTGCGATTCGGGCATTGTGCGTGCATTGGTTACGACGAAGAAGGCGCGGCTTTCTGCTTCGAGCTCGCTGCGAAGGGCGTCCACCGACCAGTCCATCAGCACTGCGATGTCGTGAACGCTCTGTGTCCCCATCACATCGTCGTCGAGGATGACAATCTTCTTGCCGGACGCCTTCAGCGCGGCGTCGATCCGCGGCAATGGGTCGTCGTCCCACTGAGGAGGCAGGCTGCCAAGGACTTCATCGAGGTACAGGCACGATTGCTGCATTGTTAAGTGTTTCCCGGCTAGCGACCCACCGAGCGGCCCGGCAGAGCGCCCGTGTGTTCGCCGCCATCGACGACGACAGTGCCGTTGACGATCACATATTCGATGCCGATGGGGAACTGCTTGGGTTCGGTGCGAGTGGCGGGCGCCTGCACATTTCCAGGATGGAAGACGGTGATGTCCGCTTTCATGCCGTCCCGCAGGATGCCGCGGTCGGTCAGGCCGATTCGCTGCGCCGGGAAGGATGTCATCTTGCGAATCGCTTCCGGCAGGGACATCTGGTTCTCTTCCCGGACATACTCGGCGAGAATGACGGGGAAGCAGCCGTATGTGCGCGGGCTGGGGAAGTCGCCGAGCAGCACGGCGTCGCTCCCGACCATGGACAGCGGGTGGCTCACGAAAGCGGGGAGCGTGTTGCCGTTCGCCCCGTCCGAGACATAGCAGGTCTGCAGGTCCTCTTCCAGCAGCAGGTCGCATATCGCATCTACCGGATGCTGGTTGCGCGTGGCTGCGATCGCCTCGACTGACATGCCCTCATACATGTGGTTGTGCGGCTGCTTGAAGTAGGTAAGCCACACATTGTCCCACGACGGCCCTCGCGGCTCCATCTCACGTCGAAGCCTGACTCGCGCGTCTTCCGATGCCAGCGCCTCCTTCAGCTTGCCAACTCCGCCGTCGTGCGCCCAGTCGGGCACCATTATCAGCAGGCGCGTGCTGCCGAACACATAGGGGTAGCTGTCGAATGTCACGTCCTGTCCGCCGTCCGCCGCATCCTCCACAAGGCCGATCAGACCTTGCCCGCCGCCGGTACTTGGCGCGCGCTGGTAGAAGTGCGTGATGTGCACCGGGATGCTGCTGCGGACGCCGATCTCCAGCGCCTCGCGGAACGGATCGAGGTAGCGGTCTCCGAGCCGGTAGCGCACATGCGTGTGGTAGAAGCCGCCCATATCGGCGACAAGCTCGCTTAGCTCGACAAGCTCGTCGGTGGAGGCATATCCGCCGGGCGGGTAGTCCAGGCCTGTTGACAGCCCGACCGCGCCTTCTTCCATCGCCTCGCGGATTATCGCCTTCATGTCCGCCATTTCGGCCTCGGTAGCGGGCCTGTCGTCCCAGCCGACGGCGGCGATGCGCGGCGGTGAGTTGCCTAGGATGTATGCGATGTTGACCGCCGCCTTCTGGTCGAACATATCAAGGTACTGCTCCACGGTCGACCATCTGCCGGGCAGCGGTGGGTCGCCGTCCAGCCCGGAGTTCAGCGCCACGAAGTCCAGGAAGTCGTCGTGGTTGTGGAAGGGCGCGTACGAGTTGCCGTCAACGCCAATCAGTTCGGTTGTGATGCCCTGGCGCACCTTCGGGTGGTGCTCCGGCTCGGACAATATGACGAGGCCCGCATGCGAGTGCATGTCGATGAATCCGGGCGAGACCACATGGTCGGCAGCGTCTATTGTGCGGGCCGCCTCGATATCGTTCAGGTCGCCCCGGAAGATGCGGACCGTGTCGCCCTCGACACCGACCGCGCCGTAGAAGCCCGGATTGCCGGTGCCGTCAATGATTAGGCCGTTCGTAATTAGCAGATCGAGCATCGCGTCACCTCGCCGCGAGCCACGCGGTGTGAAACTGGGTACACCGGTGGCCGGTTTGTAGCAGTGGAGGGGATTGTACACCGTACGTAACCGCGCGCCAACAAGCGCAGCGACCTCGTTTACTGCATTATTGGCGGGTAACAGTATCACTTGCTTGCCTTCCGTTGTATCAAGAATAGTTTATATCTGAACCGCTACGCTGATATAATCGTTTGCAGTGCCCGATAAGAAATGGCACTCAGAGATCAGTCTGGCTACCACAGCCGGAAGAGATGCTAACCCATCAAACTGAAAGCGCGTTTCAGTAATCGTATGGCAACTCGCGAGGATGCTTAGGAATGCAGGATATAAAGAGTCAGATTTCGGATGTGAGAAGCAGGATAGCGGAACTTCTGGTGCGTCTTTGACCTGCCTACTGACGAAAAGGAGATAGCCGCGCTGGAAGAAAAGGCGGCTACGCCAGGCTTCTGGGACGTGCCGGAGGCGGCACAGAAGAAGATGCAGCGCCTGTCGGACCTGAAGGGAAAGGTCGAGGACTGGACCACTCTCGAAAGGCAGGCCGATTCACTCGAAGAGCTGCTTCTGCTATCCATCGAAGAGGAGGACGATGCGCTGCTGGACACCATCGTTCAGGAACTCGCGCAGATACAGGGCAGGCTTGGCGAGCTGGAATTCCACCTGACGCTCTCCGGTCCCTACGACGAGCGCAACGCGATAGTGGCGTTGCACGCGGGAGCCGGCGGCGTTGAATCGCAGGACTGGGCGAGCATGCTGATGCGCATGTACCTGCGGTGGGCCGATCAGCGCAAGTTCAGGCAAGACGTTCTGGACGTGTCGATCGGTGATGAAGCCGGCATCAAGAGCGCGGTCATCCAGGTGTCGGGGCAGTTCGCTTACGGCTACCTTCAGGCGGAGCGGGGCGTACATCGTCTCGTGAGGCTGTCGCCATTCGACTCCGACCACGCCAGGCACACGTCCTTCGCCCTGATGGAGGTGCTTCCTGAAGTGGAAGAGGGCGTTGATGTAACGATCAATCCCGACGACCTGAGAATCGACGTATTTCGAGCCGGAGGACACGGCGGACAGAATGTGCAAAAGAACTCGACGGCAGTGAGGATAACGCACCTGCCCACCGGAATCCGCGTGAGCTGCCAGAACGAGCGATCTCAGCACCAGAACCGCGAAATCGCGATGCGAATTCTGATGGCGCGCCTGGTGGAACGCGAAATGGAAGAGAAGGCACGCGAACTGAAGAAGCTCAAGGGTGAGCATGTATCGCCCGAGTGGGGCAACCAGATTCGGAGTTACGTGCTGCACCCGTACAAGATGGTGAAAGACCATCGCACAGGGCATGACACATCGGATGTAGATGCCGTGCTTGACGGTGAACTCGATGACTTCATCAAAGCATGGCTGACGACCAAAATCGGAAATGACGAAAGTACATCTTAATTGTTGAGCGCAACATTTGAGTCGGCTCAATCAAAAGGGAATCTACGCACAGAGGTGTGAGATGAAAAGACTGTTCTTGATACCACTATTGCTGATTGCAATCTTCGCGCTGGCGTGCGGCGCGAGCCAGCCGGAAGAAATCGAAGAGCCGGCGGCTCCGACAGCCGCTGCGCAGACAAAGGTCGCAGAGCCTACTGCCACCGCCGAAGCCGAAACCGCAATGGCAGAGGAAACCACCAAGGAGACCACCGCGCCGACGAGTATTCCGGTCCAGACCACGCCGCCTACGCCTGCGCCTCAGCCGGCAGTGGTAGCGTCCGATTCGGATCGGGACAGGCCTACCGGCGGCACGATGACGCGGCTCTTCAGTGATCCGCCTACGCTCGATCCGCACAAGACCTCTGACACCACTTCGGCGTTCATCGTCGGTGAGGTGTACAGTGGCCTGGTTACCTTGAATACGGACCTGCAGATTGTGCCGGATATCGCCGAGCGGTGGGAGATAAGCCAGGACGGCACCGTCTATACGTTCCATCTGCTGCCCGACGCCAAGTTTGCGGACGGCAAGCCCGTGACGGCGCAGGACTTCGTGTACTCGCTCAACCGGGCGGCAAACCCGGAGCTGGCTTCCCCGGTCGCGCGCACATATCTGAGCGACATCGTGGGTGTTACCGAGGTACTTGACGGTGAGGCCACCGAAATCAGCGGCGTCAGGGCAATCGACGAGCGCACGATTGAAATCAAGATTGACGCGCCCAAGGCATATTTCCTCGCCAAGCTCACCTATCCGACAGCGTTCGTGGTGGACAAGGCTAACGTCGAGGCTGGCGGCGAGAACTGGACTGATAGCCCGAACTCGACCGGCCCCTTTGTGCTCAAAGAGTACAAGATCGGCGAGCGCATCATCCTTGAACGCAACGACAACTTCTATCGTGAGCCCGCATACATAGACCGCGCCGTTTTCAATCTCGCGGGTGGTCAGGCGATGGCGCTCTATGAGAACGACGAAATAGACATCACCGGCGTAGGCCTCTTCGACCTTGAGCGGCTGAAGGACCCGAATGAGCCGCTGTCCAAGGAGTTGAAGGTTGCTCCGCCGGGCTTCAGCGTGTCCTACATCGGATTCAACGTGGACGAGCCGCCATTCGATGACGTGCACTTCAGGCGTGCCCTGAACCTCGCAATCGACAAGGAGCTCATTGCCAACGAGGTGCTTGCCGGCCTGACCGTGCCCGCGTACGGCATCCTGCCCCCGGGCTTCCCAGGCTACACCGACGGAATCGAAGGCCTGAAGTTTGACGAGGAAGCGGCGAAGGCCGAGCTTGAATTGTCCCAGTACGCCGATCCCGCAACTCGTCCCCGCATCATCCTGTCCGTAACGGGCACCGGTGGCGACATTGGCATAGACATGCAGGTCATCCTGGAAATGTGGAAGAATACGCTCGGCGTGGAGGTAGAGATACAGCAGGTCGAGTGGGCGACATACCTGCAGGACCTGAACCGCCGCAAGTTCCAGATATACGCACTGGGCTGGCAGGCTGACTATCCCGATCCGCAGGACTTCCTTGACATCCTGTTCCACACCGAGAGCGAGACCAACCATGGCGCATACTCGAACGCTGAGGTTGACTCCTTGCTGGAGGAGGCTCGCGTGGAGCGCGACCCCGGCAAGCGCGTGGAGCTGTACAACCGGATTGAGCAGATGATCATCGACGATGCCGCCTGGGTGCCCCTGTGGTACGATAGCGAGCGCAACCTGCTGCTGAAGTCCCACATCAAGGACTACAGGCTGGTGCCTATGACCATACCGAAGCTGCGATACGTCTATTTCGATTACGACAGTTAAGGATTGACTGAGTCCCCTCCCCGCTCAGGGAGGGGACAAAATCTACCAACGGGAGGACTGTGATGCGACTCATCTTGGCGGGATGCGAATATACGGGGACGAGCACTCTTGCGTTCGCGATAGACGACTGGATGGAAGAGAATCTCGGGACACGGTTTTCGCTGATTCACGACCACTGGAAGCTGCCGCACACTTCCGGGCATCCGCAGCCTGACATGACCGAGGAGGAGCGGCAGCAGGTTCTCTCGCTCAGCCCGGTTCTCAGGGAGATGACGCAGCGACACAGCCTCTACTACCACATTCAGGCGAACACCTGGACCGCACCCGACTACATGGCTATCGGCCTGCATATCGATGACTCGGTGTACAGTCCGCGGTACTTCGGGTATGGCGCCGATCATCAGGAGCATGACCGCAAGACGGTGTCACGGCAGGTGGAATCTTCCATCCTGCGCTTCGCTCCCGATATCGTGCTTGTCCATGTGAAGGCATCGGCAGAGGTGATTGCGCAGCGCATGGCCGCGGAGCCCCGCGAGCACAGCCCGCTTACGGTGGGGGACATCCCCGCAGTGCTGGCCGACTATGAAGAAGCAGTGGCGAACTCCACGCTGCGGCACAAGATTGTGCTCGACACAAGCAATGCCACAGTCGAGGAGACCATTGCGGACTTCACGCGCAAAATTGAGACGCACCTGAGCGACGCCGACCGTTCGCGCATCCTTGTGCATCGAAACTGGTAACTACGAAGTTTATCAGTGTTTCAGTCTGTCAGTAAGTCAGAGTTGCGCCATTGCGTAACGCCTGACTAAACGCTATCCTTGCGCCATCTTGCGTGCCACCGGATAAGTCTGCCCACTGACCGACTGACAAACTGACCGACTGACAAACTGAGGAACTCCCATGTGGGTGTACATCGCACGGCGTTTGCTCTGGCTGCCCGTGCTGCTCATCGCAACCAGCCTGGTAACTTTCACGCTGCTGCGGTTTGGGCCGGGCGATCCGGCTGAGGTCATTCTCGGCGCGCGCTACGACGAAACGGCTGCGCAGCAGATACGCCAGCAGCTCGGGCTGGACCGGCCCTTCGGTGTACAGTACGCGACATATATGTGGGGCGTCGTGAATGGCGATTTCGGCGAGAGCTATCGCTTCCGGGGGCGGAATGTGTCGGAGCTGCTCTTCCCCAAGATGTGGGTGTCTTTCCAGGTGAATGCAGCCGCGATGATCGTCAGCCTTGGCATAGGTCTGCCACTCGGGTTCTACATAGCCCACCGACAGGGTACATGGCAGGACCCTACTGCTGTCACGATTGCCCTGGTCCTCATGTCCATCCCCATCATGATCAGCATCCCGTTTACCCTCTGGGCGCTTTGCCTCAAACTGCAATGGGTGCCCTGCTCCGGATGGGGAGGCTTCTTCGACCTGCGTATCATCACGCCCGCGCTGACCCTGGGCATTCCCGGCGTGGCTGGGCTGGCTCGATTCATGCGGGCGAGCACTCTCGATGTGCTGGGACAGGACTTCGTTCGGACTGCGAAAGCGAAGGGACTGACGGCCGTCGTGGTCGATATTCGGCACGTGCTGAAGAACGCGATGATCCCGATAGTTACGCTGCTGTCCTTCACGCTGGCGGGCATGTTCGCCACCAGCTTCATCGTGGAGTTCATCCTTGGAGTGCCGGGCGTGGGGCAGTTCACCATCGACTCGGTGTTCAACCGCGACTACCCGGTGATCATGGCAATGGGCATCATTGGCTCGGCTGCGTTCGTGCTGGCAAACCTGCTGGCAGATCTGACCTACGCACTCATTGATCCCCGGATACGGTACCAGTAGCGACAGACACGTCTAATGACGGAATGAGCGCCTCAGAGACTCGATAATGGCACTGACTGAAGTAGCCGAAGCGGCGGAAATAGAAGGCAGAAGCAAAGGCCATCTCAGGCGGGCGATGGAGCGCCTTGTCCGCAAGAAGATTGCCCTGGTCTGCATGGGTGTGCTCGTCGTCATCTACGGGGCGGGGATCTTCGCCCCCATTATTGCGCCGTACGAGTACACTGAGACGGACTTTACCGCCATACGCAAGGCGCCAAGTTGGGAGCACTGGGCAGGCACCGACTTTGGCGGGCGCGATGTGTTCACTCGGGTTATCTGGGGCATTCAGAACACTGTGATCATTACATTGGTGGCGATGGTGACGGGCGGTCTGCTCATCGGCATTACGATGGGGCTGATATCCGGGTATTTCGGCGGCAAGACCGACGGCCTGATTATGCGCACGGGGGAGTTGTTCGCCTCCTTCCCGGACATACTGCTCGTGATAATCCTCGCCTCCGCATTGAGGCCGCGCTTTGTCGAGCTTGCGCGCACGGTGGAAGAGAACATGGGCATCGACGGCATCGTGCGCTCGGGTGTCGTGGACTATGTTGTCGTGTCGCTGGCGCTCGTCGCGTTTGGCTGGGTGGGCATGGCGCGACTCGTACGGGGGCAGGTGCTTGTCCTGAAGCAGACGCCGTTTGTGGAGGCTGCGCGCGCTTCCGGTGCGAGTACGCCCCGCATACTGTTCATCCACCTGCTGCCGAACGCCATAGGCGTTATCGTCGTCAGCGTCTCGATGGGTATGGGCGCGCTGATTGGCGTCGAGATCATCCTGAGCTGGCTCGGTCTTGGAATACAGCCGCCTCGCCCTAGCCTTGGGCAAATGCTCCTGCAGGCGGGAAGCCTCAGCGCGCTCAGGGAGGTGCCGTGGCTGCTGATTGCGCCGGGCATGGTGGCGTGGTCGCTCGTGCTCGCGTGGAACCTGCTGGGCGACTCGCTCGGCGATGTGCTCAACCCGCACACGCGGTAGCGGCAGGATGCTGGAATCGGAGGCGAAATGCGTCGTATCGCAGCGGGGATAGCGCCCTACTTCGTCGTCTTCTCGGCGAGCGCGTGCGGGCTGATCATCGAAATTGTCGCGTCTCGCCTGCTCGCGCCCTCCATTGGAGTGTCGCTGTTCACCTGGACGAGCATTATTGGCGTGGTGCTTGCTGGCATCAGCATCGGAAACTATGTGGGCGGGCTCACAGCCGACAGATTCCCGACGCCGAAGACGCTCGGCCTGATACTACTCGGCGCGGGGTTGACGAGCCTGGCAGTGCTGCCGCTGATTGCGTTCGTATCCGAACTGTACAGTTCGCTTCACATCCTGGCACGCATCGTGCTGATCACCTCGACGCTCTTCCTCGTGCCGAGCGTGATTCTGGGCATGGTGACGCCGGTCGTTATCAAGCTGAGACTTCGCGACCTCTCGCAGACGGGCAATGTCGTGGGCAGAATCTACGCCGTGTCCACGGCAGGCAGCATCTTCGGCGTGTTCATCACCGGCTTCGTGCTCATCCAGTGGTTCGGCACGCGCCCGGTGCTTCTCGGCGTCGCGGTCTTCCTGGTGTTGATGGCGGTGGTGTTCGGCAATCTCTGGCGGATGCGCGTCGTAGGCGCAGTCGCGCTCGTGCTGTTCGCGGGCATCACGGCTATGGGCTTTTACACCGACTCGCTGGAGACCGAGTGCCAGGTCGAGAGCAACTACTTCTGCATCAAGGTCAGAGAGCGTGAGATCGAGGGACGCACCGTTCGAACGCTCGCGCTCGACAGGCTCATCCACAGTTACGTCGATCTCGACGACCCGACCTTCTTCGTGTACGGCTACGAGAAGATCTTCGCGGACATCGCTACTATGGTCGGCCATACCAAGCCCCAGTTCAGCGCGCTGTACATCGGTGGCGGCGGGTACACGATGCCGCACTTCCTCGAGGTCACATACCCTGAGAGCCGGCAGGAGGTCATCGAGATCGACCCGGCGGTTACGCAGGTTACGCACGAGTACCTGGGGTTGCCACGCGACACCGCAATCATCACGTACAACGAGGACGCGCGGATGAAGATCCCGGAACTGGAGGGCGGCACCTATGACATCGTAATCGGCGACGCGTTCAACGATGTGTCCGTTCCTTACCACCTGACGACGATGGAGTTCAACGAGGAGGTCAAGCGGCTGCTCACGGATGACGGCCTCTATGTCATGAACGTGGTGGACAAGTACCACAGCGGCGGCTTCCTGCGCTCAGTGATAACCACGCTTCAAGCGACTTTCCCGCATGTTTACCTGCTGGCGGACAGCGACCTGTTCGAGGAGGACAACCGCTTCACATTCGTAGTCGCGGGCGCGATGCAGCCGTTCACCTATGCGGATGTCTATTTCGCCAGCCACGGACAGGGGCGCGGCGATCCCGAGCTTACCGTAATGCCGCAGGACGAACTCGACGAGTGGCTGGGAAAGAAGCGCAACATCCTGCTACGGGATGACTTCGTTCCGGTGGACAATCTTCTTGCGCCGGTATTCCTGGACATACCTTAGGTGCGGCGCGCTTCGCACAGTGCTAGATATCCTGAAGCGCAGCGCAGAACGATTCGCTCCAGTTCTGCGAGGAATACCGCTCAACTACGGACAGCAGACTGCGATTGCGCCGCCGCCGTTCGCTGACGGGCATTCGCAGCGCCTGGTAAGTCGCCTCCGCCGTGCCTTCGACATCGTATGGATTCACGAGGATGGCGTCCTTCATCGTCTGCGCGGCGCCGGTGAAACGCGATAGCACCAGCACACCCGGCGAGTTAACGTCCTGCGCTGCCACGAACTCCTTGGCGACCAGGTTCATGCCGTCTCGCAGCGGCGTTACGAGGCACACATCGGAGTCGTGGTAGAAACCCGCAAGTTCGGTCTGGGCATACGAGCGATACAGGTAGCGGATCGGCACCCATCCCGCCTCTGAGAACCGCCCGTTGATCTGCCCGACGAGACGCTCCACCTGCTCCTTCTCCTGCACGTATTCGGGCACGCGGGTGCGCGACGGAGACGAGATCTGGATGTATATCAGCGTGCCTCCGAGGTTGGGGTGGCGTTCCAGTAGCCGCTCGAATATGCGGAGCCGGTGCGGGATGCCCTTCGTGTAGTCCAGGCGATCCACGCCGAGTATCAGCCTCCGCTCCGGGTTTTCGGCGAGCCCCAATTCGTTCGCGAGGCTGTGCTCGTGTCCCTCTTCTTTGGGCCTGAACGACTCCGGGTCGATGCCAATCGGGAATACGCCGATACGGGTAGAGCGCGCTCCCTGTCTGTAAGTCTCACCGTCCCATTCGCCGCCGAGCTCGACATTCAACGCGTCGATAAGGTTATGCCTGTAGCGATCGTCATGCAGCCCAACGAGGTCGTAGCTCATCATCGCATCCAGGGTGCTGCGGGACCAGGGCATGATCCTGAATATCTCGGACGGCGGAAACGGCACATGCAGGAAGAATCCGAGTTTGCCCTGCCATCCCAGCCGGCGCAGCTCGTAGCCCAGGTGGAACAGGTGGAAATCCTGCACCCACACGAGGTCGTCGCTGCTGAGGAACGGCATCAATGCCTGCGCGAAGCGAAGATTGATGCGGCGGTAGGCGCGATAGGTGTCGTGGCGGATCACCACGCGCATCGGGAAGCTGTGCAGCAGGGGCCAGAGCGTGCGGTTGGAAAAGCCGAGGTAGTAGAGGCTGACTTCGTCATCGGACAGGTCCATAGTTGCGAGCTGTATCCGTCCGTACAGCCTGACGGTGGGTCCCGTCGTTACTCTCCTGCGACTGCTCCTGCCGCTCCAGCCGAACCACAGGCCGCCACTTTGCTCCATCGCGGAGCGGACGGCTGTAACGAGCCCGCCCGCAGCAGCTTCTCCCCGCCCCTGGGTTTCGAAGCTGGAACCGGGCGGAACGCGGTTGGAGACAACTATTAGCCTGCGGTTCAGTGCCATCGAGTCGAAGGCCTCTCGGTGGAAGTTGTCGATAGCCCAATCACAAGAATGGGGACTGGCAGTTTATCACCAGTCCCCATTGACTATACAGCAATTAATGCTTGCTTGTCTTGCGCTACTCGGACGCTCTGTTGGCTCAGACTAAAGTGGCTCCCTCTTGAAGACCACCTTGTCGAGTGCGTACCTGCCGCCGCCTATCACGCCGATGATGCCCGCGACGATGAACCAGAGAATGGTTACCTCGCCGCCGTGTGCGACGAAGGCGTTGCCTCCATCGGGCGGGTTAGGATACAGATGAGGCCATGGCCATACCGGGCTGAGCTGAGCGTGGACACCAAAATAGGCGATGAGCATCGTTACACACAGTGCTCCTGCACCCAGCCTCGTAAGCAGGCCGAACCCGATGAGCAGCGCGGAGATTAACTCGACCCAACCAGCGATGTCCACCAGCGCGCCGAGACCGTTGGGATTCGCTCCTGCGGGAAACCCCCACAGCAAAAATGCTTTCTGTATTCCGTGTAGAAACACCAATATCGCGAATACGATCCTGAACAGCAGCCAGAACTCGTCCGCGTACCTTTCCAGAATACCTCCAAAAATGCCCGATTGTACTTCCTGCTCCTGCATAGACACCTCCTCCCCCACGGGGTATTCATAAACCAGCTCAAATAAAATCGAGCCTGGCTATAGATTAGGTGAGAGTATCTTACGCATTCGGACAAGTGTCAATACTTATTCAGAAAATCGTTTACATGAATGTAACATGCAGCATTCCGGTTTCGACCGGCTGCCGCGTGACCTCGGCATGGCCTGAAGGAAGTGAATCTGTTCCGAAGTTGGAGACAAAGACCGGCACGTTATTGACACTCACAGGACGCGGTGATAGATTGCGGGTGGTAGAAGACGCACTTTAATAGCTGCTGAATATCTAGCGCACAGGTTCGCAGGGAAGGGGGTGAGAGTCCCCCACGGCCGCGCCACTGTAAGCGGTTAGCGTTGCGGCACTCGCCACTGGTCGAAGACCGGGAAGGCGCCGCAGACGCAATGAGCCGCGAGTCAGGATACCTGCCTTGTCCGTTGGAAGTTGGCTTCTCGCCGGTGGGAGCTCTTCCAAGCCGTCGTTCACGCTCTGCGAGAACCGGGTTGTTACGCTCCGACCATGATTGTTTGGAGCGTTTTCTTTTTTCTGAATTTGACGGCAATCTCCAGCCTGGACTTTTAGGTGACTCGAAGCGGATGATCGTATTCCTCACCACATCTGACACGGACATTTTGACCCTCGAGCGGGCAAAGGCAGGCCTGCCGGATAGCCTCGCCGGTACAGTAGCGATCAATCCCTTCGCACTGATGCAGGAAGAGGGCGCATTCCAAGGGTTCGTGCGCGAGACGCTGCCGAAAGCCAATCTCGTGCTGGCGCGGCTGCTGGGCGGCGACAAGGCTATGGGCGAGCACTTCGGCACGCTCGAATCGGAGTGCAGGCGCCTTGGCATACCGCTCGTGGCGTGCTCCGGCGAGCCTGTGCGCGATGCGGTGTTCGAGCGGCGCTCCACCACTCCGCCTGTCCTGGCGCAGACGGCATTCGAGTACCTGAACCACGGCGGCGTCGCAAATCTCGTCAACCTCCTGCAGTTCCTCAGCGATGAGGCACTGGGAAGCGTTCATGGCTACGAGCCGCCCGTGCCACTGCCGCAGGACGGCGTGTACCGTGCCGGTTCGCTGGACGCTGTGCCGCCCGAGGAATATCGTCGGCTGCACTGCGACGCCGGCAAGCCGACCGCTGCGCTGCTTTTTTACCGCGCCCACTGGGTCAGCCAGAACCTGGAGTTCGTGGACGCGATGGTGGACGCGCTGGAACGGCAGGGCTGCAATGCGCTTCCGGTATTCTGTTCCAGCCTGCGCGAGGACGACGGCGCCGTATTCCGCCAGTACCTGATGGACGGCGACGGCAATGCGACGGTGGATGTGGTGGTCTGCACACAGAGTTTTGCGATGAGCCACCATCCTGGTCTGCAGTCCAGCGACAACCAGGACGCCAACTGGGACATCCGCGTGCTGGAGCAACTCGATGTGCCGATCCTGCAAGCGATCGTCGCAACCGAGCCGCAGGCTATGTGGGACGAGCGCGACATCGGTCTCAGTCCGCTTGACATCGCCATGAATGTCGCGCTGCCGGAACTGGACGGCCGCATCATAACGGTGCCTGTCTCGTTCAAGGAATCCGTGTCGCAGAACGGAGCGACAGGCGGCGATCTCCGGCGGTATGTGCCGAACCTCGAACAGACGGAGGCGGTGGCTTCGCTGGCTGCTCGATACGCGAGGATGGCGCACACGCCTCCTTCAGAGCGCAAAATCGCGATTGTGCTGAGCAACTATCCGACGAAGGCGTCCCGGCTTGGGAACGCCGTCGGGCTGGACACGCCCGCATCCGCCATCAACCTGCTGCACGCGATGCGCGATGCCGGCTACACGGTCGAGGACATACCGTCGGACGGCGACGAACTGATGCGCCGCCTCATCGAGCGCTGCACTTACGACGCCGATTTCCTGACGCCTGAGCAGATGCGAAACGCTGAGGGGCGGGTGTCAGCCGAAGAATATCAGGCGCACTTCAACGGCATACCGCAGGATGTACAGAATGACATGCGCTCCGACTGGGGCGATCCTCCGGGCGAGGTGTACACTGACGACGGCCACCTGTTCATGGCGGGCTTGCGTCTGGGCAATGTGTTCGTCGGCATTCAGCCGCCTCGCGGCTTCGGCGAAAATCCCATCGCCATATACCACAGCCCGGAACTCATGCCCACGCACCACTACATTGCGTTCTATCGCTGGCTGCGGGACGGATTCGGCGCGGACGCCGTAGTACATCTTGGCAAGCACGGCACTCTCGAATGGACGCCGGGCAAGGGCGTCGGGCTGTCTCGCTCCTGCATACCCGAGGTGTGCCTGCCGGACATGCCGCACTTCTACCCGTTCATCATCAACAACCCCGGCGAGGGCACGCAGGCAAAGCGGCGCAGCCATGCCGTCATCATCGACCACCTCGTGCCCGCGATGACCACCGCCGACAGCTACGGCGACATCACGCGCTGCGAGCAGCTTATGGACGAATACGCCCGCGCGCAGGGGATGGACCCGCAGAAGCTGCCTATGCTGCGGCAGCAGATATGGGAGGTCGTGCAGAAGGCACGGCTGAACGAGGACCTGAATGTCCACGAGATACCGGACGACTTCGACGACTTCATCCTGCACATTGACGGCTATATCTGCGAGCTCAAGGACGCGCAGATCCGCGACGGCCTGCACACTCTGGGAGAAGCGCCGGAATCGGAGATGCTCATCGGCCTGCTGTTGGCTTTGACACGGCTGAACAACGGCGACATTCCCGGCTTGCGACAGGCGCTCGGCGATGCGCTCGGCATAGACTACGCGGCGATGATGCGGGACAGGGGCGCGGCTGTTGAATCCGCATCGCTTCCGACCGCTCTTGTGAGCGCAAACGGAAGCGAGCCTATTCGCAGCGCGGGCGATGTCGTGGAACGGCTGGAGACGATGGCACATACGCTCTATGAAAGGCTGTATGAATCCGACTTCGACAGCGCCAGCGTCGAGCGCGTAGCTACCGACATGCTCGTTGAGACGGGCGACGTGCCGCGTGTGCTGCACTATGTGTGCGACAGCATCTACCCCGCGCTGACGCAGACGACTGACGAAATCGACGCTCTGCTTCGCGGTTTCGACGGACGCTTCATATCGCCGGGGCCTGCCGGCGCGCCCACACGCGGTATGGCGGGCGTGCTTCCGACGGGCCGCAACTTCTACTCGATGGACCCCCGCAGCATTCCGTCAGAGACTTCCTGGCAAATTGGCAAGGAACTCGCGGATTCGCTGGTGGAACGCTATGTGAATGACGAAGGCGAATACCCCGAATCGGTGGGCATAAGCGTGTGGGGCACCTCCGCGATGCGCACGCACGGCGACGACATCTCGCAGATTCTCGCGCTCATTGGCGTGCGCCCGACATGGCAGGAGGAAAGCAGGCGAGTTAGCGGGCTGGAAGTGATTCCGCTCGAAGAGTTGGGACGACCACGCATAGATGTTACCGTCCGCATCAGCGGCTTCTTCCGCGACGCATTCCAGAACCTGATCGTGATGATGGACGACGCCTTCCACAAGGTCGCCTCGCTGGACGAGCCGCAGGATCGCAACTTCGTCCTGAAGCACTATGCCGCCGAAATCGCAGAGAAGCGTGCCGGTGGGGTCAGCACTGTTGAGGCGGAATCCGAGTCGTTGTTCAGGATATTCGGCAGCAAGCCCGGCAGCTACGGCGCGGGCATTCTGCAGGCCATAGACGATGGGAGCTGGCAGTCTGACGAAGACCTTGCGAATGTCTATACGGCGTGGGGCTCCTATGCTTATGGCAGGCGGCAGCACGGCGTAAGCGCGGTTCGGGAGTTCCGTCGCCGCTTCGCCGCGATCGACGTCGCCACCAAGAACCAGGACAACCGCGAACACGACATCTTCGACTCCGACGACTACATGCAGTTCCACGGCGGCATGATCGCGACGGTACGCGCGCTGGCAGGCGACAACCCCCGCCAGTTCTTCGGCGACTCGTCCGACCCGTCGCTCCTCCGCACGCGCGACCTGAAGGAAGAGGCGCGGCGCGTCTTCCGCTCCCGCGTGGTGAATCCCAAGTGGATGGACTCGATGAAGCGGCATGGCTATAAGGGCGCGTTCGAGCTTGCGGCAACAGTTGACTACATCTTCGGCTACGACGCCACCGCGCAGATAATCGACGACTGGATGTACCAGGAAGTCACCGAGCGGTACGCGCTCGACCCCGAGATGCAGCAGTTCTTCGAGCAGAGCAACCCGTGGGCGCTGCGCTCCATCGCCGAGCGGCTTATGGAATCGGCAGACCGGCAGATGTGGGAGGAGCCGCCGGAGGAGATGCTTAACGAGCTGCGCCGCGTGTACCTCCGAACCGAAGCACTGCTCGAGGAGCGGCAGGAAGTTAGGGAGCGAGCCTGACTCTCACCGTCATTCCGAACGTAGTGAGGAATGACAATTGGAGAGCTAATAGTTGGTTACTACTGCCCACGTGCAATAGCGGCTTGAGGTTAGATTTCAGACGCAGGGATAAGGTGAATCTGGATGCCATACGCTGACAACAACGGAGTTCGCATACACTACCAAGTCGAAGGGGAGGGCAGCCCCCTGGTCCTTCAGCACGGGCTGACCAGCAGCATCCTGCGCTGGTACGAATTCGGATTTGTGGACGCACTGAAGAGCGACTACAAGCTCCTGCTGATTGACGCTCGCGGTCACGGCGACAGCGACAAGCCCCACGATCCCGAAGCCTTTGACCAGAAGCTGATGGCTTCCGATGTCATCTCCGTGCTGGACGCCGAAGGTGTCGACAAGACCCACTACATGGGTTATTCGATGGGCGGCAGCATCGGCTTCGCCCTCGCCGAATCCTTCGCCGACCGGTTCCACTCCCTGATTATCGGAGGCATGCACCCGTATCCGCTGGATGCCGTCGGGTTGGAGGACAGAATCCGCCGCATCAACTCCGGTGGAATGGAGGGATACGTCGCCGACCTGGAGAGCGACGGCGATGTCATCTCTGCGGAGCGAAAGGCTCAACTGCTTGCCAACGACCCGCAAGCCATCATAGGCGCGTCGCTGGGACTCGCGAACCGCCCCGACCTGTCGCCGGTATTGCCGACAATGACCATGCCCTGCCTCGTGTACGCAGGAGACGCGGACGGCCTGCATGTCGGCGCAGAGAAGTGCGTGAAGCATATGCCCAATGTTACCTGGGTCTCCCTGCCGGACCTGGATCACACACTTGCGATGGAGCGCAGTGATATGGTGCTGCCCCCTGTTCTGGACTTCCTTGCAAAAGCCGGCCAGACCCTGGCAGTTGGTGGAGCCGATTAGAGCACGCTGATGACCCAAGCCATTGTGAACAGCCAGGACACCATCTTCCCATTCACCGCGATTGTCGGGCAGGAACGGATGAAGCTCGCGCTCATCCTGAACGCGATCAATCCGGCGATTGGCGGCGTCCTGATTCGCGGCGAAAAGGGCACCGCGAAATCGACTGCGGCGCGGTCGCTTGCTGCGCTGCTGCCGGAGATCGACATCGTTACCGGCTGCTCGTATAGCTGCGAGCCTGACGCGCCATTCGGTGGCTGCGAGTTCTGCGCAAGTGAGCGGCGGCGCGCGGTTGAGCGACAGGTGCGCCTTGTGGAACTGCCGGTTAGCGCCACTGAAGAGGCGGTCGTGGGGACGCTGGACATCGAAGCCGCTATACGAGAGGGCAGCCGCCGATTCGAGCCGGGTCTGCTGGCTTCGGCGCACCGCGGCATCCTGTACATCGACGAGGTCAACCTGCTGAACGACCATGTGGTGGATGTGCTGCTGGACTCCGCCGCGATGGGGCGCAACTTCGTCGAGCGCGAGGGAATATCGTTCTCGCACCCGGCGCAGTTCCTGCTGATTGGCACCATGAACCCGGAGGAGGGCGACCTTCGCCCGCAGTTCATAGACCGCTTTGGGCTTGCCGTCGAAATCGACCATATCCGGGACCCCGAGCGTCGCGCGGAAGTCGTCCGCCGGCGCATAGCGTACGAGAGCGATCCGGCGGCATTCCAGTCGGGCTGGACAGAAGCGGAGTCACATGAGCGCGAGCGCATCGCAAGCGCCATGGAACTGCTGCCCTCCGTCACTGTCGAGGACGGCATCCTGACATTCATCGCGCGGCTCTGCGCGGAGCACGAGGTTGACGGCCTGCGCGCCGACATCGTCATCTACAAGGCGGCGCAGACTCTTGCCGCATACGAGGGCAGGACGAGTGTCGTGCCCGACGATGTGCTGCGCGTGGCTGAAATGGCCCTGCTGCACCGGATGCGCCGTCAGCCGTTCGACGACCCCGATATGAACAGCGAGCGTTTGCAGGAGATGGCGCAGGACATACTGAACTCGACACCGCCGGATATGCCACAGCCGGACCTGGGCGATGTAACGCCGCCCGAGGCACCCGAGAGTGAAGAAGAGCCACAGAACGGCGCGGACGAGGATGTGTTCAGCATCGGCGAGTCGTTCCAGGTGAAGCCGCTCAATCTCGACGCGCTTGACAGGCAGGCGCGCGCAAGCCACGGCAGGCGCACCGTCAGCCGCGTGCGCGACCATCGCGGACGGTATGTGGGTGCGACCATGCCCGACGGCAAGGTTACCGATCTCGCAGTGGACGCAACGGTTCGCGCCGCCTCCCCGTTCCAGGTGCGGCGTTCGTCATATACCGACGGCAGCCTTGCGCTGAATGTCGAGCCGTGGGACCTGCGCCAGAAGGTGCGCGAGTCGCGTGTTGGCAATCTGGTGGTCTTCCTGGTGGATTCGAGCGGCTCGATGGGCGCTCAGCAGCGAATGACCGCCGCAAAGGGCGCGGTCATATCTCTGCTGATGGACGCATACCAGCGGCGGGACCGCGTGGCAATGATCGCCTTCCGCGGTACGCAGTCCGAGGTCGTGCTCCCTCCCACCGGCAGCCCCAAGCTGGCGCAGCATCGTCTCGACAACCTGCCGACCGGCGGGCGGACTCCACTGGCGCAGGCACTCGCGGACGCGCAGCGGCTCATCAGGCAGCAGCGACAGCGCAGCCCCGACACGCCTCCACTGCTGACGATCGTATCCGACTGCCGCGCAAATGTCGGGATGTCGGGCGGCGGCGACCCGTATGAGGACGCTCTCAGATTGTGCGAGTCTTTGAGACAGGACAAGGTGCATTCCATCGTGCTTGACCCCGCGCCGCGCTCGAACCGTTTCGGGCTGGTCGAGCGCGTGGCTGAGACCCTTGGCGGAGATTACATCCCGCTCAACGAGCTGCGGGCGGACGCGATAAGGGCCGCAGTGCGACAGGCGCAAGACGAGGCGAAAGATTGAAATGGGCAGTGAGCGGGTGTCAGAGAATTCGAGGCAATCAAGCCTCGGGTGCGTGATAATGAGACAGTTACATGATAGAATCCGCGCGTAAGCGAAATAACGAATTTGGGTTACGGGAAAGGACGGTTCAGACTATGACCACACTGGCAAGAGAAGGCGGAATCCTGTCGCGTAAGGCGATGGGGCTTGCACCCTGGGTCGGCGGTGCCATGCTGGTGCTGTACGCGATGGGCTATGTTGACGGCAGCGTTCACGCCGCGGCTTTCGTTGGCGACAAGGGCGTCGTGATGGACTATGTCCACGAGTTCTTCCACCATGCGCGGCATGTCGCCCTGATGTGCCATTAGACCAGCCATCAGGTGTCAGCGATCAATTATCAGCCAACGGCTGCAATCGCTGACTGCTGACGGCTAATCGCTGACTGCTACTTGGAGGCTTGCAATGCATCGAACGATCTTACGCGCTGTGCTGGTGGGGATTGTGGCAGGCCTGATTGTGGGCGTGTACCACAATATCTTCACTGTGCCAATAATTGAACAGGCTATCGTGCTCGAAGAGGAACGCGCTGCCGCGGCGGTGCCCGCCGGAGCGCAGGCTGAAGAAGAACCGCCTCTAGTGTCGCTCGGCATGCAGCGCGTCGGAATGGCGATTGGCACCGGCATTCTGGGTGGCGTGTTTGGTCTGCTTTTCGCGGGCACTTATGGCTTGCTGCGTTGGGCGCTCCCAAAGGCGGATGCCATTGCGATGGCGGCAGTCGCGGGACTGCTGGGCTTCTGGGCGCTGTCGTTCCTCGTTTCCGTAAAATTCCCGTTCGTGCCGCCGGGAGTGGGAAGCGAGGATACACTTCTGTCCCGGCAGGGCTTGCATCTGTTGTTCTACATGATGTCGGCGCTTGGCGTGACGGGGGTCATTCTCGCGCTGAACGAGATCAACAGCGGCGTGCAGTCACAGGGAACGCGACAGGGCCTGTACGCTCTGACCGGTGTGGCTTACGCTGCGTTCTTGGTGCTCATATTCTGGTTGGTGCCGGGCAACCCGGACCCGGTGCCAGTCCCCCCGGGTCTGTTCCTGGACTTCAATAATGTAACGCTTATCGGACACCTGCTCACCTGGATCTTGATGGCGGCGGGCTTTGCCTATATGCTTCGGAAAGACCAGCTCTCCACAGCGGACTGATAGCGTAAACTGGAGGCGACCATGACAACCGATTCCGCCGCCGCCAACGAAACGGAAGAGACACGGGAACACCAGCCCGTCAAGGGCCCGCGCATCAAAAAGGGGCTGGTCGTCATCAATACCGGCAACGGCAAGGGCAAGACGACCGCCGCGCTCGGTGTTCTGTTCCGTTCGTGGGGGCGCGGCATGCGCGTGCAGATGTTCCAGTTTCTGAAGCACACCGGCTCCCGCTTCGGAGAGAGCCGCGCCGCCGAAAAGCTGGGAATCCCGATGAGCGCGATGGGCGACGGCTTCACCTGGCGCACCAAGAACATGGAGACCACGCAGGACTTGGGGCGTGCGCAGTGGGAGAACTGCAAGGAAGCGATCCTGTCCGGCGAGCACGATGTCATCATCCTGGACGAGTTCACCTATCCGCTGCATTATGGCTGGATTCCGGTTGAGGATGTGATCGAGACTCTGAAGCAGAAGCCGCACATGCTCCATGTGATTATCACCGGCAGGTACGCGCCGGACGAGCTTATCGAGTTCGCGGACCTCGTGACGGAGATGCGCGAGATCAAGCACCCATACAGGGAGCAGGGAATAAAGGCGCAGCCGGGATTGGAATTCTAGGCGGACGGTTGATAGGCTCGGGTTTTCAGTAGTAAGTGCAGGTTAAGCAATGGTAGAACAGTACGAATACTACGACGAAGACTTCGATAACGCCTTGATCGCCATGCTGTCAGAGGCAAGGGAAGGCGGCGCGGAAACCAGGCGCATCACAGCCAAGGAACTGCATTCCACGGTCGTTACTTCGCGCAAGATGTACATGCGCATGGCCTGTGACGCGATGTGGAAGCTGTGGCGAAAGCAGGGCGCCTACGAGAGCCGCGTCGTGTTCACGCCCGCCAGCAACCAGGGCTCCAAGCTGGAGATCGAGTACGAGTCGGTAACTGACGAAGACTGATCGGCTCACGACAGGCAAGAACGCGATGGAACGAACACTTGACGGTGTCATAGCCTCCATACAGCCGGCGGATGCGGGCGCAATGCGGCGCGCCCTCAGCCGGCAGCGTAACCTGACCAAGCCGCCGGGCAGCCTCGGCAGGCTGGAGGACGTGTCGGTGCAGCTCGCCGGCATCTTCGGCACGGAACTGCCCGCAATCGGCGGCAAGGCCGTCATCGTCGCGGCAGGCGACCATGGCGTGGTTGCCCAGGGCGTAACAGGATACCCTCAGGAAGTTACGGCGCAGATGGTGTTGAACTTCCTGGCGGGCGGTGCGGCTGTCAGCGTAATGTCCCGGCAGTTGGGCGTGCGGCAGATTATCGTCGATGCGGGCGTGGCCGCAGACCTGCCCGACCATACCGATCTGCGGCAGATCCGTATCGGCAGGGGCACGGCTGACATCAGCCGGGGTCCTGCCATGACCCGCGATCAAGCGGAGCAGAGCGTTCTCGCAGGCGTTGATATCGCCGTCGAAGCCGCGGAGGCCGGCGCAGACCTCATCGCAGCGGGCGAGATGGGTATCGGCAACACCACCGCATCGAGCGCCATCACAGCCTCCATCACGGGGGCGTCGCCACAGGAGACGACAGGCGCGGGGACTGGGCGCAACACGGAAGAGCTGGCGCACAAGGCTGAGGTCGTCAGGCGCGCCCTTGAGGTCAACCGCCCCGATGCTTCTGACGGCCTCGAAGTGCTGTCGAAGGTTGGCGGCTTCGAGATTGGAGTGCTTGCGGGCGTAGCGCTGGGTGCGGCGAGCATGCGCCGCGCGCTCGTCGTTGACGGCTTCATTTCCGGCGCTGCTATGCTCATTGCGCAGGCGTTATGCCCTACCGTGCGCGACTATCTCATCGCCTCTCACCGCTCCGCAGAAAATGGGCATAGCATCGTGCTCTCCCACCTGAATCTGCTGCCGCTGCTGGAGCTGGACATGCGGCTCGGCGAGGGCAGCGGCGCGGTGCTGGCAATGCCCGTCATCGAGGCGGCGGCGGCTTGTCTCAGCGGGATGGCAACCTTCGGCGAGGCCGGTGTATCCGACCGCGACGACAACGAGGCCGAAGTTGCGACAGGCGGCAGTCAGACCTCACTATGAGTGGACTGCGGTCTGCCATCGGCTTCCTGACGATCCTGCCGCTGGCGCCTCGCAACGCTCCCGGCTCCCTCGCCTCAGCACGAGGCTGGTTCCCCCTGGTAGGACTGCTGCTGGGCGGCTTGATTGTCATCATTGAGTTCCTGGTCATGCTTCTGTTCGGTACGGAGCTGCCGGGCAGTTCACAGGGATGGGCGAGCTACCGCGCCATACCCGTGTTCCCCGTCCTCCTGTGGCCCATAATGCTGGTGATAGTCCTGGTCGTGCTGACCCGTGCCCTGCACCTGGACGGTTTCATGGACTCGTGCGACGCGCTGCTGGGCGGCTTCAGCCGGGAGAGGCGCCTGGCAATACTGCGTGATCCCCATGTGGGCGCGTTTGCCGTCATCGGCGTCGTATGCCTGCTGCTGGTGAAGGTAACCGCCCTGCTGGGACTGCCGTCCGCAAGCGCCGAAAGAGTGCCGGTCCTTCTGCTGTTTCCTTGCCTGTCGAGATGGGCGATGCTCCTGACGATGGAGCTATACCCGTATGCCCGGGAGAACGGGCTGGGCACCTCGTTCTTCAGCGGCGAGCCGGGAATCAGGTGGCAGCTGATACTCGGCTTTGCGTTCACCTTGATCGCCTGCGTCGCGCTGGCAGGCATTATCGGCGTCATACTGCTCGCGGCGGCAAGCGCGGTCGCCTGGGGCATCGGTGCCTGGGCAACGCGACTGCTGGGCGGCACCACGGGCGACATATATGGCGCGGTGAATGAAGTTACGGAGGTGGCGGTTCTGCTGCTGGCGATGCTCTTCATTGCGGACTCCCCTGTACTCAGGTTTGCGCCGCTGCCGGAAGCGCTTGGATTGGGACTGCTATGACCTGGTGGCTGCCCTGGCACCCGGACTGGCAGTTCAACGTGGCGGTGCTGC
>CAZWDM010000011.1:22224-63436 GCA_964632415.1 uncultured Dehalococcoidia bacterium | reverse complement strand
CGCGACCACATCGGCGACTGGGAGATCATGGGCAACCGCGACGGGACGATTACCGGGATAAGCGGTACTATCTACGCCAACATGGGCGCGTACCTTTCCACATTTGCCCCGGCAATCCCGACATATCTGTTTGGGTTGATGCTCGTGGGCCCGTATAACATTGAGAATGTTCACTGCAAGGTCATCGGGGTGTTCACCAACACCACGCCGGTGGACGCGTATCGCGGCGCCGGCAGGCCGGAAGCGACCTATGTTGTGGAGCGCATGCTTGACAGGTTCGCCGCCGAGATTGGCATGGACCCTGCTGAAGTGAGACGAAAGAACCTCATCGCCCCGTTCGAGGACGGGCACGAAGTCGCAACCGGTGTTATCTATGACAGCGGCGACTACGAGAACGCGCTGGATCTGGCGCTTTCGATGATCGACTACGACGACTTCCGCAAGGAGCAGGAAGAGGCGCGACAGCAAGGACGCTACATCGGACTTGGCCTCTCCACCTACGTCGAGATCTGCGGCATGGCCCCGTCAGCCGTTGCATACTCCCTCGGCGCCCGCGCAGGCGTATGGGAGAGTTCGCTGGTACGGGTCCATCCGACCGGGAAGGTTACCGTTTACAGCGGCTCATCCGGGCACGGGCAGGGCCACGAAACGACCTTCGCGCAGCTCGCGGCCTCCGAACTCGGTGTCCCCGTGGAGGATGTCGAGGTAGTGGAAAGCGATACGGCGCAGGTCCAGCAGGGCACGGGCACATTCGGCAGCCGCAGCGCGGTTGTCGGTGGCACGGCTATCCACATGAGCGTCGAGAAGATCAAGGACAAGGCGAAGAAGATCGCCGCGCACATGCTGGAGGCGGCGCCTGAGGACGTCGTGTACGAAGACGGTCAGCTCTTCGTTCAGGGAGCGCCCGCAGAGGCGAAGTCATTCCAGGAAGTCGCTCTCGCCGCCTACTGGTATGACGGCCTGCCTGAGGGACTGGAGCCTGGCCTGGAAGCCACGAGCATATACGACCCGGAGAACTTCACATGGCCGTTCGGCACGCACATCTGCACCGTTGAAGTCGATCCCGACACTGGCGACGTCACCGTACTGCGCTATGTCGCGGTTGACGATGTGGGCAATGTAATCAACCCGATGATCGTGGAGGGTATGGTACACGGCGGCGTAGCACAGGGCATTGGCCAGGCGCTCTGGGAAGAGGGCGTTTACGACGACGATGGTCAGCTCATCACGGGCAGCATGCTCGACTACGCAGTGCCTCAGGCCGCGAGCCTTCCTTCGTTCGAGACGGCAAGGACCGAAACGCCTTCACCGACAAACCCGCTTGGTGTGAAGGGCGCTGGCGAAACCGGTACGATTGCCGCGTCTCCCGCGGTCATCAACGCGGTCGTTGACGCGCTCTCGCCGTTTGGGGTTACGCACATGGACATGCCTGCAAAGGCCGAGAAGGTCTGGCGGGCGATGCAGGACTGAGGCGGATAGGGCGCCGGATTGTCTCCGGGGATAAGCCGGATTGATTGGCGATCAGAGGGGCAGGTGACTAGAATACCTGCCCCTTTCAATTGGGATTCGGAATTCATGGTGAATAGAGAAGTGATGGACTCCGCAGCGCGAGAAGATCCCATCAGGGATATCCTGGACAGGCTGGCGTCAGAGAATTACGTCGGCGACCCGGCAATCGCCACTTCGATCTACATGGCGCAGATTCTTGAGCGTCCGCTGCTGATCGAAGGCCGCGCCGGCGTAGGCAAGACGGAGATCGCCAATGTGATGGCGCGCCTTCTCGACACCCGGCTGATCCGTCTCCAGTGCTACGAAGGGCTTGATGTTTCCACCGCGCTGTACGAGTGGAACTACCAGCGCCAGATGCTCTGGATCAAGCTGAACGAGAACGCTGATGTTTCGGCAGAGGACCAGGAGGAGCAGATATTCAGCGAATCGTTCCTGTTGAAGCGTCCGCTGCTCGCCGCCCTCACCGAGCCCGAGAAGCCGCCGGTCCTGCTAATTGACGAGGTTGACCGTGCGGATGAAGAGTTCGAGGCATTTCTGCTGGAGGTGCTGTCGGACTTTCAGGCGACGATTCCCGAGATTGGCACGATCAAGGCGAAGCACCGCCCGTTCGTGGTGCTGACATCGAATCGCACCCGCGACCTTTCGGACGCATTGCGACGACGCTGCCTGTACTTGTGGATCGACTACCCGGACATCGACAAGGAGCTGCGAATCGTTCGCGCCAAGGTGAACGGCATCGAGGACAGGCTCGCGCGCCAGGTCGTTCGCTTCGTGGACAGCGCGCGGCGCACGGGACTGGACAAGGTGCCGGGCATCGCGGAGACGCTCGACTGGGCGCGCGCGATGGTCGTTCTGCACCTCGACCACCTCGACTATGAAGCAGTCGAGCAGACGCTGGGCGCAATAATCAAGGACGCCGATGATCTCGAACGCTTTCGGAAGCAGGCTATCGAAGAGATTCTGGCTAAGATCTGATGCCACACAGAAGCAGGCTCTGCGCAATCATGATCGACTGCCCACCCGACACCGTGGATGCCGGTGTGAAATTCTGGGGGCAGGCACTCAATATGCCTCCGAGGCTCAACGAGGATGAGTCCGACCCCTATGTCTTTCTTCATGGAAGAGCAGGAGGATTCTTCGTCCTGCTTCAGCGTGTAGAGGACGATGCCAGGATACATCTGGACTTCGAAACGGACGATGTCGAGGCAGAAGTTCGTCGTCTGGAGGCGTTAGGAGCGCGCCGCAAGCAACAGATGGACTCCTTTTGGATTATGGAGGCCCCCAGCGGGCATGTCTTCTGTGTAGTCCCACCTCAGTCTGACGACTTCCCCGAAAGAACCACTCTGTGGGAGAGCTAGGAGCGTAGAATTACAATGCCAAGAATGACGGGAAAGCGCGCCCTGATGGAGATGCTGCGCGCCGAGGGAATCGAGTACATATTCGGGAACCCAGGTACCAGCGAGGGCCCCATCCTCGACGAGCTGGAGAACTTCCCCGATATCCGCTACATGCTGTCGGTGCAGGAGGGTGCCGCGATGGGCATGGCTGACGCCTACGCCCGTTATCGTAACGAGCCTGCCTTCGTCAATCTGCACATCGAAACCGGCCTGGCCAATGGTGTGAGCCTGCTTGCCAATGCTGCCGAAGGCAACACACCGCTTGTGCTGACTTCCGCGAACAAGGACATTCGGAAGCTCGCCGAAGGGCGGACCGACCTCGTTGAGATGGTCAAGCAGTTCTGCAAGTGGAGCGCCGAGGTTACCCATCCGGAGCAAGTCCCCGGCGTGTTGCGCCGCGCATTCAACGAGGCAAAGACGCCGCCGATGGGTCCGGTTTATGTCGCGTTCTCTGCCAACGCTCTGGACGACGAGGCGGAGATTGAAATCGTCCCGTCCCATCGCACCTACACGCGCATCGCCCCGGACGCCGAGGCGATAGATGAGGCGGCGAAGATTCTTGCTGCTGCCGAAAACCCTGTGCTGATTGTTGGTGACAGGGTAGGGCAGTCAGGCGGGGCAGACAGTGCGGTCAGACTCGCGGAAGCTCTGGGTGCCAGGGTGTACGCCAGCTATTACTCACAGGTAAACTACCCGACGAGCCATCCCCAGTTCCTCGGTCTTGCCAGCCCGGGCATGCCCGCCGGCAAGGCAATGCTGGAGGACGCGGATGCCGTGGTTGCGGTGGGGACTCCCGTGTTCCCCGGCTACTTCTACTTCTCCGGAAGAGCGCTGGATCCTTCCACCAAGCTGATACACATCGACTCCGACACCGCGCAAATCGGAAGAACCGAGCCTACGGATGTCGGTATTGTCGCTGATCCCAGAACTGCATTGTCCGCTCTCTCGGATGCGCTTGATGTGCGAATGTCAGGCGCCGAGAAGGAAGCCGCAAAGGGTCGCGCGACATCGGTCGCCGAGCAGAAAGCGGCTCAGGATGCGGAGTGGGAGGCACGTCTGGAAGCCCGGCGGGAAATCAGCCCTATGTCCACCGAGAGAATGATGACGGAATTAGCATCCGCATTGCCTTCAGATGCAATTGTCGTGGACGACTCGGTCACTACGCGGGCATCGATATTTGGCGCGCTGGAATTCGATGAGCCCGGAAGCCTGCTCGGCATCACCGGCGGCGCGCTTGGCTGGGGCATGGGCGGCACTATGGGCACGAAGCTGGCGAACCCGGACAAACCCGTGGTCGGAATTATCGGCGACGGCAGCGCCATGATGACGGTTCAAGCGCTATGGACGGCTGCCAACTCGGACATACCGGTCGTCTATGTCATCTGCAACAACAGGGCATATCGGGTGCTCAAGTTGAATATGAACCTCTACAAGAGCGAGATTCTAGGCCAGCAGAACCCGACGAGCGAATACATCGCGATGGACTTCGCTACGCCGTTCGACATCGCCGCGGTCGCGGAGGCGATGGGTGTGCATGGACGCAAGATCGATGATCCGGCAGAGGTTGGCCCGGCATTGGAACAGGCGCTCGCTCTTGGTAAGCCCGCTGTGCTGGACGTGTCCATCGACGGAGCTGTCTAGTCCGCCGTTCTTAGTCAGATTCCACTTTAAGCCCGACCCGTTTCGTTGTAATATGGCGTTGAGGTATAGAGAATGCGCCATATACTTCATGCTGATTTCGACGCCTTCTACGCGTCCGTAGAGCAGCTGGACAAGCCCGAACTTCGCGGTAAGCCTGTGGTAGTGGGCGGCAGTGCGGAGGGACGCGGGGTCGTGGCGTCCGCATCATACGAGGCCCGCGAGTTCGGAGTGCGCTCCGCGATGCCCATGCGTACGGCGCAGAGACTGTGTCCCGAAGCGATCCGCGTTGGTGCTCGCTTCAACCGGTACCGCGAAATCTCCCAGGGCGTAATGTCCATCTTTCGTGACCTCACCCCACTCGTGGAACCGCTATCCCTCGACGAAGCATACCTTGACGTTACTGAGGTTGTTGATCAGGGCCACCGGCCTGCCGCAATCGCGTCAAGCCTGAAACGGCGTGTCAAGGAAGAACTGGGCCTTACGATTTCCGTGGGCGCAGCGACAAGCAAGTCGGTTGCAAAGATAGCGTCGGAAATGGACAAGCCGGACGGGCTGACCGTTGTTGCTCCCGGCGACGAGCGGGTATTCCTGGCGCCATTGCCCATTCGTGATCTGTGGGGCGTCGGCCCCAAGACCGCGGAGCGGCTGACGGCAGAGGGCATAGAGACGATCGCTGACATAGCGCAGTGTGATGGCGAGTGGCTACGCGATAGATTCGGCAGGCACGGCGTTCAGATGCAGCGGCTCGCACTTGGCTTGGATGACAGCCCTGTCGTAGTTCAGCGTGAAACCAAGTCTGTGAGCGCGGAGACGACCTTCGCGCAGGACATCAGCGACCCGGAGGCGCTGCAGGAGGTGGTGAATCGCCTCAGCCAGCGTGTTTCCCAGCAGCTCAGGCGGAAGCAGCTGCAGGGGCGCACCGTCAAGCTGAAGTTGCGCCTGTCGGACTTCACAACTTTCACCCGTCAGCGGACGCTGCCCCGTGCCGTTCAATCGGCTGACGATCTTTCGCAGTCGGCGGGAGAGCTGCTGCGAGCCGAACTTTATGGACGTCGCAGATTCCGTCTTGTAGGTGTAGGAGTATCGGGTTTCGAGCAGTCGGATGAAGACCCGGACGAGCCTCGCCAGCTCAGATTCACAGGCTTCGGATGATGCAGACGCGACAGCTGCCCCGAGACTACACGGTGCTCGCCCCCGACGGCTCGGAGATTCGCGAGCTTGTCTCCGTGACCGGTGGCAGTATGGTTCACTGCACACTGCCGAGGGGCGGTACTTCCATGGCGGTAACCCACCACACCGTCGAGGAGGTATGGTATTTCCTGCATGGTTCCGGTCAGGTCTGGCGTCGGAACGATGACGGCGAATCTATCGTTGATGTTGAGCCTGGAATGTCCCTGAGTGTCGAACTAGGTACGCACTTCCAGTTCCGCAATACCGGCGACGATGACCTGCGCTTCATTATCGTGACGATGCCGCCCTGGCCGGGCGAAGACGAAGCGGTCCGTGTTGCCGACTACTGGCGCTGAACCGCATGCCTACACGATAACGCCCTGCTCCCGCAGATTGGGAAGCTCATCGGGCGAAACATCCAGCATGCCCGTCAGAATGTCGTCCGTATGCTCGCCGTACAGCGGGGCAGGCTGCACCTCAACAGGCGACTTGTCCAGCTTAATAGGGCAACCGATCATCTGGTAATCGCCACGCGCCGGATCGTTCACATCCACGACCATCTCGCGGGCTGCAAGATGCTCGTTCGTCAGCACCTCTTCCGGACTCATCACCGCGCCGCACCAGACTCCGGCCCCGGCGAGTGCTTTCATTGCATCATACTTGTCCTGCTGCATCGTCCATTCGCTGACTATCTCCAGCACCTCGTCCCCGCGCTCTCCTCGCAGCTGGTCCGTTGCGTACCGTTCATCGCCGATCAAGTCGGCCCGCCCGATGACGGCAAGTACCGTCTCCCACAGCGCGCCGGCAATGTGAATCATCACATAGTCGTCCGATCCTCCCGGATGGCAGGGATAGATCATCGGTATGCCGCTGTTGCCCCGGTCGCCGGGCCTCACATTCGGCGTGCCCACCGACAGGCTGCGGATCAGCCGATAGCGCAGCAGGTTGACTATGCCGTCCTGCATCGATACCTCCAGGTGCTGCCCCTCACCGGTATTGTCGCGCTGACGCAGCGCTGCAAGTATGCCGATGGCGGTGTGCAGTCCTGTCCCGGAGTCGCCGGCGCCTATGGGCGAGGAGATCGGAGGCCTGTCCGGGTATCCGTTAGCGGCAATACCTCCGCCGGTAGCCTGCGCCGCGAGCTCGAAGCTGCGGTATTCGCTCCACGGTCCGTACTCGCCGAAGCCCTTGATGCTGGCGTGAATTATGCGCGGGTTGATCTCGCTCAGACGTGAGTATGGGATGCCCAGCCTCTCCATCACGCCCTTCGAGAAGTTCTCCAGCACGATGTCCGCCCAGAGGACCAGTTTCTCGAAGAGTTCCTTTCCTCGTTCAGTCTTGAGGTTGAGCGTAATCGCCCGCTTGTTGTTATTGAAGATCGTGTAGTAAACGCTGTCCACGCCTTCGATGTGCGCCTGTTCCCATCGCGTGTTGTCCCCGCCCACCGTGTCTTCCACCTTGATCACATCAGCACCCAGGAACGCGAGAAGCTGTGCGCACGAGGGACCTGCCTGCACGCGGCTCATGTCCAGAATTTTGACTCCCGCTAGCGCCTTGTCCATATAGCACCTCTGACTATCTTTGCTTGGTTTGACGCCGATTATATCAGGACATCCCCAGCCGCGAATCGATGAAATCGCTGTATCCGCGAACAAAGTCTGGAGTTTCGACGGCTTGCCGTCCTTCGATCTGCACGTTCTGCAGCACAAGCACGCCCTGTCCCGTAACCACGCCCGTACCTTGCCGAATTTCAACCACAGTGCCCGGTTCGCTTTCATCGGGCGCATCTGCTGCCTCGGCTCGGTGAACCTTCAGCTGCCTGCCGTTCCAGCGTGTGAAGCTGCCGGGCCACGGATGGTACGCTCGCACCTGACGCGCAATGGAATCGGCGGTCTGCGTCCAATCGATAAGGCCGTCTTCCCGATTCAGCAGCCGCGTGACGGTCGCCTCCTCCTCGCGTTGCGGTGTCGCACGGACCCGGCCGGAGCGCCAGAGAGGAATCGTTTCCGTAAGAAGATCGGCGCCCTCTTCGAACAGGCGGGCAGTAAGTTGGTCTGCCGATTCTTCAGCGCCGATGGAGTAATTGCGCTGCGCGATGACGGGGCCCGAGTCCATGCCCTCGTCGAGCTGCATTAGCGTTACGCCGGTAACGGTGTCTCCTTCGAGAATCGCGGTGGCAACCGGGGACGGTCCACGATGCCTCGGCAGGAGCGACGGATGTATGTTCAGCGCGCCGAGCGGAGGCACTTCGAGGGTGTCGGCGGGCAGGAACAGGCCGTAAGCCACCACAACTATGAGGTCGGGTCTGAGGGAAGCCAGCTGGTGGCGAGCCGCTTCGTCACGCCTCAGCGATGGCGGCTGGAATACGTGCAGTCTCCGCTCAATCGCGGCTTCCTTTATCGGCGACCCGGAGATGCGTCTGCCCCGACCGGAGCGGCGGTCCGGCTGTGTGTACACTCCGATGATGTCGCAACCGATGTTCAGCAGAGCGTCGAGGGCAGGGATCGCGAACTCAGGCGTACCCATGAACACGACGCGCAGCGGGGCATTGTTGCCCAGATCATTCACCAACGCATTCTCCCGACTCACAGCAATTTGCAGATTCCGATTCTATGTTGTGGAATCGCACCTCATCGCCGATCACGACTCCGAACTTGCTGACTTCACCTGCGTTGATCTCGAAAGTGTATGCTGCCGGTACGCCTGATTCGAATATCTCCAGGTCGGAGCTCGGCGCATCCGGCGGCGAGTGCTGCACATCCTCGGTCAAGTCCACGACTGTGCAGTCCTCTCCAATCCAAACGAAGTCCAGTGGGAAGCGCATTCCTTTCATCCAGAACGAGGACGCCTGCCCGCTGGGGAAAATGAACAGCATCCCAGTCTGATCTGCCAGGCTGTCCCGTTCGCCGAGTCCTTTGCTCCGCAGTTCCGGCGTGTCCGCGATCTCGGCTCCGAACACAGTCTCGCCGATTGTCAGATAGGGGCCGGAAGGCGTTGGCATAGGTGTTGGAGACGGAATCGCCGTTGCCGTCGGATTCGGAGTCTGCGTCGCAGTCGGCGGTATTGCGGTTGCCTGCGGCGTCTGAGTCGGGGCTGCCTGCGGAATCTTGGTTGGCACCGGAGTTGGCAAGGTGGTTGAAGTCCTTACTGGTGCTACAGTCGCCGTCGATTCCGGTTCACTCGTCGCGGTGCGAACTAGGAGGGTAGCGTCTGATTTAGGCTGCTGAGTTGTAGTAGCGCAGCCGGCGCCAAGCATAGCCGTCAACGATAGAATCGCCAAAATGCGTCCGATCAAATCACTACGCCAGATGTACAAGCGTCGCCCCATCGCCGCCCCGCTCGCGAGCTTCCGCCTCGAATGATTGAGCCAGCGGATGCCGTGTCAGGTGCTCGCGCACTGCATTGCGCAGGATGCCCTTGCCCCTGCCGTGTATTACGCGCACCGAGTTGAAGCCGTCTCGCACGGCCTTGTCTAAGAACAACTCCAGCTCCGCGACCGATTCGTCGGCTCGCATTCCGCGGACATCCAGTTCCGTGGAGTCAAGCATGGGGCCGAATTTGACGCTTACTTCAGCCTTAGGCTGCTCGGGCTGCTGCTCTATCAGGGACAATCGAGAGGGTTGGACCTGGATCCGCACATTGCCGATGCCAACTTCGGCATCGCCCCCGTTCTCCGGGATTGAGACCAGCACGCCGCCCAGGTTCAGCCCTCGCACATACACCTTGTCGCCGACCTCAAGGTCCCGCTGCACAGTGCGCGCAGTGGTTGGAGGGGGCACCGCGGCACGTTCCTCCTGCAATTCCTGCCTCAGCCGCTGGATATCCTCTCGCGTGGTCGCAGCCGGCGCGCCAATCGGCGAACCCCAGGATAGCGCGGCCTCAGCAGCCTTGAGCCGCCTTTGTGTATCGTCGTACTGTGACAGAATGCCGCGCCGCAGGCCGTCCAACATGTCGTCGCGGTGCTCAACCAGATACTCGACTTGCTCGTCAAGCTGCTGACGGATCTCGTCTGCCTTCGCTCTCGACTGCTCCGCATCGAGCAGCATCGACTGCAGCTGGTTCCGTTCTCTCTGCAGTTCGGTCAGCCAGTCCTCGAAGCGCAGGTACTGTGGCTCGATTGCCGACTGTGCGTTCTCCAGAATGTGCTCCGGCAATCCGAGACTGGCGGCTATCGCCATTGCGTAACTGCGCCCCGGAATGCCTAGTGTGATGTGGTAGGTTGGGGTCAGTGAATCGGCATCAAGCTGCACGCTCGCGTTCATCATGCCGGACGAGGTCTCCGCGAATGCGGCGACACTGCGGTGGTGTGTCGTCGCGATGGTGGAGACGTTGCGTGTCGCAAGGTCTTCAAGAATCGCCCGCGCGAGGGCCGATCCCTCCTCTGCGTCGGTACTTGTCCCGAGCTCATCCAGCAGCACCAGAGATGTGGGCGTGGTTGCGCCCAATATGTCAATGACACTGCGCATGTGCGAACTGAATGTCGACACAGACTGCTCGATGCTCTGCTGGTCGCCGACATCGGCATAAACTCCATCGAAGGTCGGCAGGACGCTTCCATCGCTCGCCGGAATCTGCAATCCGGCCTGGTGCATCAGTGCCAGCAGCCCAACCGTCTTCATCGCGACCGTCTTACCGCCCGTATTAGGTCCCGTCACGACCAGCACCGACCAGTCCGGTCCTACATTCACATTTACCGGAACGGCATCCCGTCCCAGCAAGGGGTGACGAGCATTGATGAGGCGAACTGTCATGTCCTCCGGCGCAGGCGTTTCACTTTCAATTGCCCCACTTGATGCTGGCGCATCGGACCTGATATCCGAAGGAGACATCGGTCTGACGCCTCGAATGGCGTAGCTGAATCGCGCTCTCGCGAGGATGAGGTCGAGCTGCGCCGTTAATTGACTGCCGCTGTTAATATCACGGGCGAGATCTCCGACAAGCGTCGAGAGGTCGCGCAGAACCTTCCGAATCTCACGCTCCTCGGCGAGGGCAAGTTCCCTCCAAGTGTTGCCGATATCGACCGTCGAAAACGGCTCAATGAACAGGGTTGCGCCGGTATTGGAGGCGTCGTGGACGATGCCGGGTATGCGGCTTCTCATCTCCGCCTTGACCTGCACGACGAGGCGGTCATTGCGTACCGAAATGACATTGTCTTGCAGCACATTGTCTGCCTGCGAGTCCTGAATCAATGAGTTCAGCGATTCCGTAACGCGCTGGTATGCCTGCCGTATCTGGCCTCGAAGAGCCCTCAATGTGTGCGTGGCGTCATCCCGCACCACACCACGTTCGCCTATGCGCCCACGGATCTGTCGCGTCAGTTCGCCCAAGTCCGGAATGCCCTCTGCGAGATCGGCGAGCGTCGGCGCATGCTGCCGTACTGCCAGAATGCCGCTTCGCGCACGCGCAAGCACATCGAGCGTCTGCGCTATCGAAAGCAGCTCCAACCCAGTGAGGATGCCACCGATGGAAGCGCGCACGACCGACTGTTCTACATCGTCAGGACAGAACATGTCGACCTCACCCGCTTCGTCCAGCACGGCGCGGCCCTCTGCCGTCTCCAGCTGCAGCAGTGCGACCTCGTACTCGTCGTAAGTGGGCTGAAGTCCCAGCGCGCTCTTTCTGGCGGGGAAGAATGTAACACGGTCCGCAACGCGCTCCTGAATGACATCGAACTCCAGCAGTGCCAGCGCACGCAGGCGCAGCGCGTTCGTGCCGTCAGGGTGATGGTCCCTTGCCATATCTACGGTATCTCCATGCATGCGGCTATTTTATCAGCATTTTCTGCTGATAAGACAGATTCCGATTCACAACTGCTCCGCATGGATGTCTGGTATGCAGCCCATCGGTGGGAATTGACGATTTCGTCTATTATCAATAGAATGTACATGTTAGAGAATATGCAGTCTGCCCTACATTCAGGGGCGCTCAGGAGGGGGCCATGGCTAGAGTACGACCGGAGCCACTGACGATAACCATTACGACGGACGCCGCGAAGCATGTGCGCCAATTTGCTACGGATATGGGTAAGCCGGGTTGCAATTTGCGAGTTGCCGTGAAGGGCGGGGGATGCTCCGGACTGACCTACGACCTGGACCTGGTGGACAGCCCCGGCGAGAACGATAAGGTAATCAACAGCCATGGGCTGGAGCTGTACGTGGACAAGAAGTCCTACATCTTCTTGGCCGGCACGGAGCTTGACTACTCCGGTGGTCTTAACGGCAAAGGGTTCGTATTCAACAATCCCAACGCCAAGACAGCCTGCGGATGCGGTACTTCGTTCAGCGTATAGGTTCGTCGCCCTGAGCGTCAGTAAGTAAGCAATGTCAGTCATTGACCGCCTCTCGTTCAGGGGCGGTCAATTCATTTCAGGAGGCAGCGGCAATGGTGCAGAATCCGACGCTAGAGAAGCAACCTGAGGTTTATTCCTCCGTTCGTGAAGAATACTTGGCCTTGACCGGTGCCGCCGGACTGGTAGAACGCTCACATCTGGGGCGGCTGAAGGTAAGCGGCGAAGACGCCCTCGACCTGCTTGATCGTCTCTCAACCAATAAGCTGAGCGACCTGCAAGTCGGCGATGTAATGGGTACCGTTCTGACGACGAACAAGGGGCGCATTATCGACCTGCTCTTTGTGCTGAGGCAAGACGACCACTTGCTTGTCACCACGGGCCCGGACACCCGCGAGAGGGTGGCGGAATGGATTGACTTCTACACATTCATAGAGGATGTCCAGGTCGAGGATCTGACCGAAACTACCGCGATGATCTCGCTGTTCGGTCCTGAAGTGGCCGCGATGTTGCCTCAACTCAGCGAAATGTCGGCATACGAGTCCGAAGCTGTCGATGTTGCCGGAATCGAGGCAACGGCTGTACGCACAGATTTCAATTGTGTGGATGGTTTCGACCTGATTGTTCCCGCCGGTGCTGCTGCTGCCCTCTGGGCCGCGCTCGTCGATATGAGGGCCGTGGCCGTGGGTTCTCGTGCGCTGGACATCGCCCGTATAGAAAGTTGTGTGCCGGAATATTCCAAAGAGTTGGTTGAAGACTACAATCCGCTCGAAGCGGGACTGAAGGAATTTATCAGCTTCAACAAGGGCTGCTACATCGGGCAGGAGGTAGTTGCACGCCTGAACACTTACGACAAAGTGCAACGGCACCTCGTGCGCCTGTCGTGGAGCGGCGATGCTGCTCTCGACACGCCTACCGATCTGGTTCACGAAGGCAGAAAGGTCGGAGCGGTCACATCGAGTGCTGCCACTCTCTGCGGCGACCGGTACATCGGGCTTGGATACTTGCGCAAGGCACACGCGGAGAAGGGCACGCGGCTGCTGACCGAAAGCGATGTAGAAGTCGAGGTCGAGGCAATCGCTAGACCGGAGTGAGGCGAGGTCGCTTGCGAGCCTAAGCCAGCAGGGTGTAACCGCCGTCCACCACTATCACTTGCCCTCGAATCATCGCGGCGTCCTCGGTGCATAGGAACGCCACCACACGCGCAATATCCTCTGCCGAGACCATTCGGCCCGCCGGCGTGCTGCGCCCCGCCTCCAGCATGCTATCGCGATTCGGGAAGTAATCGAGCGCGCTCGTCTCCACATACCCGCCGGAGACTGCATTGACGGAGATTCCCATCGGTGCGAGTTCGACTGCGAGGTATCTCGTCAGAGCTTCCAGTGCCGCCTTGGATGTGCCAACAGAGAAGTAATACGGCAGGACCTTGGATGATCCCTGGCTCGTGATATTGACGATGCTGCCGCCATCAGGCATCAGCTTCGACGCCTCGATGGCACAGAGCCAGGGCGCCTTGGCGTTCACATTCAGCGTCCAGTCCCAGTGCTTTTCCTCGAGGTCAGATGCTGAACGCTGCACGCCGGACGCAGCGTTGTTCACCAGTACGTCGAGACTGCCATATGTGTCGCTTACTTCTGAGAAAAGCTCTCGAATCTTGGCGGCATCTCCAAGATGCGCGCGCGCCCTGAAACATCGGACACCAAGAGTCTCAATTTCCGCCTGGGTTTCTGCCGCGGCCTTGTGATTGCGGATGTAGTTGAAGGCAATATTGGCGCCGCGTGCCGCGAACTCGAGGGCGATAGCCTTGCCGATACCCCGCGACCCGCCGGTTACGAGGACCGTTTTGCCTTCGAACGACATTTCACTATCCTCCAGGAGGACGATCCCCGGCTAGATGAATGGACTGCGATTGAACCGCGACTGAAGCCGACTTACAGGATCCTGAATAGCCTATATCGCCATCCCGCCGTCAACGCTGATGATCTGGCCCGTCACGTAACTTGCCTTCTCGCTTGCGAGGTAGCTGACCATGTGGGCGATATCCTCGGTATTGCCGAACTTGCCCTGCGGTATCCAGGTCATGATCGTGTCCTTCTGCCTCTGGGACAGACCGGCCACCGTCTCTGTGCTGATGTAGCCTGGGGTTACCGCATTCACCGTGATATTGCGCGTGGCGACTTCCTTGGCAAGCGACTTCGTGAAGCCAATGATGGCCGCCTTGGAAGAGGAGTAGTTCGTCTGGCCCACGTTGCCGCGTATGCCCACGACGGAGCCTATGTTGATGATCCTGCCCCAGCGTTCCCGGACCATGTGGCGCAAAATAGCACGGGTGCAGTAGAAGGTGCCGTTCAGGTTGACGCCCATCACGCGGTGCCACGCTTCGTCGGACATGCGCATCAGCAGGCCGTCGTTTATGATTCCGGCGTTGTTGACAAGTATATTGATGCCGCCCCACTCATCGTTAACCGAGTCCACCATCTCATTGACCTGGTCCAGGTCGCTTACATCCGCCCGAACCTTCAGAGCCTCGCCACCCATGTCCACGATGGTCTTTACGACCTCTCCGGCTTCTGACTTGGAAGAGTTGTAGTTGACCGCGACTTTAACGCCCATTCGTGCAAGCTCAAGGCTGATTGCCCTTCCAATGCCCTTTGAAGCTCCGGTAACCAGGGCTGTCTTTCC
Organism: uncultured Dehalococcoidia bacterium; assembly: GCA_964632415.1. GTDB lineage: Bacteria > Chloroflexota > Dehalococcoidia > Lucifugimonadales > JADFKI01 > Bin90. The sequence continues at coordinate 48,751 of CAZWDM010000011.1, read as the reverse complement.
GTCAATGTCCGAGTTGCTCAATTTGGCTCCTGCCTATTCGTCGAAGGTTCGTTTAACGGCGGCTCTTATGGAGAACATTTGCCATTGAGTGCAAAGCTAAACCTGCACCTTGGAGAAAACCTGTGCCATCTCCTCGTTAAGCTCCGGAATGAAGTTGTTCTCGTGGGAGAACTTGGCGGTTCCGATTGCGCGCTGTACGGCTCTTGCGTCCCCCGCACCATGTCCGACAACGCTTATGCCATTCACGCCGAAAATGGGGCCGCCGCCGTAAGTCTGCACGATATTGGTGAGGTCGTGAATATTCCCTATCACCAGGTCTCGGTCGGCGTCGGAGAGCTTTCCGTTCAGGCCGGCGTCCACCTGCGCAGCAAGCGCTCGCCCAAGACCCTCGGTAAGCTTCATCACGATATTGCCCACAAAGCCATCACAGACAATCACTTCCGCCTTGCCTGCTGCCAGGTCGTTTCCTTCCACGTTGCCGATGAAATGCAGCCCGCTCTTTTCCAGAAGCTCTGTCACTTCCCGGACCTGACGGTTGCCCTTGCCGGTTTCTTCCCCAACGCTTAGCAGTGCGATGCGTGGCCTTTCCATCCCCCAGAACTGCCGCGCGAAGACATCGCCGATTACGGCGAAACTGAGCATCTGTGCCGGGCGGCAATCCACATTTGTGCCAAGGTCTATGATGAATGTGTTCGGAGAGACGCCTACGACAGGTCCTCCCAGCGCCGGGCGGTCAACGCCCTCCGACAGCCCGAGGACTACGGCAGCCGCGGCCATTGCAGCACCTGTCGAACCCATAGTAACGGAGGCGTGAGCTTTGCCCTGCTTTACGAGTCCGGTAGAGACGAGGATAGACGCCCGAGGCTTCTGCCGCAGCGCCATTGCCGGTGCCTCGCCTTCGAGGATGACCCCCTCCGAGGGTATGGGCATAATGGGCAAACCGGAAATGTCGTGTCTGGCGAGTTCGGCTTGTACCTGTTCTGGATCGCCCACAAGCAGAATCTGCGTTCCACCCTCTCTGGCCGCCGCAACAGCGCCCGCCACAAGTTCGCCTGGTGCATTGTCTCCGCCCATGGCATCGACGGCTATCCGCACTACCTCTCCTGCTGATGTCAAGATTCGTTCTCCTGTGGCGCGTTAGCCAACTTACCGTATCTGAACTACCGCGTTTCCGCTGATAGAAATGTCACCATTGTTCTTTCGCACTCCGACCGCACAGTGGACTTCTCTTCCGCCACTCGTCTCGCTGACCCGTTTCACATTCCCGAATGTGCTGATTGCTTCTCCCGGATATACCGGACCTCGGAATCGCACCTTCAGATTGCCGCTTCTTAGCCAGTCCTCTCCGAATGACACGGTCATCATCTCGGAGATAGAGGCGAGAACCATCATACCATGCGCTATTGTGCCATCCAGCACTGCCCCGCCAAACTCTACGCCTGTGGCGAAGTCGGCATCGAAGTGGATCGGGTTGTGGTCTCCCGCAGCGTCGGCGTACAGCTCGATCTGCGATTGGGTTATCGTCTTTTCGACTGTTGGCAGGGCGTCGCCCTCTTGCATATCTTTACAGTGCTCCATTGGTGCCGCGACTTTACGTGGGCAGCATTATCGTGCTCTTGCCTTCCATTGCCACTCCGCCGTCCTCAGAAGTCGCCTCCATATTGACCGCGAGAAAACGCCAGCCACGCCGCACGGAGTTCTGGGCAATGGTTGCTCTGCACTGAAGGGTAGTGCCAACCGGAACTGCTGCTCCAAACCCAAGATCCTGGCTTGCATGAATGGTGCCGCCGGGGATCTGCAGCGTGTTGATCACCGCGCTCAAGGCGAGCGCTGCGATTGCCATTGGGGGAACAAGAGGTGTGCCGTCGCTTGCGATTGGGCTGCTCGTATCGGACACGGCTGCCGTGTATTCGCCAACGGCCTTTGAGTCCAGTGTTAGTGTCTGGCTGGATAGTTCCTGCCCGGTCTCCAGCTTCGAGTAGTCAATCATTAATGCAGTCAATCTCGGTGCCGAACGGCGCGTAGGTCTTCAATGATTATAGACAGTAAGGGAGTTCAAATCAATGAAATGGGATTGGGGAGCCTGGCCCTTCGCTGTGCTTCACAGACTATTTGGGCGGGAGTGACTGGGCAAATCTCAATCCCCGCCTAACCCACTCTTCCAGGCTTTGGTCTGATGACACGCCATCCGCGGACACGACCACAAAGCCACGCATAGGCCTGCCGGTGAAATCCATCTCCCGGGCGTGCGGGAGATTCAGGGCGTTTTCATATCCTTCCGCCCCGACACGCACGATGATCTCATCACCCATCACGCCACCAAGCATGTTGCCACTTACCATAAAGCACAGCCCCCCGAACATCTTGCGTTCGATGACACCTTCCTGTTCGCCGAGCGACTGCCTGATTCGCAGCGCGAGCTCCTCGCTGAAAGCCATGTTAGTCCTACCCTCGCCTAGTCCGGAAATACCCTGGGGATGAAGTGACGTGGCCTCTGCATAAGCGTGATGCTCGCAGTTCGCCCGAGCTCGGCCTCCGCCGCTTCTACCGCATCCTCGACTCTGGCAAATGCCTCGAAACCCATCCGCTTTGCCGCCTCCTTGTCCCGCACCCCTGCGAACATAACCCTGCTCAGATAGCGCTTTGGTATTCCCGTGCTGTTCCACATGAAGAATGGGTGCGAGCCGTGGTACGCATGCCCGTAACGATAGCCGTGTATGAACTCCGGCCTGTGCGCGAACTCCTCGACATGGTTCTCCCAGAGCCAGTAGGGGTCCGTCTCCTGAGGCAGAAGCTTGTCGTAGAACTCCATGTAAGGTGCGAAGCGGCGCGGGTCGAACTGCGCCGTCAGCGGATGTGCCAGAATTGCGATACCGCCCTCGCGCACCAGCGGCATCCCCTGGAACTGCGCCACCGTGTTTGCCATTGCCTGGTTTGCTGCGAGTATCGGATTCACGGTCGAGAACTTGGAGTAGCACTCGTTCCAGTTAGCCACCCCTGCGATCAGGATGTCCGACTGACCATGCACATCCACTACCTGCTGCTCCTCGATTGACGATAGCGTGTGCGGATGCACCTCAGTAGGATGACCGCCATTGATCGCAATAATGTCCTTGCGCGGGTCGGCATTGTCATACACCGATTCGATCGTGAAGATGCGCCGGCCCTTCGCTTCCAGCGCCTCCTGGATGAGCGCTCCCTGCTCCCACACCAGCTTCTTGAAGGCAGAGTTCTTCGGATCGTCAACCGACTGGCCGCTCGCAATGGGCCACGGCCGGTGATGGTGCCGTATGCTCCTGAATGTGCCTAGACCGACCGCCGTGGATTTCCACCCACCATTGAAGGGCGCCCACATCGTGTTCAGATATATGAACTGGTCCGCCTCCAGAATCGCCCGGTTCACCTCCACATCGAAGCCCCTGTGAGTGTAGCCAAGGTGTACCAGTTGCTCCGGGTCTTCAGCATCGTGGCAGTACAGGTTGTTGTATCCGAACTGCAGCACGAGGCGCCTCCCAAGAAACGTCTCCATCTCCGTCCGGCTGAGCTTGCGATGCAGACCCTGCGCCAGCAGCAGGGTGATGTTGTTCAGAGGGACCCCCGCCTTGCGCAGTTCCTCTACGATGATCTCGATTGCGGTCTGCCGGAAGTCCGTTCGCTGCGTCTGGAAGTAGGCGCCAGAAGCGTCGTCGAAAGCGATGACCACCTTGGATTTGCTGCTCACGAGCTTATGCAGCGGTTCGTGTGAAATCGGGTCGGCAAGAACCTGACGCACTCGGTCTTCAACGTCCGGAAGGGCAGGTAGCGGCCTCTTACCTTCGATTTCGCGCGTGCGCTCAGGTAGGGTGGCACGCATGTATCCGTCACCGTACGCAATGTCGTGAGTTCTTGTAGCTGGCATCGTGAGCCTCTTCTCTACCCATCAATCCGCTGAATTAGCCCTGTGAATATTTCCAACAAGTGCCCGAGTCAGGCGTCAGGCCAACTCAACCCCCGTAGTTCGACATAGCATCCCGCAGGTGCTCAAGCGACAGGTTGCCGCCGCTCATAATCAGCGCAACCTTCTTGCCTTGCAGCCTGTCCTTGATCTTCAGTGCGCCCGCCAGCGACGCCGCGCCCGCATGCTCGGTCAGGTTGTGAGTGTGTTCGAGGTGCAGCATTATCGCCTGCTCCATCTCATCATCCGACACGAGAATGAAATCGTCCAGCAGTTCGCGCAGAATGCCCATCGGCAGCGTGTAGCCCTTCCCGGTCGCCAGCCCTTCTGCTTTCGACTCCATCGGCGCCTCCACGAGCTCGCCCGTCTTCCACGACAGGTAGGCAGCGTTTGCGCTCTCAGCCTGTACCGCAATGACCTTTATATCGGGGTTAATGCTCTTCGCCACGATGCTCGTTCCGCACGCGCCGCTGCCGCCCCCCAACGGGACGATAATGAAGTCCACATCCGGCAAGTCTTCCAAAATTTCGAGAGTATAAGTGCCGACGCCCGCGATCAGCATCGGCTCGTTGATCGCATGGACGTACCGATAGCCTTCTTCCTTGGCCAGTCGCTGCGCGTACTCATTCGTAATGTCGAAGTACGGCCCGTGATGGATGACCTGCGCTCCAAGGCTCTCGATTGACGCCACTTTGCCAGCATTTGCGCCCTCCGGCACGCAGACGATGCAATTTATCCCCAGCACGCCGGCGGCATAGGCGATCGACTGCCCGTGGTTGCCAGACGAAGCCGTTATGACACCGCGCGCCTTCTCATCGTCGGAAAGCTGGGACAGCAGGTTGATCCCGCCGCGCATCTTGAAAGCGCCCAGACGTTGGTGGTTCTCGTGCTTCACCCAGACTTCGGCATCCAGGAGATTGTCCAGTGAAAGGTAATGGTGCAGGGGAGTACGCCAAACATACGGCGCAATCCGTCCCCGCGCCTGTATCACGTCGTGCAAGGTCGGTCTGTTAGGCAATGTGAGGTCTCCTGGTTATGTTGGGGGCGAGTATCCTGCCGCTACTGATTTTCAGCGAACTTATGTGCAATGCATGGTATCATGAACGGCGAAAATACGCTTGGATTGGCAGGGAAATGAACATATTCTTCGACGTTGACTACACTATTATGGGCGCCGACGGGAGCCTGCGTCAGAATACCGCCGAGACCTTCCGCAGGCTTGTCGACGATGGGCATAAGGTCTTCGTGTGGTCGGGAGTGGGTGTGCGTACTGCTGAGGTGCGCCGCTTCGGACTCGCAGACTATGTGACGAAGGTCTTCCAGAAGCCGCTGGAAGACTTTGAAGATGCCCTGCCCGGTCTCGGCGTCTTCACCCCGCCGGACTTCATCATTGACGATCATCCGGAGATTGTTCGCTTCTTCGGCGGCTTCATCTGCAGACCTTACTACTTCCGCAACAAGCAGGACACCGAGATGGACGAAATATACCAGACGGTCTGCGATGTGGTGCGGAGCGGCGCCTCCGAACACAAGGCGTATCGCAGCGGCGACAGGCGAGACCGGGCATAGGCCAAATGGCAATACAACTGCTGTCAGACAAAGTCTCGTCCATGATCGCTGCGGGCGAGGTTGTCGAACGCCCGGCATCCGTGGTCAAAGAGCTCGTGGAAAATGCGCTGGATGCCGGCGCGACCGAAATCTCGGTCGAGATTCGCGGTGGCGGCGTTGAGCAGATTCGAGTCGCCGACAACGGCTGCGGCATTCCTCACGACCAAGTAGAGCTCGCGTTCCAGCGCTTTGCCACCAGCAAACTCAGCGACGCATCCGACCTCGATGCGATTCCGACGCTGGGCTTCAGAGGCGAGGCGCTTCCCAGTATTGCGTCGGTCGCCCGGATGTCGGTCGTTACCAGGGACGCCGACGAAGAGTCCGGAACCCTGCTGGAAATCGATGAAGGGCGAATCACGGAGAGTCGCCGGCAGGGCGCGTCACCCGGCACGGTGATGACGGTCCGGCAACTCTTTCGCAATGTTCCCGCCCGTCGCAAGTTTCTTCGAACGGCCGCCACCGAGACCTCGCACATTCAGAATATGGTCACGCGATATGCGCTGGCATACCCCGAGGTGAGATTTTCACTGAGCACCGGCAACGCATCCCTTGCCACACCGGGCTCCGGCAGCCTTCGAGAGGCGGTCTCCGCCATCTACAGTCTGAATGTCGCCGAGAACATGCTCGACATCGCGAACGAGGACGGGGAAAGGGATGGCCGGATAGTGTCCGGCCTGGCGAGTCAGCCCGCACTAAGCAGGGCTAACCGCGGTTACATGAGCTTCTTCGTCAACCGGCGCTGGGTGCAAAGCAGAATGCTCGGCTATGCCCTGGAACAGTCTTATCACGGCTTTCTGAAGGAACGCAGATATCCGATGGCTGTGGTCAATATCTCCCTCGATTACGACCAGGTGGATGTAAACGTCCATCCCTCAAAAACGGAAGTGCGCTTTCGGAACGGCGACAAGGTCTTCTCAGCCATACAGCATGCCGTCCGTGACACTCTCACTTCGCACTCGCCCGTCCCGGAGATTCGCCGCACAGGGGCATCGCAACCCGCCTATCCATACGCGCATCGTCAACCTGACCGGCACTTCTGGCCGATAGAACCATTCAACCCGTCGCCGGCGGATGAGCAGGACATAGACGGCCAACTTCTATCTGCTGAAGATGAAAGTGCATCCGACGCGATGATCGACGGACTAGCCGCCACCCACAGACAGACATTGCCAATGCTGCGTGTGCTTGGACAGGTGCAGAGCACATACATCGTGGCGGAGGGACCCGATGGCGTATATCTCATCGACCAGCACGCGGCTCATGAACGCGTAATGTTCGAGAAGATCAAGGCGGAGGCGGCAGCCGGCGAACCCCAGTCGCAAAGCCTCATGGAACCGCTGACCATCGAGCTTAATCCCCGTCAGCAGGAACTCGTGAATACCCACATTTCGATATTTTCGGATCTGGGGCTGGTGATAGAGCCGTTCGGGGGCAATGTGCATATAATTCGCGCCATACCTGTCATCCTCCTCGATATGGATCCCGTAAAGGCACTTACTGATATGCTGGACGAGATGGCACAGGGTGGCGATGTAGAGTCCTGGTCGGACCGCGCCGCCTACTCGCTCTCCTGTCATTCCGCAATTCGAGCGGGGAAGGTCCTGACGCACGAGGAGATGACGGCACTGACACGCCAACTCGAGCAGTGCCAGCAGCCGCACACCTGCCCGCACGGGCGCCCAACGATCATCCATCTAAGTGGAGGCCGCCTGGAGCGTGAGTTCGGCAGACGATGAATGCCCATTGAGAAAGGAAAACCATGAAATTCGGAATCTTCCTCGGAGTTCAGATTTCCCCTGATGATTCGCTGGCGCGGCAGATAGAGGACAGCGCCGAGCAGGTGAGAGCCGCCCGAGACGCCGGTTTCGACCTCATTTGCACGGGACAGCACTTTCTCTCCGCACCCTATGCCCAGCCCGCCACTCTACCCTTCCTCGCTCGCATGGCCGCGGAGTCAGGCGATATGGAAGTTGCGGCGGCTGTCATACTGGTCCCGCTTCACAATCCCGTTGACATCGCCGAGAGCGTCGCGACTATGGACGCTATCTGCAACGGTCGGTTCATATTTGGAGTCGGGATCGGCTATCGCGACGAGGAGTTCGCCGCATTCGGAATCAAGTCGAACGAGCGAGTTGGACGCCTTCGCGAGTCCCTGGACCTGATGAAGAAACTCTGGACTGAGGACGAGGTCGAATACGATGGCAAGTATTACCAACTGCCTAGGGTCCGGCCCGTTACCCGCCCAGTAAGAAGGCCGCATCCGCCGATCTGGGTGGCGGCAAACAACGACGTAGCCATTCGGCGCGCGGCCCGCTGGGGCTATCCCTGGTTCATAAACCCGCACGCCACAATGTCCACAATTGATCGCCAGATCGGCGTTTACAATGAGGAGCTTGACCGGGTAGGGCAGCGCGCGCCCGACGCGATGCCGATGTTCCGCGAGATGTATGTTGCCGAGAACAGGGCGACCGCCATCGAAGAGAGCAGACCGTATCTCGAAAGCAAGTACGCTGCTTACGCCTCCTGGGGGCAGGACAAGGCACTCCCCGGCGAAGAGGATTTTCGCATTCCCTTCGAGGATTTGGCGCGAGACCGATTTCTGATCGGCTCACCGGACGACATCGTCGAAGAGATTCGTCGGTACGAAAATGAGCTGGGGGCGAACTACATAATATTCCGCATGCAGTGGCCCGGTCTGCCGCAGGACAAGGTGCTAAGGCAACTGTCACTCCTGCGCGAGGAAGTCATACCCAGGATCAAGCAGTGATATGGACGGCATTGGAAGAGCGCTGTTATTCGTCGGCATAGCGGTCGCCGTGGTCGGCTTACTGTTCATGCTTGGCCCCAAGATACCGCTTCTCGGGCGGCTGCCTGGTGACATCGTTCTGCGGCGCGGCGAATCCACATTCTACTTCCCTCTTGCCACTTCCATCCTTGTCAGCATTGTCCTCACCGTCATCCTGAATATAGCGTTTCGCCTGTTCAGGTAGTGGTGCAGTTGCTATAAGGTCGCCACTTCCACCGAGTTGATCGGCGGCAGGTTGTCGATCATCAATTCCCAGTTGTCACCTTCGTCCCGGCTGTAAAAGATCTGCCCGTTTGTTGTTCCCACGTAAACGCCGCAGGGATCGAGTGCGTCCGATGTCATGCCCTCCCGCATGCTGTGCAGGTAGGCGTTCTCCTGCGGAAGGCCGTTCGCCAGCGCCTCCCAGTCAGCGCCTCCGTTTCGGCTGCGGAAAACGCGGAACTTGTTGCCGCTCACGATGCGGAATTCGCCTCCGACCTCGCCTTCTCCTAACGCGTTGTCCTCGGGAAGAACGTACAACGTGCCGGGATCATGCGGATGCAGCGTGAGCGCGAGCCCGAACCGGGACGGCAGACCCTCGGTAATGTCCACCCAGGTCGCTCCGCCGTCGTCGCTGCGATAGGTGCCACAATGGTTTTGCTGGTATAGCAGGCCTTCCCGCGAAGGATGACTCAAGAGCTTATGCGGGCACTGTCCAAATTCCAGGTCTTCCGCGTCCGGAATGAAGTCCGCTCGCACGCCCTTATTCTGCGGTGTCCAGCTCTCGCCGCCGTCCCCAGTGCCATATACGCCGGCCGCGGAGATGCCCACCCACATGCGCCCCGGATTGCCGTCGTCCAGCGCAATGCTATGCAGGCAAAGGCCACCCATCCCGGGGAACCAGTGTTCGCTGGTCGGATGGTCGGCGATGCTGCGTATTTCCGACCAGTTCACCCCACCGTCGTCGCTCCTGAACAGTGACGCGGGATCGGCCCCAGCGTACAGTACGCCCGGCTCACTTGCCCTGCCTGGCTTAATGTGCCATATCCTGTTGAGCGTCTTGCCATCCCTGTCGGCCAATTTCGGTGGCTTCTCTGCGGTTGTCCAGGTCGCACCCAGGTCGTGGCTGATGTGGACCTCCGCGCCCCAGTGCATGTAGTTCACGGCGGCGTAAAGTGCGCCGCCGTTGCGCGGGTCCTGCACGAAGTGGAACACATCCCCGCCGCGACAATAGACCTCGGATAGCTCCCAATCTGTGCGGGAGGCGTCACTCGAGACGACGAACGCGCCCTTGCGTGTTCCCACAAGGAGCGCAATACCGGGCTTGGATAGATGATTGGAATACGACATCGCCAGCCTCGCTTCACTCTGAAATGTCTTGCTAACTATTCCAAAGCAAAGATGAGGCTGGCGTCAAGTTAAAGCATGGCGTATTTCGGCTATCGAATCGGCGCGCCTGCTGTGTAAACCTCGTGAGTGAAGGCGACGATCGAGGGATCCGGCTGGTATGCAACGTCAGGATCTTTGCCCTTGTAGTCAAGTACATTGACTACGTGGCGCATGGAGTTGATGCGTGCCCGCTTCTTGTCGTCGGACTTTATGATGGTCCACGGAGCGACCTCGAAGTTCGTCAACAGGAACATCGCCTCCTTGGCTTCCGTGTATTCACGCCACTTGTCTATGGACCTGATGTCAACGGGGCTGACCTTCCACTGCTTCAAGGGATCGCTCGACCTCGACTGGAATCTTCTTAGCTGCTCTTTCTGACTGACCGAGAAGTACAGCTTGATGAGCTTGATGCCGCTGTCAACAATCATGCGCTCCAGCATCGGGACATGGCGCATGAACAGCCTGTATTGCGGGTCATCGGAAAACCCCATCACGCGCTCCACGCCAGCCCGGTTGTACCACGATCGGTCGAACAGGACAATTTCGCCGGAAGTGGGGAAATGGCGGATGTAACGCTGGAAGTACCACTGGCCCGCTTCCACCTCGGAGGGCTTGTCCAGCGCAACGACGCGGGCAGTTCTCGGATTCCAGTGCTCCATGAAGCGCCTGATGGTGCCGCCCTTGCCGGCAGCATCTCGTCCCTCGAAGAGAATAATCGCCCTGTCGCCCGTCTCCCGCATGGAGTTCTGAAGCTTCATAAGCTCGATTTGGAGAGGGCGCTTCTCGGCTTCGTATTCCTTTCTCCTCATAAGGTCGCCGTACGGGTAGATATTCTCCCTGAAATAGCGCGAGCGAACATGTGGCTTAATGTTCAGAGGGTCGTCAAGCGGCTCGGCGTCGAGAATCTTCTCGTCTTCCAGCGCGATCACACCATTCGGTGAAGCCCCATCCAATATGCCGTCTTCTGTGGTCAAACTCTTCTCAAGCACGGCTTCACCCCCCGGAGTGCGATAGTATCTGCCGATGTATTATATTCCCATGTACAATACAATTGCCGCCCTGTAATTGCAACTTGTGCATCCGAAAGCGGGCAATCGTCAACGCTGCTGCAGCCTGTCCCGCTCTCGTTACCAGTTCAGCAGGCCCGGCTTTTGCGCCCGCCACCCGCCGTCGGACGGGAATACCGTGTTCATGGGTATCGCCTGTGTGTCGCCCTCGAACCAGTCCTGCACAGTCTCACGCCACTTCTTGTAGTGAGGGGCATTCCTGTGAGCAATCATGTGTGCATCCTCGTCCTCATATACCTCGTACAGGTAGAACCTGTTCGGGTTGGTCTTGTCTTCGAGGATGTCGAACCGAAGGCAGCCCGGCTCGTCCCGGACACTCCCTTGGCTATCGCCGAGACTCGCTTCCATGAACTGCTCCCGGAATCCAGGCTTGATGTTGATAGTTACGAATATCGCGTGCATATTTTAGCTCCTTAAGTTCTAAGTGAGTTCTGATTGTCTTTCCGTTGCCTTGAATCATACCTCTCGGTTGGGTGGAATTATATTGGTGCCTCCCAAACCGTTCAAGCGCTGACTGTCTATGCAAACCTGGGCATAACCTCTTCGGCGAAGAGTCGCATGCTGCTCTCCATTGCCTCCCAGGACATGTCCCCGATTCGGAACTGGATCATGATGCCGCCCGCGCCGGCGTCTTGCAGAGCGGCCACGGTTTCCGCGACTGTCTCAGGTGAGCCATAGACCAGGTCATCCTCCGGCCCCGCATTCGAGCCGGCGTATATTGCCTCCACCTCTGCCTGTTCGGCTACTGTGTTCATCCTCTCCCGACCACCGGCGATGTACTCCAGGCTACGAGCATTCGCCGGCCTCGCTATCTCCGCAGCCGCGGCGTCCTTGTCGGCAACCACTCCGTTGAACCAGATCCAGCAGTTCGATGTCGCTTCCATGATATCGCAGTCGCTGAAGCCTGCATCAGACATCGTGCTGCGGTACAAGTCAAACATCTGGCGGATTCTGGCGACAGGCATCATTGAAAGCATAAAGGGCCTTCCCGATCGTGCCATCCGGAGGAGGGAGTTCTCGCTCGCAATTGCTCTAATCAGCGGCGGGTGCGGTTTCTGCACAACCTTCGGCCGCAGGATCGGGATTTCCACATTCCAGTGCTTTCCCTTATGGAGATACCGTTTGCCGGACCAGGCTTTCAACAGCAACTGCTCCGCCTCAAGGAGCCTGTCCTGAGCGTCTTCGTACTTCACGCCGTAGCCCCGGTACTCGTAGCGATTGAAAGCCGAACCCCTTGCCGTGCCCACCATAATCCGACCGCCGCTCAGGTTGTCCAGAAGAGCGATCTGCTCCGCCAGCCTGACGGGATGGTGAAAAGCCGTTTGCACCGCCGAAAAGCCCACTCGAATATTTCGAGTGCGCGCCACAACGGCGCCACCGAACGTCATCGGATCGGCATAAGAGCACACTCCGTCGAAATGGTGCTCGCCGAGCCAGACTGAATGGAACCCCAGCTCATCGGCAAGCTCCGCCTCAGCAAGGGCTTCATTCACAACCTGGTAGTCGGTTTCCGGACATCTGCTCTCCGGAAATAGAAAGTCCCCAAATTTCATGCAACCTCCCGGTTTTGTTGTAATGTCAGTTACCCGGTGCCTCCACCTTCGCACGCCTTCGCACGAATGCCCGCACCAGCCTTATCTCTTCGTAAGTATATTCGTCGCCAAGCAGTTCTCTCACGGGCGCTAGCCTACCGAACCCAACCTCTTCGAACACAGCTTCTATCCTGCTGATTCGATCCTCTGAGGGCAGGTGTGGCCGCAGATCCACCGACTCTCCCCTCTCAACCAGGACCTCTATGTGCGCGACTATCGTATTGGCGCTCAGCCCTCGTTCGTGGGCAGCCTGCAGGATTGACATGCCGTGCCCCAGCAGACGCATCGTTGCCTCGTATGTGGAAGTTCGCTGTGTCTCAGCCCGACCGTTGAGCCGTTTGGTCTCGATGCCAGCAGGTACAGCGGAGGTTAGGTCCCGCAGGCCCTTCTCCCGCGCATATTCGGAGATGACAGCCAGAAAATCGTCGCCGTACTGCTTCAACTTCACCGCACCAACACCGGACATCTGCGACAGGCTGTTCAGGTTCTGCGGGAAGAAGTGTGCCATCTGCTGCAGTGTCGCATCCCCGAACACGATGTAAGGCGGAACGCCGCTTTCCGATGCAATCTGCCTGCGAAGGGTTCTCAGCCTCTCGAATAGTTCCCGGTCGTAGTCCGCCGGCCTGAGTCGTTGCCTGGAACTTGCACTTTCGCGGTCTGGTTCGATCTTCTTGGGTCTTGTAAGGACAAGTCGTTCGCCGCTTTTAAGGAACGCTCGGCCTGACTCGCTCACGCCCAGCGTCGCGTACTCTTCACTTGTCTTCTGCAGCAAGCCCTTGCCCAGCAAGAGTCCACAGATTTCCCTGATCTCGCCGTCCGAATAGTCGTCGACGATCCCGTAAACGCTTAGCTTGTCGTGCCCAAGCCTGCCAATCCGCTCAGCCTTCGACCCGCGAAGTACCTGCGCCACATAGCTCGCTCCGAACCGCTCACCCGTGCGTATGACCGCGGACATTATCTTCTGAGCAATTATGGTGGCGTCGAATTCTTCCTGGTCGGCAAGACAGTTATCACAGTTTCCACAGCCGTCAGCCGCGCCTTCGTCCTTCTCCTCGCCGAAGTAGTCCAGCAGGAACCGGCGGCGGCACTCCTGCAGCTGGCTGTACTCAATCACCTGCGCCAGCTTGCGCTGGGCGCCACGCCGCTCGACCGAGTCTTCAATACGGTCTATGAAGAAATCCTGCTTGACCTTGTCGCCGTAAGAGTAGAACAGCACGCAGTCGCTCGGCAGCCCGTCGCGGCCCGCTCGACCAGTCTGCTGGTAGTATGCCTCCAGCGACTTCGGAATCTCCTGGTGTACGACAAGCCTCACGTCCGGCTTGTCTATGCCCATTCCGAAGGCTATGGTCGCCGCAATGACATCCGCTTCGTCCCGAATGAACCGCTCCTGGTTTCTGCGCCGCGCATCGGCTTCCATGCCTGCATGGTACGGCAGTGCCCTGAATCCTTCCTGCCCCAGGCTGTCGGCCAGCTCCTCCGTGTCTTTACGCGACAGGCAGTAGATGATCGCGGATTCGCCCCTGCGATCTTTGAGCAATCGGACAAGCTGCTCATACGACCGTCGTTTGGGTCGAACTTCGTAGCGAAGATTGGGCCGGTCAAAACTGGCAACGAGTCGTTCAGGCTCTCTCAGATTCAGCTGTGCGATGATGTCCTTACGGACCCGTTCCGTCGCTGTTGCCGTCAGCGCGACAAACGGAACTGTCGGCAGGCTCTTCCTCAGATCGCCCAGAGCTCGGTAGTCAGGCCGGAAGTCATGGCCCCACTCGGATATGCAGTGTGCCTCGTCCACGGCAACGAGACTGACATTGATCGTATTCAGCCACTCTCTGAATTGAGGCTGGGCAAGCCTTTCGGGTGCCAGGTAAAGTATCTTCAGCTCACCGCTGCGGGCCATGACCTGCACCCGAGATATTTCCGCGTAGGTCAGCGAACTGTTGATGAAGTCCGCGGGTAAGCCGTTCGCTTTGAGGGCATCCACCTGGTCCTTCATCAGCGCGATCAGCGGTGACACCACCAGTGTGAGCCCTGTAAGCCTCAGCGCGGGCAACTGGTAGCAGAGCGACTTGCCGCCGCCGGTCGGCATGATCACCAGCGTGTCGCGACCTTGCAGGACGCTGGCAATGGCTTCTTCCTGCAGTGGACGGAAATCGTCGTATCCGAAGTGTCTTTTGAGGAGGTCTTTCATCCTCGAGTCGCGGCCCTTCTCCCAGTTTCGTCCAAAGTGTAGATGTGCGGTTAATAAACTTCTGTTTGATGATACTATAATTGAGGCTATATCATGGACATATCGCTTGTGAACTGGGTTACAATACGACCCACAGGAAGCAACGCACACCTCACACACTTATCGGAGGCGAGAAATGGCACTTCTGCTCAATCGAGAAACAATCCAGGGACTGCTCACAATGAGCGACACGATGGAATTGCTTGAACGCGCATTTGGTGAGCTTGCGTCCGGGGATGCCGAAATGCCGGCTCGTACCGTTATGGCCGATCCCGCCAACAACGGCTGGTACGCCTTCATGCCGGCTCACCTGAAGGATATGGGCACCATCGGGATCAAAGCCGTTACCGTCTTCAAGGACAACCCCGCCAAGTTCAACATGCCCAGCACGCTGGCGTCGATTATCTTGCTAGATGTGCAGACGGGCAACACGATTGCAGTAATGGACGGCGGCTACATAACCGCGATGCGCACGGGCGGCGTTTCCGGCCTTGCCACGAAATACCTCGCCCGCGAGAACTCCAAGGTCGCTGGTGTTTTGGGTATGGGTGTGCAGGCGCGCGCCCAGTGCGAAGGCATGGCAACGGCGCGCGATCTGGACAGCATTGTCGCCTTTTCGATGGATGCGCCGGAAGCACAGCAGCAGTTCGCCGACGAAATTTCGGGAAAGACCGGCGTAGAGGTGAGGCTTGCGGGCAGCGTGCAGGAAGTGGTCGAGAGCGTTGACGTTCTCGCGCTGGCGACAACGGCTGCGACACCTATCGTTGACGGCTCGTGGCTCCCGGCGGGACTGCACATTAACGCCATTGGCTCGCACGCTCCTGGCCTCCGCGAGTTGGACACCGCAAGCGTGATCAAGTCCAAGATTATCTGCGACCAGAAGGCGGCCTGCCTGGCAGAGGCCGGCGATATTCAGATTCCGCTCGAAGAGGGCGCGATGTCAGAAGATGACATTTTCGGTGAAATTGGTGAACTCGTAGCAGGGACGAAGCAGGGCAGGGAGAGCGACGACGAGATTACCCTTTTCAAGAGCGTTGGTCTGTCCATCCAGGATATTTCAACCGCCTACCATGTATATCAGCAGGCGGTAGAACAGGGCGCGGGTACGGAGTTCAACTTCTAAGAAAGATGTAATCCATTAGCCTGTTCCAACTGTCAAGAGTAGTATTATAATGTTGACAAGACAGCCGCCCTTTAACAGATGCGAGGCCCTTCATATTGATAGACTTTAACCTGCTTACAGGAATAATTCTATCCACCTTCATTGCCTACCTGCTAGGCGCCCTGCCAATCGCGGCGTGGGTGAGCCGGCGCAGGGGCATAGACATCTTCAATGTGGGAACGGGCTTGCCAGGGGCTTCGAATGTGCGCCGCAGCGTGGGGAATGTACCGGGGGGAATGGTCCTCGTTGGCGACATGGCTAAAGGGCTTCTCTCAATTGTCGCCGCAAAGCAGATGCAAGTCGAGGGCATTTGGCTGATTCTGCCCTGCTTTGCAATGATCCTGGGGCACTGGAAGTCGATATTCACAGGCTTCAAGGGTGGAGACGGCCTTGCGCCCCTGGGCGGTGCCGTCCTTATTATGTTTGCCCCTTTCAACGGCTTTCTGGCCGCGCTCATCGGATCGCTCGTTACGCTCGGCGGTCAGAAACTCCCTTACACCTCGCTACTTGGGCTGGTAGCCGGTATCGCCGCACTCTTCTGGCTCGTCAGGTTCAACGCCCCGGAACAGTTGCCATTGGTGGGAGGTGTCGCAATAGTCGCGGCCCTTGTGCTTGTTCACGCTTCGATTGGACATCGCAGGCGTAACGCCAGGGACGAGTGGAGTGATTTCGAAGATAGCGAAGGCGCAACCGAATAGCTCACCGCCATTACGCTTGTCTGCCTCTTCCGGTTATCCGCTGGCAACGCATCAGGCAATCTAGCCCACCGACACGCTTGTAGTTGTGCGCAGTACGCCTTCCAGGTGGTGGATCTGCTCAGTTACCAGGGCGTGTACCTTCCCAAGGTCGTCTTCCTGAACTACCGCAATCACATCATACGGCCCTGTCACCCGTGACGCGCTGAGCACACTCGGGTTATCCTTCAGCGACCTCATCAGTCCGGTTGAAGTCCCAACGCGTGCTTCGATGAGGACATACGCCTTCACCATTTCCTGCCTCCTAGGTTCATGTTCATGTCGATTGGGATTGAAAGCATACACTCTTTGTTATGTTCTGTCAGCCCCTATTAACCTCGATTTCTTCGGCGCACCCGGGTAGCCACTACTGTTGATAGAGTGTTGCACACTCAATCGCCAGCATCGAGGTCAGGGGTTGAGCGTTTGTGCCTACCAGTTCGTGAACGAACCGTCGTTGCGCCGCAGTTGCGGCGGCCATCCGGTTGGATCCACCACATGCGCCTGAACCGCCTCCTCGTCGAAATCTACTCCGAGCCCAACGGCATCAGGCGGCACGAAGCTATACCCGTCGTCCCAGTCGATCTGCTGTGGGAAGAACTTCGTCGCGTATGTTCCGGGCCTCCTCGGCATCTCCTGCACTCCCACATTCGTCGTAGCCATGCACAGGTTCACGCACGCGGCTGCGCTTACGGGACCAAGCGGGTTGTGGGGCACTATGTCGATGTAGTGCGTCTCAGCCCAGTGCGTAATCTTCAGCGCTTCCGTCAGTCCGCCCACGATGCAGAGGTCGATGCGGGCATAGTTGATCAGCTCCTCCTCGATGACCTCGCGGAATGGCCACTTGCTCGCCCACTGCTCACCGGCCGCTATCGGCAGTGACACATGCCGGGCGAGTGTGCGGTAGCTTGCGGGGTTCTCCGAGCGAAGCGGGTCTTCGATGAAGAACGGACGATACGGCTCAAGAGTCTTGCAGAGCGCAATCGAGTGCGCCGTGTCGAGCCGCGTGTGCACATCGAGGCAAAGCTGAATGTCCGGCCCTACGGCTTCGCGCAGAAGCGCCGTCTGTTCTTCAGCGATGCGCATCGATGCCACCGGTTCCAGCCGTCCGTCCATCCCCTGATACTCAAACTCGCCGCCTGTCTCAGGGAGACCCCAGCGTACGAACTTCCAACCGTCCGCCACCGCCTGCTTGCTGTTGGAAATCAGCTCCTCTGTCGTCTTGCCCTGGGTGTGGGGATACGACACTACCTTGTCGCGCACCGGCCCTCCGAGCAGCTTGTACACGGGCATGCCGAGTGCCTTGCCTTTTATGTCCCATAGCGCAATGTCAATTGCGCTAATTGCGCAGCAATAGACCTTGTCGGCAGGAAAGAAACTGCCTCTGAACATATGCTGCCACAGCCGCTCGGTTCCGAATGGGTCTTGCCCAACGACGAACTGGGAAAGGTGCTGAATTGCATTTGCTACGGCGTTTCCCCAGCGCGGGATGCCAACCTCGCCAAGACCGTATATGCCCTCGTCCGTTTCAACCTTTGCTATGAAATACAGCTTGCCCTCGTCGTCCTCGAAGGCATAGCTCTTGATACCCGTAACCTTCATCTGTAAGCCTTTCTTATGCCGCTATAAATTCGCGCCCATAACATAGCGAAGTAAGCATGAAGGGTCAAGCACTTTTCTCCTGTACCAGCAGTCTGAATTTTCTTGTGTACGCTAGCCGCCACCTGCTAAACTTCGACGCATGACAAGAACAGAATTTGAACGCTTGGTTATGCAGGCGCTGGATCGCATCCCCGAAGATCTACGTCTTCGCCTGGACAATGTGGACATCGTCGTTGACGAAGAGCCCACCAAGGAACAACTCGTCGGTTCAGGCATCGAGGAAGGCAACATACTGCTTGGCCTATACGAAGGACTGCCACTCACCGACAGGTACAACTATGACATGGTGCTGCCGGACAAGATCACTCTCTTCCAGCAACCCATCGAGTCGATCTGCCAGAATGACGAGGACGTTATCAGAGAAGTTCACGACACCGTCATTCACGAGGTCGCGCACCACTTCGGCATAGACGACGACCGCTTGCACGAGTTCGGACTCTAGCAACCGCAGCCGCCAGATAACTCAGGAGAGAACCCCATGAAAATCAAGTCCATCAAAGCCGTGGCTGTTGACCTGCGACCGACTCCGACGACGGCGCCGCGCGTACCGAAGCAGGATGTGCCCGACTGGGTCAGTCCCACGATGATGTACACGGAGTTCAGCAAATCGGATTTCAGCGCACCGTGGGGACGCACCGCGTGCGTCGTTACCGCTGAGGACGGTACATGGGGACTGGGCATCACCATAAACAGCGCTCCCGTAAACAGCATCATCAATGATCAGTTCGCACCCATCCTTGAAGGTCAGAACTGCATGGCAACGGAGAAGGCATGGGATATGATGCAGCGGGCCACTTCGGCCTACGGGAACGTCGGCCTGGCGAGTTACGCCATCAGCGCCGTGGACAACGCACTATGGGACCTCAAGGGCAAACTGCTCGGAAAGCCCGTATATGAGCTGCTCGGCGGCCCCCAGAAAGACAGGATATTCTGCTACGCCAGCAACACCGATACCTCATACGGCGTCGCGAACAGCATCGAATGGTTCCTCGAACTCGGTTTCAAGGCGGTCAAGCTCTTCGTGCCGCACGGTCCGAATGAAGGCATTGAGGGCCTGAACAAAAATGTCGAGCTCGTTGCGCGCACAAGGGAGCAGATTGGCGACGATGTCGAACTTATGCTGGATGCCTGGATTTCCTTGAATACCGAGTACGTCGTCCGCCTGTCAGAGGCGCTAAGGCCTTATCGCATCAAGTGGCTGGAGGACTATCTCCCGCCCTACGACTTTGACAGCTACATCAAAGTCCGCCAGCGCATACCGCATCAGATACTGGCAACCGGCGAACACTGGCACACAATACACCCATTCGCGCTCGCGGCAGGGCAGGGCATCGTTGACATCATGCAGCCCGACGTGGCGTGGGTGGGTGGCATTACGGCCATTGTGCGAATCTGCCATATTGCGGAGGCGCACGGGGTTACCGTGATAGCGCACGGCGGCATGAACTACCCCTACGGCCAGCACCTCTCCTATGCCATGCCAGCAATCGTGTGGGGCGAGCGCTCGGAAGGCGTGTCGCCACCCGGCGTGCCATTGGAAGAGATGGTCGTGCTGCCCGGAACGCCTGCAATTGAGAACGGCTACCTGGTGCCCAGCGACGCTCCGGGCTTCGGGCTCGAAATCACAACCGAATGGCTCGAAAACCGCGCGCTTTAGAGCTTCTGGACGGTATCTCCGACGGACACCTTACCGGGCTGGATGACCCATGTGTTGATGCCGCGCAGGCAGAGCTCGCGACCGACTGCGGAATTGACGAACTTCATCGCGTCCGCGCCAAAGCGTTCCACGAACTTGCCGCAGCCGGTGTGGGGCTTTGCCGAGACCTCCAGCACCGCCTCGCCGATGGAAAGTCGCGTGCCCGGAGGCAGATTCTCGCGGCTGATGTCCATCTCGACATAGAACTGATCGCCCGCCAGATGCCAGCGGTCTTTGTCCTGCGCAACAAGCTGCGTCACACGAGAGTTCATAATCGTTATCTGGCACTCCGGGTCGGCCGAACCGTCCGCGGTCTGCCCGCTGCCGCGCGCCTTCCAGTTGTCGCCCACCAGCCCTTCGTCCGTATCGAGCTGGCCCTCCTCGACTTTCTCGCGCTCAAGGGTCTCAGGTCGCCGCACAATCATATGCACTACGCCCGCATCCTTGGGCGCGTCGCGTATCTCGTCCAGACCCGCCTGCAGTTCTTCCATCGTCAATTGCTGTACGGCTACCATCGCAAATCTACCGCCTTTCGAATTGGTCCATAAAGACTTCGCTCATTTCTCCGCTGGCTGCATTCTAACATGTCGCCAGCCACAGAAACACAGCCCATATCTGCCGCATCCTACGCATTCACCCCGGTTGCGCCCTGACAAGTGGTGAATCTGAAGAACCGCGACTATCTCAGCACCCTCGCATCTCCCACGCGTCGCGTAATTCGCTTGTGGTCCATATAGTCCATCAGCGCCAGTGCATACTTGCGGCTCGTTCCCAGCACATCCCGTACATTCGCGACTGAAATCTCGCCATTCTCCCTGATGTAATCGGAGACTATGCCCACCATCTTCTCGTATGCGTCAGCCGAGTACACCACAGTTTCGCTAACGCGCACGACCTTGCCCTGCTCATCCAGCAGATTCAGCACTTCGTCATCCAGCGGTTCGTCGGTTGGAGGGGAGAACGGTTCCGACTCAAGCGTCCGAATGTAAGCCTCTACCTGCCTATCCTGCTCTTCCGTGAGCGTGGGCTCATAGCCCGGCAATCGTACCAGTGCGCCGTCCTCTTCTATTACTGCCTGCTCCTGCAATTTTGTGACAGCGAGATTGAAGACCTGCGCCGTCATGCCCAGTCTGTTCCTGAGTTCTTCTTTGGGAGCACCGCGCCTCAACGGGAACTGGTTGAAATAGGCTTCGAGGGATTGCTGTGCCTTCTCCGTCACGCCGTTCCAGCCGCCCATGGTGAACACATAGCCGCCCCGTCCGATGCCTCCGTTTCCCAGTGGCAGCACAAGGCCCTGTGCTGCCATGTCCTGAAGTTCAGACTGTACGGTGTCTGCGTCCATGTTCGCGCGGTTCACCAGATCTTCAAAGACACCCGGTTCCGAGGTCTCGATTGTCTTGAGCAGCACGTCCTGCACTGATCCCAGCTCCATAACCTGCAGGCGTTCTATTGTTGGTGCATGCCTGCGACGGTGCCGCCTCGCATGTGTCTGCACTATGTTCCCGCCGCCCAGCGTGGTTCGGTTCGACCGAATCACATAGTAGTCGCCCTTAACCACCGCAAGCGGAGTCTCTAGCTTGATCTGCGCCCAGCCTGTTTCACCTTGCTGCAGCATATCTTCTTCCAGCAGCCGCAATCGGCCCACAACCTCGCTGCTGCCGGTATGCACGGTTACGAACATGTTGTGCCTCAGCGGATGCGGCGCATCGGGAATTACCCGAAGCCGCACGTCGATCGCGTCCGTAGGTCGCAGCCAGTCTTCGGTCGTCAGCACTTCCCCACGTATGACCTCGTCCTGCGACACATTGATGATGTTGGCGGCAACACGCGTGCCCGGCTGCGCCTCCGTCTGTCCCTTCTTGTGCGTCTGCAGGCCGCGAATGCGAGTGGGCTTCCCGGCAACTACGAGCTCAACATCCTGCCCAGTCGCAATCCTGCCGTCGATCAGTGTGCCTGTGACCACCGTGCCGAAGCCCGAAATCGTGAATGCACGGTCGATTGGCAGGCGGGGCCGTCCCACATCCCGCTTGGGCGGTGTGTCGTCAAGCATCGAGTCGATGGCGCCGATGAGTTCCGGCAGCCCCTCACCCGTCATCGCCGAAACTGCGTAGATTGCCGCATGCTCGAGTACAGTGCCTTCCAGTGTCTCCTCCACATCTGCCATAACCAGTTCGAGCCAGTCATCGTCAACGAGGTCGCGCTTGGTAACTGCCACCAAGCCTCGCTCAACGTGCAGCAAGTCGAGGATTGCCAGGTGCTCTCGCGTCTGCGGCATCACCGACTCGTCCGCGGCAACCACAAGCAGAGCGAGGTCGATGCCTCCCACGCCGGCCAGCATGTTGTTCACGAAGCGCTCGTGCCCGGGCACATCCACGATGCTCGTCTCATTGCCGCTCGGCAGCTGCAGCCAGGCGAATCCCAGGTCGATCGTCATGCCGCGCTCTTTTTCCTCGCGCAGCCTGTCCGGGTCGATACCGGTTAGCGCCTCGACGAGAGTCGATTTGCCGTGGTCAACATGTCCCGCCGTACCGATGACATACATAGCAGTAGCTCCAGGTCGAGTATTCGCTCTATTCTAATATATGATGCAATCCGCTGTTTGCTTGCCCTATCGCGATCCCGGATCTCAACAGTGCTATTGAGTCGGCGGGAATGATGCCGACACCCCTCCGCCCTTACATTGACGCCTCCAAACCACTCATGCTACCGTTCCCAATGTGCGACAGTCATTTCCCTCCGCCCTCGCGGCCGATTCTTTTCCCATAGTGGCGCTTCTGAATGCAGTCGGGCTATGGCTCTGCGTACTGTTATCGCTGCCCGTCATCGCTGCCTGCGGCATCGGATTCGGCGGAGGCGAAGATCGCGCCGTCCCGCAGACTATAGAGACCGAGCAGGGTCCCCGGGCCTTCGCATATGACGGTGAGCATGTGTGGGTGACGCTCTTCGGCGCACGCACCATATCCAAGTACCGCCTGGACGGCACCAATGTGGCGAACTTCAGCGCCGAGGAGTACCCCCGCGCACTCGCCTTTGATGGGGAGTATATGTGGGTTGGCAACAGTTCGAAGAATACCGTACTGAAGATGAGCCTGGACGGCGAAATCGTGGACACCGTCAGCATTGGAACGCCGGATACCTCGCCTGCCGCATTGGTATTCGACGGCGAGAGCATCTGGGTGGCGGCTTCCTGGGGCAACTCAGTGACTAAGATTAATCTCGACGGCAGTGTCGCCCGCACCGTGCGAATTCCCGGATATCACCCGTCCCCGTGGGCGATCACGCACGATGGCAGCCAGGTGTGGGTTGCAAGTATGGGCAGCACGAATGTGGACCGCCTCGACAGGGCGGGGGAGCTGACCGGCTCGTTCCAGGTTGCTGAGTGGCCTGAAGGGCGCACTGAATCATGGGGCGGAGGAGGCACGGCGATCGCATTCGATGACGGCTTCATCTGGGTCGCAGTGGCGTCAACTAACTCCGTGGTGAAGCTCGACACCGAAGGTAATGTGGTGGGCGAATACGAGGTCGGAAGGTGGCCGACAGCCGTTGCAGTTGCCGGGGACAGCGTATGGGTGGCGAATTTTCTGGACGATAATGTAACAAGACTGGGAACTGACGGTCAGCTGATCGCAACTATCCCGGTTGGCAAGGGACCGCACGCCCTCCTTTCCGTTGGCGGCACGATGTGGGTGGCGAATTTTCCCGGAGATTCGATTACCGTACTTCCAATACAATAGGCAGGCCGCGTCGGCCGTGAAATATCAATCGAGCGAGACGAGATAACCATGTCGAACAAACTCCTGATCGCAATCATCGCAGCACTGGTGGCGGTAGCCGCCATCGTGGTAGTTCTGGCGTACACTTACCTGGATATCGGATTGACTTCGAGAGGTGGAGGCGAGCTGCGAGTGGCGCTGTCGTCATTCAGCGCAGAGACCCTGGACCCGTCTCTTGACAATGCGGACGGGCTGAAGTATCACGGTCACGCTTATGACTTCCTGATTGGGGTCGATGGGGAGGGCAGGCTGGACCCGCGTAACGGTTTGGTCCGATCCTGGGAAGCAAGCCCAACAGCCGATGCCTTCACATTGACGCTCCGCAATAATCTCCTCTGGCATGACGGCGAGCCGGTCAGCGCACGGGACGTGCAGGCGAGCTTTGAATATTACTTCAGAGAAGACGCGGCATGCGGCGCCTGTGGCGCCGCTAAGGGTGCGATTGCAGGCGTGGATGCAATCGATAATGAGAATGTCGCAGTTCGGCTCAATGCGCCCGATGTCGTCTTCCCGGGGCTGCTGGCGTCTGTCGAGGGCGACATGCCCCTGCTTCCGTCGCACTTACTTGATAACGATCCAGCAACTTTGCAGAGCGCGCCCACGGGTACAGGCCCTTGGCGATTTGCCGCACGTGAACAAAGCCAGTCCGTTCAGTACGAATCCAATGGCGACTATTGGAATGCAGAGCGCGTCACGCCCTTCGATGCACTTAACATAACCCTCGTTCCTGAAGAAGCGCAGCGAGTTGCCCTTCTCCAAACCGATAAGATTGACATCGCCCCTATTGACGTCGCGTCAATTCAGCAGGCCAAGGCAGACGGATTTACAATAGACGGCCCGAAGCACGTCGTATCGACCGCACTTCGATTCTTCATGAGCTATGACGAGGACTTCCTGACATCCAGCCTTGAGTTCCGCAAAGCACTTGCCCTAAGCGTGAACATGCCCGAGGTAGTCGCTGCGGCGTATCCGCCGGAGGCCGCTTCCGTCGCCACAGGCTCCGCCCTTTTCACGCCGGTCTCGCCCGGCTTCCTCGAAGACCTGACCACATATCCCTACGATCCGAATGAAGCACGAAATCTTGTACAACAATCGGGCTATACCGGAGAGACGGTAAAGCTTATCTCACTCGTAGCGTACGGACTGTCAGAGATGCCTCTCATCAATGAAATGATAGTGGAAGACTGGAAGGCTGTTGGCATCAACGCCGAGGTCGTGGCAACCGAGTGGCCTGCCGTGCAGCCTCACTTCATGGCGCGTCCCCAGCAGTTCGACGATTTTGCGCCGGCTCCAGTGCTGCACGGCGCGCAGCCGTCGCGGCCCGGCGGCGATATCAACAGCGTCCGGCGGTATATGAGCGGCGCGGACAGCGCAATGCTGACCTACTTCGCCCCCGACGTCGCTGATGCCATGCTCAATCAACTCACGGGGACGGCTGACGATGAAACACGTAAACTTGTGCTTCAGGCGCTCAATCGCAAGACCTACGGGGAATACTGGGCAATCCCGATCTTCTGGCGGCACCACACATATGCCGTCAGTCCTGGCCTGACCGGGTGGCAGCCCACAAACGGCACCGCATCGGACCTGCATTTCGAGACGGTTAGACGTTCGCGGTAATCCAGCCTACTGTGCCGGCTCCACGATCTCCAGCAACTGGTTAACAGAAATGTTCTCCAGCAGTTGTCTCCGTCCGCTTGGCCACAGAACTTCAATCGTGTCGACGCTGTTGGCGCGCTCGAGTCCGAATTCAAGCTCAACGCTATCCATCGACAGGTAGCTTGAACCTGCCCGGACTTCCTGAACCTGGGTCTGTCCACCGGAAGTCAGGTAAACTCGCGCCCCAATGCCATCTGCGTTGCTGCCTGTTCCGTCAACGGCCATTCGGCCCTTAAGCCTGAGGATAATCCAGCGGTTATTGCCCCCTGGATTAATCCACACAAACATGGGCCCTCCTGCCTCGCTGAAGGAGACCTGCCGAGAGTCTTCCCAGAGGCTGCCCTTGCTGTTCGTGCCTATCAGGTCAACATAGCCGTCGCCGTCAAGATCGCCGTGTGCCACACCCTTGCCATTCTCGTGGAACATCGGATCGATGCGATGAATCCCCACGTTATGCTTCGGATTGTCCGGGTCGATCTTGTCATAACGCGCTCTCTGCACATCCACAAGCTGCGCCCTCACCGTAATGTCCTCGAATGAACCTGGCTCTACGTTCTTCATCATCCTGCCTGCGGAAGGGAACACCTCTCCGCCGGGTGCCTCGCCCCGGTCGACTGTCGAGCCGAGCCAGTACAGGTCCTGATCGCCATCGTTGTCATAATCGAAGAAAGTTACTCCGAATGCAAAGTCGTAGGCGCTAAGGCCTGTCGGCACGACTTGGTCGGGGTGAATACGCCCGGGGTCCAGAGAATCAGGCGGCATCAACGGGCTAGGGGTTACCGAGACCGACGGTGCAACGTTATGAAACGCGCCGATGCTCCCAACTCCCGGCACTTCCCGAACGCCGTCGTTTCTCAGGAGATAGTGGAGGCATGTGCCCCACGCGAACCGCTCGTGATACGCGCAGAACGGCATGGGCGTCTTTGGCGGGGCCATCAGGCGTGGATGAAAGCCGACATTTGAAACGAAGATGTCCAGATCAACGTCCCCGTCATAATCGCCGATCGCGAACCCCATCCAGGCACCCACTTGGTCCACGCCCATCTCGCGAGCTACATCTGTGAAGCGCACATTGCCCGGGACGGAGTCATTACGCAGCACATGCAGCCTGTCGCCGTCGTTGGCGACCCACAGGTCCGAGTCGCCATCGCTGTCGTAGTCGAAGAAAGTCACCGCCTGTGTCTGCCCGCTCGGGTCCCCTACGCGATTGTTGAAGTCGTCGCGCAGGTTCGGATCGTA
>CAZWDM010000011.1:0-22124 GCA_964632415.1 uncultured Dehalococcoidia bacterium | reverse complement strand
GCCAAACGCCGATGCAGTAATGTCCGTGAAGGTGCCATCCCCCATGTTCAGCAGGAGGCGATCAATATTCTGGTCTCCTTCGGCAGCCGAGCGATAGTCCAGCCGGTCGGTCAGGCTGCCCTGTGCGCCCACATACAGGTCCTGGAAGCCGTCGTTATTCACATCGCAGGCGACGACCCCCGTGCCGTGAGAATCCCTCAGAGCGGCTCCCGCATCATCTGCGACATTCTCGAATGTGCCGTCCCCATTGTTACGATACAGCCAGTTGCCAAACTCGTAAGCGTTGGACACATAGAAGTCCATATCCCCGTCGCGGTCGTAATCGAAAATCACCACGCCTGGCCGAATATTCCACGACTCCTTCAACCCCTTCAACGCAGTCTGAGTCACGTTGACAAAGGGTCTGATGACCTCGGCGTCTTCGGGTGGCTCATCGGCTGGCATCGCAGCTCGATGACAGGAGAGCAAAAGTAAAACCGCCGCCACAAGAACCGTGACGGCGGTCGTCTTCAGTAGAGTAAGCATTTCATTAGCTTTGGGCCCGGCCTGTGTGGCCGCAGGTCCTCCGGCTTCTAGTCGGCCCCTCGCAGCCTCGGATCAAGCATGTCCCGCAGCGCGTCCCCAAAGATATTCGAGCACAGCACCACGATTGTGATCATAAGGCCCGGCGCATAAACCAAGTGCGGGTTGTCCGTAAAGTAGCTCGCAGCCCTTATCAGCAGGTTGCCCCAGGACGACGTAGGCGGCGCGATTCCAATTCCCAGGTAGCTAAGCGACGCCTCGATGACGATCGCATTGCCGACATTGACCGCAAGCATCACAATCCAGGGAGCCCACGAGTTCGGCACGAGGTGACGAAGGATTATTCGCTTGTTTGTTGCTCCAATTGCGCGGCTCGCCTCAATATACTGCATGCTACGCAGCACGAGGGCATGCGATCTAAGTAAGCGCGAGGCATAAGGTGAGATGCCCACCGCAATTGCCAGTATCACAACCCAGAGATTGAACCCGAGAGAGATGGTGATAGCCATAGCCATAACCAGGCTGGGAATCGCCATCAGCGTGTCTGTCAGGCGCTGGATTATGAGGTCCGTCAGTCCACCAAAGTACGCTCCGGTAATACCTGCGAGCGCTCCGATGGTTATCCCCACCGTCGGTGCTATCAGTCCCACTGTCAGCGATACTCTGCCCCCAACCAGGACGCGGGTGAACAGGTCTCTGCCCAGCGTGTCAGTCCCCAGTAGGTGAACGCCAAAGTTTTTGCCCGGCTCAAACAGTCCTCCTAGTCGGACGCCATACGCCTTATTTGGCTCAAACGGAGAAATCACTCCGGCAAAAATCGTGGCGAAAACCACTATAGCCAACACTACCACGGCAACGGACGCGGAGGGGTATCTGCGCCAGAACCGGGCTAGGAAGCCTTTCAACGACTGCAGGAAACTCTCTCTCCCTGCAGCGCCTGCTAAACCAATTCCTGCTTGGTTCATTCCTTCTGCCGCTCCTTCGTTTCTGAGAACATATTATCAGTAGAATCTGAGCTGCTCTATGAGTAGCGGATTCGTGGATCAACCGCCGAATACAACAGGTCGATGACCAGTATCCAGGCAGCAAGAATAACCGTCAACACAACCACGATGCCAACCACCATGTCATAGTCTCGGGCGAAAATAGAAACAAGGATCTGCTGTCCCAATCCTGGAATTGAGAACACATTCTCAATCACTACTACGCCGGAGAGAATCGCCCCGAAGTGATACCCAGCCATTGTCAGCACGGGGATGCTCGCGTTGCGAATTGTGTGGCGCATAACAACCAGGAACTCGCGCAAGCCCTTCGCACGTGCAGTTCTAACGTAGTCCTCTCGAAGTACCTCGAGCATCATGGAGCGAACGAGTCGGCTAAGGATTGCGGCTGACGTAATACCGGTTGCGATGATTGGCAGGAACAACTGAGCCATGTTGCTGCCGGGGTCCGAGAAGAACGATGTATAGACGACAGGCTTGCTCCAGTTAAACGCCCGCGACGCGAAGATAATGAGCAGGATCCCTAACCAGAAAGATGGCACTGCCAGCGATAACGCGGTGAATATTCTGATACCTTGGTCCCACCATGACCCTCTCCTCACCGCTGATATTATGCCCATTGGGAACGCGATTGCGAGCGAGAACAACATGGCGAAAATCGCAAGCGTTAGCGTCGCCTCGATCTTGTCTTTCACTATCTGGGTCACATACCTGTCCTGGTAGTGAGAATACCCAAGGTTTCCGTTAACGGTCCCCCAGATCCATCTACCGTACTGGACCACCATTGGGTCATTCAGTCCCAGCTCTTCTCGTAGTTTTTCCTTGGACTCCTCTGTAGCGCCCCCTTCAGAAGTGAGCGTACTAACAATGTCGCCGGGGAGGACACGCAGCATGAAGAACACCAGCGATCCTGAGAGGAATACGGTCGGGATAATGAGAATCAGCCGCCGGATTATGTATTTCCACATGTTTTATTCCTGCTTGCCTCTAGGTCAATTCTCGCAACTCATATGTCCAACCCGCCTGGCGAATTCGTCAGGCGGGTGAATCAGTGTTTCTTTCTAGAGTGTCATAATCCTGGTGCTAGCAGCCAGGGCCTGCTTCTGGGGCATCGCAGTCTATCCACACATCTTCAAATTTGTTGTTGCTGAAAATCTCTTGAACCACTAGGTCCCAATTATGGACATAGTTCCAGTGGAACTTGTTCTGGTTAACTGCCGAGTATGGAACGCTTGGCACCCACTCTTCCAGCATCACCCTGTGCATCTCGGCAAACAGGGCGTCTCTTTCGGCTCCAGCTTGAAGAGTCCTTGCCTCGTTCCACGCCGCCAGATAGTTCTCCGGCGGATCCCAGCCACCGTTGCGCCCGCCGTCCACACTGTACATGATGTCTGCCAACGGTACCACCCCGCCGTAGCTGGGGGCCGTTCCGCCTGTTGCTGCCTGGTAGCGGCGACCCTCCACGGAAGCAATCATTGAAGTCCAGTCCTGAGGTGTCACATTGACCTTAACATCACAGCATTCCGCCATGTCTGCCTGTATGAGTTCGGCGTGAGCGGTTCGCTGGGTGACTACGATTAGATCGAACTCAGTCAGGCCACCCTTTTCAGCGAATTCCTTCGCCATCGCCTGCTCTTGCTCCCGATTCTCCGGCTTATAACCCGGAACAGTTTCGACAATTTCCTCCAGGGAAGGGAATATGTAACTGAACCAGCTTATCGGGTAATATGGGTATTCTGCGCCTTCGGAATCGATTATGCCCTGCTTGTAAACGCCATAGAATACCGCACGCCTTGCGTCTATGTTGTCGAAGGGAGGCACCTGGTTGTTCAACTGGATACTGGCCACGTCAACAAACGGTTCCACATTGAACGTGACTTGTCCGGGGAAGTCCTCCGCTATTCTCTCGTATTCGGTGACTGTGATGTTATTGGGTTTGGTCGCGTCAGCGTTCTGGGCCCGCAATGCGGCGATCCGCGCCTGCGGCTCGAAAATCGCTATTGAAGTCACCTTGTCAAGATAGGGATAGGGACTACCATCCGGTGCTTGCCGGAAGTAATTGGCATTCTTCTCAGCTTCCACTGAGATGCCGTCCTCAGCATCAACGATCTTGTAAGGCCCAGTTCCGACTACATCCTGCCACTTCGGGATAGTGCTGTCGTCGTTAGATTCAAGAATGTGCTGGGGGATGAACATATGCCATTGATTTGCCGATTCAGCAATGAAGTCGCCGAATGGCTCAGTGAGCGTAATTCGAAGCGTGCGGTCGTCCACCTTTTCCATCGTGTCAACTAGGCTGAAACCGCCTACGCGAGGTTGAATTACGCCTTCAGGCGGGTTTCGCCAGCGGTCGATGGCATAGATGATGTGGTCCACATCGAAGGCCGTACCGTCATGCCACTCCGTCAGGTCCTCATCGATGTGGTACGTGAATACCGTGGAATCACTATTCACCTCCCATGACTCTGCCATGTCGGGCCAGATTTCGATGCCGTCCCTGGGCGAGAATTGAAGCAGGCCGTTGTACATGCGGCCGCCATAATGGAAAAGCGATATCCAAGTGCTTGTCTGCGAAAAGTCCCACTTAGGGGGGAAATCTTGGTTCACAACGCGTAGGTGACCGCCTCGCCTCACATCACCAGTGGACATTGCGGTGGACTCTGCTGGTTCTGCAGGCTCAGCCGTGGCGATGGCCGGCGGCACCACCGTTGGCGGGAATGTCGCCGTGGCTTCTATCTGCGCGGGCGCTGCGGCGGGCGCACCCGCCTCGGGAGCGCTTCCGCACGCCAGCCCGGCGATCATAAGAACTGCCGCGGCGAGTCCAACCCAAATGAACTTACTTCTAACTCCGATTTGCATTTTGCGAATTTACCTCCAGATGATTTTTCCTATAGTTAGGCGACCCGCCATCTAGCACCCGGCTCCGGGTTCAGGGGCGCCGCAGTCGATCCATACATCCTCGAACTTGTTGTTGCTGAAGATGTCCTGTGCGACAAGGTTCCAGTTGTGCACATAATTCCAGTAGAACTTGTTGTGGTTTGCCGCGTAGTATGGCACGGATGGCATCCACTCGTCGAGCATGATGTTAAACATCTCGTCGAAGAGCGCGTTCTGCTCCGGGCCCGGCTGCATCGTGCGCGCCGTATTCCACGCCGCCTCCCAGTTGTCGGGCGGGTCCCAGCCGCCGTTGCGCCCGCCGCCGTCGCTGTACATGATGTCAACGATTGGCACAATGCCCGCGTAGCTCGGCGCCGTGCCGCCGGACGCTGCCTGGTACCTGCGGCCCTCTACGGAGGCGATCATCGCGGTCCAGTCCTGGATAACGATGTCGGCTTGTATGTCGCAGCATTCGAGCAGGTCGAGCGCCAGCAACTCAGCGTGTGCCGTGCGGAACGGCACGTAAATCAGCTCAAACTCCGTCAGTCCGGCCATTTCGGCGAACTCCCTCGCCTTCGCCATCTCCTCTTCCCGCTTGGCGGGGTCGTAGCCCGGTATCTGCGCAATCTCTTCCGGTGACGGATGCAGGTAGCTGAACCAGCTGATCGGGTACACAGGATTCTCTGCACCTTCCGAGTCGATGACAGCCTGCTTGTTGAAGGCGTACATAATCGCCTTACGCGCGTTAATGTCATCAAATGGCGGCGCCTCGTTGTTGAGCTGTATGCTCGCCACGTCAGCGAACGGGCCCGCAAGGAAAGTTGCCTCACCGCCGCTCTCTTCTACGATGCCCTTGTAGTCAACATGGCTGACACCAACGAATGTGGGTTTCGTGGCGTCGCCCTTCTTCGTCCTCAGCGCGGCAAGGATTGCCTGCGGCTCCAGGATGGTGACCGAAGTTACTTTGTCGAGGTACGGGTACGGCGTGCCGTCGGGATCGGAACGGAAGTAATCGGTGTTCTTCTCCATCACGACGGATATTCCGTCTTCTGCGTCCACTATTTTGTAGGGACCCGAACCTATCACATCCTGCCAGCGTGGGATCGTGCTGTCGTTTGCCTCAAGGATGTGCTTGGGGATGAACATGTGCCACTGGTTCGCGGCCTCTGCGATGAAGTCACCAAATGGAGCTTCCAGCTTCACCTCAAGGGTGCGCTCGTCCACAGCCTCCATTGTATCGATTAGCGAGAATGCGCCCACGCGCGGCTGGATGATGCCCTCCGGCGGGTTGCGCCAGCGATCCATCGCGAAGATTATATCTTCGATCTCGAACGGCTCGCCGTCGTGGTACTCGGTAAGGTTCTCGTTAATGTGGAAGACGTAGGTCTGGTTGTTGTCCGTCACTTCCCATGACTCAGCCATGTCCGGCCATATCTCGATGCCGTCCACTGGCGAGAACTGGAGCAGTCCGTTATATGCCCGTCCTCCATAATGGAATAGGGAAATCCAGGTGCTCGTCTGCGTGAAGTCCCACTTTGGCGGGAAGCCATCGTTAAGCACACGCAGGTGACCGCCCATCTGAATGCCGCTGGACTCCATAGCTGTCGGCGCCTCAGGCGCTGCAGTGGGAGCTGCAATAGCCGGCGGTATTGGAGTCGGCGGGAATGTCGGTGTTGCGACCGGCGCTGCCGGTGCGGGCGCTGTCGGGGTGTCTTCCGGCGCGCTTCCGCAAGCCAGCGCGAGCGCGAGCGACAAGGTTAATGCACCTGCCACCAGAAGTCGGGCTGTTATCCCATGTCGCATAGTTCTCCCTTCTATTCCTACGTAATTTTGACCTTAACGGCCGTGCGAAATCTACAATCTCTTGTGTGGTGGTACGCCGCTAGCATCCCGGCCCAGGGCTGGGGGCGTTGCAGTCGATCCAGACATCCTCAAACTTGTTGTTGCTGAAGATGTCCTGCGCGACCAGCTGCCAGTTGTGGACATAGTTCCAGTGGAACTTGTTGTGATTGTTCGCATACACCGGCACCATCGGCATCCACTCATTCATCATAATGTCGAACATCTCGTCGAACTTTTCATCCTGCTCAGGTCCCGGCTGCATCGTCCGCGCCGCGTTCCAGGCGGCCTCCCAGTTGTCAGGCGGATCCCAGCCACCGTTACGACCACCGCCGTCAGTGTACATAATGTCGATGATAGGCACTGTCCCGGCGTAGCTCGGTGCCGTTCCGCCAATGGCCGCCTCGTATCGTCGGCCTTCGACTGCGGCAATCATTGCTGTCCAGTCCTGGATGACGATGTTCACCTGAACGTCGCAGCACTCCAGCATGTCCTGCTGCATCTGCTCGGCGTGCGCCACCCTGGTCGGTATCCAGATAAGGTCAAACTCAGTCAGCCCGCTCTTCTCGGCGAACTCGCGCGCCATCGCTACTTCTTCGTCCCTCTTGGCCGGGTTGTAGCCCGGTATTTCTGCGATCTCTTCCGGTGACGGGTGCAGGTAGCTGAACCAGCTGATCGGGAAGATCGGATTCTCGGCGCCATCAATCTCAATGATGCGGTTCTTGTTGAAGCCGTACATAATAGCCCGGCGAGCATCAATATTGTCGAACGGAGGCGACTCATTGTTCAGCTGTACGCTATCCACAGTGGCAAATGCCTCTGCGAGGAACGTACCGTCTCCCTCTTCCGCCATCTGCTTGTATTCGAGATGGCTGACGCCCACCCAATTGGGCTTGGTTGCGCTTGCTCTCTTCGCGTTCAGCGCGGCCACGATGGCTTGAGGCTCGACGATAACAACCGAGGTTACCTTGTCCAGGTAGGGATATTGGTTTCCGTCAGGGTCTGATCGGAAGTAGTTGGCATACTTCTCCATCTCGACTGAAATTCCGTCTTCAGCGTCAACGATAGTGTACGGACCGGTGCCGACCAACTGCTCATAATTAGTGATTGTGTTTTCATTGGCTTCGAGAATATGGCGTGGTATGAACATATGCCACTGGTTTGCAGCTTCCGCAATGAAGTCACCAAAGGGCTCTTTCAGCCGGATCTCCAATGTGCGGTCGTCCACCACTTCCATCGTGTCTATCAGGTTGAATGCCCCCACACGCGGCTGAATTATGCCTTCGGGGGGATTCCGCCACCGATCAATCGCATATACGACATCTTCGAGCGCGAACGGCTCGCCGTCGTGATACTCGGTCAGATCTTCGTCAATATTGAACACGTAGGTCTGGTTATTGTCCTTGACCTCCCATGATTCGGCCATGTCTGGCCATATCTCCACGCCATCCCTGGGAGAGAATTGCAGCAGACCACTGTATGCCCTGCCGCCATAGTGGAACAGGGAAATCCA
Source organism: uncultured Dehalococcoidia bacterium (assembly GCA_964632415.1). Classification (GTDB taxonomy): domain Bacteria; phylum Chloroflexota; class Dehalococcoidia; order Lucifugimonadales; family JADFKI01; genus Bin90. The sequence continues at coordinate 14,372 of CAZWDM010000011.1, read as the reverse complement.
TGTGCTGGTCTGTGTAAAGTCCCACTTTGGCGGGAATCCATCATTTAGCACTCTCAGGTGCCCGCCCATCTGGATTCCGTCCGATGACATAGCTGCGGCCGGAGCTGCGGGTGCAGCAGTCGGTTGCGCTATCGCCGGGGGTATCGGCGTCGGTGGGAATGTCGGTGTTGCCACTGGCTGCGCAGGTGCCGGAGCCGCGGTCTCATCATCGGGCGCGCCTCCGCACGCCGAAATCAAGACCAATACAGCCCCCAGCGCTAGTACTAAACACAGTAGCCGGATCCTCAGCCCTGTTAACATGTCTGTTGCACCTTCCCTCAGCGATTTACTTTCCGATTTCAATCTTTCCAATTGCATAACGTGCGCTGCGCAGGCCGACAGTTCTCGGAGCATGCGCATACAATCATGAGAAATTATTGTGGGGAATTGGGATCGTAACTTTGTGAACTTATAATTGAAAATAGAGAGATTGTCAACCCTGATACTAGATATATGCCCAATGAATGAGGCGGTGCGCTTGGCCGGAGCATCTAGGTCCCTAGGTGCCTCTGAGCGCTGTTTAACAACCTAAAGCTGACGCAATCTGGGATCCCAGCGGTCCCGTAGCCAGTCGCCGATGAAGTTGAACGCCAGCACTGTCAGGAATATCGCCATCCCCGGGAAGAACGCCACCCACCAAGCCGATGCCAGATAGCTTCGTCCGTCCGACACCATCGAGCCCCACGACGGAGTTGGCGGCGGAACCCCTGCGCCCAGGAAGCTCAGTATTGCCTCTGCGAGTATGATGCTCCCAACCTGTAGTGTTGTTGCGACTACGATAGTGTTGGCAACTCCGGGGAGTATGTGCCTGAAGAGTATGCGAGGCGTTGACGCTCCCGCGATCTGCGCGAGCGATACGTAGTCGAGATTCTTCAGTTGAAGCGTTTGCCCCCGCACCAGTCGCACGATCCCTGGCCAGCTCGCCAGCGCCAGCACTCCTATAATGACATACTCTTTCTGACCGAGGACGATGACTATGATGAGCGCCAGCAGCAGGTAAGGAATTGCCGTAGCGATGTCCGTCAGGCGCATTATCAGTTCATCGATTATACCGCCGAAGTACCCTGCGAAGAGTCCCAATGTAGTGCCGACGAGCGTGCCGACAACTATCGCCACCCCCGCGAGACGAAGCGACACGCGGGTTCCGTATATTATTCTGCTGAGTAGCCCACGCCCAAGTGGGTCGGCCCCTAGGAGATAGAAATTTTCGCCGGTTTGGCGACACTTGTCCAGCCACGGCACTTCTTTCGTTTCGTTCCCGGTTACCGGATGCGGTTTCGTGCCGCACTTCTCGTACCAGAAGGGCGCGTCTGTCTTGGAGCGCAAGTCCTGCTTGACAGGATCGTGTGGGGCAACCCAGGGGGCTAACAGAGCGCACACCACTAGGGTCCCGATAATGAAAATCGGAAAGATGGGCCAGCGCCGCAAGACATACCGCGTCTTGCTCCACAGAGTGTCTCTTGAGGCGCGCTCGATGTCAGCCAGGTTTACGGATGACGCCTGTGCCATAGATTGACTCGCTCTAAGTCTATGAGTATCTGATTCGGGGGTCCACAAATGCGTAGAGTATGTCCACGATGAATACCATCGTTACATACAGGAGCGTGAACACCATCACCGCGGTCGTCATAACTGGGAAGTCGTTGTTGATGATTGCCTGGAATGTCATAAAGCCCAGCCCCGGCCACGCAAACACGGTCTCCGTCACCACGGTTCCCGCGATGAAGCCCGCCATTATCAATGCGGCAAAGGTCAACGGCGGTATCAGCGCATTCTTGAATGCGTGCTTCCATATCAGAGAGGTGTTGCCGACGCCCTTTGCCCGCGCCAACTTGACGAACTCTGAGTCAAGCACCTCCAGCATTGAAGACCGCACCAGCCTCATCAGGCCGGCGGACGCCAGCCACCCCAGTGTGACTGCCGGTAATACCACATAACTCAATCGCTCTAATATGCCGATGTCCTCGCCTCCCCTTGTGCCTGGAGGCAGCACGCCGAGTTGTACGGAGAAGATAAGAATGAGCATGATGCCCAGCCAGAACGGTGGCAGCGCCTGCCCGAACACCGCGAATGTCCTGCCGATTAGGTCCCATATCGAGCCGCGTTTCACCGCGGACAGCACCCCTATGGGAACGCCGGTTATGAGGACGAAGACCCATGCCGCCAGGCCCAACTGGATGCTTGCGGGGGCGAAAATCCGAATCATCTCCGTAGAAGGGTAGCCCGACTTCAGCGACTTGCCGAAGTCTCCCGTCATCGCCTTGCCCAGCCAGATGAAATACTGCAGCGGGAGCGGCTTGTCCAGTCCCCACTCTTTGCCCCACGCATCCCACGCCTCGGTGGACGCCTGTGCCGATGCGAGGAATAGATAGCGAGGGTCTCCTTGCAAGCGCGACATACTGAACACGATCATCGTGGCCGCGATGACGGTAAGGACCATGAACGCAAGCCTGCGCAGGATGAAAATCTTCATTGTACCCTTGAACTATCGGGGTTTGCTTCAATCCACACGCGGTTTCGCAGTCCGACTGGTGGGGATTACACCAAGCGCCCGCCAGCATCTATACTGGCGGGCGCTCGATACATTTCAATACTACTGGTTGATAAGAATAACTGTGTCGAAGCTGTTCGTTGCGCGCCACGGCTTCAGGTCCCAGCTTTCAACGCGCTCAGGATCGAACCCGATGAGTGTGGGAACTTCCACGATACCGCCGGACACCTTACGCGAATACCAACGGTCGGTCAGCTCTTCGCGTGCCGCCAGATTTTCGGGGGAACCCTTTTCCTGCACGCTCGTCGTCTTGAAGTCGTGGTAGTAGGCGTTGTCCTCGATGCCCGCATTATAGCCGCCGGCAGAAGCGATGGGCCAGAGGCAGCACTGGGGAAGCGTTCCCCCGATGTCCTGCTGTGCCTGGTTGCTGTTAGGACCCCAGCTAGTCTGCCAGACTACGTTGATCTCCCTCCCCACCATTGTAGGGCGGCGGGTCGAGTATGACGTGTTTTCGATTGTAGGCTTCAAGCCGAGGTGCTCTTCCCACATGCCCGCGACGGCCTGGCAAACTTCAATGGAAGTGCCGTTACCCGCCGGGCAGTAGTATTCGAACGAGAACCCGGGCTCGACCCCGGAATCTGCGAGCCTCTGCTTTGCCAGCTCAACGTCGAAAGGCAGCGACCACTTGTCCTTCCACTCCTTATGGAGTTGGTGGAAATGAACGCCCGGATGTCCGCCACCGTAAATTGGCCCGCCATAGCCCGCCACGATGGTCTCGCCAATAAGCTCTCGGTCTATCGCAAACAGAAGAGCCTCTCGGAAGGCAAGCGCCTTCACCATAGATTCGGTCTCGTACGAGAACTTGTCCGTGTCACGATAGTCGAATCCTGTGGCATCGCAGCCGGCGCCAACGGAAGTGTTCGTGCGGTCTGCGTCCGCGCACTCGATACGCGGGTCGCCAATCCACGGGTGATTGATGTCAGGCGTGAAGCCGTCTCGCAGTGGAACCGGTTCGTCCGTCTGCACATCCTTGAAAGCCCAGTAGTTGCCCGCGAAGTAGATGAACTGGCCCTGGATCTGGTTCAAGCCCTCGTGGAACTTGAAGCCGTCATTGGTCAGGTTATTCACATCCTGTATCGACACCATGGAGATGTCGGCTTCCCTGGTCTGAAGAAGCGCCGTGCGAGTCGCCGCTTCACCCGCCTGCCTCAGTCTCAGCTGCGCAAAGTTCGGGCTGTTATTCCAGTGGTCAATCCGTGACGTGGCCGAGATCAACTCGTTCGGACGCCATTCCTGAACGTAAAAGGGTCCGGTGCCATGCGGCGTAGTCAGAATGTCGTCGCCGATTTCGTCGAACAGCTGCTTGGACACCACGCCAATCGTGTCACCGCACATGCTGCTGATACCGGCGCCGCCGCCGTTCAGCCAGTCAGCATTGTAGTTGCGGAACGTCCCCTTTACGACATAATCGTCCAGTGCCTCCCACAGCTTGAACCAGTCGCCAGCCTCTCCCGCGTTGGAGTGGGTGGACTTGGGATTGTTTGACCCGGCGTCGTTAAAAGACCAAGCGACATCCTCTGCCGAAAGTTCGGAGTGACGTCCGCTTGCGATGTATGTGTCAACGCCTTGCCGAATCTGAAGGGTCACGGACCCTTGATTGTCCGGGTCGTCGAAGTTCGATGGCAGGTCATATTCCCAGCTCACCGCGAGCATCGGCGCTTCGCATGAAGCATCATTCACCGAACCGTCAGACGTCCGCTCCCAAGTCGCCAGCGTCTCCTGGAAACCGTAGTAGTAGTTGAACATGTTGTCGGGGAAAGTTCCCTTCTCATTTCTGAAAAGTGGAGACCCCACATTGTCCAGCACTACCGTTAGCGTTCCGCCACCCTGTTCAGTCGCATCACCTGATGCTGGCGCGGGTGCGGGTGCTGCCGGTACCGCAGTTGGCGCTGCCGGTGCAGGTGCTGCCGGTGCAGGTGCTGCTGCCGCGGGCGCTGCCGGAGCGGGAGCAGCGGGCGCGGCCTCCTCAGGCGCGCCGCCGCATGCGAACATCGCAAACGCTGCTAGTGCCGCAATAGGCACCAGCCACATAAGCTTTCCTTTTATCATTTCCTTTTCCCTCCTAGAGTCAATTCTTCAGCGAAGCTGCTGTAATTGAGGAAATCCACTCGGAATAGATATCGCACATTTCTATGCTGGGAAACTACTTTGTGCAATATCGTGCAAAGCAGAATACTAGCCGAATAAGGGAATGAAAGTCAAATTTGCGTGAACCGAACGAGAACCGGTTTAACATTGCTACTTCGCTCGGAAATACTGCGCCGTAAGGGCGACCGCGATCAGCAGCCGGAGCGCCGCACAAGATGACCACTTCGCACAGCGCCAGAACATGCCGTCATAGGGTCATGCACTCTTCTGGTATATGGCCTCGCGCGCCTGCTGCAGGCAACGCGAAAGCGCAACTCTGCAACGCTGGACAACTCGCTGCCTTTCCTGTTGTGCGCCTTGCCAGTCTGATGTAAAATGCACGATAGGTTTATCACGATTCGGCATAGGCATTATTTTGGAAGACGCCGAAGACACAGGGATTAAAACGCACTTCTACTATAAGGAGGAAGCGAGAATGGCTAATGACGTTGCTCAGATTGCTCACCTGATGCGCCGAGCGGGATTCGGTGCCTCAAGGTCGGAGCTGGACGAGCTGGCATCGAAGGGCTACGGTGCCGTTGTGGACGACCTCGTCAACCCGGAACGATTTCCGGACTTGGAAGAGGATGTCTGGAAGCGCTACAACCTTGAACTGAGTTATACCGACTCGCTGCCTCTTCACACTGGACGTTGGATCTATCGAATGGTCAACACCCAGCGACCACTCCAGGAAAAGATGGCTCTGCTGTGGCACCATGTCTTTGCCACTGCCTGGTACAAGGGCGAACACGTTCCCTCCATCGTCCGGCAGATCGAAACTTTCCGTCAGATCGGTATGACTGACATGAAGACGATCCTGCTAGAACTCGCCAAAGACCCGGCAATGAACTACTGGCTCGATAACTGCGAGAATCACAGAGGCGAGCCGAACGAGAACTGGGGCAGGGAACTGCTCGAACTGTTCTCGATGGGTGTCGGCCACTACTCCGAGGAGGACATCAAGAACGCCTCCCGTGCCTTCACCGGCTGGACATTCACCCAGCCCATCCCGCTCTATCCATTCGGCAGCTACGACGCCGAGTTCCTCTATGTGGAAGAAGACCACGACTCCTCCGAAAAGACTTTCCTGGGTGAGACTGGCAACTTCAATGGCGAGGACATTATCGATATCATCGTCCGTCAGCCCGCAACGGCAGCATTCATTTGCCGCCACATCTACAACTTCTTCGTTGCCGACGAACCTCAGGTTCCCGCCTGGGAGCTGGAGCCGCCGCGCGATCCAGAAGCAATGGAGATTCTGATCAGCGCGTACTTTGAGCACGATGGCGCGATACGTCCCATCCTGCAGACACTTTTCAACTCCGAGTTCTTCAAGGAAGCGATGTACAGGAAGGTCAAGAGCCCTTCGGAGCTTGTGGCAGGCACCATCAAGCTGGTTGGCACTTACAAGTTTCCTGAGCCGAACGAGGCCGTGGGTGCGCTCAGCGCCGCTACAGGTGTGATGGGGCAGCAGCTGATGAACCCGCCAACTGTCGAGGGATGGCACACCGGTCACGAGTGGATTGACGGCGGCACGCTTAACGAGCGCATCAACTTCGCCGTAAATCAGCTGAATGACCTGTCAAAGCCCGGCCTCCGGGACATCGTTGCTCGAATGGGCGAGCAGAGTGCCGATGGCAGCCTCTCGCCGCAGCAGTTCGTGGAGATCTCACTCGAACTGGCCGGGCATGTTGCTGTTGACGAAGCCACCCACGAAGGGCTTATGCGCTACGCCAATGCGGCCGGCGGCTTGAAGTTCGATACTGAAGAGGACGCCAAAGAGAGCGCGACCCACATCGGCAGGATGCTTCAGCTGATAGTTTCCACACGCGAGTACCAGTTCGCATAAATCCAGATATTAACCTTCAATACCTAGTCGCAGGCAATTGAGCAGAAGGAGGCACACGAGATGCCAGCCAATGGTAATGGAAAAGACCCAGTCATGGTCGTAGTGCAGTTGTCAGGCGGCAACGACTTCATGCACACCCTTATTCCGTACAACAGCCCGACCTACTACGACAACCGTCAGTTGGTCAAGATCGAACGCGAGGATGTGCTTCCAATCAACGACGACCTGGCATTCAATCCCAACTTCCGCCCGGTCAAGGAGATGTTCGAAGAAGGCAAGGTTGCGGTGGTGCAGGGTATAGGATACCCCAACTCGAACCGCTCCCACTTCCGCGGAATGGACATCTGGCACACATGCGAGCCGGACAAGGTTGTGACCGAAGGGTGGGTCGGCAAGGCCCTCCGCGAACTCGATCCCAATGGCGAGGACGAGCTAACAGGCATCAACTTCGGCGTCGGACTGCCGCGAGCGATGGCGGTTCCCGGCGTGCCGGTAACCTCGGTCAACGACCTCGATACTTACGGACTTATGACCGGTATCGGCGAGGATGACCAGCGCGACCAGGCGCTTCAGATCTTCAAGGACATGTACGCCCAGGCGATCGGCACCGGTCCGGTAATGGAGTATCTCTCCCGAACCGGTATGGATGTTCTCCGTGGAGCCGACAGGCTGAAGGTTGCCCCCGAACGGTATAGCTCCACTGTCGAGTACGCTGACAACGCAATAGCCAAGAGCCTGCGCGATATCGCCAGAGTGCATACCACCGGTCTCGGCACGCGCATCTTCTACACCAGCCACGGCGGCTACGACACCCACGCCAATGAGAATCCGACGCATCCCAAGCTGCTGCAGGACCTCTCCGGCGCGATTCGCGACTTCTTCGATGACCTGAACGAGCACGACGCCGCTGACAATGTGGTTATGCTCGTATTCACCGAGTTCGGTCGCCGAATCAAGGACAACGGCAGCGGCACCGACCACGGGTCGGGAGGCGGCGCCTTCATCATCGGCGAGCCGGTTAATGGCGGCCTCTACTCCGAGTACCCGTCCCTGGACGCAAAGGACTGGGCGAAGGGCGAAGACCTGGAGCACACCATTGACTTCCGCGGAATCTACGCCACCATGCTTGAGCAGTGGATGGGCATCGACGCTCCCGAAATAGTAAACGGCCAGTACGAGCAGATCACACCATTCAAGTAAGAAGTAGAAGTCTTCTAAGTCGGTCAGCCGGTCCGTTCTACGACTGCTGACCGACTTTGGCATCAGGACTTCCTAGAACAGCACAAGAAGCGAGGTGCAAAAATGGCCAGACCATACGCATTGCTCAGGTCGGGCTTTCCCTACTATATGACTCTCGGAATGCGCCGAGTCACTTCAAATGCCGTCGACATCGCTTTCGGCGAGGACAAGCGAGTATATGTCCTGACGAGGGGCGGGCTGGGTAATGAAATCCGTTGCATCAACTGGGCCGACGACAATCTCGGCACAATAGGCACCGGCACTTTCCAGTGGCCCTCAGGCCTTCTCTGCGATGACGATGAGCTACTGTATGTCTCGGACGAGGCGCACAACAAGGTTTTCGTCTTCGACAAGGACGGCGTGTTGCAGGATAGCTGGGGAGAGCAGGGCAGTGGTGAGGGGCAATTCGATCGCCCCACCGGTATGTCTTTCGACAACGACGGCAACATTGTGCTGTCAGACACCCTTAACCATCGGGTCCAGACTTACACCAGGGACGGTCGGTTCATCTCGCAGTTCGGCGAGTTTGGCGATGGTAAGGGACAGCTCAATATGCCCTGGGGAGTGACAGTTGACAATGAAGGCGACATCTACGTTGCCGACTGGCGCAACGACCGGGTGCAGAAGTTCACTCCCGATGGCGAGTTCCGGCTGGAAATAGGCGAGCCCGGCGACGACAAGGGCGAATTCGACCGCCCGACGAGCGTGGCCGTCGATTCTGACGGCGACATTTACGTCTGCGACTGGGGCAACGACCGCGTCCAGCTCTTCGACTCGGAGGGGCGCTTCGTTGAACAGTTCCTTGGGGACGCCAACCTTTCCCGCTCCGCCCGCGAGTACATCCTTGCCAACCCCGTCACGCTTCGACTTCGCGAGATGGCGGACCTTGAAGCAACAAAACGCATGCGCGCGCCTCTTACCGTTCGCGTGGACGACGAAGGCAGGCTGTATGTGTGCGACTTTGGCTCACACCGCATCCAGATCTATAAGAAGGAAGCATACGCTCTCAACGAGCAGGAGATAGCACCTCCTCTGAGGAATCCTGTGCTATTTACCACATAGCCGATCTGTGCCAAATGCTGGCGAGTGCCAAACGCGAGGGGCGGGATATCAACCCGCCCCTTATCATTTTCACCCCCCCCCCCGTACTCGCACATCTTCTGGCCCGATGGCAGTTCCTGACTTATGAGCCAAGCTAACAGTGTCACACTCGCGGACATCCAGAGCCGAACCCGCCGCTCCACATTAAAGCGCACATACTATGTCCTGCGCCGTTGGCCGCTCATACCGATTCTGATCATCGGCACGCTTGTCTCCTGCGCCGTATTAGCCGAGTTCATTTCGCCGAGCCTGCCCAACCTGCAGAACCTCCGTGACCGCACCGCCGCCCCCTTCTGGTTCGCGGAATGTGCGGGCGAGCAAAAGCCCTACCTCGACTACTGCAGCAGGGGCAGCAAGTACCTTCTCGGTGCCGATCCGCTCGGCCGAGATGTTCTCACCCGCATAATTCATGGCGCGCGTATCTCACTTACGCTCGCTTCAATCAGCATCACGGTCGGGGTCGTTATCGGCGCGTCGCTTGGCTTGGTGGCAGGCTACTACGGCAGGTATGTCGACGAGATTGTAATGCGCATCACTGATGTCGCCACTGCGATTCCCTACCTGCTGCTTGCTCTTATCATCGTCGTCGTCCTCGGCCAGAAGTACTACGTCATCATCGGCGTCCTGGCCCTCGCGAGCTGGCCTGAAATAGTGCGCCTGATGCGTGCTCAGACCCTGCAGCTCAAGACCCTCGACTACATAGCACTCGCCAGGGTGGCTGGTGCCTCCGACCTCCGAATCCTTCTGCGCCACATCCTACCGGGCGTAATGAACACGCTCGTCGTTGCGACCACGCTTCAGGTCGGCGGCATCATTCTCGCTGAGTCAATCCTGGGGTATCTGGGCGCGGGCGTTCCACCACCGACTCCGGCATGGGGCGCAATGGTGGCTGATGGCAGAAACTACCTCTCGAATTCGTGGTGGGTGACATTATTCCCGGGCTTCGCGATATTCCTGACCGTGCTCTCATTCAACTTTCTCGGCGACTGGCTCCGTGACCGCTGGGACACGCGCCTCCGGCAGATCCTCTAACCGCCCCTGATGGCATTGACATTTCGCACGACTGTGCTAATATGTCTGTATTGCGAACAAACATTCTGCACAGGCAGGCAACAATGCTCATCAGGCACTCCCCCTCCACTTTCGAGAAGCTGCACATCCTCGGCGGCATGGCGAGCGACGACATCCTCTCCAGGCCGGCTCCCGGTAACACGACTGCAGCACCCTACACCTCAGCCCGCCGTAATCCTTTACCCGGTGTGTACAAGGCGGCAATGCCAAACGGCAAGTTCATCAACCTCATGCGTGTGATGTTCACCGATTTCTGCAAGATGGACTGCTTCTACTGCCCCAACAGCCACTGGGTGCCCCGGAAGCGCTACGCCTTCAAAGTGGACGAACTCGCCAACTCGTTCATGGAAATGCACCGCCGTCACACTGTCAGTGGCCTCTTTCTGAGTTCCGGCATTGCAGGCAGCGGCTCCAAGACCACAGAACGCCTCCTGAAGGTCATCGACTCCATCCGCAACAGGCACGGCTTCAAGGGCTACATTCACATGAAGGTAATGCCTGGAACCGATTACCCGCTCGTCGAAGAAGCGTACAGACTTGGTACGCGACTCTCCGTGAACATCGAGACGCCCACTGCGGAGATGATGACCCGACTCAGTACGATGAAAGACATGCAGCGCGACATCCTCGACCCGATGCAATGGGTCGCAGAACTGATTCGGCGCAACCAGAGCAGGGGGAGGGGCGCAACAATAGGGCAGGCCACACAGATGGTCGTTGGCGCCGCAGATGAGTCCGACTGGGATATCTTCAATCGCATGGACCAACTCTACGGCGAATGGAACTTCAAGCGCGTCTATTATTCGCCCTTTCAGCCCATCCGGCACACTCCCCTCGAGGAGCATCCCGCGACACCAATGGCACGGGAGCACCGGCTGTATCAGGCAGACTGGCTGAAGCGCGTGTACGGCTACTCCAACAACGAAATGCGCCTCGCATACGACGATGGAGGCTTCCTGCCGCTCGACGAAGACCCCAAGCAGTCCATCGCCGTCCAAAACCTCGACGCATACCCACTGGATGTAAACGACGCCACGAAGGAGCAGCTACTCCGTGTCCCCGGCGTCGGTCCCACCTCCGCAAGCCGCATCCTGGCGAACCGCCGCGCCCACACAATCGACAACTGGCGCGACCTCAAGACGATGGGAGTAGTCCAGAAGCGCGCCTGGCCCTTCCTGCGATTCCCAGGCCACCGCCCTCCGCGCGCCCAGCAACTTAAGCTCGATCTCTTCAGCGAAGGTGCAAAGCAGGTCCGCAAGAAAGAGACGGCACTGCGGCTCGGCCTGAAACAAGTTGGGGAGACCTACGATCCCATGACCTGCGGCAACTCAACGCACCCGGCATCCTGCGCCGGCTGCCCCCTCTATGGTGCTCCCGGGCATCCTGGCAATGCGTCTTGAATTCAGGTCAAAGCGACTCTATACCAGCCTCACATACCGCCGCCGACCGGCCCGCAGCACTGATCCAGCCGACACTTCCGCCGCAGTGTCGTCACTGACGCGCTCGCCATCGATCTGCACCGCTCCCTGGCTTATCAGCCGCCTAGCCTCTCCTGTGCCACTCGCAAGTCCGGCGTCAACCAGAAGCCGGCTCAGCCGCATGTTTGACAGCACATCGGCAGCAGGCAACGCGTACTCCGGTATGTCCTCCGGCACCCCGCCTCCCTGCACAGTCCTCTCGAAGCTGCGTTCCGCTTCCAGCGCAGCCTCACCGTCATGGAATTGCCCGACAAGCTCCCGCGCCAGCCGCTTCTTCAACTCCATGGGGTTCACTGAACCTTCGCCAAGCGACCGCTGCATTTCGCCAATGTCATCGTCCGGTATGTCGGTCAGCAGCTCGCTGTACGGAACAATCTGCTCGTCAGGAAGTGACATAGCCTTCCCATAGATTTCGCCGGGCGGCTCATCGATTCCGATGTAGTTCCCGAGGCTCTTGCTCATCTTCTGCACGCCGTCCGTCCCCGGAATCAGCGGCACGAGGAAGCACTGCTGTGGCGTCTGTCCCATCATCTGCTGCAAGTCCCGTCCCACAAGCAGATTGAACTTCTGGTCGGTTCCTCCGAACTCCACATCTGATTCGATCGCAACGGAGTCATACGCCTGCAGCAGCGGGTATAGCAGCTCAGTAATCGCGATTGGCTGGTTTGCCTTGAAGCGATTCGCGAAATCCTCCCTCGCCAGGAACTGTGCAACCGTAAACCGGCTCGTCAACCCGATCACATCCGTCAGAGAGAATTCGCCGAACCACTCGCTTTGCCAGCGCGTCTCCGTTCTGTCCCTGTCCACAATCTTGAAGAACTGCGCCATATATGTGGCAGCGTTCTCGCGCACCTGTTCCGCCGTCAGCATCGGCCTGGTGGCTGACCTGCCGCTCGGGTCGCCAATCTGCGCCGTCCAGTCTCCCACGATCAGCACTACCTTATGCCCCAGGTCCTGGAGCTGCCGCAACTTGCGCAGACCTACGGCATGTCCGAGGTGTATGTCAGTCGCGCTCGGATCGAAGCCCATCTTCAGTCGCAATGGTGAACCGCCCTTGAGCCGCTCGACGAACTCCGACTCCACGATAATCTCGGACACGCCACGCTTCGTGACTTGGCGCATCACGCTCTCGTCTCTGATTGCCTCGGATAACAAGACAGCACACCTCATTCTGGATGAATTGGCGACGCTCCATTATCGGTAGGGCAGGGGACCATTAAACCGCAATAGTGGTATTCCCAGCCCCCACAGTTCAGCGTCGCGCAAGCAATTATAGCGCAAAGAAGGGAGGCGGGCGCAACTCATACTGCTACCCGCCTCCCTGAATTACCCGTTAGTCCCGCACTCCCGGTTTACTTTCCGGAGGCTGTGCCCTCATTGCTTCGGGTCATTTAACAGCCGGTTGTGCTTCGCGGGGCCGCCGGTCTTGGCTACCCCTGCCGGTCTTTTCTATCGGAACGTCCTTCCACTCAGCTCAACTGCTGACCGCCGCCCGCAAGACCGACAGGGCCGTGACAAGGGAACTTCCAGCTATGAATTTCGACGTTTCGTCGGATCATATCCATCCTCCTGCCGGCCCGGCATCTAGGCTGGGCGGTTGATTAGAAGCCCAAGGCCCCTATACAAAAACCGTAGCATCTTGACTAAATTATGTCAACGACTCACGAGACGTGCTTTTTCAGATCTGCCGACTGGTTGGCAGGATCCCGGCCCCTCCGATACCTAAGGAGGAAGCACCGCCACGTTCGTCCAGTAGTTTAGAAGGTCTCTCACTTTAGCGTTGAACTGGTGGACGTCGACCGGTTTTGTGATGTAGCTGCTGATGCACTTGCTATACGCGTATTGGAGGTCCTCCTGCGACTGCGATGTAGTCAGCACAACGACTGGAATATTGCCGAATTCGGGACGCACCTCGAGCTCAGCGAGTACTTCCCGGCCGTCCATGATTGGCATGTTCAAATCGAGCAGCATTATGTCAGGCCGTGGAAAGTCCTCGAAGCCCTCGGCCTTCGTCAGAATGTTCAGGGCCTCCTGGCCGTTGTTCGCAACAGTGAAGTTGACATGAAACTCGGCGTCATCAAGTATCAGCTGGATCAGCCTTACGTCAGCCGGGTTGTCCTCTACCAGTAGAATCTCTAAAGGACGGCTTGCGGGTCTCATATATGCTGTAGTCACTTTAGCCTCCTTATCCTTCGGCTACCAGTGACTCGTTCGATCGTTCTTATCACCCAAACGGCCACCACCACTTGCGCTTGCGGCCGCCCTCTTCGTCATCGCCTCCACCGGAACCCGCCGGTGCACCGAGGCTTATCGGCTGGCGGCTGAACATCCCCAGCTGGGTAACGACATTGTTGAACCTCTGCAACTCTATCGGCTTGCGGCAGAAACGGCTCGGCGGGATGTTGTATGCGTTCAAAAGGCTCTGTTCAGCCTCCGTCCCGGTGAGAATCATCACCGGAATATTGACGAGGCTCTCGTCGGAGTTGATGTCTGCGAGCACTTCCGGGCCGTCCTTGCGGGGCAGGCGCAGGTCGAGCAGGATAAGGTCGGGACGTGGCGCACCGCTGTGGTCGCCCTCGCCATTCAGTATCTCCATCGCCACCACGCCGTCCTCCGCGACCGTAATGTTGGTCGCGTGCTCCGATTGCTTGATTACCTCCTCAGTCAACCGCACATCGGCAGGATTGTCTTCTACCAGAAGAATCTCGATCGCTCTGTCCTCTGTCGCTGAAGTCATTTTGCCGTCTCCTTTCCCTTAATCCTCTGCAACCGGCAGCGTGAAGCTGAAAGTTGCTCCGTTTCCTACTTCCGACTCGACCCATATTTTTCCCGTGTGTCGTTCGACGATCTTGCTGCATATCGCGAGCCCGATGCCTGTTCCCGGATACTCGCCCCTCCCATGCAGCCTCTTGAACAT
>CAZWDM010000010.1:51987-63441 GCA_964632415.1 uncultured Dehalococcoidia bacterium | reverse complement strand
CGCCAAAGTCTTCGTATTCGTAGAAGGGGCGGATTTCGAGATCGCTGGGGCCGGGCATGGGATTGGGCGCGCGCTTTGCCCACTCTAAGGCTTCGTCCATGTCCTTGACTTCCCATATCCAGAAGCCCGCGACGAGCTCGTTGGTCGCCGAGAAGGGGCCGTCTGCAACGGTACGGTCGGCACCGTTGAATCTGATTCGCTTGCCCTCTGATGTCGGCTTGAGGCCGTCGCCGGATTTCATTATGCCGGCATCGAAGAGTTGCTGGTTGTACCTGCCCATAGCTTCCATGAGTTCAGTGGAAGGCATGAGACCCGCCTCGCTGTCTTCTGTCGCTTTGACCAGAACCATGACCCGCACTAAATGTCTCCTAATCTCTGTTGACAACAAATTGCCATTGATTTAAGGTCAGAACGCTACATGTACCGTATCCAAAACTTTATTGTTCCTAATGGTGCGTCACCTAAGGTGCTTCTTGCCCCCGAGTGTGCCCCCATTGGGAACAGGTGCATGTAGCAACACGCATCCTAGACACGAGGGGGCTTCCGTTATGGTTACGTATCACCACATTTACGATCAGTACGGCTCCGAATCCGACGAAACGTCGGTACTTCCCATCAATAGGTCAGGTCCACCACATGCAGGATCTCGTTTTGACCGATTGGTACGGAGCGCGGCCTTCCATGCTTCTGCCACTTGCTTCACCGCAACTCCTTATTCCCGCTCTGCCAGTCTCAATAAGAGCGTCTCACATGCTCTCCATGAATTTGGTGGAGCCAACGGACGGACTCGAACCGTCGACCTGCTGTTTACGAAACAGCTGCTCTGCCGACTGAGCTACGTTGGCTCGCCATTCCAGTTTACTATGAATGGGGGCGGGTTTCTACATGATTTATTTCGGGGTAATGCTCACACGTGTTAGTGTCATATTCGACATTGTTTTCGGTGCAAGCTTCACCCCCATCCTAACCTTCCCCCATCGAGGGGGAAGGGACTTCTACCCCTCACCCCCTGCCTTCGCAGGGGCAGGCTCTAACCCTCCCCTTGAGGGGGAGGGGACTATTGTGGCGGGGCTAGCGGATGGTTACGCGGAAGCGGCGCATGGCGCAGGTGGGTGCTAGCTCGCGGACGGCGGTGATGACGGCGGATGCCCAGCCGTCGCCGTCGGGCATGCTCGCGCCGACTTCTGGTGCGGGCGCGCCTTCTTCCATGAAGAGTCTGCCGAGCGGCTTGCCGTCCTCCCCATATACGAACCAGACGGTCTCGATTGCCTGCGTCTGCGTCATGTGGCGGTTACGCCCCCGTCTATGACCAGCTCGGCGCCGGTTACGTAGCTCGACTCGTCGGATGCGAGGTACACCATGCCCTGCGCGAGTTCTTCCGGCTGCCCTACCCTGCCCATCGGGATGCGCTCAAGCAGCGCGTCGTAGTGTTCGGGGTTCTGGTAGCTGGCGTTCGTCATCGGCGTGCGGCAGAAGCCGGGATGGATCGAGTTGACGCGGATGCCCTCGCCGGCGTACTGGATGGCGGCGGACTTGGTTATGATGCGGGACGCGCCCTTGGCGGCGTGGTACGCGGTGGAGGTGCGGCTTCCCACAAGTCCGTAGATGGACGACACATTGATGATGGAGCCGCCGCCCGCCTTACGCATCTCGGGGATGGCGTACTTCATGCCGAGGAAGACGCCCTTGGCATGGATGTCCATCTGCGCGTCCCAGGCGTCCTCGGTCGTCTCCATGAGGAGCGAACGGCCGCCGATGCCTGCGTTGTTCACCAGCACATCGAGCTTGCCGTAGGTGTCAACAGTGAGATTGATGGCGGCTTCCCAGTCGGCTTCGCTGGTGACGTCGTGGCGGGCGAATACGGCATCATGGCCCTGCTCGCGGAGCTGCGATACGGCGCGCTCGCCCTGCTCTTCGAGTATGTCTGTGAGCACGAGTTTCGCGCCCTCCCCGGCGAACAGCCATGCCGCCGCGCCGCCGAAGCCCATGACTTCACCCTGGACGCCTGCCGCCGCGCCCGTTATCAGCGCTACCTTACCTTCGAGACGCATTTTCGTTTCTCCTTCGCTTGTCCCTGCAGTCTGCCGATATCATACAGGGCTGCGCCGCGGTGTGCTATCGGTGCGCTTATTCGGGAGATCATCAGGTATGCGGAGGGCAGGCACTTTCACCCCCAATCCCTTCGACAGGCTCAGGGCAGGCTCTAACCTTCCCCCATCAAGGGGGAGGAACTGTTGCATACTTCTCCCTAGTCGCCATCGTCTCCGCTGCCGAGGAAGGTGTGGCTGAAGGTCGCCTCCATCAGGCCGTGGATCTTGAAGGAGACGCGCCAGAGCAGCGCGACGACGCCTATGAGGGCGAAGATCGCGATGGGCGTGGAGAAGCTGCCGAGGACGACGAGCTGGGAGAGGAGCGGCAGGCTCCATATCACGAGCATGACCACGATTACGAACAGGATGCTGTTGCGCAGGATGATGTGCAGACCGCCCCTGTTGAGCAGCCTCAGGTCGGACAGGTTCCTGCGGAATATGAACGCGGACAGGCCGTCGGTCATGCGCTGCAGCGCGCGCCAGATGAACACCGACGGCGGGATGCACAGCAGGACGACGATGCAGCTCAGTATCAGTCCGAACATTCCCTGCTGAATGTTGAACCCGCGCGCGATGTCAGCGGCATAGCTGATCGCGAATGTGCCGAGCGCGATGGTAACAACGATTACGCCGATGTTGACGATGATCACACGGCCGGAGCGCCTGACGACATTGGCTACCTCGCCCTCCATGCCGAAGACGGTGCGCGTGGAGATCAGGATGTACGACAGGTTGCCGATGTACTGGCGGAGCAGGCGGGGAGATCGCTCTTCCAGTTTGTCGCCCACAGGACCCGAGGAGCGCGCGATGAGCGGGTAGCAGAACGCGGTCAGGGCAGACGCAGCGGCGACGACCGGGTAGAGGAACGCGCCGACTACGGCATGGTCCACGCCGACCTTGGTCATTGCCAGGGAGAATTCGCCGAGCTGCGGCTTGCCCATGCCGACGTTTAGCGAGGTCTTGCCGTCGTGCCCCGTCATGAATGTGCCGAGCGTGGAGGCGAACATCTTGCCGGCCATGAACACGCCGGCGATTATCAGCGCGGGGAGGATGTACTGCCACAGCACCGAGACCTCGATGAGCATGCCGATGGATATGAAGAAGAGCGCGGAGAATATGTCCCGCACCGGGGCGATGGTGCTGTTGAGCACTTCGGAGTACTCCGTGTCGCCCAGAACGGTGCCGATGATGAACGCGCCAACGGCGGCGGAGATGTGGAGCTGCTGGCCTATCAGGGCTAGTCCGAAGCACAGGGCAAGGCTCACCACGAGCATCACTTCCCTCGACCTGAAGCGCGCCACGAACCTGATGATGTGCGGCGCGACGAGGGCGCCCATGAACAGCGCGCAGACCAGGAACAGGCCCAGGCGAATTATCAGGTTGGTGACGTCTCCGATGTCGGCGGTACCTGATGTCGCCATTCCGGAGAGAATACTGAGCAGAATGACGGCGGCGAAGTCCTCGACGACGAGGACGCCCACTATCAGGCGGCCGTGCCGTTCGTGGAGCATGCCGGTATCGCGCAGCACCTTGAAGATGATGGCGGAACTGCTGATCGAGAGGGCGGCGCCGAGGAATATCGCCTCCATGGCGCTCCATCCGAGCAGGGTCGCGACCTCGTAGCCGAGCGCAATCATGAAGATGATCTCGACCGTGCCGATGAGAATCACGCGGGGTCCCAGCTGCCTTATGCGCCGCCAGCCGAACTCCAGCCCGATTGCGAACAGCAGCATGATGAAGCCGAGCTCGGCCATCAGGTGGATGCTCTCGGTGTGGGTAACGGGCGCGGGTAGGTTGAGCAGCGGGAGCGTGTAGGGTCCTACTACCAGACCCGCAATGAGGTAGCCTAGAACCGGCGTTTGCTTGAGCCACTGGAAGATGACGATCGCAACTCCGGCGACCGCCATGATCGTGGCGAAGTCCCGTACCAGAACGGCGTCATCCAAGCGTCATACCTCGAAAGTGTGCGAATGTGCTTGCGTCACAGCGTCCCTGAGACTCGAATCGTCTGTTTTCTATTATAAATAATTGGTGCGGCATTAGCATGTATTATTGGATGCAGGCCCCGAACTGCTGTCCGGGGTGATGTACGATTGATAGCTCATGCTCGCCAGATTCCTCTGAGGGCGAGCACAATCGCCGCCGTAGCCACGATGCCGATGATTCCATTGCCGACCAGCGCGAAATTGATGCCGAGGGTGTCCGCGAGGGCGCCCGATGCCAGCAACCCAAGCGGCAGGCCGTACACCGCGAGAGAGCGCAGTCCCATCATGCGCCCGCGGATCTCCGTGGGTGTGCTGCCCAGAAGCAGAATCGACATCGTAACCATGGTGAACGACTGCACCAGCCCGGCGAACGCAAGCAGACCGAGCGATACGTTGAACAGGGTGGAGGCTGCCAGCGCAGCTATCGCCACATGCCAGGCGACCGATCCCAGGGACATCAACCTGCCCGCCCGCTCCATATTGCCGATGCCGGCTATGACTATGGACCCGACGAACGCGCCTGCAGAGTACGCGCCCAACAGCCAGCCCAGTCCGGTTGAGTCCGTGTGCAGCACGTCGCGGGCGAATACGGGCACGAGTCCCTGGTTGAGCGGGAATCCCGTCAGGTTGACGAGGAAGGCAAGCAGCAGCAGCGCGAGTATGACCTCGTGCCTTATGGCGTAGCGGAAGCTGCCCGCGAGCGTAGTGAGGATCGACTCGCCGCGGGATGCAGGCGTCCTGGGAGGCGGATTCACGGGAATGGTCAGCGCGGTCCCACCGATGAGCAGGACGATGATGGCGACATAAGCCCAGCCCAGCCCAAACGCGTCCAGCAGAAAACCGCCTATCACCGGGCTGACAATCTGCGTCGTGTCGCGCCCGGTCCTGGTTAGCGCGATGGCATTGCCGAGGTTTCGCAGCGGCACCATATCCGCGATTAGCGTCTGGCGCGTTACATTGTCGAAGGCGCGCACCATGCCCGCCACGCCCGTCAGAACGAATATGTGCCAGATCTGAATCTGCCCAAGAAAGGAGAGCGCCGCGATTATGACCGCGATAACTGTGAATATTATGCGCGCTATCCGCAGCAGCATGAGGCGGTCGTAGCGGTCCACCACGATGCCGTAGAAGGGAGCGAACAGCGTCCCGGTAAAGCGAAGAGCGCCGTACACCGTGACGAGGAATGCGGACTCCGTCTGCGTGGCAACGAACCACACCAGCACCAGGAATTCCATCTGCTCCGCTGAGCTGGTTATGCCGTCGGACGACCAGAGTAGGCGGTAGTTGCGCTGCTGAAAAGAGCGAAAGAAGCGGCTGGTTATGGTATTCGTGTACATCATGGCGGTTGCACACTTTCGGCTACGCCTTCAAGATGCCGGTTGCACCTGACTGGCGGGCGCAGTACATACAACGCTACCTATGTGCAGGAAGAGGGCGCAAGCATGTACGAGGGCGCGTTAGGCGCACTTCCGTTTTGAGCAGAGGATAGTGCGAGTATGAGAAGTATACGAACGGCATCAGCCGGCGAAGTAGTCCCTCAGCGCACCGTTGCGGTAGTCGAAGATTCGCCTCAGTTCGGAGGCGACGAAGAGGCGCTGCACGACCGCGCCGCCCAGAACGGCGTACTGCACGCTGTCCCTTGCAAGCGTTCCGCCGTCCTGCGGGGTGAATGTGTGCTCGTGAACCCAAAGGCGATAGGGGCCGCGCCGCTGCTCGTCCACGAATCTGCGGTGCGGCTCCCAGGCGGTAATCTCGCTCTGCCAGCGCATGGGGATGCCGCGCAGCCTGATGCGATAGTCTATGAGCGTGCCAACGGCCATCTCGATGGGAGGCGGCGTGAGAATGCGGAAGCGCAGGGAGGGAGGGGTGAGCCGCTCAAGGTTGGAGGCGTCCGCAAAGAAGGGGAACACTTCGTCCGGCGGCTGCGGCAGCCAGAGTTCGTTGGTGAGCGTGAAGGTTCTGATGGCGGTCTGCCTCCGTCGGTCAGGGGCCAAGGTCAGGAACCAGGAGCCACGGGCAAAATCACCCCCATCCTAGCAGGGACCTTTGAAATTATCTCAGTGGATGAACATGGCGTCGCCGAAGCTGTAGAAGCGGTACTGCTGCCTCACTGCCTCCTCGTAGGCACTGAGCATGATGTCGCGGCTTGAGAATGCGCTGGTGAGCATGAGCAGCGTGGAGCGCGGTAGGTGGAAGTTTGTGATGAGCGCGTCAACGACCTTGAAGCGGTAGCCGGGCGTGATAAATATGTCAGCCCAGCCGGAGCCTGCCTTCGGCAGCCCGTCATCCGAGAGCGACGCGGCGTTCTCCAGCAGCCGCACGGCGGTCGTGCCGACCGATATGACGCGCCGCCCTGCCGACCTTGCGCCGCGTATGGCATCGGCGGCTTCAGGCGTGAGCTCCCAGTACTCGGAGTGCATCGTGTGGTCCGTGACATCATCGTCCTTGACGGGGCGGAATGTGCCCCAGCCGACATGCAGCGTGACGAACACGGTCTGCACGCCCATATCGCGCACCTGATCGAGCAGTTCGTCAGTGAAGTGCAGGCCGGCGGTGGGAGCGGCGGCGCTGCCCTCCTTCCGCGCATAGACGGTCTGGTATCGTTCGGAGTCGGCGAGCGTCTCGGTGATGTACGGCGGCAGAGGCACCTCGCCGACATCGTGCAGCCGCTCCTCGCCGTCGAGGCGGATGATGCGCTCGCCATCGGGTTCGATCTCCAGGACTTCACCGCTCATGGAGCCGCCCCTGCCCCTGACCTCAAAATTGTTGCCGGGGCGCAGCTGTCGTCCGGGCCGTCCAATGGCGCGCCAGACGCCGGGCGACAGGCGTGAAAGCAGCAGCAACTCGATAGCTCCTCCAGAATTGCGCGCGTCGCTCAATCGTGATGGCAATGTGCGAGTGCCGCGCAGTCGGGCGGGCATTACGCGGCTGTCGTTGAAGACCATCAGGTCGCCGGGACGCAGCAGTTGGGGCAGATCGTAGAAGCGATGATGATGCATGCTGCCGTCGGTGCGGCTCAGCGACATCAGGCGTGAGTGGTCGCGAGGCTCCACCGGCGTCTGTGCAATCAGCGACTCCGGCAGGTCGTAGTCGTAGTCGGAGGTTCGCAGTGCGCCCTGTGTCTCTGTGGTCATCGCAGGTCGGGGTGGATGGACCAGCGCGCGGCGTTGAGCGTGTTGTGCAGGAGCATAGCGATGGTCATGGGGCCGACACCGCCGGGAACGGGCGTGATAGCAGCCGCCTTCTCGGACACGGCGTCGAAGTCCACATCACCGACGAGACGGTAGCCGCGCCTGCGCTCTGGGGCGTCCACGCGGTTCACGCCCACATCTATGACAACCGCGCCCTCACTTACCATGTCTGCCGTGATCATCTCGGGAACTCCAACTGCGGCGATGAGGATGTCCGCCTGTCGCGTCATCTCGCCGAGGTCGCGGGTGCGCGTGTGGCAGACCGACACGGTCGCGTTCGCGCCGTCCTTGCGCTGCATCAGCAGGTTCATGATCGGCTTGCCTACGATGTTGCTGCGGCCGCATACGACGACGTGCTTGCCGGATGGGTCGTTGCCGGTACGCAGAAGCATCTGCTGGATGCCGGCGGGGGTTGCCGGAATGAAGCGCGGCTTACCAGCCATCAGCAGGCCCATATTGAACGGATGCAGGCCGTCCACGTCCTTGTCGGGATTGATCGCCTGGATTACGGTGTCCTCGTCGATCTGGTCGGGCAAGGGAAGCTGGACAAGGATGCCGTGGTAGCGCGCGTCTTCGTTGAGGCGCTGCACGACCGCGAGGGCATCGTCCTGCGAGGTGTCGCCGGGCAACAAGATCGTCTCGGACACCATGCCGGCCTCGATTGCGGCGCGCTCCTTCATGCGAACATACACGGCGGATGCGGGGTCGTCGCCGATTAGCACGACCGCCAGTCCCGGCACGATGCCATGCTTGGAGCGCATCTCCTTGACGACCTCCCCGACTTCGCCGCGCACTTCCGCCGCGATGCCGGTGCCGTCGATCAGCGTTGCCGTCATGGGGGTTAGTCCTTTCGTTGCAGCAGGGCGTTTACTTTCAATTGCCAGTTACCCAAATTATAATCAACTTAACGCGCCCTTGCGAATGCTGCCCACAACACCCCATGCGAGTCCCATCTCATGACCGATACTTCCCTATCCTCGCTGCTACGCTCAGATAAGTTCGTGATTACGACCGAGCTCAACCCGCCGAAGGGCACGGAGCTTGCGCCACTGCTCGAACGCGCGGAGTCGCTGCGCGGCGTGGTGGACGCCTTCAACCTGACGGACTCGCACACTGCGCGGATGAGCATGGCGCCGATAGCCGCGGCGCACCTTCTGCTTGACAGGGGTTTCGAGCCGATACTGCAGATTACCTGCCGCGACCGCAACCGAATCGCGCTGCAGGCGGATGTTCTGGCGGCGGCGGCGCTGGGCGTTCGCAACATCGTTACGATGACCGGCGACCATCCGGGCGGGGGCGACCATCCTGACGCGAAGGCGGTCTTCGATATCAACTCGACGGCGCTGCTGCAGTCGCTGACAGGTCTGCAAGGCGGCAGCGACATGGCGGGCGCTGAACTGCGCGGTGCCCCTGATCTGCTGGTGGGCGCGGTGGTGAACCCGGGCGCGGACGACCTCGACCGGGAAATCGGGCGCATGGAGGAGAAGATAGAGGCGGGCGCGGCGTTCTTCCAGACGCAGGCGGTCTATGATCCCGGCGAATTCGAGGGGTTCATGCGGCGCGTGGAGGGCTACGGCGTGCCGATACTGGCGGGCTGCATCATGCTCAAGTCGGGCAGGATGGCGCGCAACTTCAACGCGAATGTGCCGGGCATAACCGTGCCGGATACGATCATCAGCCGAATGGATGCCGCCGAGAACCGCCGCCGTGCGAGCGCGGAGATCACGGCGGAGATCATCAATGACATACGCCCGATGTGCCAGGGAGCGCACATCATGGCGATCGGCTGGGAGTCGCTGATACCGGAAGTCGTCAGTATTCAGTAGTCAGTTGTCAGTGCTCAGTTCACCGACATCGAACTCTCTCTATCGGAATGCCGACATACTGACTTACTGCCGAACCGATATACCGAGACACTGTTTACTATCAACTGAACACTGATAACTAATATGCTCGTTACCGGCGTGGACATAATCGAGATCGAGCGCGTGAAGCGCGTGTATGCGCAGTACGGCGAGCGCTTCCTGCGGCGGATATACACGGAGGCGGAGGCGGCGTATTGCCGGGGGCGCGCGCCGCAGCTGGCGAGCCGGTTTGCCGCGAAGGAAGCGGTGATGAAGCTGCTGGGCACCGGCGTGCGCGGGGTGCGCTGGCGGGACATCGAGGTCGTGCGCGGACGGGGGCAGGCTCCCTCGATCAACCTGCATGGCACGGCGACTGCGAGAGCGGAGAAGATCGGTCTGACGGATATCGCGGTGTCTCTCTCGCACTCACGCGATTTCGCAGTCGCATCGGTGGTCGGCGAGAGCGAGCGAGGTAACCTGGTGCCGAGGCGGTAGCGGTCAGCAATCAGCTCTCAGCGATCAGGTTCTGACTTCCTGGCTTCGCTCAGATCAGACTTACAACTCATCACTACGGAGGAATAAGAGGCATGAAGATCGGGCTATTTGTTGGCGGTGCGCCGACGGACAAGATACGGCTGGACGAAGTTGTGACGCAGGGCGTACAGGCGGAGGCGGACGGCTTCGACAGCTACTGGGTGCCGCACATCTCGGCGCGCGGTCCGGACGCGCTGACCGCGCTTGCGCTGGTCGGAACGCAGACCGAGCGAATTGCGCTGGGTACGGGCGTTGTGCCGACATACCCGCGCCACCCGACGATGCTGGCGCAGCAGGCGATCACCACGCAGATCGCCGCCGGAGGACGCCTGACGCTGGGCATCGGGCCGTCGCATAAGCCCGGGATCGAGAATGTGCTGGGACTGTCCTACGACCGCCCGGCGAAGCATGTGGAGGAGTACCTGGCAGTGCTGCGCCCGCTCATAGACGAGGGCAAGGTTGATTTCGACGGCGACTTCTACAATGTGCACGCGACGCTGGACCTGTCCGACGGCCTGCCGGTGTCGGTGATCATTTCTGCGCTCGCACCCCGAATGCTCAGGCTTGGCGGCGCGGTTGCGGACGGCACCGTTACCTGGATGGCTGGTGTGAAGGCAATCGATTCTCATGTTGCGCCGCGCATCAACGCTGCCGCGTCAGAGGCGGGCAGGCCTAGTCCGCGTGTGGTGGTGGGGCTGCCGGTCGCCGTAACGGACGACGAGGCGGCGGGCAGAACGCAGGCAGCAACACTCTTCGAACGATACGGCACGCTGGTGAACTACCGCAGGATTCTGGATGTTGAGGATGTCGAAGGACCGTCGGAGGTCGCAGTTGTGGGGAACGAGGCCGCGGTGGAGCGTCAAATCCGGGCATTCGCGGACGCGGGCGCGACGGAGTTCGTCGCATCGGTATTCCCGGTGGGCGATGATGCCGACGCTTCGGTGGCGAGGACGCAGGCGCTGCTTAAGTCGCTGGTCGGGTAGCGAGAGGCCGCCGCGATGAAGATCGTAACCGCCGACGAGATGCGGCAAATCGAGGACCGCTCGGAGGCGATGGGCGTGTCCAAGGATACGCTCATGGAGCGGGCGGGCCTTGAAACGGCGCGGTACATCAGGCGGATTCATGCGCCGCTGTTCGGCGTGCCCGTATTGGTGCTGGTGGGACCGGGCAACAACGGCGGCGACGGGCTTGTCGTGGCGCGGCACCTGCATCGCTGGGGCGCCCGTGTGAGCGTGTACATCTGCCGTGACAGGCGTACCCCCGACCCCAAGCTGGACATCGTGAACGGGCTGGGTATTCCCGTCATCACGGCGTCCGAGGATGAAGGTCTGTCGCAGCTTCGAGCATTGCTGGAAACGGCGCATGTGGCGGTGGACGCGGTGCTTGGGATTGGGCGCCTCAGACCGATCGAGGGCACGGTGCGCGACATACTGCTGATGCTCTCGGAGGCGCGAGCGGCGAGACGAGACCTGACTGTGCTCGCGGTGGATGTGCCGAGCGGGATGGATGGGGACAGCGGTGACGCCGATCCTGCCTGCCCTGCCGTGGACATCACGCTGTCGATGGGATACCCGAAGGTCGGGCACTACGCCTATAGCGCGGCGGAGCGAATAGGCAAGCTGGATGTGGTGGAGATCGGGTTGCCGGGCGGCGTGGACGATGATGTGTCATTGTCGCTGATGACGACTGCGAATATGCGCCCGATGCTGCCGGTGCGCCCATCCGACGCCCACAAGGGCAGCTTCGGCAGGACGATGGTGGTAGCCGGATCGCGCAACTATGTCGGTGCGGCGTACCTCGCGGGAAGCGC
>CAZWDM010000010.1:6588-51887 GCA_964632415.1 uncultured Dehalococcoidia bacterium | reverse complement strand
TGGTGGTAGCCGGATCGCGCAACTATGTCGGTGCGGCGTACCTCGCGGGAAGCGCTGCAACGCGGATCGGGAGCGGGCTGGTTACGATTGCGCTGCCCGCTTCGATACAGGGGATGGTTGCGGGCAGGGCGATCGAGCCGACCTACCTGCCGCTTGCGGAGACTTCGCCGGGGGTGGCTTTGCCTGCCGCCGCGGACGACGTGCTGGGTGCGCTAGGCGACTACAACAGCCTGCTGATTGGCTGCGGCATGGGGCAGGCGGCGGGCATGCAGGGGTTAGTCGAGAGAGTGCTATTTTCTGGCGAGCAACTGCCTGCCACGGTGGTTGATGCTGACGGGCTGAACACTCTGGCACGGACGGAGCGATGGTGGGAGCGATTCGCCGACATTGCGATACTGACGCCGCATCCCGGGGAGATGGCGCGTCTCACCGGCACAAGCACACGCGAGGTGCAGGCGGACCGTATCGGCGTTGCGGTGGAGTCGGCGGCGCGGTGGAACAGGATCGTCGTGCTGAAGGGAGCGCATACGGTGGTGGCGTACCCGGACGGGCGGGCTATGCTCTCGCCGTTCGCCAATCCCGGACTTGCGACTGCGGGAACGGGCGATGCGCTTGCGGGAAGCATAGCGGGGCTGCTGTCACAGTATGTGCCGCTCGAGGATGCGGCGGCGATTGGGGTGTTCCTGCACGGGATGGCGGGGGAGAGCGTGCGCGGCAGACTCGGCGACACGGGGATGGTGGCGAGTGACCTGCTGCCTGAGCTGCCCCTTGCTGTCCGTGCGCTGCGCGAAGAGGACAACGGCTAGTGGCGAGGCTTCGCGGCGAGGAGCGGGCGCGGTATGTGAGCCGCATGTTCGGGCGCATAGCGCGGCGATACGATCTGCTGAACACTGTGATGACCGGCGGCATGCACTACGCATGGCGGCGCATGGCGGCATACACAGCGGTCGGCACGGGCCTGGACGGTGCGGCGCTGGATGTGGCTTGCGGCACGGGAGACTTCGCCTTCGATCTGGCGCGCAAGCCGAATATCGAGCATGTGGTGGGACTGGACTTCGTGCCTGAGATGCTCGCGCTGGCGAAGGGCAAGGCGGTGCGGCAGGGACTGGCGGAGCAGACGACCTTCACCGCCGGCGACGCGCATGCGCTTCCATTCGAGGACGATAGCTTCGTATGCGTAACGGCCGGCTTTGGCGTGCGAAACTTCATCGACGTGCCGCGCGCGTTGAGCGAGATGGCGCGAGTGGTGCAGCCCGGTGGTCGCGTGGTGGTGCTGGAAATCGTTCGGGTGGAGGGCAAGGGGCTGCACAAGCGCGCGCTGCCGTGGTGCTTCCAGAAGACCGCACCGATACTTGGCGCGCTGCTTGCCGGGGAAAGCGAGGCGTATTCCTACCTGCCGCAATCGGTGGACGAGTTCCTGAGCGCACGCCAGCTTGCGGAGGCGATGGAAGACACGGGCCTGCGGAATGTGCAGCGGCGCAGCCTCGGGTTCGGGATGGTGGCGATAGTCAGCGGCGAGGTCGACTAGAGCGAAGGCCTCTCCACAAGAGTAACGCCTGTCACTTGCGTTTCGTTTTCGTGGATGTACTCGACCTGGATCTCCTGGCCTATCTCGAATGTCCACAGCAGGGTGAGAAATGCCGCCATGTCGGGTGTGGGGATGTCGTTGAGCTTGGTGATTACGTCGCCCACGCGGATGCCACTCTCATAGGCGGGCCCGTCAAGGGTCATGCGGGTTACGATGATGCCCTCGTCGACATTGAGGTCAAGCTGGTTGGCGCGAGCGGGAGTGACATCCGCACCGGTGAGGCCGATGAGCGGCCTGACGACCCTGCCGTGCGTTATCAGGCTGTCTATTATGGGTTGCGCGGCGGTGGAGCTGATCGCGAAGCCGATGCCCTGCGCCTGGCGAATTATCGCCGTGTTGATGCCTATGACCTCGCCATTGAGGTTGATGAGCGGACCGCCGCTGTTGCCGTCGTTGATAGCGGCGTCCGTCTGAATCAGGTCGTACAGGTCGCCGCGCTCCGTGCTGAGGGTACGTCCGCGCGCGCTGACAATCCCAAGCGTTACCGTAGGACCGCCCTTCAGGGCGAGCGCGTTGCCAAGCGCAACGACCCAGTCGCCCACATGGATGTTGTCGGAGTCACCCATCGTGACGGTAATGAGGTCCTCGTCGTCGATCTTCAGCACCGCTAAGTCGGTGATGATGTCGTAGCCGATCACTCGCGCATCGTAGGTCTTGGCATTGGAGAGCGTTACCTGGATGTCGTTCGCGCCCTGAATCACATGGAAGTTGGTCACGATGTAGCCGTCGGAGCGAATGACAACGCCGGTACCTGCGCCCTCGTCGGTGAAGTCGAAGAACATGCCGCGGCTCACCGATTCCACCGATATCGAGGCAACGGCGGGCTCGATCTCGTGAACGAGGGTGGATATCGAGGGTAACGATGTCAGAGATGCGGCAGGAGGCGGGTGGCCCGCACCCGAGCTTTCGGAGGCGGTTGAATTCTGGGCAATGTAGGGGTTGTCCGGTATTCCTCTGATGAAAAATGACTCTTCCCCATCCGCATTGGGGGCGGGAGTGACCGCTTCCGCTGACTCGCCGGAAAAAGTCGAGAGCTGACGAGCGGTCTCCGAGTCCGCATTCTGCGAACACGCGACAGCGAAGACGACTAGCGACAATGCGCCCATCAGCAAGAGTGTGATGCGGAGTGTGTGCATACATTCATATTAGCCAAGCCACAAATGGCGGTCAAACGCGGCATGCGGTCAGTTTTCTCGCAGTCTGAAATATTCAGTTAACTGACCGGACAGAATGGACTACTGCAGAGCCTTTAGTCATGCTGTATATTCATTGCCCATGAAACTTCTCGCTGGTGCCGCAGCATTTGTAGGCGGGGCGGTCATCGCGCCGGTGTTCGGCAGTGTAGTCCCGCTGTCCGCGCTCTGCATGTTCGCATGCGCGGCGATGCTGGGCGCAGTGCTGCTAAGGCTGCGCAGCAAGTCACCGTGGCCGGCGCTGATCGCTCTCGCGGGTATCCTGGGAGTGGCGCGCGTAGTGGCAATCGCGGATGCCCCGCCTCCGATGCTGGCGAGTGCAAGCCCGCAGCAGATCGAGGGCGTGGTGCTCAGCGATGTGGAAGGGCTGGGGAGCTTCACGCGATTTCAGATGCGGTTGGAGCGCGTCAAGGCGGGTGGGAGTGCCTGGGCTCCGACCGAGGCGACATTGCTGGTGACGGTGCGCGCAAACTCCGAGATCACGAGGCTGAGGGATGCGCCATACTTTCGATATGGTGACCGGCTGCTGGTCGAGGGGATCATCAGCGAGCCGCCCGAACTCGAAGGGTTCGACTATGCGGCATACCTGGCGCGGCAGGGCGTCGCGGAAGTGCTGGAGGCGCGCAGCGTCGAGCTGATCGACGAGAGCGAGGGCAGCGCCTTCTACGGGACGCTGTACGGATTCAGGTGGCGGCTTGCGTCAT
The DNA here is from genome assembly GCA_964632415.1 of uncultured Dehalococcoidia bacterium. Taxonomy (GTDB): domain Bacteria; phylum Chloroflexota; class Dehalococcoidia; order Lucifugimonadales; family JADFKI01; genus Bin90. The sequence continues at coordinate 48,402 of CAZWDM010000010.1, read as the reverse complement.
CAATTGCAGCAGTCGTGCCCGAGCCGCAAGCAGCGCTGGCGCAGGCGGCCCTGCTGGGGCTGAGGCGCAATATCCCGGCAGAACTGACGGACGCCTTCCGGCGGACGGGCACAGCGCACCTGCTGGCGATCTCAGGGATGCATGTGGGCATATTGCTTGCTGTCAGCCTGTCGGCATCCGCCGCCGTGCTTGGCAGGAAGCATCACCTTCACCTGATTGCGCCGCTGCTTGTCATCTGGACCTATGGATTATTGTCCGGCTTGTCACCGTCGGCGACGAGGGCATGCATCATGGGCAGCGTGTACCTGGCGTCCCTGGCGTTCGGCAGGCAGCGGGGCGCGCTGGCGCCAATCGGCCTTGCCGCCGCGATGATGGTTGCGGTGTCGCCGTCCGTTGTGTACAGCATTTCGTTTCAGCTTAGTTTCGCGGCGATCGCGGGCATAGCGGCGTTCACGGACATGTTTGGCAACGCGCTGACTACCGCTCCAAGACGCCGTGCGGCATGGAGGTCCGCCTTTGGGAATGCGCTCGTCGCGGTCAGGGGCATGATAGGCGTGTCCCTGGCGGCGACCATTGCGACACTGCCGCTGATCGCCTTCCACTTCGAGAGGATTTCGACGCTGGGGATTCCGGCTTCAGTGCTGACGCTGCCCGCCCTGCCCTTTCTCATCGTGAGCAGCGCAGGGACGGCGCTTGCGGGTCTGGCAAGCGCGACTATGGCTGCGCCGTTCGGCTGGCTGGCGTGGGGTGCAGGCGAGTACATAACCGGCGTGGTTACTTTGCTTGCGAAGCTGCCCGGCGCTGCACCTGCCGTCGGGAACATCCCGGCGACGGCGATCGTCGCATTTTATGGGACGCTGGTGCTTGCCTATGTCGGGTGGGTGACCTTTCCCGGACGGGTGAGGGACTTGCTGCGTAAGGCGGCAGCGATGTGGAATCCGGCAGGTTCGACAAGTTCAAGCAGTACAAGGCAGCACACCGAGGGCGGGCGGTGGTCGGCGCGAATCGCGATCTGGCTGCTCGTCCCTGCGGCATTTGTGGCTTCGCTGGCCTGGTCGCAGGCATTAACGAAAGAAGGGCAACTGCATGTGGTCTTCTTCGATGTCGGGCAGGGCGACGCCGTTTTCATCGAGACTCCGGGTGGAAGACAGGTGGTCGTAGATGGCGGCGCGGATCCGCTCCTGGTGACAAGGCTGCTGGGCGACCGCATGGCGTTCTATGACCGGCGCCTGGACATTGTCGTGGCATCACATCCGAACAGCGATCATATTGGCGGACTGCTGCAGGTGCTGGAGCGGTTTGACGTGGGCGCTGTGATGGAACGACGCACAGGGTACGAGAGTGCCACATACGAGGCGTGGAGGCGCGCGGTGGATGCCGTAGGGGTTGCTGTTATCGACGCGACCGAGGGACAGGTCATAGCGCTCGACGAAGGCGTGCGGCTGGAGGTGCTGGGACCGCCGCGCGAGTTGCTGCGGGGCACCGAGTCGGACGCCGACAATGCCTCACTGGTGCTGCGGCTGGTGTACGGCGAGGTTAGCTTTCTCCTGACGGGCGACATATTCGCGGCTGCGGAGCGGGCGCTGCTGGCGAGAGGCGCGGCGGTGGACAGCGATGTACTGAAGGTGCCACACCATGGTAGCGACACAAGCTCGACGGCGGAGTTTCTGGCGGCGGTGAGTCCGGCAGTGGCAGTAGTATCGGTGGGTGCGGATAACAGATTCGGTCACCCAGACGCGGATGTTGTGGGAAGGCTGCGGGAGCATGTCGGAGAGAAAGGACTGTTCGTGACGGCGGAACGGGGGACGGTGGAGTTCACCAGCGACGGGGAGGCATTGTGGGTGAGTACGGAGCGGTGAGGACCCGTCGCAATCGAACGGGAGGCTGCTAATTGCTCAGGAGGCGCTGAACTACGAGAGCGAGAGTCGCCGCGGTTGCCATGCCGCCGATCATCATGCCGACCATCCACTTCACGAGGCGAGTTTCCATCTCGGCTAGGTCGGCCTTGGTGGCGAATATGTCGCGCGCCTCTTCGTATGTGATGTAACGCCTTTCAGATGTGGTCATGTGTCTGTCCTTTGATGTGCGGCGGCGAGATAATGACCAGGTTCCATAGCCACCACATTTCGTTCGGTAATTTCTATCGGTATTTACTAAACTTTAATCTATTCAATTATATTATCCTGTTTTGCCAGTTATTGCAAGCGCCTTTGCGACATGCTTGAATAGATTGCGGGACGCCATCTGCACATTCTTGTGAAGCCTTCAAAAGAGGGGAAAGTCCATCGGTATTCAGCATGTGGAACTGGAACGTCAAGGCGTAGTAGGAAGATTGCTAAGGAAGGGAAAGAAAGAAAGCATGGCTATGTCCGGCGCCCATCCCGTTAAACGGGAAGTGCGCTACCCGGCCACTCCACACTTCTTATTAGTTAATCGTAGTTCAATAGTTCAACGCCTGTCAAGCAGCGGCACCCCATTCCCAGCACGGAAATAGACTGCTGGATGATATAATCGCGCAACACTGACGACTGATTAGCCACTTTGGAGGTGCGATATGGCATGGAGCGGCGATCCTGAAGGCATTTACAGCGCGCTGGGGGTTAAGCGAGTCATCTCCGCTTCGGGCAGCACGACTGCTTACGGCGGCAGCAAGACGCGCCCGGAAATCCACGACGCGATGAACAAGGCATCGCGGATGATGGTCAGCCTCGACGATCTGAACAGGGCGGCGAGCCGCATCATCGCGGACGCCACGGGCGCAGAGGCAGGCTTCGTGGCGAGCGGCGCGGCCGGCGGGCTGGTGCTGCAGGCGGCGGCGGTCATCGCGGGATCGGACCCGGCCAAGATGGACAGGCTGCCCGACAGCAGCGGAATGAAGAACGAGATCATCATTCACAAGAGCCACCGCTTCCCTTACGACCAGTGCTACACCTCCGCGGGCGCGAAGTTCGTGGAGATTGGCGACGGGCGACGCTGCCAGCCCTGGCAGCTCGAAGCGGCGTTCACCGAGAACACCGCTGCGGTCGCGTACCTGTTTTCGCCGTTCATCACGAGACGCGCGATTCCGTTCGAGCAGGTGTGCGAGATAGCGCACAGCCGGGGCGTGCCCGTCATAGTGGACGCGGCGTCGATGCTGCCCCCGCGAACCAATCTCCGGCGCTTCACCGCGGAAGGGGCGGACATGGTGATTTACAGCGGAGGCAAGGGCGTGCGCGGACCGCAGGGAACCGGCATCCTCTGCGGGCGCGAGGACCTTATAGACGCAGCGTTCGCCAATGCGGCGCCGCACCAGTTCATAGGGCGTGGTATGAAGGTGGCGAAAGAGGAGATAGTCGGGCTGCTGCGCGCCATCGAGATATTCGTGAACGAGGACGAAGAGGCGGAGATGGCTCGGTACACCAGAATGGCGCGGCAGGTGGTGGACGCGCTGGCTGAGGTGGAGGGGCTGCGGGTAACGCTGGAGCATGACGAGTTCAACTACCTGATACCGCACGCGGTCATGCGCTTCACGCGGGAGTGGCGCGGACCCGGGCGCAACGAGGTGTACCAGTCAATGGTCGCGGGCGACCCGCCGATATACCTGCACGACATATTCGACCCGGACGAGCTGGCAGTTGACCCCTTCAACCTCGACGACGATGAGCTGGAGATCGTGATCCGGCGTCTGAGCGAGGTGCTGCTGGCATGACATCGCCGCACCGTCTGATGCGGTGACAAGTGGCTCATACGACGACAGGGTTGTGCCTTGAGTGGCACGGCCCTGTCTTGCTTTGCACAGGATTGGTCATGCAATGCCGGTTATTCGCCGTTGACATAATTACTATTAGATGGTTTAATCAGGCCACTTTCAGAATTCAGACTTCCTCAACAACTCATGGAAACTTCAGCCTTCAGTAAGCGTATCGTCCGATTTCACAAGTTAGCGCTTGAGAGGTGAGTATGATTTGCCGAATGTCTATTGTGAAAGCGTCGCTGTTGGTGATTGTAGTTGCCGCGCTCACCATGGCGGCAATCGCATGCGGCAGCGAGCCGGCTGCGCCCGCTCCGGCCCCCGCACAGCCCGCCATTGACCCTGCAGAGCTCAGTAAGCTTGTTCAGGACGCGGTGAAGCAATCCGTCCCCGAGCAGCAGGCAGGTCCTGCTCCGGTATCTGCGCAAGAAATCCAGAGCATGGTGGAGGCGGCAGTCCAGGCAGCCGCACCCGAGGGCGCGAGCCCGGAGGAAATCAGCGCGATGGTGCAGCAGGCAGTGGCGGCCTCGGCGCAACCCGGAGTCTCGAAGGCCGATGTGGAGAGCCTTGTTACCAAGGCGGTCAGTGATACCGCCGCAGCCAGCCAGCCGGGTGTTTCCGCTTCGGATGTGCAGAAGATTGTATCGGAGGCTATACAGGCTATTCCGACGCCGGCAGCGATTGTGGAGAGAATCGAGGTTGTCGCAACTCCGAAGCCACAGGGGTTCCTCACACGAGCGCCTGAGCCATTCCCACAGCGCGGCGGCACGATGAGGACTGCCTTCGGTGTGACCATGGCGCACTTCGACGCTCACCAGGGCGCGGGGACGCACGTTCTTGGTCACCTGTATGACGGGCTGTTCATGAAGACTATCCCGGACGGGCTCAGGACTGTGACGCCTCTGCTGGCGACGGACTGGGCGATTACCGGTGACGGTCTGACATACACATTCACAATTCGCGAGGGCGTGGAGTTCCATGATGGAACGCCGTTGACGGTTGATGATGTGGTTACAAGCTTCAGACGAATGGCTATGCCACCTGAAGGCACGGTTAGCACTCTCAGAGACTTCTACGATGTCGTTGATTCTATAGATTCAGTTGATGGCGGAAAAGTTCAGTTCGCTCTGAGCGAGCCGCGAACGTGGCTGCTTGAAGTGATGACGAACACAAACCACATTGTCTATCCCAAGGCGACTCTTGAAGAGAATAACTTCGACCTCAGACAGATCGAAGTAGCGCCGGGCACGGGGCCGTTTATGTTCGTGTCCCATACGCCGGCGGAGAAGTGGGTGTTCGAAGCCAATCCCAACTACTGGAACCCGGAAGTGCCGTACCTTGACAGGCTGGAGATGCTTCATGTGCCAGCCTGGACGGACAGAGGCACCGCGGTTTTGACTCATCAGGCGGACTTCAGCTGGAATGTCTCAATGGAAACTCATATGGAAGGGTTGAGGCGCTCCGACATCGTGCAGACGAGAAGGATTCCTGGCTTTGGCGCCTATAACGTAAACTTCAACAACCAGCGCGCTCCCCTGGATGATCCCAGAGTCCGCAAGGCGATACGCCTCGCGGTGAGCAAGCAGGCACTCATAGCCGCCTTCGGAACCCAAGAGCCCATGACGCTCACTGGCTGGATGTCCTATGCGTCCGAGGGCGCTACGACACCGGAAGACCTCGCGACTATGCCAGGCTACCGAGAGGACAAGGCGGACGACATAGTCACGGCCAAGCAGCTTCTGGCCGAAGCAGGCTATCCCGACGGCGAGGGGATACAGGAACTGGACATCGTGGTTGCCTCCGTAGCTCCTCATTCGGAGATACTTGCCCCTGCCTTCCAGGACCAGCTCAAGCAGTCACTAGGGCTTGAGAGCAAGATACGGGTTACAGAGAGGGCGCTGCTAGCACAGAATGCAATCGCAGGCGAATATGACATACAGGTGACTACGGCATTCAACTCTCCCACTCAGGACCCCACGCCAATGTGGCTGCAGAGGCTTACTTGCGCCGGGTCCCAGAATCAGGTGCATTACTGCAACCCCGAGTTCGACCAACTGGTCCTGACTCTGAACAGGACGCAGGATCCGAATGAGCGGGCGCAGTTGTTCGAGCAAGTCAAGGCATTCCTGGATGAGGAAAATCCGCTATTCGTCATCGGGTTCACAAGCCACCTTCCTATGTGGAGAAACAACGTTAAAGGGATGTCAATGGACCAGCGGACTCATACGTGCTGGTGCCGCCTGGATTCCGTCTGGCTGGATCAGGAATAAACGTTAGGCAAGAAACAGGCATTCTCAATGGGGGCAGGCGTGCATTTCCACGACTCTGTCCCCTCCTGCTATGTGCCTGGCGAGGGTAAAAATTGCAGCAGTACTTGTACCGCCGGCTCCTATTGGCTGTGCCCACCATCTTCGGAGTCACGATTGTCATCTTCTTCTTCATGAGGATACTACCCGGCGATCCGCTCAGTCAGATTGTGGGCGAAGACACCGGCGTTTATCTTCTCACCGAGGAAGAGCTTGCGTCGGCACGCGCCAGTCTCGGTCTGGACAAGCCTCTGGTCATGCAGTACCTGAGCTGGATGGGTGACGTCGCAAAGGGAGAGCTTGGCAGGTCATTCTGGCAAGCGAAGCCGATCCGCGATATGGTCTTGAGACGGGGGCCAATCACCGCTCAAATAGCGATAATGGCAGTGCTTGTGTCCTGGGTGGTCGGACTGCCCGTCGGCATCATTGGCGCAGTGTGGCGAAATACCTGGCTGGACCACATCACTCGCGTCGTGGTAACACTCTTCCTGGCTGTTCCAAGCTTCTGGCTGGGTCTGACCTTCGTTCTCGTCACGGTTCTGGTTTGGACTTGGCGGCCGCCTCTTACGATCTCCTATCTTTGGGATGATCCCGTCAAGAATATGCAGATTACACTTGGCCCGGCTCTGGCTATGGGTATTGGACTTGGGGCAGCGATCGCTCGGATGAGCCGTTCCACGCTCCTTGAAGTGTACCGCGAGGACTTTGTTCGCACCGCCAGGGCCAAGGGAATGGGTGAGCAGTATGTAATATGGCGGCATGTAATGAGAAACGCGCTCCTGCCGGTAATTACGGTTTCCGGCTTGCAGATGGCCGCTCTTCTGGGAGGCTCGGTGGCGGTAGAGCGAGCATTTGGAGTGCCAGGTCTTGGGTTGTCACTAGTTCAGGCAATTACCGAGCGCGACTGGATGATAATTCAGAACCTGGTCTTGATTTATGGGCTGACTTTCGTGTTCATCAACCTTGCCATCGACCTGATTTATGGACTGATTGACCCACGAATCAGGTACCAATAGTCCAGAGTGGACAGTGTTGGCACAGACATCCCGGACGGTTAATGCTTCATAACCAATCCCACCCTTTCCCCACACTGCGGGAAGAGACAGAGCAAGGAGTGAAGGCCAATAGATGCAAGACATTGGAGCAGGAACAGACGAACAGGGGATAGTACGAGCTACCCTTGGCATAGGCAAAGCCTGTTATGGATCGATTAGGAGGTTTGCCAAAACCGCGCCACTTGCCGTCGCAGGCGCGGCGGTCCTGCTGTTCCTGTTGTTCGTGGTCATATTTGCGGATGTGCTGGCTCCTCGTGATCCCAACACCACAGACTACAAGATAATCAGGCAGCCGCCATCCCGGGAACTTCCGCTGGGCGCCGACCACCTGGGCAGGGATGCGCTTAGCCGAATCATCGTGGGCAGCCGTACCTCTCTGGTGATCGCCTTCACCTCCGTTCTGATCGCGAAGCTTATAGGTTTTTCGTGGGGAACACTGAGTGGATTCAAAGGCGGACAGTTCGACCTGATAAGCCAGAGATTTCTGGATGTCCTGATGTCGATACCATCGGTCATCCTGGCGCTGCTGCTCTTGACAGCGGCCGGCAGCGGAGTGCTCACGGTCATCCTTGCAATCTCTATTGGCAGTATTGCAGGCACGACCAGGATCATCAGATCGGTGGTGTTAGCGGTCAAGGAGATGGACTTCATAACGGCTGCCCAAGCCATGGGCGCTTCGCCACTGCGAATCATGCTCAGGCACATAGCGCCTCAAACGGTCGCTCCTCTGCTGGTTGTCGCCAGCGCCAGCCTAGGAGGCGCAATCTTTGCCGAATCCGCATTGAGCTTTCTTGGATTGGGCATACCGCCGCCCAACCCAAGTTGGGGATCGATGCTCGGCGGCACTCTCGCCGAGCAATTCAAACCACCCTGGTGGATGGTTGTTTATCCCGGAATCGCGATAACCGTAACAATCCTGGCTTTCAACATCTTCGGCGATGGTCTGCGCGATCATCTGGACCCGAAGTTGAGAGGGCGCCTCAACTAGAGCGCATCTGTCAGGGGCCCTGCATCAGACCATGCCAGTGCGGGGACAAGATGCGCCGCAGTACCGCGCCATTTGCCCCGCTCATGGGCTTGACCAATTTCCTTGGAAAGCGCACAATTGCGGCATATCATGTAGAAGTGTGCCCATTTGCCTGATACACTTGGATTTCAGGCATTTTGGCGCACCGTTACGCCATGCAAAAGAAAAGTTCATATCAAGGCGCAGAGGCGTTAGGAGAGGAGCAAGGCAATGGGTTCCAACGGCAGCAACGGGCACAGCAAGTCTATGGTCTTTGTACAGCTCACGGGCGGCAATGACGCACTGAATACGGTCGTTCCCATCAACGACGAGCACTATCACAATTTCCGTCCTACGGTGCAGTTTCAGACCGAAGATCTTCTAGACCTGGACGGCAAAATTGGGCTGAACCCGAACATGACGGCAATCAAGAGGCTGTGGGACGAGGGTAAGGTCGCCATCATAAACGGCATCGGCTACCCGAACCCGAACCGCTCCCACTTCCGCTCCATGGACATCTGGCACACCGCGGAGCCGACGAAGGTCGCCACGGAAGGCTGGCTGGGTCAGCTCACGCGCGACCTCGACCCAAAGGGCGAGAATGTGCTGACATCCGTGAACTTCGGGCGCGGGCTGCCTCGCGCACTGTCGGCGCAGGGCGTTCCTGTGGCGTCCGTAGGAGACCTCGCAACCTATGGCCTGTACCCGGACATCCGCGACGAGAGCATTCGCAACCAGACGCTGGATATGTTCTCTCAGATGTACGGCGGCTCCGGCAAGGACGCCGTCAAGGAGTTCATTCAGCAGACGGGCCGAGGCGTTATGCAGGGAGCTGACACTCTCGGCACGGCGCCGCGCAACTACTCTTCGAGCATCGAGTACGCGGACACTTCCATCGGGCAGAGCCTCAGGGACGCCGCGCAGGTGATGTTCGCGGACATCGGCACGCGCATCTTCTACACGGGGCAGGGCAGCTACGACACGCATGCGGGCGAGGTTCCGATGCACGCGAAGCTCATCGGCGAGATGTCCGACGCGGTCGGAGACTTCTGGGACGACGTGGAAGAGCACGGCTACCAGAACGATACCGCTGTCGTGATCTTCTCCGAGTTCGGGCGGCGAATCAGGGACAACGGCTCCGGCACCGACCACGGTTCGGGCGGCGTTGCGTTCGTCATTGGCGGCGGCGTCAAGGGCGGCCTGTACGGCGACTTCCCGTCGCTGGCGCCGGAGGACCAGCTCGAAGGCGACATGCACTTCAACAACGACTTCCGCAGCGCGTACACGGACCTGCTGGAAGACTGGATGGGCGTGGACGCGAAGACGATCACGAATGGCACGTTCGAGAAGCTGGGGTTCATCAAGAGGTAATGAGGGCAGGACGGAGGGCAGGACAACTCTTGCCCTCCGACTCTTCGATAGGGTTCAGGACGAACTGGTCGATGACGACACCCAACGAGCATGTGACGATCACGCTGCAACTCCTTGAACACGCCGACGAGCAGTTGCGGCTGGGCGACCTCGTGCAAGCGTCCGAAAAAGGCTGGGGCGCGGCGGCACACTACCTGAAAGCCGTCGCCAAGCAGCGCGGCTGGCGTAACAGATCTCATCGGGATTTTTTCACCATAAATGATCGCTTGGCAGGTGAATCGGATAATCCGGACAGGGTGAATGAGTTGTTCGGAGTTATTCGCGGCTTGCACCAGAATTTCTACGAGCCTCTATACTCGACAGATAATGTCAGAGTAGGAATTAACTCGGCGAGAGAGTTCGTTGAGATACTCGAACAGGCAGGCGTGATGAGCGAACCGTCCACAGACTCTGTGAACGGGACTGCGCAGGATGGAATCGATGGGAACATTTAGGTATCCAATTGCACTGGGCAACCCGACAGGAACGGAGTTTGAAGTGCTGAACGCGCTCGTGGACACGGGCGCGACATACACATCAGTACCGTCATCTTTACTTGAGCAGCTCAATGTAGAACCCATACGTCAGACAAGCCTGGTTATGTCGGACGGGCGTCGCATGCAGCGCAGCCTTGGACAGACCTGGATACGTGCAGGCGGGAGAGAGGTCGTAACGCTTGTTGTCTTTGGAGAGGAAGACGTTATACCACAACTCGGTGCATATTCCCTTGAGGGATTGGGACTGGGCGTTGACCCGTCACGTAGTCGTCTCGTCGATATGGAAGCGATGATATAACTGTACAAGCAAGCAACACCCCAGACTTGGAGGCGTATATGACCACTGCAACGAAATCGGATGTTGGACTCATCAAGCACCTGCTGCGGCGCGCGTCGTTCGGCGCAACGCCGGTGGAACTCGACCACTTCGCGACTCTGAGCTACGAGGATGCGGTGGAGGAGCTGATTCACCCGGGCGATCCGCAGAACATGCCAGACGACATCATCAAGCGCTATCACACCGATATGCACGAGCTTCGCTACGGCAACTCCGCCACCGCCTACTGGCTCTACCGCATGGTGACCACGAAGGCTCCGATGGAGGAGAAGATCGCGCTGTTCTGGCACGGCGTTTTCGCCACCGGCTACGCGAAGACGAACCAGGCGCGCTCGCTGCTGAACCAGATCGACATGTTCCGCAGGCTGGGACTGGGCAAGCTCGACGACCTGCTGATCGACCTCGCGAAGGACCCGTCGATGATCATCTGGCTGGACAACCAGGAGAACCACGACGGCGCCATCAACGAGAACTGGGGCCGTGAACTGCTGGAACTGTTCAGCATGGGTATCGGCAACTACACCGAGGACGACATCAAGGAAGCCTCGCGCGCATTCACCGGCTGGACGCTGGGCAACGCCGAATACATGGCGGTGCGCGCCTCCAAGGACTCCATCTGGCCCTACGGCAGAATCGCCTGGCACTTCGACTTCCGCCCCGGCGATCACGACGACGGCGAGAAGCACTTCCTGGGCGAGACGGGCGAATTCAACGGCGACGACATCGTGCGCATAATCTGCCGCCAGCCGGCGACGGCGCGCTTCATCGCCAGGCATCTCTATGACTTCTTCGTTGCGGACGAGGAGCCGGTCCCGCAGTGGCCGTACACCGCCCCGCGCGACCCGGATGCGATAGACGTCCTCTCACAGGCGTACTTCGACGGCGACCACGAGATCCGCCACATGCTGCGCGTGCTCTTCAACTCCGACTTCTTCAAAGAGGCACAGTACGCCAGGGTCAAGTGCCCGGCAGAGCTCGTAGCGGGCACAATGCGTCTCAGCGGCAGCGTGACGCGACCCGACATGGGCATTCTTCCCACATCCGACCTGGCGGGCTTCATGGGACAGACGCTGCTCAATCCACCGTCCGTGGAGGGCTGGCACGAGGGCACCGAGTGGATCAACAGCGGTGCGCTGGTGGAGCGCGTCAACTTTGCCGCCAAGGAGATCAGCGATATCAACGCGCCGGGCGTGCGGGTAATTCTCGACAGGCTGGCAGAGCAGAACGGCGCCGAGTACACGCCGGCCGAGATTGTGGACACCTGCCTGGACATCATGGGCACGCCCGAGATGGACATCGAGATGCGCGCCGCGCTCATCGCGCACGTGGGCATCAAGGGCGACATATCGCTCACGGGCGGCGAGAAGGGTGGCGTGTGTGAGCAGCGCATCTGCGAACTGCTTGGCCTGATCGCCTCCACCACCGAGTACCAACTGGTATAGATCAACCGAATTTATGCAGAATGTACAGGATGGGGAGGGCATTGCCGACCTGTCCTGTACGTTTTTGACAGACAACTGACGAGGGCCTGACATATGACCACTTCCGCCGCGCAGACGCTGAAGCTCGAATACGTGAAGACAATAGGTATCGTGAATAACGCCCCGGTAGGACGCGGCTTTGCCAATCCGGTTGACCTTGCCGTGCATGCGGACGGGCGCATCTTCGTGCTGAACCGTGGCGCGCCGGTTTTCACGCGGGTCGGCGTCCTAAACTGGGACGAAGACTACCTGTACGAGTTCTCCTCCCACGGCGACGGCGAAGGTCAGATGCGCCTTGCAGCGGGTCTTGCGCTAAGCAACGACGGCAGCAAGGTGTATGCGTCGGACGAGTACAACCACCGCATCAGCACATTCGACGCGGACAGCGGCGACTTCATAAAGGCGTTTGGCACCCTCGGCAGCGCACCCGGAGAGTTCAACGGACCATCCGGCATTGCAGTCGATGCCGACGACAACCTGTACATCACCGATCAGAACAACCACCGCATTCAGAAGGTTACGCCGGACGGGCGCCACCTGCTCACATTCGGCAGCGAGGGAAGCGGCGACGGCGAGCTGAATATGCCCTGGGGCATCTGCCTGGGACCGGACGGCAGCGTGTATGTCGCAGATTGGCGCAACGACCGCATACAGAGGTTCAGCGCGGACGGCGAGTTCATCGCCAGGTACGGCGAGCCGGGCGGAGACGACGGGCAGTTGACCCGGCCCGCGGGCGTAGCTGTGGACGCTGACGGCAATATGTATGTTGCGGACTGGGGCAACGAGCGAGTGCAGGTCTTTGCCGCGGACGGCAGTCACCTGAAGACGCTTCTGGGCGAGGCGACGCTGTCCAAGTGGGCGCAGGACTTCCTTGCGGTGAACCCGGACGAGGTCGAGACGCGCAAGATCTCCAACCTGACGCCGGAGCTGCCGCCGCACCTGAACACGCGGCACCTGATTTCGTCGCAGATCGAGCCGTACTTCTGGGGACCGGCGTCCGTGAACTTCGACAGCGAGGGGCGGATGTTCGTCACCGAGTCGTCGCGGCATCGCATACAGGTGTATCAACGGAGTTAGGTATCAGGGCTCAGGCGTCAGGATGTAAACGCCCAATCTGTATGCCAAATCTGACCGCCGCTGTCCGACAGAGGTAAGAGACTTGTACGCGTGACTTCAAGCAACTTAAGGTATGGCAGAAGAGCCACAACCTTACTCTACAAGTCTACAAGGTAACAAAGACCTTTCCCAGAGAAGAGACCTACGGATTAGTGAGCCAGATCAGACGCTCTTGTTCGTCAATACCGGCGAACATTGCCGAAGGCTGTGGCAGAGGTGGAGACAGCGAGTTCGCGCGATTTCTTCAAATCGCCATGGGTTCTGCCACTGAGTTAGAGTACCACATTCTACTCAGCAGAGACCTTGGATTAATTGCGCCAACAACATTTTAATCTCTAAACGAAGAGGTTACGCAGATCAAGAAAATGTTGACTATCTTCATCCAGAGAGTACGCGCAAGAATATAGGCCTCAGGATTCGCCTGACCCCTGATGCCTGACCCCTGATACCTGTTACCTGTTACCTGTTACCTGTTACCTGACCTCTAATCATCCTCGCTGCTGCTGACTCGATATAGCTCCTTGCTGAGATCGGTCGCCACTTCGGGGTCCCGACGGTCCAACATGCGCAGCGTGGCGCGTGCCATCAGCTGTAGCGTCTTTTCCAGGCGGACGAGCATGCGCTCCAGCCGGAACATGAACCACATCAGCAGCACACCCGCCAAACCTATGTTTATGAACTGAATCAGATCGGCTACCAAATCCGTCTCCTTTTGCTACTTGCTCTATCCGTCTATTGCTTCCTTACGCCTCGCGCAGAAGGAGCGCGCGCTCCAATCGTCTGCCTCCCTGCCCGACTTCCAGGCTGTGACCTTCGACAAAGAAGTCGCTGCTTACGCCCATGTCCTGAAAGCGCAGCGCGACGCGGTCGGAAAGCCGCAGCTGCAGCATCAGCAGCGCATTGGCATCGGAGCCGTTTGGCAATAGCGCTCTTATCGCCGTGCGGGGTGACGACCTTCGCGCCAGCCGCCTGTCCAGGGTTGCCTGCGCGCGAAACGCCTCGCGCGTCCAGCGGGCGTCGAGGCTGCGAATCCGCTGACCGTAGGTATTCCGGCTGCCTGCGTTCTCTGCCGTGAGCAGCAGCGCGGCGTTGTATGTCAGCGCGTTGACCGACCGCAATCCCAGTCGTGTGAGGTAACCCGCTGTCTCGCCGAATCTGACGCGCAGCAGCGTGCCCTTGCCGTTGTACAGCCTCGTCGCGGGGAAGGACACACTGATCTCGGCAGTAATATTGGTGCCGCTGCCATCGGGTAGCGTATTAGCGCGGTAGTCGGTCTGCGGCAGGAGAGCCAGTTGCCCGCCCACAATATCGAAGTCCTCGCTTTCCGCCAGAAACTCGCGCGTTTCACCCGCCTCGAAGTAGGGTGTCTCGGATAGCGTCCACACGGTGCGGTGTCCGTGGTTTGAGGCATCGCGGATCCGCATGAAGAGCTTGTTCTCGATGTTGTCGGCGCCGTCACTCCACTCCAGGTCGGCGAAATACGCATCCGTGCCGTCCTTCTGAGCGCGCAAGGTGGCCCTCGCCGTTGTGTGCGGTCCCGCCTCGCGATGGCTTCGATCCTCCAGTCGCCAGAAACCGTGCCCATCCACGTAGATGAAGCCATCCTCCTCGTCCTGCAGCCGCCTGATCTCGTCGGAAGCCCTTACGCCCCAGAGCGGCGGACTCCAAAGCTGCGGGACGAGTTCGATGCCGGCGTCCAGCATTCGAAGCCGTGATTCAGAGCCGGCATAGCTGAGAATGTCGCCGAGTATGTCGTCCGATGCCTGCGGGAACGGGGATGAGGCGTACATGTACAGGGTTACGCTTTCAAGACGGCGCATCTCGTCGTAGGCGCGGAGGAGGCACCGGCGCTCGGCCGGTCGCGGGTCTATGCTGTGCAGGTCACCGTAGAAGAGCGAGACCCAGCCGCCGAACTGCTGCCACAGATGGTCGGCGGGCCCGTCGCAGTATAGGCCGTGCCCTGTCGCATCGACGTTGAACGAAGAAAGTGCTTCCAGCACCTGCCGGTTGTCTACGAATACGCGGATCATCTGATCATGCAGCTCGATCTGAACGAACCGCTTTGCGCCGGCATTCCAGTCGAATAGGGCATCTTCGACCAGCGCGTCGCTGCCCTGCTCGATCTTGCGAAGCTCGAGGGCGGTACCCGTCACGCGCAGGTAGAGATAGTTGTTGGCATCTGCGTAGCGCAAGGTCAGGCCGCCGTGCCGGTTCGCATCGCTGCCACGCGTGAAGTAGCAGCCGAACGACGCGTCGACGAGTGCAAAGTCCATAGTCGCGACGCGCCGACCGGCACGAGTGCCATGGGTACGCGCTCCGCCGCTGCCGCTGACGCGGAAGTCATCGTTGCGGGCAGTCCAGCGATACGCGCTTCCGAATTCGGGAGCGCGATCGTCGAGGCTTTCACCCGGCTCGCCGCCAAACTCGTCGCATGGAAACGCGGCGCGCAGCCACACCTTTCGTCCCGGATTGAGGTCGCCGGACAGGGGCGATGCCGAGTTCGGTGGGCTGTACTTGTGGCCGGCATTATTCAGCCGGATGTCGAGCTGCGCCGGGTCGATGTAGTCAGATTTCAGGTCGCGCATGTGGCGCAGGGATAGCCCGAGGGTGTCGGCCGTAATGTCATCGTGCGCGCCCTCGAACCTGCCGTCGCCAATCCAGTCAACCATTAGTTTCCACTTAGCTTCCGTCATGTCGTCCACCTCCCCCAACAGCAGCCTCAATTAGGACCTGCTGACTTCGCCCTCAACCTGAAGTGTGGCAACCCAGGACACGGGCTCACCGGCGCGGCTCCGCAGTTCGTACGATCTCACCCAGCAGTTTCCGAAATAACACACCTTGCCCGCTGCAGGCCCGGCGGGCTCGTACTCGAACGGCGTAGGCGAATCGTGGAATCTGAGGGCGCCCAGAACGGCATCCTCGCCCGTAACAGCCGTGTCGTCGAACAGGCCGCGGACGCTGAATGCGACGTCATCCGCACCCGGTTCGAAGCGCGCGCCTGAGTCGCCGAGTGCGGTTACCTCGTTGAGCACGCGCTCGCCGGGCAAGCCACGCACCTCGGTGATGCTTGCCGACAGGTCGCGCATCGTGCCGTCGATGTCCCCAATGCGAAAGCGTGACCTCCTGCCATCCATGAACCCCATAGCCGACCTCCCCACATCATCCAATCTGCAAAAGAAAAGGGACAGACCCAAAATCACGGGTCCGTCCCCTTGCTGAGATAATATAGAATGTGTGTTCGGCTATGTCAAGGAATAATCCTATCTACCCTTCACATTCTGTTAGCCGCCGCTACGCCCCCTTCACATTCACTATCTGGCGGAAGGTGTGAATCACTTCCACGAGGTCCTCGGACTGCTCCATAACGAGGTCTATGTCCTTGTACGCGCCGGGCAGCTCGTCCAGGAACGCATCGGACCGGTTGACCTCGATGCCGGTCATCAGCCGGTCGAAGTCGTCCATCGTGAAGGAGTTCCTCGCCTTGCGGCGGCTCATCCTGCGTCCTGCTCCGTGCGGCGCCGTGTTGAACGACTCGGCGTTGCCCCTGCCCCGCACGACGTAGCTGCGCGTCCCCATCGAGCCCGGTATCAGCCCGAACTGGCCCTCACGCGCCTCAATCGCCCCCTTGCGCGAGACGAGTATGTCCTGACCGAAGTGGTTCTCGCGCTGTGTGAAGTTGTGGTGGCACTGTATGCGCTCCGCGACCTCGAAATCACCGCACCGGTGCTGCAGCAGCCTCAGTATGCGCTCCATCATCTCCTCGCGGTTCAGCAGCGCGAACTCCTGCGCCCACTCCAGGTCGGTTATGTAGTCGTCGAATTCAGGCGTGCCTTCCGACAGGTAGGCGAGGTCCGCATTCGGCAGTTCGACGCCGTCGCGTTCCATGAGGCTCTTCGCCACCCTGATGTGATGCGTCGCAAGTCGGTTTCCGATGCCGCGCGAGCCCGAATGCAGGAACGCCCAGACGCCGTCGTCCTCGTCGAGCACAATCTCGATGAAGTGGTTGCCCGAACCAAGTGAGCCGAGCTGCCGGCGCCAGTTGCGGTCCGTCTTGTCGTAGAAGTCCAGCCGTGCGATCCCTTCGGCATCGGCTTCGAGCTGCTCGATACGCGCCTTCGCGGTCTTCTTGACGCTGCGATTGTAGCGGCCCGCGCTGAGCGGTATCTGATGCTCGATCGCCTTGCGGATGTCTGACAGGTCCTCAGGCAGGTCGGCGCGGGACATGCCGGTCTTCGCGGCGATCATTCCGCACCCGATGTCCACGCCCACCGCCGCGGGTATGATCGCGCCCAGCGTCGGGATGCAAGAGCCTACGGTCGCTCCCAGACCGAAGTGGCAGTCGGGCATAACCGCAACATGCCTGAAGATGAACGGCAGTTCGGACAGGCTATGAATCTGCTGCAGCGCGGACTCTTCGATCTGCGCTTCCGGCACCCATGACAGCACATTCGGGCCGAGCGTATGTGGTGGCATCTTGCTGCCTCCTGACTTCGTAATTCCAGAGAAAGTAATATTCCATCGTAGCATAGCCGGAGATGCAGGCTGAGCTACTTTTGGCGGTAATGGGCCCGCCAAGTGTTTGACGCGCTACTCTCCGTTATGCTATAAATGTGGATGTTATGCCCCTTGGCGTCCTCTCTTGGATACGAGGCCATCATTCGACCAACAGGGCTACGCCCATCAAGAAGATTGGCCCTCTACATCACGGGAAAGCATGTCAAGTGAACTATAAATGAGCCGGAGAAGGTGTCTTCCCCGGCTTGTTTTTTTGTACTGAGATGGTTCGAGAAAGCAAGTTCGATTATGTCCCGTTTAGCGATCTTCATTGATGGCGGCTATATGGACAAATTGGCCGCAAGGGAATCCGCCATCAGAGTGGACTTTGCCAAATTCGCGAATCGAATTACCTCTGTCATCGCTTCGAGCACTCAAAATCCTCTGGACTTGATGCGGACATACTACTACCACTGTCTTCCATATCAAAGCAATCCACCTACGGAGAGCGAGAGATTACGCTTCTCACAAAGACGAGCGTTCTTTAATGCACTAAACCGGCTAGAATACTTTGAAGTTCGGGTAGGGCGTTTGGCGTTCCGAGGGTACAATGACCGAGGCAGACCCATATTTCAGCAGAAACGCACCGACCTGATGCTGGGCTTAGACTTCGCCCTCCTAAGCAGCAAGCGATTGATCACTCACGCCGCTTTGGTCGCTGGTGATAGCGACTTCATACCGGCAGTTCAAGCCGCCAAGCAAGAAGGAGTGTCAGTCTCGCTCTTTCACGGACCCTCCAGAAGTCGTGACGACGCCACATACGCCCAGGAACTCTGGCTTGAAGCAGACTCGCGATTCGAACTAACCCAAGACTTCCTTCAAAGCTGCTCAATGTGAAATGTTACCCTTCAGGATGAGTACAACGCTTTATGACAACACTTCCACCTATCAACCACGCAACCACTGTTAGGCTGATGGAGCCGCCAGCCGGCGCATGCGGCGTCATCATAGACACCGATACATGGAACGAGATAGACGACCAGTTCGCGATCATCCATGCGCTGATGTCGCCGGAGCTGAGAATCGAGACGATTCAGGCAGCAGGCTTCCATGCCGAGGTGCGTAATACGGAGAGCTTCGAGCACGGCATGGAGCTGAGCTACGAGGAGGCCGTGCGCGTTCTGGAGCTTTCGCCCGTGAAGTACGACGGGCCGGTGCTGTACGGCTCGCGGCAGACGATGACCTCGAACGACGGCGCGCCCGTGCCTAGCGATGCCGCGGACAACATCGTAAGCAGGGCGATGCGGGAACGCGATGGAACGCTGTACATTCTGGCGCTGGGCTCGCTGACGAATGTGGCATCCGCCATCCTGATGGAGCCGCGCATCCGCGAGCGCATCTGCGTCGTGGCGCTCGGTGGATGGCCCTACCATGTGTCCGACTTCCGGGACTTCAACTTCATACAGGACATTAAGGCGGCGCAGACTGTGTTCGACAGCGGCGTCGCGCTTGTGCATGTGACGGGCTTCGGCGTGTCGGAACTGCTGAGCACGACGCGCTGGGAGATGGCGGAGCACGTCAAGGGGCGCGGCAGGATCGGCGACCACCTATTCCGGATATACGAGGATTTCGTGGCGGACTACCCGGGGCGCGGCAAGCCCATCTGGGACCTTGCGCCGGGGGCGTGGCTGCTTAATTCGGACTGGTTCAAGACGCATGTGGAGGCGGCGCCAATCCTGAATGACGACCTGCGCTACATTCGCGTGTCAACCCGCCATCCCATGCGCATCGTTGACTGGCTTGACCGCAGCGCGATCTTCAGCGACTTCTTCGAGAAGCTGCATCGCAATACATAGGAGAAGGGGCATCCGAGGATGCAAGGAGGATGCTCACATCCTGCCGTCCCAGACTTGCGGATTGCGAAATGGCCCCCCCTAGCCGGCCGGCGTCGTTACCTCTCCGTATCGCTCGCCGGTAACCATGTAGATCACATTCTCCGCGATATTCGTGGTGCGGTCTGCGATCCGCTCCAGGTTGTGCGCGGCCCATAGCAGGTATGTGGCGCGGCGTATGACGGTGGGATCGCCCAGCATGAACGTAAGCAGCTCTCGATACACCTGCTCATAGAGGGAGTCTATCTCGTCGTCGTCGCTCCGCACTTTAATCGAGGAATCGACGTCGTGGTTAACGAAGGCATCGAGGCTGCGGCGCAGCATGTCGGACGCCATCTCCGCCATGCGGGGAATGTCTATCAGGGGCTTGAGCGGCGGCTCGTCTCCCATCATGCGGCTGATCTTGGCGATGCCCTCGGCGTAGTCGCCCATGCGCTCCAGCTCGCTTGCGAGGTGTATGACGGTAACGATGGTGCGCAGGTCAACCGCCATCGGCTGCTGTGTGGCAATCAGGTCGATGCACTTCTCTTCTATCTCGTGCTGCTTGTCGTCGATGATGTCATCGTCGCGGATGACCTCTTCCGCCAGCAGCAGATCTCGATTTTTGAGGGCATAGACGGAGCGACCGATAGATTTCTCCACCATGCTTGCCATCATCAGCAGTTCGTCCTGAACCGTCTGTAGATCCCGATGAAATTCCGACCTGAGCATGTGGCTTGTCCTTGTGAGGAAAGGTCGTTTCCCCTGGGACGACTTCCTGGCTGAAGCGTCCGCCTGGATTTAGCTAAATCGTCCGGTAATATATGCTTCTGTCCGCTCGTCCGTGGGATTGGTGAAGATCTGCTGTGTTGGCGCGAATTCTACCAGATAACCACACCTTTCTTCGTCAACCATAAGAAAGGCAGTGTCGTCCGAAACTCGCGCAGCCTGCTGCATGTTGTGCGTCACGATGATTATCGTGTAGTTCACCTTCAGTTCGCGAATCAGCTCCTCGATTGCGAGGGTGGCGATCGGGTCGAGCGCCGACGCTGGCTCGTCCATCAGGACGACTTCCGGCTCGACGGCGATCGTGCGCGCAATGCAGAGGCGCTGCTGCTGACCGCCGGACAGGTCCAGCGCGCTCGTGTTCAGCCGGTCCCTGACCTCATCCCAGAGTGCCGCCTGCCTCAGCGACTTCTCGACCGCCTCGTCGTAATTCCCCTGGTAGCCGTTGATCTTAAGCCCGAATGCAACATTGTCGTAGATCGACTTGGGGAAGGGATTAGGCCTCTGGAACACCATGCCGATTCGTGAGCGTATCTCCGTGGGATCGACGCCGTCCCCATAGAGATCGTATCCCTCAAACATAATCTGACCGCCGATATGCGTGCCTGGAATGAGGTCGTTCATCCTGTTGAAGCAGCGCAGGAGGGTGCTCTTGCCGCAGCCCGACGGACCGATGAGTGCGGTGACTTCGTGACGCTTGACATCCATGCTGATGTCGCGAAGCGCGCGAAAGCCGCCGTATTTTACGCTGACATCGTCGGACTGCAGGACGATGTTGCCGTTGGCGTTTCCGGCATTGCTGCCATTGGTGTTGCTAAGCATCTGACCTCACCTGATGACGGTCTCTCAATATTATTGCAACCGCATTCATTGTCAGCAGCACGACGAGCAGCACGACGATACCCGCCGCCGCTATCCCGCGGAAGTCGTCCTGCGGACGTGAAGTCCAGTTGAATATCTGTATCGGCAGTACGGTGAACTGCTCCAATGGATGAGCGGGAACGAATGTGAGATATACCAGCGCGCTGATGGCAATGACGGGCGCGGCTTCACCGAGTGCCCGGGACATCGCCAGGATCGTGCCTGTCAGGATGCCAGGGATCGCCTGCGGCAGCACGATGCCCTTCACCACCTGCCACTTCTCCGCGCCGAGCGCATAGCCTGCCTGCCTGTAGGTGTCGGGAACGGCGCGAATCGCCTCGCGTGACGCCAGTATCACGATGGGCATTACCAGCAGCGCCATCGTCATCGCCCCCGCCATCAGCACACGCTCGCCATTGAATACCCACTGCACGAAAAGTGAAAGGCCGAGCAGCCCGTACACAATCGACGGAACGCCCGCCAGGTTCGAGAGGTTGACCTCGATGAACGCGGTCAGCCGGCTCGGGACGGCATACTCTTCGAGATAGATTGCCGCGCCCACTCCAATCGGAATCGCGAACGCCGCGGTCAGCCCCATCAGCCACACGCTGCCCCACAGCGCCGACTTGATGCCGGCTTCTTCGGGATGACGCGAAGGATAGGAGTTCAGGAAGTTCCAGTTCAGCCACGGCGCGCCCTCGGCAATCACCTGCGCCAGAAGCACCACCAGGCCTATAATGCCGACCATTGTGGCGAGAAGAAACAGCACATAAATCACGGCGCCCATCTTCTTGCGAAGTGCCAGGCGAGGATTGAACAGATTCGCCGTTTGCTGCATTAATACTTCTCCCGCCAGCGCCTGACGATAAAGTAGCCAAGCAGGTTCATTCCGAGAGTAATCAGGAACAGCAGCAGACCGACCGCGAAGATGGTGTTGTACTCCAGCGAGCCGTGCGGGGTTTCACCCAGGCTGAGCTGCACAATGAAGGCGGTCATCGTCTGAATGCTCTCGAGCGGGTTGATCGTCAGGTTCGGCGTCGCGCCCGCGGCGATCGTAACGAGCATCGTCTCTCCGATAGCGCGCGAGATCGCGATGATGAACGAGGCGACGATGCCGGACAGCGCGGCAGGCACCACAACGCGCAGGCTTGTTTCCACACGCGTCGCCCCGAGCGCATAAGAGGCATTCCGCAGCGAGTTCGGAACCGAACTCATGGCATCCTCGCTGAGCGACGAAACCATCGGGATGATCATCACGCCCATTACGAGACCGGCGCTGAGTGCGTTGAATACCAGCATCTCCGGGAAGATGACCTTAAGCAGCGGCGTGACGAATGTCAGCGCGAAGTAGCCGTACACTACGGTCGGGATGCCCGCGAGGATTTCAAGGACGGGCTTTACGATGCGGCGGACCTTGTTCGGCGCGTACTCGGAAAGGAATATCGCCGCAGCAAGGCCAATGGGGAGCGCCACCATCGCGGCAATCGCTGCGATCAGAAGCGTCCCCCCGACCAGGGGCAGGACACCATAGGAACGCGGCTTGAGTATGGGCGTCCAGCGGGTGCCGGTCAGGAACTCCCAGGGCGATACTTCGAAGAAGAACCCGAATGCCTGCGACACCAGCGTGAAGATAATCCCGATGGTCGTCAGGACGGAGATGAGCGCGCAGCCGAAGAACAGCCAGCGAACTATTCTGCCTTCCAGCGATGCGCCCCCTCGTCGTCGCATGCGCGGTGTTGTCACGCGGGACTGCGAGGTTGCTTCGAGACTTTCTTGGGGCTGCGGTAGTGTGCTTTCCATACCCGAACAACAATAGTCGCAAGAGGTTAAGCCCCAGTGAACGGATCATTAACAGTCCGTTAATGAAGAGTTAGGGCACTACGAGCGTATCAGTGAGTTCATCTGATTACTGTGAAACCAGCGCCGGAGCGATTTACATTAACTCACAATCGAGTGATAATATCTAAGAGTAAAACTATTTGCTATTTTGAGGATATGTACGCATGGCAAGTGAGCAGGAGCGTATCTCAAGCGTGGCAACCGCTATCGAGTACCTGTCGCAAGGACAGATTGACATGCGCCAGGATGCTCGCGCAATGGGCGCCAAGATAGACCGGGCGCTCTATGCAATCCTGGGTGTCGGCGGAGCGATCTTAACCGCCCTGGTGATTGGAATAGCGCGTGGGCCGTTCTAATCAGATCTGGTCCCCCGCTTGAGTGGAGTGACGACGACTCAGGAGCCGTCTGAACTGCATGCCGAGGATGGAAAGTGACCCAATCTCGTAAGTGTCTCGATGTCCAACAAGGAATCACCGAGAATGCCCATGAAGATGTCATGCGTATGCGTCGCATAGAAGCAGTTAAGCGAATGTTGAATCTGAATGTAGAACATGTCCCGGATCCTGCTACCCTCTCACGTGAGTTGGAAAGGGCATATGAGCCCCGCGAATTTCATTGACGCCAGATGTTCCTGTCTGCTCTCACTTACGGTAGCCGCCCGCCCATATCGCAATCTCCTCATCAATGCCGTAGTACCGTGAAGCTGAATGTGCTGCCCCTGCCCTCGACGCTTTCCACGCTGACCTCTCCGCCGTGCGCCTGCACTATCTGCTGCACGATCGCCAGCCCCAGGCCGCTTCCCCCGTCCCGGCGCGCGCGGTCAACCTTGTAGAACCGCTCGAACACATGAGGCAGATGTTCACGAGGAATGCCGGCGCCAGTATCTCGAATTTCCACCGAGTGCCTGCCCTCGCCTCCCACGACGGACACGTCAACACTGCCCGCCTCCGTATTCTTCACCGCGTTGTCCAGCAGATTCACCAGCACCTGGTGCAGCTTCCCCCGGTCGCCGAGCGCAATCGCCGGCGACGATGGCAGGCAGGTGCGAAACACCACGCCGTCCACACTATGGCTGTAATCCGAAACAACCTCCGAAATGAGCGCGGACAGGTTCAGGGGCGTCAGGCTCGGCAGTTGCTGCCCGCTCTCGAGGCGCGCCAGCTCCAGCAGGTCCTCCACCATCGCGTTCATGCGGTCCACCTCGCGGTTGATGCGCTGCAGGAAACTGCGCGCGGTGGGGGCATCGTCCATTGCGTCGTCTTCCAGCGTCTCGACCATAACCTTGACTGAGGCAAGCGGACTCCGGAGCTCGTGGGAGACATTTGTTACGAACTCCCGCAGCGTGTTCTCAACCTGCCGGTCTGCCGTGAGGTCGTGAAGCGTCAGCAGGATGCCGCTGGTGTCACCGCCGCTCAGCGGCGTGGAAATCGCATTCAGGAAGCGGCGCTGGGGCAGAATCTCCACCTCGACCTGCCGCAGCTGCCCCGTACTCAGCGACAGGGCGGCAACTTCCTGAATCTCGTGATCGCGCAGAACTTCCACCAGGCGCGTGCCCACCGCATCCCGCGCGCTGATGTCGAGCAGCCACTCCGCCGCGCTGTTCATCAGCGTTATCGTGCCATCCGCCTCCACCACCATCACGCCGTCTTCCATCGTGTCGAGCATTGCGGTGAGTTTGCCGCTCTCCGCCGACATGTCGCTCAGCATGCGCCTGATCGTATCCGCCATGCTATTGAACGCGACGGCAAGCTCCTGGGTCTCGTCCCTGGCGGCGGGGGCAACGCGGTGCTCCAGGTCGCCCTGCGCGAAACGGTTCGCGCCCTCCGCGACCGCTCTGACTGACCTCGAAGTGTGGCGAAACAGGAAGTACCCCACTGCGACCGACAGCAACCCGACCACCACGGCTGCCATAGCGATCCTGACCATGATGCCGTTGATGTTGGGCTGCACCTGCGAAGATGGCACGGCGACCCGGGCCGCTGCCACGACACCGTCCGAGGACATGACCGGCGCTATTGCGTACAGCATCTCTTCGTCGAAGCTCCCGTCCAGGGGCGAGCCAATTCCGACGCTGCCGCTGCTGGACTGCGAAAGCACCGCGCGCACCTCGTCGCGTCCAAGCTGCAAGGGAAGCCGGGAAGGAGACTGTTGGCTGTCGGCAATCACACCGCCGTCAACGCCGATGAGTGTTACACGCGCAGCCGCGAGCTGCCCCAGATTGGTTATGAGCGACTGCAGTTCGGTTTCGTCCTGACCGGAATCGGCAATCACAACGGATGCCCTGTCGCTGACCAGGCGCGCCTGCCTGTCGAGACTGCTCTGCAGGTTGGAAGTGTAGGTGTCGCGGACGAAGCTGACGAGGTACAGGCTGACAAGGCCAAGGGTCAGGAAGATCAGCACGGTGTATGCCAGGGCAATGCGCCAGTGGAGCGATCGGGGCAGCCTCATCCGTCGAAGCGATAACCCACGCCGCGAATCGTCACGATTCTGACAGGCTTGCTTGGCTCCGGCTCGATCTTCTCGCGCAGCCACCGGACATGCACATCCACGGTGCGGCTGTCGCCGTAGTAGTCGTGGCCCCAGAGCCGTTCGAGGATCTGATCGCGGGTAAAGGCACGGCCACGGTTCTTGGCAAGAAGGACAAGCAGGTCGAACTCCCTGGGTTTGAGTTCCACGCGCACTCCGCCTCGCCTTACGATGTGGCTGGTGCTGTCAATTTCGAGATCGCCGGTCCGCAGGATGTCCACTTCGCCGGTATCGCCGTCATTGGCGGCCACCCGCGCCGATCGGCGCAGCATGTTGCGCACCCGCGCCAGAAGCTCGCGGATGCTGAACGGCTTCGTTACATAGTCGTCCGCGCCAAGCTCCAAGCCCACAACACGGTCTATCTCCTCACCGCGAGCCGTAAGCATGAGTATGGGCACGTCGCTCTCGCGTCGCAGTATGCGGCAGACCTCGAATCCATCGAGTTGGGGCAGCATCACATCGAGAATGACAAGTTCGGGGCGAGTGGACCGGGCCGTCTTCAGCGCCTGCTCGCCGTCGATCGCCGTCTCGACGGCGTAGCCCTCGCGCTCAAGGTTGTATCGTAGCGCTTCCAGCAGGTTCTCTTCATCTTCGACGACAAGTACGGTGCTCATGGTGTAAGTATGTCAGCATTTCGTAATGCCAGTCAACAACCCTGTCCGTAGAGACGGGCACAATTGCCGTTCATCCTTTCCCTGCCCCCTCTGAGCGAAGGTGTTCATCTTATCCCTCCCCCTCTGGGCGAAGGTTTTCATCCTATCCCTGCCCTCTGGGGAAAGGTTTTCATCCTATCCCTGCCCCCTCTGGGGGAAGGTTAGGAAGGGGGACATGACGAACCATGCCCAATCTTGCTATCCGAAATTCTCCCTGCAAAATGAACGGGCAACGCTACCCTAAACCTGAGCGGCAAGCCGCCGTTCCAACCCCAAACCGGAGGCAAGGGGCATGTCCATGCCTTCGAGGACGGCTCTCCTGGCAAGGTTAAGCGCTTTCGGGTTGAGTCCGGCAAGTCGTTGCGCAACTTCCCCCGCAGCATCCATCAGTTCAGCCTTGGGCACAATGCTATGGACCAGACCTATCCGCCTAGCCTCCTCCGCACCGACGCGCCTGTTCGACAGCACCATCTCCAGCGCCCTGCTGCTGCCAATCACGCGGCGCAGCGTCTGCGTCCCCCCTGCGGCAGGAATCATGCCGAGCGCCACCTCCGGCATCGCGAACTGAGCGTCATCGGCGGCAATCCTGATGTCGCAGAGGCAGGCAATCTCCACGCCGGAGCCGATGACATAGCCGCGCATCGCCGCTATCAGAGGCTTGCCCAGCGACAGGAACAGCCCCCATATATCCCGCTCCCAGCGCACCTGCCGCGCTATGGCCTGCGAGGGAGCAGTCCCGAACTCCGTCAGGTCCGCGCCCGCGCAGAACGCGCGCTCCCCCGCTCCGCTTATCATCGCCACGCGCACATCCGGGTCGTCGCGCACAGCTTCCAGCGTAACGAACAACTCGTCCCGCATCTGCACATTGTAGGCGTTCATCACCCGCGGGCGGTTCAGCACGATGTGCGCCACCACCTCGCTCTTGCTGTACAACACCACAGGCTCATTCATAGTCAGTCAGTAACTCAGTGCGTTAGTCTGTCAGTTCCCTTATTCTGCATGCCCTCTTCGCTCCAGTCAACAAGCGCTACCGACCCGTTCCCTGGCTGATATACTGACACACTGACAGACTGAACGACTTGGAGGCACGACAATGAACATCGGCTTCATCGGACTCGGCAATATGGGCGGCGGCATGGCGGCGAACGTCCTGCGTGCAGGATACGACCTGACAGTCCACGACCTGCGGCGCGAGGCGGCGACGCCGCTGCTGGAGAGCGGCGCGTCATGGGCTGACACGCCCGCAGAAGTGGCTGCGACCAGTGACGTCGTGCTCACATCGCTGCCCGGCCCGCGAGAGGTCGAGGCGATTGCGCTCGGCGAGAGCGGCGTCCTCGAAGGAAGCACGAGCGGCAAGGTCTATATTGACCTCAGCACAAGCTCGCCCACGCTCATACGAAGCATCGCCGAGGACTTCGCGGCGAAGGGCGTGAGTGTGCTGGACGCCCCCGTAAGCGGCGGTCCGGTGGGTGCGCGCACCGGCAGGCTCGCGGTCATGGTCGGCGGCGACCGCGAGGTGTACGAGCGTGTAAAGCCCGCGCTCGACGCCATCGGCGACAAGGTCAGCTACATCGGACCCATCGGCTCCGGCAGCATCGCCAAGCTGATGCACAACTGCATCGGCTACGGCTTGCAGACCATCGTAGCGGAGTGCCTGACGCTCGGCGTCAAGGCGGGCGTGGACCCTGAGCCGCTCTTCGAGGCGATCTCCAACGGCTCCGTGGGACGCGGCAGTTCATTCGCCAACACCTACCCGAACACATTCCTCGCCGGCAACTTCGACCCGCCCAGCTTCGCGCTGACCCTCGCGCACAAGGACGTCAGCCTCGCGCTGGAGCTCGGACGCGAGTACGGCGTGCCAATGAGCGTGGGCAACATCGCCCATCAGGAACTGACCGCCGCGCTCAATCGCGGCTGGGGAGACATGGACTCGCGCGTCGCCATGAAGTTGCAAGAGGAACGCGCCGGCAACATCGAAGTGCGAATCGAAAAGCCCGACGCGGACGCGCTGGATGCATAGCGTTCTTCGGAGTTTCCAACCGGAAACAGAATCGAAATAAACGCGAAATGAAATGGAAATGAAATACCCGAATTGTGCCATTTGAATGGTAAAATAGGGATAGAAGCTGAAATGAAGTTGAAATGAACGCTGAAATATGTCGGGTGTAGCCCCCACCACCGACCTCGACATCCCCGCGCTTGAAGACGCGCTCGCGCACCGCACCATCGGCCACCGCATCCACCATTACGACCTGATCGGCTCCACGATGGACGAGGCGCGGCGTCTCGCGGCAGAGGGCGCCGCGGAGGGCGCTGTCGTCATTGCGGAGGAGCAGACTGCCGGCAGGGGACGCTTCAACCGGCCTTGGGTATCGCCGCGTGGAGAGAACCTGTCGTTCTCGGTCATACTGACGCCGCCGGCAGGCCGGCTTCCATACATGAACATGGCGGCGACACTCGCCGTTGCGCGCACGGTCTCCGAATTTGCCAACGTGCAGCCCACCATAAAATGGCCCAACGACGTCCGCGTGGGCGGCCTGAAGATTTCCGGCATCCTCATCGAGACGGCAATCGAGAGCGAGGACGCCGCCTGCGCCATCGTGGGCATCGGCGTCAACGTGAACTTCGACCCTTCGCTCTACGACGAGATTGCCGGCATATCCACAAGCCTCTACCGCGAGACGGGACAGCGACGCAACCGCACGCCGGTGCTGCGCACGCTCCTGGAGCATTTCGACGACACTTACGCTGCAGTTCGCACGGGCAAGTCGCTGACCGCCGACTGGTCGGCAATGCTCGACACACTGGGACGCACCGTAAGCCTGCGCTCGCAACACGACGCCATTGAAGGCGTCGCCGAATCCGTTGACGAGCAGGGCAACCTGCTTGTTCGCCAACCCGACGGCAGCCTGTACACCGCCAGCGCCGGCGAGGTCACATCGCAGGTGTGAGCGAGAGAGTCCATGATAAGTATTCGTGAGGAACGCCCGGTAGACATTGACGCAATTCACAATGTCGAAAGGCAGGCGTTCGGGCAGACGAACGAAGCCGATCTGGTGGATGCCCTGCGCCATGCGTATAAGGCCGTTCTTTCGCTCGTGGCAATCGAGGATGGTTGCGTGATCGGCCACATCCTGTTTTCGCCCGCCTTTCTGGAGCACGATGGCGAAGTCTCCGATGTGCTGGCTCTGGGACCTGTGGCCGTGCTGCCGGAGCGCCAGAACGAAGGCATCGGCTCAATGCTCGTGCGGAACGGGTTGGAGCGATGCTTGGAAAGAGGGCACGATGTAGTGTTTCTTATAGGGCATCCCACCTACTATCCGCGTTTCGGGTTTGTGCCTGCAGCGACGAAAGGTATAAGATGCGGCGACGAGAGGATCAGAGAAGCGTTCATGGTTGCAGAGCTTCGGGATGAAGCACTCGCAGGCAGGCAAGGGCGCATGAGATTTCAGCCGGAATTCAAGGAGTACGGATAGTCGGCCTGGCGGATGACCGCTGACGGCCAATAGCTATCCTGCAAGGAGGACACAATTGCTTGAAAAACTAAGTCTTGACGGCAAGACCGTCGTCATCACGGGCGGAGGCACGGGCCTCGGGCGCGAGATGTCGGTCGCGATGGCAAAGGCGGGCGCAGACCTCGTGATCGCGTCTCGCCGCATGGGCCCCATCGAGGAGACCGCCGAGGCAGTACGCGAACAGGGCAGGCGTGCCATCGCCGTTTCCACCGATGTTACCGACTCCGGGCAGGTGAACACCCTATTCGAGCGCGCGATAGACGAGTTCGGCAAGGTGGACGTGCTGTTCAACAACGCAGGCATCGTGCGCGGGCAGGGCTCCATTCCCATCTGGGAGATCTCCGACGAGGACTGGCGCATCGGCATCGACACGAACCTCACCGGCGCGTTCTACTGCTCCCGCGCAATCGCCCAGCACATGATCGAGCGCGGCGGCGGCAAGATAGTCAATGTATCGTCCGGCTTCGGCTTCCGAGGCGGCCGCGACAACTACATGTACACCTGCGGCAAGGGCGGCATCGTGCAGCTCACCCGCACCATCACCACGAGCATGAGCCGCTACGGCATCACATGCACCTGCATCGTGCCCGGCTTTATTCCGACCGAGGGTACGGCCGCGTCGAACGACACGCTCCCTCGCGGCGGCTTCATCCCGATGGGGCGCGTCGGCAGGCCGCACGAGATGGGACCGCTCGCCGTGTACCTCGCGTCGGACGCCTCCGACTACATGAACGGCGAGATGTTCGTCATCGACGGCGGCGGACTGGCGGGCGGATACGCGCCAACCGGCTACGCCCCCGAAATCCCACTGGAAGTATAAGGTTGTCAGTTACCAGCAGTCAGTTTTCAGTCGTTTAAACCTTAGTGATACCTCTTACTGGTAGCCAGTGACTGATAACTGACAACTGACGACTATTCACTGACTACTGACGACTAAAAGGAGTCACCAATGCCCATACCGGAAGAATGGAACCTGAGCGGCAAGTCCGCGATTATCACCGCCGACAGGCGCGGCTGGACGCCGTTCCTCGCGGCGGCCCTCGCCGAGGCAGGCGCGGATGTCGCAATTGCGGGTTCAGCGCGCTCTGACGCCGCAGACGCCGCTAAGGCAGTCGAAGAGCAGGGACGCCGCGGCCTGAACATCGAAACCGACATTATGAATGCAGGCGACGTGGAGGCAATGGTACAGCAGGTCGTGAACGAGTTTGGCAGGGTGGATATCCTCGTCAACAACGCCAGCGCGGAGTTTGGCAAGCCGTTCGAAGATGTGCTCGAATCCGAATGGCAAACGCTGATGGACTTCAATGTGAAGTCCATGTACCTGTGCAGCCAGGCAGCCGGCAAGCAGATGCTCGCGCAGGAGAGCGGCCGAATCGTCAACATCGGCTCCGGGCTTGCGGTGCGCGGGCTTTGGAATTCGGTCGCCGCGTGCGCTGCCGCAGGCGCGGTACATCAGATGACAACGGCGCTCGCGCTGGAATGGTCACGGCGAGGCATCCGCGTCAACGGCATCGGCGCAGGCTGGGTCACGACCGAAGAACAGACCGAGGAGTCTCAGGGAGAATTGCTCGTGCGCTACCTGCCATCGCGCCGCAAGGGACACCCGACCGACCTGT
Organism: uncultured Dehalococcoidia bacterium; assembly: GCA_964632415.1. GTDB lineage: Bacteria > Chloroflexota > Dehalococcoidia > Lucifugimonadales > JADFKI01 > Bin90. Next base: position 17,303 of record CAZWDM010000010.1, on the reverse strand, counting down.
GCGGCTTGCTCGTATATCTGGCATCCGACGCCTGCGACTTCGTCACCGGCCAGACGATCTTCATAGACGGCGGCGCGCTGGCACACGCGTAGCGCACGCATGGAGTTCGACATCCGCGTGCATCCGCGCTCCAGCCGCAACGCAATCGAGGTTGACGGAGAGCGCCCGGATGTGAAGCCAGGTGTGAAAATAGTGGTGCGCGTTACGGCGCCGCCTGAGTCTGGCAAGGCGAACGATGCGGTAATCGCGCTGCTGGCGAAGCGGCTTCGCGTTCCCAAGCGGAGTGTTCGTATTGTGCGCGGGCACAGGTCGCGCGACAAGCGGATCAGTGTAAATGGCGTAACGCCTGCAAAACTGCCGGATAGACTATTCACATCGACCTGAAATTACTGTATCATCAAACCATAGATGATAATATTACCAACACGATGCGAGACCTAATGACTACTGAAACGCAACAGGGACAACAGATCGAGGCTGCAGAGGTGTGGCGGGCGATTGGGAAGCTAGAAGGTCAGATGGAGAGTGTCAAGACCGCAGTTGACCGCCTCTTTTATCTGATGATCGGCATCGGCGGAGCTACGATTGCCTCCGTCTGGGCTAGCAATCTGTTCGGTAGTTAACAAGCACATGCAGGATGGATTATTCTCCAAGCATCCTTCCCATCCTGTACATCGATGCCAGCTGAATTAAATCAAACTCAGCAGCACACGCTGCAGAATCATCATCACGATGAGCGCCACCATCGGCGACAGGTCGAGCATTCCCATGGAAGGCAGCACGCGGCGGATGGGACCGAGTATGGGCTCGGTGATTTCATGCAGTATTTTGGATATTAAGTTGTCCTGCGCCGGATTGATCCACGACATTATGACGCGACCCAGAATCGCTGCCCAGAGTGCGAAGAACAGGATATTTACAAATGTCTCCAGATACGAGCTCATTACTTCTTCCCCAGCTCCACCGACTTATCGTAGGCGGCAATGACGCCGTCCAGCACGGCAGCCCGGAAGCCCTCGCCTTCCATCGCCCGTAATGCCGCAATCGTCGTACCGCCCGGCGAAGTCACCATATCCTTCAGTTCCGCGGGATGCCTTCCGGTCTCATGCACAAGCTGCGTGCTCCCCAGGACCGTCTGCAACACCAGCCGCCGCGCCATGTCGCGCGCCATTCCGAGATAGACCCCCGCGTCAATGAGCGCTTCGACGAACAGGAAGACATACGCGGGCCCGCTCGCGCTCAGGGCGGTTGACATGTCAATCAGCTTCTCATCCGGTACATAGACCTCATCGCCCAGGGTTTGCAGAATCTGCCCCACCGCATTTCGCATCGATCCGGAGACTGCCGCCGTCGCAGTCCACACGCTCATTCCGGCGCCGATCTGCGCGGGCGTATTCGGCATGATGCGGACCACCGAATCCTGTTCCAGCCCTCCGACCAGTGTCTCGATGGTAGCACCGGCCACTATCGAGGCGACCGTCTGCTGCGGTTCCAGGCTGGCACTCAACGCGGGCATCACATCTTGCAGCGACTGCGGCTTGACTGCCAGAATTACGAGGTCCGCGCCCCTGACAGCGTACCCGTTGTCGGCAAAAGCCTGCAATCCGTAAGCCTTCGTGAGCTGCTCGCGCCGTTCGTTTACGGGCTCGCCCACGCTGATATCCTCGGCTGGCGTCAGCTCCGACGCGAGCACGCCGCCGATTATCGACTCGGCCATCACGCCGCCGCCAATGAACGCTATTCTCATGGTCTTCTCTTTCAGGTCTGTTATGGCAGCTTGCTGTCGCTGGCAAGCGAAACTGCGACGCGAATCGACTCCAGCATGCTTTCGGCATCTGCGATGCCCTTGCCCGCGATGTCGAACGCCGTACCGTGGTCCACGGATGTCCGAATGAACGGAAGGCCGAGGTTCACGCTGATGCTCTTCGCGAAGTCGTGCACCTTTATGGGAATGTGTCCCTGGTCGTGGTACATCGCGAGAACCGCGTCATACCTGCCGTCGATCGCCTGCGGGAACACGCTGTCGGCAGGCACGGGGCCCGTGGCGTCTATGCCCTCGGCGCGCGCTGCCTCGACCGCCGGAGTGATCTGCAAGGCCTCCTCGTCGCCCAGCAAACCGCCGTCGCTCGAGTGCGGATTCAACGCCGCGACGCCGATTCGAGGCTCAGGGAATCCCCACCTCTTGAAGCACTCGTCCGTCAGGCGCAGCTTCGCCAGAACATTGTCCTTCGTCACATAGTCGCAGGCGACCCGAAGGGAGCGGTGCGTGGTCAGGTGAACGACGCGCAGCGTATTTGCGGTCAGCATCGTCGCCACTTCCTTCGCGCCCGTCTGGCTCTGGAAAATCTCCATGTGGCCGATGTCGGTGTACCCCGCCAGGCTGCACGCCTCCTTGTTGATGGGCGCTGTGGCAATTGCCTGCACCGCACCGCTGCTCGCAAGCTCGCCCGCCCGCAGAATCCACTCCACGGACGCCTTGCCGGAAGCCTCGGACAGTTTCCCGTACTCTATCGCGCCGTAGTCAAGATTCTCCAGGTCGAGCACATCGATGTTGCCGTGCTCCCCTACCACATCATCGACCGAGTGCGCGACCTTCGCCGTGCCGGACGCGCCGATCAGATCCAGCGCGGCATTCATCGCGGCGGCGCTGCCCACCACGAACGGGCGTGTCTTCTCATACACCCACTCGTCCTGGAGCGCCTTCGCGGTCACCTCCGCGCCGATGCCCGCGGCATCGCCCATCGTTATCGCCAGCAGTGGCCGTTCGCTCATATCAGTACCTCACCGGGCGGTTTGCAAGAGTGTAGAGATTGTGCAGAAGTTCGGCCCGCGCATTGTCACTTGGCCAGACTTCTACGGTACTCATTATACCCTATCGGTTTGTGGTGATGAGCCAGTTCTGAGGTTGGGCCTCTGCACAGTGAGGATACAATGCGATTGCAGCAATAGTGGAGTGATAGTAGTATGACTTCAAGAGCGACCTTCGATTGGGAGAGAACGACATGGCAGCGCCGGACAGGCTTTCGAAAGCCGTTGAGGTTACTGACGACCATCAGCAGAAGGCTGAAGACGAGATAGATGCCGCCATCGCACGCAAGAGGCTTGCGGAGATTGAACGCGATCCTGGGCAACTTGTCAGGGGAGAAGATCTGGCAGATGAACTTGCGGACATTCTGGAATAGAAGGAACAGCTTCCATTCATGACGCAAGAGCAACAGGGCTCGCTCGGGTTAGCATATTCAAGAGCTGCGTTAAGAGGGCTGAGGAGAGTAGAACCGCCGAGTCGTCGCAGAACATTGAAGGAGACGATTGACACACTTCCCGAGAACGCACAACCTAGCCAAGCGAGAAGATTGCGGAACGTCACACACGGCGGCAGACCTGTATATCGTCTGCGTTCGGGACCATACCGTGTGTTGTACACGCTCGATGAGCAAGAGGTCATAGTCCTGGATATCGGACACAGAAGAGAGATCTATCGACGGTTGAGAAATTAGCTACTGGCATTTAGCTGGCCCGACAACGAACCGACAGTCAAGAGGGACAGGCTTTCACACCTGTCCCTCTCTTATTTTTGACCGTCTCTTGGATTCAGCGGGCTACTCGCACTTGGTGTAGCCGCACTCCAGGCAGCGGATGCAGCCCTCCTGGTGAACGACACGCCCGCTGCACTTGGGGCAGCCTCCACTGAGCGCCACGCCCGGCACATAGTCCATGCTGGACTCGGAGAACTTCGGCGTCGTGAACAGGCCCAACTGCGCCGCTCCGTCGCTCTGTGCGCTCGATATTCCGGGGTTGTTCGGGCCACTCAGGTGACGTCTGAGCACGTGCGCAACGCCATCTTCGGCAGACCGTATCAGCACCCCGTTGTCCCAGACCGGCTCGGATGTAATTCCGCTCAGGTGATAGATTATCGCATTCGGGTCAACGCCGGAACGCAGGCACAGCGACACCAGGCGCGACAGCCCCTCAAGGTGCGCGGGCTCGCTGCCGCCCGCCTTGCCTATAGCCGTGAACAGCTCGAATGGCTTGTTGTCGTCGTCAAAGTTCACGGTAACATACATCGTGCCGTGTCCCGTGCGGACCCGCTCCGTAATGCCGAGCACCGAGGCGGGACGCTCCCGCGGAACCAGGAAGCCGTTCTGGTCCTTATTCGATTCTTCCTCTGCGGCGTCCTTGCCTGTCTCCAGCACCTGCATGGACTTCGAGCCGTCCCGGTACACGGTAACCGCCTTGCACTCCGTCTCCCACGCCAGCCGGTACGCCCTTTCGACATCCTCGATTGTAGCGCTATTGGGCAGGTTGATCGTCTTTGATACGGAGTTCGTGACATACTTCTGCCACGCCGCCTGCATGCGCACATGCGCCTCCGGGCTAATGAGCATGGACGTGCGGAAGTGGGCGGGGTCAACGCCGTTCTCCGTGAATATGCGCTCTGCGTCGTCAGGAGCGTCGGCTAGTTGTTCGAGCACATCGCGCACCTGCTCCTCGTCGGACAGTCGTTCACGCAGCGCCTCCCAGACCGACTTCGGCGCGTCCAACAGGCGCTCGCCCGCCTCGCCGCTTCCGTCGCTGCCCTTCCACAGGACATTCGACCACCAGGCATTGGCGAAGTGCGGCTCGATCCCGGACGAGCAGTCCGCGAGCCGGCTTATCGTGCCCGTCGGCGCGATGGTGATGACGCTGGAATTGCGCACCGGCGGCAAGCCCCGCGTCTTCAGGGCGGAGTCTTCGTATTCCGGGAACGGCCCGCGCTCTGATGCGAGCCGAGCCGACTCGTCCCAGGCGGTATCGTGTATGAAGCCGGCCACCCTTTCAGTGAGTACCAGCGCCTCGGGCGAGTCATAGGGTATGCCCAGGCGGATGAGTGCATCCGCCCAGCCCATAACGCCCAGCCCGATGCGCCGCGTGGCAAGGTTCACATCGCGCAGCTTCTGCATCGGGAACTGGTTCACCTCGATCACATCGTCGAGGAAGCGCACCGCCGTCCGCACCGTGCCGTCGAGGCTGTCCCAGTCAAAACCGGATGCCCCCACATGCTTGTCCAGGTTTATCGAGCCAAGGCAGCAGTTGCCATAATTCTCCAGGAATTCTTCACCGCAAGGATTGCTCGTCTGGATGTCGCCCATCTGCGGGTTCGGCTGCGTGTCCCACACGCGGTCCATGAACACCACGCCCGGGTCTCCCGTCTTCCACGCGGACTCGCATATCTCGCGCCAGAGATCGCGCGCGCGGACGGTGCCGGCATCGTCGTTGATGGGGCCTTCTCCGGTGTCACGCGGGTTGTAGAACGTCCACATCTCGTCGTTGTCCACGGCGCGCATGAAGTCGTCGGTTATCTGCACTGAGATGTTGAAGTTGGCGAGCGTGTCATCGTTATCCTTGCAGTGGATGAATTCCCGCACGTCCGGGTGGGTGATACTCAGCTGTCCCATGTGCGCGCCCAGTCGGAACGCCCCCTGGGTCAGGGTCGCGCCCACCGACGAGTACAGCTTCATCACCGCGATGGGTCCGCACGCCTCTCCGTGCGTGGTGGCGATACGGTCGCGCCTGGGACGCAGCTTCGAGAACCCGAACCCTATGCCGCCGCCCCACTTCTCTATCATTGCGGCGTCGCTCGCCACCTGCATGATGGAGTTCATGTTGTCATCCGGCGACACCACGAAGCATGCGGACAGGCAACCCCTGCCGCCCGTGCCGGCGTTCACCAGCGTCGGCGAATTGGGCAGGAACTTCAGAGATGTCATCATGTCGTAGAAGCGCTCTGCCCAGATCTGCCGCACTTCAGGCTTTTCGCCATGCGCAACGGCACTGGAGACGCGGTGGAACAGCCCATCCGGGTCTTCGACAGACTCTCCGTCGTCATCCTTCATCAGATAGCGCTGATTCAGTATGATGAGCGCATTCTCCGACAGCGACACACCTGCCGAATGCGCTGTGCCGTTGGGAGCGCTGCCATTTTCGGGTGCCGAACCATTTTGCGGTGCGGCCACCAGGACATTCAGTTGAGTCAGGACCTCGTTTATCTGCTCGTCGGGAACGCCATTCTCCACGAGCGCCTGTCTCAGATTGGCTTCACGCGCCGACTGAGACGAATATCCACCCTCAGAACCGTTTGAGTTACGTTCCTTTAACACAGCCCCTCTTCCTTATCAATTCAATCTGCCAATATTATCCTGCTGCTCCGGCTACCTTGAGCGTACGATACCTTTCGCAGTTATTGGGACATCGTGCGCTCAATTTAGGCTATATTAGCACAAATAGCCGAAACATAATATCTCCATTTAGGTCAATTTTCCGGGAATTCTACCGTCGGCCCGGCAATCGCCCGTGGACTGGGCTTTAGGCAGACGGCGCGGACTGCACCTGTGGTGGCTCGACATCCCGGCCGGATGCGGCACCGATGCCCCCGTCCAGCAGCGACAGCTGGTTCGTGTCGGCATGACCGTTCTGCGACTCAGCCGGACCCAGCAGCGTGTCAATCTCCGTCTTGAAGCTCTCGACATCGTTGAAGTCGAGATAGACGCTTGCGAAGCGTATGTATGCAACCTGGTCCAAATTCGACAGCCTGCTCATGACCATTTCGCCGATCGACTGCGAAGGGAACTCTGCCCTGCTCTGCTCCGAAAGTCCTGCCTCAATGTCGTCAATCACCCTTTCGATGCTCCCCACCGCCAGTGGCCGCTTTGCGCAGGCTTTCGTCAGGCTTGCCCACAGCTTGTCCCGGCTGAACTCCTCTCGCCTTCCGTCGCGCTTCACCACCATCATCGTCTTCATCTGCACCCGCTCGTAGGTCGTGAAGCGCCTGTCGCACAGTGCGCACTCACGCCTCCGGCGAATACTGGCACCGGACTCTCGGGAGTCCACCACCCTAGTGTTGGAGCAGTCGCAGTATGGGCAGCGCATCGGACATATATTTTGAAAAAGTATTAGAAACTATACAGTATATTGCATAATGCAATGTAAGCACCACTATATCTTGTGGCCGTCGCACTGTCAACGAACTACATCTGCGCCTCACTGCGAATTTACGAGGCCACGAAGAGCCGTACCAATCACCGTTCACCCGACCACAGACTGCCTGGTGGATGCTATACTTGGCGCCTCGATCTTACCGCCCCATTTCCTCGCGAGGTGTGAGATGCCAGCGACTGGCGCCAATCTCATAACGGCTGAAGAGCTTCTGCTTATGCCTGAAAATGAATGCCGCTATGAGCTGGTGAGGGGCAAGCTCATACGAAAGCCGTTTCCTGAGCATCTGACTGGATTCTACACAGCGAATATCGGCGCTGAACTTGCCATATTCGTTAAAGGGAACAGGCTTGGCAGAGCCTACAGCCCGAACGCGGGTTTTCTGCTGGAGCGGGACCCTGACACGGTGCTCGCGCCTTCCGCTCCATACATGAGACAAGAACGCGTAGAAGCGGTAAGCGGCACCGAAGGCTTCTTCCCCGGTGCGCCCGATTTTGTAGCAGAGGTCATTTCGCCAAGCGACAGTCTTCCCAATGTATATGAGAAGGTCGAAGAGTGGCTCAACGCCGGCGTGCGCCTGGTCGTAGTGATTAATCCACGCAACAAAACGGTGCAAGTACATCGTTCAATGAAGGATGTGGTAACGCTCACCGAAGAAGACACGCTGGACGGCGGCGATGTGGTCCCCGGCTGGCACCTGCCAGTCATAGACCTGTTCGAGTAGAATCCATACCGATAACCCCCTCTCCCTCTGGGAGAGGGTTGGGGTGAGGGCATTTTCCCTACATCAGGTTCCAGCGCGGATACTCCTCAGCCTCGTCGCGCAGCCTGTCCGCAAGCCAGTCCCGAACGCCCGCGTCGATGTAGAACGTCGGCCGCATCAGCTCCGACTCCGACTCGATCAGGCCCTCGCTAAGCGCAGTCTGCGCCACCGCCGTATTCGGCAGCACTCGCGCCCCTACGCGCAGCACCGTGAACGCCGCCTCCACGCTCTTCAGAAAGTCGATCTTCTGCTCCACGGACGCCTCTGTTTCGCCCGGCTCGCCGAATGCAACATTCATCGTGAACGGCAAGCCCGCATCGCGACTCAGCCCCGCCATGCGCTGCAGGCCCGCCAGCCTATCGCCAAGTCCCTCGCCGCCGCGTCCGCCCTCAGCCATCAGCGCAAGCGAGCAGCCGGACTCCTTCATCAGCTCCATAAGCTCCGCATCAGCATCGTCCGACGGGCGCACGTAGCTGTTCCAGCGCACGCGCAGTCCGGCGTCTATGATGGCGCGGCAGGTTGCCTTGGCATGCTCCGCAGGGATATTGAAGCCGCTGTCTATGAAGAAGACCTTGTTGATTCCGAAGTCATCGTTGAGTGCGCTTATCTCGTCCACCACCTCCTGCGGGTCGCGGATGCGCCAGTCCGTCCCACTGAAGTCCGAGCCCGGCGTAGGGTAGTACGCCTGCGCCAGCTTCGTGATCACGCCCACGCCGAAGCCGGAGCCGTTGTATGCGCGCATATCCAGCAGGTCGAGGCGTGGCGACCTGTGGAAATTCGACGCGAACCTGCCCTCGCTGACTACGATCTCGCCGCCATTCGCATCGCCGCGGTACACGATGCCTGGAACGTCCCGGTAGTCTGCGCCCGCATCCAGGCGCTCGATCAGCGTTGCGAACGCTTCCGCCGCGTCCCCCGCGATGCCAAGGTCCGCGCCCACATAGTCGAGGCACTCGGACGGCATTATGCTGAATGCAGGCCCGCCAATCAGCGTCTTCGCGCCGCTGATCTGACGAATACGCTCGATAATGTCGCGCACAGGCGGCAGGTTCCACACCGGATTGAGGTTGCTCTGGTTGTCGAGGTTGCGAATGGACAGCCCGATCAAGTCCGGCTGAAACTCGCCCACCGCATCCGCGACCTCGGTCACCGCATCCTCAGCAAACATCAGGTCCAGCACTCTGAGCGTGTGGCGCTCCTCGTCCACGCTGGCGGCGAGGTACGCAAGTCCTATGGGCACCGGGCGCACCACCATGCGGTCCATAAAGCGGTCTGCCTGGTTCGTTGCAATGAGCAGTACTTTCACGGCGGTCCCTCCCAGAGTTCACCATGCACGATTGTCGGCGTCCAGTTTTCAAGCGAATATGTCGGCTACCGGCAGCTCCCAACCCGGCACCACATCACCGCCGTCGAGCGTGTCCGCTTCCGTCAGTTCGGTAACGCCTTCGGGCGTATGAGCCTGCACGGTGCGATTGCGCGGATTCACCACGACGACCATGCGCGTTCCGGCGGCAAGCCATTCGGCGACCTTATCTGCGACTTCGGTGAGGCGGTCGCTTGGGGAAATGACCTCGACCGCAAGGTCGGGTGGGCCGGGGAAGAAACCGTCCCCTTCAGGAGTAGCCTCCTCTCGTTCCCTGCTCACAAAGGCAATATCGGGAGCGAGTACATGGTCAGGGTCAACTTCAAGGTGAAAGCCTGATTCGGCAAGGTACACTTCACCCAGGTCGTTTTCATAGACCTGTTTGGATAGACTGTAATTTACCCTGTTGCCTCGTTTCCCATGCACCCTACCCGCAGGCACCATCTTTACAAGCTCTCCCCTCACCAACTCATAGCGAAAGCCGTCGTCCGGCATGGCCAGCAGTTCCTCAGCCGTCATTAGCTTTGCCTTAGTCGCCATCTTCAGACCTCACCACAACTGCTTCACACAGAGGTTCAGGGTTGCCTCTATTCTACACATCCCCTTCATTCTGTCCATCATGTTAAGTCTCTTTCGCGGCGGAGAGACCTGAGCCTGCACAAGGGCGAACAGTCCCACTGAAGAACTGAACACTGATAACTGTGAACTCACCGCCGCCGCGTCCTGCCGCGCAGGGCAGTCAGCGCGAGTGTTCCGCTCACAGCCCCCACCAGCGCGATCGCGCCTATCCCCTTCACCAGCACCTCGAAGTCCCAGCCCACGCTGATCAGAGAACGCAGAGCATCCAGCAAGTATGTAACAGGGTTGAAGATCGCGATCGTCGCCATCCAGCCGGTCATCGCCTCCAGCGGCACGAACACCGTCGTCAGGAACACGAACGGGAAGAACAGCAGGAAGCTCGAATTCACAGCCGCCGGATTGCCCGTCTTGAACGCGATGGCGTACGGGAACCCCGTGTACGCCAGACCCCACAAGCCCGACAGCAGCACGAACAGCAGCAGCCCCAATATGCCCGACTCGAACCTGACGCCGACAGCAAGTCCAAGCACAACGACGGGGAAGGTCAGCACCATCACCAGCACGAAGTCAGCCACCGTGAAGCCGAGCAGCATCGCCAGCCGGTTGATCGGCGTCAGCGACAGGCGGTCGAAGTATCCCGACTGGATATCCGTCACCATCGTAACCGCGCGCGAAACGCCCGTTACGGCGAAGATGATGCCCACCGGCAATTGGAACGCCTTGTAGTCAACGCCCGGTATCCGTTCGGCAACATCCTGCAGCGCACCGATATTGATCGCGTAGAAGAACACCGGGATGATGAGCGCGGGATATATCGCCTCAGGATCACGCGGAATACCCCTCAGTGCCCTGATTGCCACCGAAATCACATCCCGGATGAACCCGGCGCGCCTCGCATGTATCTGCGGGCCGGCCGGTGTTGTCATTACTGCCTGGCTCAATTCCTTACTCCCTGGATTTTCAACTACAAAGAAGATTGCATTAGTCCCTTCCCCCTCGATGGGGGAAGGTTAGGATGGGGGTGAAGCTCTCACTCCC
>CAZWDM010000010.1:3733-6488 GCA_964632415.1 uncultured Dehalococcoidia bacterium | reverse complement strand
AGTCCCTTCCCCCTCGATGGGGGAAGGTTAGGATGGGGGTGAAGCTCTCACTCCCATCTTGTATATTCATGTCAGGTCTGTCTCCTGATACCTGACCGCTGACACCTGATCGCCTCACTCCGCATCCTGCTCCATACGCGCCCCTGCCACGCTCAGGAACACATCGTCCAGCGTGGGCGTGCGCAGCGTCAGCTCGCGAACATGCACATGCCGCTCGTTCAGCGCCAGCGCGACATGGCTGATATGCGCCGCGCCGTTCACGACCTGTATGATGACTTCGCCGCCCGACGAATCCACATCGACCACGCCGTCAAGGTTCTCGATCGCTGCTCTTGCCGCATCCGCCTGACCTTCCAGCTGCTCGTCTAACTGCACAACTATCACATCGTTGCCCAGCGAGCGCTTCAGTTCGGCAGGCGTGCCCTCTGCCATCAGCCTGCCCTGGCTGATGATGCCCACGCGGTCCGCAAGCGCGTCCGCCTCCTCCAGGTACTGCGTCGTCAGGAATATCGTCACCGACAGTTCCTTGTTGATGCGCTGCACCTCTTCCCAGACACGCGCGCGGCTGATGGGGTCGAGCCCCGTCGTCGGCTCGTCCAGGAACAGCACCTCCGGGTTGTGTATCAGCGACGCCGCGAGGTCCAGCCGCCGCTTCATACCGCCGGAGTATGTGCCGATGAAGCGGTCCAGCGCGTCTCCGATGTCAACAAGTCCCGCGAGTTCATCAAGGCGCGTATCCAGCTCGCGCCGGTTCAGCCCGTACAGCCTGCCCTGCAAGCGCAGCAACTCGCGCCCCGTCTGCTTCAGGTCGAGCGCGGCATCCTGCAGCGCAGCGCCGATGCGCAGCCTGACCTCATTCGCATCGCCGACCACATCGAACCCCGCAACCGTGGCGCTGCCGTTCGAAGGCAGCAGCAGCGTGATGAGCATTCGCACCAGCGTCGTCTTGCCCGCGCCGTTCGGACCCAGGAAGCCGTAGATCTCGCCCTGCGGTATGTTCAGGTCTATGGTGTCAACCGCCTTCACATCGCCGAAGTCTCGCCCTATGCCGCGTGTCTGTACTGCGTATTTCATAAATCAGTAGCGTCCTCTTAACCCTGCCTTGCGCTCTTTCGCATCCGCCCTAATAGTACAATCGTTCTTGATTATTGATAACTAACATAGCAACGCCCACCGTCTGCGTCAACGGATTTCCAGCCCAAAATCCCGTTCATCCTGTACATCTATGTCAGTGTCCATCGTCTTGACAACCATATCCGGCAGTCGCAAACTGACGACTGATAACTGACAACTGAAAATCAAAGGAGCATTGCATGCGAGTCAACAATGTCGTAACAAAGATGAAGGCGGGCGAGATGGCTTACGGCTGCGGATTCTCGTTCGCGTCGCCCACGCTGATCGAGCTTGCAGGGCGAGCCGGCTTCGACTTCGTCTCGTTCGACAGCGAGCACGGCCCCTTTACCATCAGTCAGCTCGACGACCTCTGCCGCTTTGCGGACATGGCTGGGCTTACGCCAATGGCGCGCGTGCCCGACATCGAGCATCCCACAATCCTGCGCTTCCTCGACAGGGGCATAATGGGCATCACCGGCCCGCACATCGTCAACGGCGAACGCGCACGCCAGCTCGCCGACGCCTGCCGCTATGTCCCGCGCGGGCATCGCAGCTTCGGCTCCGGGCGCGGCGCGTACTTCGGCGACTTCCCGTCGGGCCCCGACTACATGGAGCACACCAACGACAATATCCTCGTCATCGCGCAGCTAGAGGACATCGAAGTGCTGGACAACATAGACGATATCCTGTCGGTGGAGGGCATAGACCTCTTCGCATCGGGCGCGCAGGACATCGCGCAGTCTATGGGCTTACAGGGTCAGCCGAATCACCCCGACGTGCAGCAGTTCGAGGCAACGGTGCGGGACGCCGCTCACGCGGCAGGCAAGCAGATGGCCGACGATGTGATGACATCAATGCGAGCCGACCACGCATTTCTCGGCGCAGCACGGGCGTTCATCTCTGGACAGGGCTAACTTGCGCCGAGTTTCGTTTTCGCACGACGCTCATTGTTGGCGACTATTTCGCCGTTCGGAGTGAGGTCTAAATCAAGGCGGCATTCTTTCTGCATTCTTGCATTGAAGAAAAGGACCTCCAGCCGCTCTACTTCGCCCGTCTTAGGGTTGAAGCTCACCACAATATCATCATCCCCAACATAATCGGTCTCCTGTTCGGGATATGGACGCACGCCATCGATGACAACGCTGAGTATGTCGCCTACTTTGTCGTACTCGAACGTCAGGCTCTTTGCCATTCGACTGTTCCTCCTGTGAGACGCCTCGCAATGTATGCCGTCATTATCCAGTGGCGTAGCTCTGGTGCTTCATTCGTGCGAACCACAACTATCGAATACTTGCCACTTAGCAATTGTGGAAACCAACGCACAAACAGCCGTACTTCAGAGTCCTTAACGCTCAGCCGAACCTCGTCGGGACTTCCTATAGTGTCACCGATATAACTCTGAACGTCGGTCAGTATATCGCTGTGTTTAAGACCGATGTGAGTGACTCTCTCATCCCTCAATTCAACCGTTCCGCCCAAGTACGGACAATCGAATAGCTCCATGGTCATAGATTAACACAGAAGCCTACTCAAAAATCTCCGACACCGGCATCCGCCACCCCGGCACCACATCACCGCCGTCCAGCGTATCCGCCTCCGTCAGTATCGTTACGTCCGTCGGAGAACGATACACCGCTGCCGT
>CAZWDM010000010.1:0-3633 GCA_964632415.1 uncultured Dehalococcoidia bacterium | reverse complement strand
TATCCGCCTCCGTCAGTATCGTTACGTCCGTCGGAGAACGATACACCGCTGCCGTGCGAACACGCGAGTCGAGCACAATCACCAAGAGCGTTCCTGCTTCAAGATAATTGATCACTTTCTCTTGTACATCCGAGTATCGGTCGCTCGGTGAAACGACTTCAATAGCGAGATCGGGCGGCTCCGGCCATAGACTATCAGGGCGTCCTATTCGCTCGATATTTTCCAGCTTGACGAAGCCTACGTCCGGGACACGAACATGGTCAGGATCGCGCGCGAGAACAAACCCCACATCCGCAATATAGACCTTGCCAAGTCTGTTCCTTCTGACATGCGGAACAAGGCTTCCGGTGACATAAGCGGCGATCTCTCCATGATAATTCTTAGTAGGAGCCATCTTTGCCAGTTCCCCCCTCACCAGCTCATACACAGACCCATCGTCTGGCATATCCAGCAGCTCTTCGGCCGTCATCAGTCGCGCCGTCGTCGCCATGTCGCTACATCCTCCCCATCCTGTGCATTCCGTTAGCTCCTACTCAAAAATCTCCGACACCGGCATCCGCCACCCCGGCACCACATCACCGCCGTCCAGCGTATCCGCCTCCGTCAGTATCGTTACGTCCGTCGGAGAACGATACACCGCTGCCGTTTGAAGGTCGGCGTTCACAACAATTACCATGCGAGTACCTGTGTTCAGCCAATCAGCAACCTTATCTTCTATGTAGAAATAGGTATCGCTGGGAATAACGACCTCGACGGCGAGGTCAGGCGCGCCGGGGAAATAACGATCTCGGTATGTTTCAAAATCTCTCATCACCGGTTTCATACGCTCGTCATTTACAAATGCGACGCTGGGAGCGCGAACATGGTCAGGGTCGCTTTCAATCTGAAAGCCCGTGTTGGCGGGATAAGTCTTTCCCAGCTTATTTGCTCTTATGTGCATGCCCAAGGAGAATAGCAGGTTCGACGATGCGATAGCATAGCGCACACCTGCCCACAGACGGCTTATCAGTTTCCCCCTCACCAGTTCGTACCTGCACTCTTCTTCCCGCATCTCAAGCAGCTCTTCGGCCGTCATCAGTCGCGCCGTCGTCGCCATGTCGCTACATCCTCCCCATCCTGTGCATTCCGTTAGCTCCCCGTCCTCGTGTACACCTGTATCCTGTGCCGGTTGCCGTCCGTCACATACACCCTGCCTTCGTCGTCCAGCTTAACCGACATCGGCGCCCAGAAGTACTTCTCGATGTACGCCGACTGCGTGTGCGGGTCGTCCGCGTCGTCCACCTCCAGCACCGGCTCAAGGTTCGACTTCTTCCTCGCCTCGCCCTCCTCCCTGTTGATCTCCAGGAAGTTCGCCGCCCACTTCGACAGTCCCGCCTCGCCCCTCAGCTTCTGCAGGAAATTGCCGTCGGCATCAAACACCTGCAACCGCTCGTTCCCCCAGTCCGAGACATACATATACCCGCGCTCGTCAATCGCCACACCGGACGGGCGCAGCAACTCGCCGTCGCCCCTCCCAGGGGAGCCATACGATGCAGCAAACTCAAGGTCGGCGGTAAACCTCTGGATTCTATCGTTGCCCCAGTCCGCGACGAATAGATCGCCATTGGGCGCAACCGTCACGCCCCACGGCATGCTGAATTCGCCTGCACCGTTGCCGCTCGACCCGAATTCACGGATGAAGTGCCCGGCGGATGTGAACTTCTGTATGCGGTCGTTATTCGTGTCGGCGATGTATATGTTGTCCTCGGAATCCACCGCGATTCCCGACGGCCCGTTGAACTGCCCTTCCCCATCGCCGCGCTCGCCCCAGGCGTGTATGAATCCGCCGTCATAGTCAAACACGCTGACCCGATGCGTATAGTCGTCGGTAACATACAGGTGCCCCTGGCTGTTTTCCGCGATGCACATCGGCGAGATCATATAGCCGTCGCCCTGCCCGTGATGCGCGAAAGTGCCGTAATACTCGCTGTCCAGGTCCGTCACGGTAACGCGCACGCCCCGCTCTCCGAGATCGCGCGCGCGGTTCGGCACATACAGCCGCCCGTCCCGCGCCGCCACGAGGTCCGTCGGGTACTCGAACCCGCGCCCCTCCATGGCGACCAGGCCGATGGTCATCGAGTATTCCAGCACATCATCCTGCTTGTCCTGTCCATCCATGTTAGCCCCCGTCAAAACCCGCCGTTCGTGGTGAGCCTGTCCAACCATGCTATGGGAAATATGCAAAAGTCCCTTCCCCCTTGATGGGGGAAGGTTAGGATGGGGGTGAAAATGCCCTCATACTGCCTTGCCCCCATACCAATTTGAAAATGCTCTTTGCATATTTCTAACACTTCCAATACTAACCAACTGACAGACCGAAAAACTGACGCACTGATCGACTTACAATCGCTGGAACTCCTTCGATGCAGCCGTGAGCCGGAGCATCTGAGCCGCATTCTGCCGCTCGTCGCCATCCTGCTCCGCGATTCCAAGCAGCGCCTCGCGCGTCCCGTCCGACACCGACAGCGCGCCCATCTGCTCCAGGCAGCGGTCCACCATCAGCTCAGGGCGTCTGCCCCCGTCGCCACCCATAGGAATGTCCTCAGCCACGATGCTGTTGACTATTTCCCGCACACCCGGCTTGTCCAGATCGCCAAGCTGCTCCGAAGCGAAGTTGATCCGCTCCATCAGCGTGCCGGTGTCGATCCACTCCACGCCCTGGTGCCAGCCCTCCACGCTGGGCGGATTGTTGATCTCCTGGCCCATCCAGTTTATCTGCCTGAACCTGTTGATCATCTCGCGATTCGGCAGCTCGAACTCGCGCGTCATGCGCAGGATGCCCACAGCGAACTCAGCGGGCCCCTTGACCTTCTCGTAGCGCGCTTCCTCTGCCTTGAAGAAATCCGAGTTGAACAGCACGCGCAGCATCTCTGTGATGTCGTATCCATTGTCGAAGTATGCCCGTGCCAGTGTCTCAATCGCCTCTTCATCCCTTGCCGGCGTGTACGGCCACGCGGGCACCGGCGGCTCGTCCGCCACGAAGAAGTGGTACATGTGCCGCGCTATGAAGCGTGCCGTCGCCTCCTGCTGGCAGATGATCTCTATAATGTCTTCGCCGTTGAAGTTGCCGGTCTGCCCCAGGAAGGTCTTCTCTCCATCGTCGTGGTCCTGCTCCCGGTACTCGAAGAAGTAGTCGATCCTGCCGTATGGCCAGTCCGAATCGCGCGCCGAGCGCACCATCATGTACTCGGTGTTGCCAATCGTCCAGCCGGTGAACGCCCTCGAGCACTCCTTGATGTCCTCCTCCGAGTAGTTGCCCACTCCCATGGAGAACAGCTCCAGCAGTTCGCGCCCCCAGTTCTCGTTGATCGCATCCTTGTGATTGTCCTGGTTGTCCAGCCAGACAATCATCGCCGGGTTCTTCGCAAGCTCCAGGAGCAGCCTGTCGAACTTGCCCATCCCGTAGCGCCTGAACATATCCACCTGGTCGGACAGCACCCTGCCGTTGATGACCTTCGGAAAGCCGGTGGCGAAAATGCTGTGCCAGAAGAGCGTCATCTTCTCCTGCAGCGGAGCATCGGAGGTAACCATGCGATACAGCCATCGCCGCGCCGACCCGGGGTAGTTGATCATCCCCGACGCCTCGTGATCGTA
>CAZWDM010000009.1:59950-64925 GCA_964632415.1 uncultured Dehalococcoidia bacterium | reverse complement strand
TACGAGCAGTCAACGACGTGGTGCTCGACGATGAGGAAGGCTATAACTGGGCGGACGATGATGGCACCCCCGACGTAATACCAGGCGTTCCAAAGAGTCTTGACGTCGTGGAAGGAAACAGGGAGCTAGAGTTGACTTGGACGGAGCCGGACAATGACGGCTCTGCGATAACGGGCTATGCCGTACAGTACAGGGCACAGGGAGAACAGACCTGGAATGCCAGCAGTGCGGGTATCGCCTCCAAGACAGATTCGCAAACGAGCATCACGACCTACAGCACTACCATTGCCGGCCTGGATTACAGCACCGGGTACGAAGTCCGGGTGAGGGGGGTCAACTCGGCTCAAGAGACGGACGAAGACGACTATAACTGGGCCGAGAGCACAGGCACCACCATACCGGACAGGCCAACCAGCCTGGCATCGGAGACGGGCAACAGGCAGGTGACCCTATCATGGCAGGAGCCGGCTGAGCTCGGCAGCATCAGCATTACCGACTATGTCGTGCAGTACATGAAGACCTCGGAATCCGTCTGGTCCACAAGCAGCTCGACTAACCAGGAGACCACAGACTCTCAGACAAACGTTACGACATACAGCAATACCATCACGGGCCTGAGTTACAACACCGATTACGAACTTCGCGTAAGGGCCGACAATGGCGTCACGCTGGCGGATGAGGACGACTATAACTGGGCGGAAAGCGACGGACAGACGGTACCGGACAGTCCCGCGAACCTTCAGGTCGTGCCGGGGAATGAGTCGCTCAAGCTGACGTGGGAGGCTCCCGCCAACGACGGAGGTATTGGGATTGCCGGATATGCCGTTCAGTACAAGAAGACCGTCGATACGAACTGGACTTCCATCTCGTCTCTCAGTTCCGGCACGCTGACAACGACAATCGGCAGCCTTGAAAATGGCGATCCCTACTCCGTCAGGGTAAGAGCCGCCACCGCGCACTCCCTGGATGACGAAGAGGACTACAACTGGGCAACCGGTTCCGGCACACCGAGGCCCGAGCCGATCGTTACCGGCGTCACGGTTGCCGACTCGACCATCACTCAGACGGCTGCGACGGCGACCGTCGCCATCGACAACCAGACAGACGACGGCCAGACGGTTCACCTGCAGTATCGCAAGAACACCGAGAGCGACTGGACTACTCCAACGCCCAAAGCCGTCCTGTCGTCCGCGACCAGCGAGACATTTGACCTGAGCGGCCTCGACGGAAACACGACGTATGTGGTCCGGGCTTGGCTTGCCTCGTCTTCAAGCACCATAGAGTCCGTGGAATTCACCACCGATCCCGTCAAGCCGGGCTCTCCGACGAATGTGAGAATCACGGACACTGCCGACGAGGAGATCACCGTAGCGTGGGACGCGCCAACGGACACCGGCGGCTCGGCGATCACAGGCTACAAGGTGCAATGGAAGGCTGCCTCACAGGATAACTGGAACACCTACACGGAGAGGGACGACCACGACGATCAGTCGCCGTACACCATCTCCGAGAACCTGGTGAACGGAACGGCGTATGATGTCCGCGTCATAGCGGTGAACGATGTGGGCGACAGCAACCCGTCGGGTGATGTCGAGGGCACGCCTAGCACGACTCCCGATCCGCCAACCGGCGTGGACGTAAGCGACTACGGCGACAGGTGGCTCGAGGTTACCTGGACGGAGCCCACCAACAAGGGGGGCCTGACGACGACCTACATCGTGCAGTGGAAGTCAGGCTCGGACGACTTCAGCGAGACGAACCAGGCTACGCCCGTAACTTCGCCTTACAAGATTACGAACCTGATGAATGGCACCGAATATACCGTGCGCGTCCTTGCCGAGAATGACAGAGGCAAGAGCGATGCCTCGAACACGGACACCGGCACTCCCAGTACGAAGCCCCAGCCGCCGACCGGTGTGAACATCTCCCGGTACGGGGACGGGACGCTTACCGTGGGGTGGGTTGCCCCCACCGGCGCGAACACAGGCGGCTCAGCCATCACGGGCTACAAGATCCAGTGGAAGGAGAACGCGACAACGAACTGGGACTCGCCTTCTGAGTCCAATGACGATGACGGGGCGTCGCCATTCGAGGTAAGCAGCCTCACCAACGGCACGAAGTATGATGTGCGCGTCATTGCGGTCAACGCCAACGGCGATAGCAATCCTTCAGAGTCAGCCTCGGGAACGCCCAGCAGGAAGCCGGACAAGCTGACAGGTGTGCAGATCTCCGACTATGGGGATGGATGGCTGGAAGTAACCTGGGTTGCTCCTACGGGTGCGGCCACCGGTGGCTCTGCCATAACTGGATACATCGTGCAGTGGAAGTCCGGAACCGACGACTACGACACGACGAACCAGGCGACACCGTCGGCTTCACCCCACAAGATCACGAACCTGGAGAACGGGACCGAGTACACGGTGCAGGTCATGGCCGTGAACACGAACGGCTCCAGCGACCCTTCGGATGGAGTTCCCGAGACACCGAGAACCAAGCCCCAGCCTCCCACGGGCGTTAACATCAAGGAATCCGGGGACCAGCATCTCAAGGTGGGCTGGACAGCGCCGGAAGACGACGGAGGAGCTGATCTAGTCAGATTCAAGGTGCAGTGGAAGTCGGGCAGCGAGACGTTCGATGACGCCGCCACCGACAGCAGGGAGCAGACAATCACGGCTGTCTCGGGCCGGACAGACTACGAGGCTACCATCTCAAGCCTCTCTAACGGCACAGAGTACACCGTGCAGGTGATCGCGGTGAACGGCAACCGCGCCACCGACAACACGAGCGATCCCTCGAACACGGCTTCCGGCACTCCCAGCACGATGCCGACCGCACCTACGGCCGTGAAGATAACCGCCGAGGGCGATGAGACGCTGACAGTGACGTGGGGACCACCCGTCAATGACGGCGGCTCGGCGATCACCAACTACAAGGTGCAGTGGAAGGGAGAGGATGATGCCAACTGGACGACGCCAGCGACCGAGAAGCTTGCGACCGACCGGGAGCATGTCATAGAGGACCTCACCAACGGAACGCTGTACACGGTCCAGGTGTTCGCAAGAAACGACAACGGCCTCAGTACGGACTATGGCCAGGTAACGGGAACGCCGAGCACGAAGCCCGAACCGCCGACGGATGTCGGCCTAACACACGGAGACGGGAAACTGACAGTTTCGTGGACCGCGCCCACGGGCGACGACACGGGCGGCTCGGACATCACAGGATTCAAGGTGCAGTGGAAGTCCGGCGTCCAGTCTTACGACGCTGACGACAGGCAGCAGACGCCGACAGAGTCACCGAACGAGATTTCAAACCTCGACAACGGCACCGAATACACCGTGCAGGTGATTGCCGTAAACAAGAACGGCGACAGTGACCCGTCAGACGAAGTAAAGGGTACTCCGAGCACCAGACCACAGGCGCCTGCCGATGTCACAATCACCGGGTACGGCGACAAGTCACTGACCGTGTCCTGGACTGCCCCAACCGGCGAGGCAACCGGCGGTTCTGCCATTACGGGCTTCACTATCCAGTGGAAGCCGGAGTCTGCCGCAGACTGGGCTTCGCCCTGGGAGGCGACGGACGATGACGGGCAGTCACCGTTCACCATCACCCAGAATCTGACCAACGGTACTATGTTCGACGTCCGCGTCATTGCCGTGAACGCCAATGGTGGCGGAGAGCCCTCCACCGAAGCTACGGGTACTCCGAGCAAGAAGCCCGACCCGCCCACGGGTGTGGACATAACTGACTACGGGGACGGCTGGCTGGAGGTTACATGGTCTGCTCCAAGTGAAACCGGAGGCTCCGACATAAAGCACTACATCGTGCAGTGGAAGTCCGGCATTAATAGCTACAACGCGACGAACCAGGCCACGCCAACGGAGTCGCCGTACAGGATCACGAACCTGAATAACGGCACCCCGTACACGGTGCGCGTGCTTGCTGTGAGTGAAAGCTATCCGGACGACCCCAGTGACGCGTCGAACGAGGATACAGAGACGCCCAGGACCATTCCCGAAGCGCCAGATGACCTGAAGGCTGTTTCCGGGGATGAAGAGCTTACGGTTAGCTGGACGGCCCCGACGGGGGATGCAACAGGTGGTGCGAGCATCACACGGTTTATCGTGCAGTGGAAGTCCGGGGTCGAGGAGTACGGCAGCGCGCGCCAGGAGACTCCAGCCGGTACATCGCAGGTAATTGACCTGCTGGTCAACGGCACCCCCTACTCTGTTCGCGTCAGGGCGGACAACGGAGAGACTGCCGCCGCTTACAACTGGGCGGAGACCACAGGCACACCGATGACCGTGCCCGGCGCGCCCACTCAACTGAGGGCTGTGCCGGGTGACCGGCAGCTCGACGTGTCCTGGGTCGCTCCCACGGAGACAGGAGGCAACGACATCGAGAAGTTCGTGGTCCAGTGGAAGGCCGATACCGTAGATAACTGGGACTCGCCGGGTGAACACACCACGACGGACGAGAACGATCTGACCGACACCATCACGGGGCTTACCAACGGCGTAACGTATGACGTGCGCGTCAGGGCAGACAACGATGTCGAAGGGCAGACCTTCCAGTGGGCGTACACGACCGGCATGCCCAAAACAGTCCCAGGCGCGCCGACGAGCCTTCGTGTGAGGGCGGGCGACGGCGAACTCACGCTGTCGTGGGTTGCGCCGAGTAACAAGGGCGGCCTGGATATCGACGCGTACGTCGTGCAGTGGAAGTCCGGCAGTCAAGAATACGACAGCGTCCGCGAGGCAACCACCACCGAACTGTCGCACATCATTGGCTCACTCACCAACGACACGCTTCACAGCATACGTGTTAGGGCGGACAACGGCGTGATACCCCTGGATAGCCAGGGTAACGAGGACGAAGACAGCTACAACTGGGCACATGGAACCGGGACACCTCTTGCAACTCCAGTGTCCCCGCCACCGCAGGTTCCCCAGCCGCCACCACCGCAGGTTCC
>CAZWDM010000009.1:58345-59850 GCA_964632415.1 uncultured Dehalococcoidia bacterium | reverse complement strand
CCACCGCAGGTTCCACAGCCGCCGCAGCCGCCCAACAACCCGCCCCCGCCGGTGCAGAGATCGCCGACACCGACCGTTAGCGATGTCACATTCGCCAACATCACGCAGACGGCGGCTGACGCCACGGTGAGCCTGAGCAACGCGGGCACGGCGCAGAAGACCGTGCGCCTGCACTACCGCGAGAGCGGTGCCGCATCCTGGAGCAAGGTGAAGTCCGAGAACACCACCGGATCGAGCGCAACCTTCAGCCTCGGCAGCCTGAGCGCCGGCACCACCTACCAGGTGCAGGCGTGGCTGAACGGCAGCACGCCGCCCTCGGGCACGCAGACATACACCTTCACCACGCTCGACGAGGAGCAGGTGTCCAACCCGAGCATAGCGAACCTTCAGTGCCTGATCACCGGGCAGACCTCCGCCACTGCGATGGTCAAGATAGCGGACGCCGGCACCGAGATGAAGCAGGTCTTCCTGAAGCACAGCATGGACGGGGTGGATAGCTGGACTATACTGCCTGCACCGACGATCACATACACCAGCAGCACTTCCATAGACCTGACCGGCCTACAGCAGGGAACGACCTACAACGTGGCCGTCGCGCTGACGAGCGACTTCGACGAGATGCAGACGTGCTCCTTCACTACGCTTGCCGCGCCGAGCATATCGGGCATAGGCATCAGCGGCATAACGCAGACCAGTGCCGTCGCCACGGTGAACATAGCCGACGCGGGCACGGAACAGAAGACGGTGTTCCTGCGCCACCGTGAATTCGGCGGGACCGTGTGGAGCACCTCCCGGACGAGAACTGTCACCGGCGCGAGCGCGGCCTTCGACCTCAAGAACCTGGAGCCCAGGACTACCTACGAGGTGCAGGCGTCCCTGGCAAGCGACTTCGCCGATTCCAAGTCCGCTATGTTCACCACTTCGACTCCCGACCCCAGCGTGTCCGGGATCAGAATCGGCAGCATCACGGATACGTCCGCAACGGCAACGGTAATGATCGCCTATGCGGGAACGTCGCAGAAGACGGTGCACATTCGCCACCGGGTCCATGGGACTGCGCAGTGGGGTACGACCCGTACCGATACGACAAACGGTTCGAGCGCATCCTTCGACCTGACGGCGCTCACACCACAGACGAAGTACGAGGTGCAGGCGGCGCTGCGCAGCGACTTCTCAGCATCGAAGACGACGAACTTCACCACCCTCGTTCCCGATCCAGGCCTGTCCGCAGTGACCATAGGCGACATCACGCAGACATCGGCCGTTGCCTCGATTTCGATCGCCGATGCGGGCACCGCGCAGAAGACGGTGCATCTCAGGTACAGGGAAGTGGGAACGGATACGTGGGGCGATCCCGCGCTGACCGCAACCACCTACGGCGACAGCGTTACCATAGACCTGGCAGGGCTGACGGAGGACACCGGCTACGAGGTGCAGGCGTCGCTGGAAGGCTCGTTCACTGACGTCGTCTCCGCGACATTCGCCACGCTGCGCTATCCCAGCCT
>CAZWDM010000009.1:41680-58245 GCA_964632415.1 uncultured Dehalococcoidia bacterium | reverse complement strand
GTAACAGTTTCGGACACGTTCACAACGCTGCCGCCGGACCCTGTCGTGTCGAAGGTCAGAGTGAGAAGCATCACGCAGACGACTGCAGCGGCCCTGATCGACATCGCCAATTCGGACGGAACCAGCCGGACGGTCAGACTGCGCTACCGCACGACGACACCTAGGGGAGACTGGAGCGGTACGCTGACTGCCACGAGCGGCACAGACAGCGCAAGCATCGACCTCACCGGACTAACTCCGGGCACGGAGTACGACGTGCAGGCGTCGCTCGACGGCTCGTTCCCCGCAGCACGCACGAAGTACGACACCTTCACCACGCTGCGATACCCCTCCATCTCATCCTTCATGGCTGAGAACATAGGCAGGAACGGCGCGACGCTCACCGCAGCCATAGCGGACTCTCACGGCGAGGCACAGACGGTGCACATCCGATACCGCCAGGAACGCTACACCGCCTGGAGAGCAACGCAGCAGGCAGACACGACAGACGACATAGCGAGCATCAGGCTCAGGGGCCTGTCATCAGGCACAGAGTACGTCGCTGAGGCGTCGCTGGACGACTCGTTCCCCTCAGACGGAACGAAGTCAGTCACCTTTACCACGAGGGAGCGCAAGGATGACGCAGTCAAGGTCGTCACGCAGCCCGCGCAGGCGTTGAACATACCCTTGCCGGGAGTCTCTCCCCTGATGCTGCGCTTCGTCGCCATAGAGGGCGGGGACAACCCGTCACCCCAGACCTTCTCGATATGGAACAGGGTACAGGGCACGATGAGATTCACACTGTCCGACCAGCAGGAGTGGCTGTCTCAGCAGCCCGAGTCGGGCATCTCCGGCGGTCCCGCAGACCGCGTGGACATCACCGTGTCGGTGGACTCGTCCGACCTCGCTTCCGGGCAGTACGTGGACATCATCGGCATAGACGTGAGTTCCACGGGCAAGGCTCCGGACCAGGTCGTGGTGGTGCTGGACGTGCTGCTTCCCGACTATGTGAGGCAGTTCGTGTCGCGCGCAGAGGGCGGGACTGTGGTGCTGCCGGACGGCACGGTGAAGATGGTGGTTGAGCCGCTCGCGCCGCCGAAAGACGTTGACATAGAGCTGATGAAGCTGAACCTGCAGGCTCACGGCGAACCTCCGGGAGATCGGGAGCGCGTGGTGGTGGCGATACGGTCGAACACCTACCCACCGGGCGGCGACACTCCCGAGGACGTCGCATACTCGCCGGGTGTGGCGCTGTGGGTGATGCTGCCTGCCGGCGAAGAGATCGCCTGCGCTGAGGGCAGGGTGCGGATCTACTCTGTACAGGACGACTGGAGCCTTGTGGAGCACAGGTGCGTGACGGACGAATCGGGCAGTGTGTGGGCGGTGGTGGACGTTGTGCGGCTGGGAGCGTTCGCGCTGGTCGTGGACGAATCTCCGGCGACGCCCACTCCGATGCCCGCTGCCCTGGCGACGCCGGCTGCCTCAGTGATAAAGACCGCGTCTGCGCCGTCTGTGCGAACTTCGCTGCCCGCGCAACCGCCCACTCCCGTGCCGACCTCGGCTCCCACCGCGATGCCCGTGCCGGTTGCACAGCAGGTAACCGCTCCTGCTCCCCCTGTGATGCCCTCGCCGACTGCTACGGCCGTACCGGAGACGGCCGCACCCGCGATGCAGGCGGCGGCAGACGGCGGTGGCCCTGGAGAGATGCCCGGGACGGTCCTCGTGGCGATAGGCGTCCCAATGCTCATAGGCGCGCTCATAGTCGGCTTCTTGCTATACAGGCAGCACAGACGACGCAACGGATACTACACCCAGTGATTGCGGGGAGCGCGGTGTCAAGAAATCCTTCAGCTGCGGAAGGCAGCGACCGATTTCAGCCTGAGCCGCGTAAATCAGGACAAAGAAGCGTCCACATGAACTGTACGAATTAGCCAGACGGGCGGCGCAGCGGCTGTCCGCTGCGATAAGTCGCCACTCGCCATATCCACTCAGCCGGCCCAAACAGGAAGCGACTCAGCCAAGCCTGCGACCACCATAGTTGCAGCGCCCAGACTGCGAAGACGAAGATCAGGATGGCAGCCCGATTCGCCCAACCGGCATCGCCAAGCAGAAGCGTGAGCACGAGAACACCCAGCACCGTTTGAGTGAGATAGTTTGTCAGCGCCATTCTGCCGACCGCTCGTAGACGCCTCTTTATCCAGTCGTCCCCCTCGTTATTCCACAAGATAACGAGGCTCATGTATCCAAGGGCTGCCGGAATCGTGCCAAGCGTGTTGGGTACCTGGCCGATGAATGCGATCTCGCGGGAGTAGTCGCCAATTGCGGTTACGATAACTCCGAGCGCGGCTAAGGGCAACCCAACAGCAAGACCGGTGATTGCAGTTCTGCGGTATACGGCTGGTGACATTCCGCCGTTCATAAAGCCGGTCCGGTACAGGCCTGCGCCGATGAGAATCATGCCCAGCGCCCGCAGGAAGTAGCCGAACAGAATTGGAATGCCTACCCGGTCTTCAGTGTCGATCTCCCCTGGCGCCCAAATGCCGGCGAGCGACGTGCCTGTTGTGTCGGCGATGAATTGAGCGAGCAGCGAGCAGCCGACGGACAGAATGAAGACGGTAATGCCAATCGAGATGAGTGCCTTATTCGGCACCTTCCTGAGTGCTAGCAGGAAAACTGATGAGACTGCGTAAATCATCAGCACATCACCATCCCACAGCGAGAAGTGCAGGATACCGATGAAAAGCAGTAATAGATTGCGCCAAAGATTCAGGGTTACTGCGCGTCTGCCCCTTGCCACGGCTCGGTCGATGAAGAGAATCATGCCCGCGCCGAACAGAAGGGAGAACAGGCCCATGAATTTCTGATCGACGAAGATCTCTCCGACAATACCCACGGCCCAGTCGAGCCAGAATTCCGACCCGCCGGCGCTCAAATTGAAGTAGGGCGCGGTGCCGAATCTGAAAGATACGGCGTTCATCAGCAGGATGCCGAGCACCGCGACTCCTCGAATCAGGTCGAGGCTGGTAATGCGTGCGGACTCTCGTACAGGTCCGGCATCACTTGGTGAATGGGTTGCCACGGATCGGGTCTCCCCCTGGGAGTTTTTGCCAGACCTCGCAGAGCCTGGGCAAGGAAAGACCCCGGGCATTGCCGGGGTCCAATTTGTATCAAGCCTGATGCAGCGCAGGATTACCTGCGATAGCCACCTCTACTGCGGTCTCGGTCTCGGTCTCGTCCGCCACGGTCTCTATTGCGGTCCCTGCCACCTCGGTCGTTGCGTCCCCTGCCATCGCGCCTGTTCCCGCCACCGCGCGCCGAGCGACCGCCGACGGGCTCCCTGCCGTTCGGGTCGATCTCCTCATCAACGAGCAGGGCACGGCGGGACAGGTTTATCCTGCCAAGGTCGTCTATCTGAATGACGGCCACGGTGAGTTCCTGCCCAATTTCAACGACATCTCCAACGGTTGGCACTCGCTCTTCGGCCAGCTCGCTAATGTGAACCAGGCCGTCCTTGCCCGGCAGGATCTCGACGAATGCGCCGAAGTCCATAATGCGGGCGACCTTGCCTGTGAAGATTTCACCCACCTTCACTTCGCGGGTGAGGTCGTCCACCATTTGCATAGCCTTCTCGGCAGCCGCACCGTCAGCGGAGCCGATGATGACAGTGCCATCGTCCTGAATATCAATGGTTGCGCCGGTCTCCTCGGTGATGCCTCGGATCGTCTTGCCACCGGGGCCGATAACGGTGCCGATCTTGTCCACGGGCACGCTGATCTGCAGCATACGAGGAGCAAACGGGCTGAGATTCTCTCGCGTGTCGCTTATCGTTTCACGCATGTGGTCGAGGATGTAGAGGCGTGCCTCCTTTGCCTGTTCAAGCGCATCCCGAACCACCTCGAAACTGATGCTGTTCACTTTGATGTCCAGCTGGATCGCGGTGATGCCCTCACGGGTGCCCGCCACCTTGAAGTCCATATCACCGACATGGTCTTCCATGCCCTGGATGTCGGTGATGGTGACGTATTCGCCGTCTCCGCCATCGATTAAGCCGACAGAGATGCCCGCGACGGGCGCCTTAATGGGAACGCCGGCATCCATGAGTGCGAGAGTTCCAGCGCATACGCTAGCCATGGAGGTGCTGCCATTCGAACCCAGCGCCTCGCACACGACTCGCAGGGTGTAAGGAAACTCTTCCTGGCTTGGCAATACCGGTGCGATTGCCCGCTCTGCGAGGGCTCCGTGCCCAACCTCACGACGGCCGGGAGAGCCGATTCGCCGCACTTCACCAACCGAGTAAGGCGGGAAGTTGTAGTGCAGCATGAAACTCTTGGTCTCTTCTGGCGTGAGAGTGTCGAGCCTCTGGGCATCGCCCACGGAACCGAGAGTGGCGATACCTAGAATCTGCGTCTCACCGCGATTGAAGAGTCCGCTTCCGTGCACACGGGGCAACAGCCCCACCGCGCTTGAGATCTCGCGAATCTCGCGTTTGTCGCGCCCATCCGGCCGCTTGCCACCCGAGAGCACATTCTGCTTGAATGCGTGTTCAAGCTGCACCTCGAAGGCATCGCGCAGATGGTTTGCCTCGTATTCCTCGCCAAGTTCCTCGGCGACCTTGGCGCGCAGTTCGTCTAGCTTCTCGTAGAGGTCAACTTTTCCGGTAGAAGTCGAGAAAGCGTCCGTAAGCCCGCTTCCGATTATGCCTGCAAGTTCATCATCGAGCTCCGCAGGATATGCGAAAGAGCCGTAGCCGGATTTGGGCTTGCCGACCGCAGCCACCATCTCTTCCTGGAAATCGATCAGTCCGAGGTTGACGTCATGCGCATATTTGATGGCATCGAACACGACCTCTTCCGGTAGTTCGGTCGCGCCGGCTTCCATCATAGTTACGCCGTCACGAGAGCTGGAAACCACCAGGTCAAGCTCACTGTCATCGAGCTGTTCGTAGGTGGGATTAACGATGAATTCGTCGTCAATGTAGCCGATGCGCGTCGCCGCAATGGGGCCGGCAAACGGAATGTCGGATATGCTGAGGGCCGCCGATGCCGCCGTCATCACCATCGTCTCGAAGGGCGTTTCCATGTCGATGGAAAGCGGTGTCGCAACGATCTGCACTTCGTTGCGGAAGTCCGACGGGAACAGCGGTCGAAGCTGTCTGTCGGTCAGGCGTGCCATCAGAATACCGTGGGTGCTTGGCCGGCCTTCTCGCCTGAAGAAGCTGCCGGGAATCTTGCCTCTGGAATATAGGCGCTCTTCCACATCGATGGTGAGTGGGAAGAAGTCGATGCCCTCGCGAGGCTTGGACATTGTGGCGGTGACCAGCAAGGCGCAGTCGCCCTGTTTCACCAGTATTGACCCGTTCGCTTGAAGAGCGAGCTGGCCGCTCTCCATGATTAGTGTGCCAGATTCGTAGACGTGTTCAAATGAGGTTAACATTAGATAAAAATCCTCCAAGGGGGAACGTGAGAAAGAAGAAAGGCAGCCCCGCTGCCTAATTAGCTTGGGCTACCTTCTCAGACCGAGCTTAGCGATTAGCGCTCTGTAACGGCCTACGTCTTCCCTGTTGAGGTATCGTAGCAACCTCCGCCTGCGACCAACCATCTTCAACAGGCCGCGGCGTGTGGACTCGTCGTGCTTGTGGATCCTGAGGTGTTCGGTGAGTTGCTGGATGCGGGTCGTCAGGACTGCTACCTGCAGTTCGGTAGAGCCTGAGTCGTTCTCGTGGGTGCGATGCTCTGCAATTACGGCTTGCTTTTCAGCCTTATTCAATCCCTTCTCCCGGGAGTTCCCCAATTTTTTGTGATGTTCCTTCTCTTCTCACAAGAAAGTTTAGCATAGGGTATTCACGCACGCAATGAATTATCGGTCTTTCAGCGTCAGTCATGATGTGCGTTACCGTGTTTCCATGCAACTTGGGACAGCGGTTTTTAACTGTCAAGCGAGGCGATGAACTGCGTGACGGCGTCCTGGAAACCGGACGGGCTGTCCCCCATCACGAGGTGTCCTGCACCTTCGATGGTCGCCAGCCGGCTGTTGGGTATTGCCTGGTGCATCCTGTCTGCAGTATCCAGTGCCACGATGTCGCTTGCGCCACCTCGAACAAGAAGCGTAGGACACTCGAGCTTTCCCATGTAGCCCCAGAGGCGCTGTTCGGTCTCAGGGTCGCTGCCCATTCGTCTGCCGGGTTGGCGGAGTGCTCTGTCGTACTTCCAGGTCCAGTTGCCGTTGGGCAACTCTTTGAGGTTATGGAGGATGCTGCCGCGCACCTGCTGGGGGTCCCGGCGGGGATTGAACCTGAGCACGCGCTCCACGAATGCGTCAACGGACTCCAGCTCGTCGTCCTGCTGCACGAAGTTGCGGATGTTGTCGGTGCCCTGCCGCATATTCTGGGGGGCGGCATCCACTATGACGAGCGCCCGGACTTTGCCCGGGTTGTTCGCGGCATAGGTGAACGAGTTCCTGCCACCCATCGACAGCCCCATCAGCACGAAGTCATTGAGTCCAATGGCGTCGACGACGGCGGAAATATCCTTCTGCTGGGTCTCCGGAGAGTAGTCGCCGTCCGGCGCCCAGTCGCTGTCGCCGTGACCACGCTGATCGAGAACTATCACGCGATAGTCGTCGCTGAAGCCGAGCGCGACGAAGTCCCATGAGTGGCAGGTCTGCGCGAAGCCATGGAGTAGCAGCATCGGCGGATTCTCGGGGTTGCCCCACTCAAGGTAGTGAAAGCGCATTCCGTTCGCTGTAACGAACTTGTCCTGCGGCTCGTTCTCATTGGCGAACCTGACGCCCATTGCGCGCGCCGCATCGTATAGCGATAGTGCCTGTGTGCCTGCCTGTGAACTCACCGGTCTGGTCCTCCGTGTTTCTTGTTTGTACCTGATTTAGCTGATCTGAATGCAACGCGCCAAATGATACACTACGGCGTCCTGTACATGCATCCTTCCCTGGACATAAACGACTAGATCGGCGGACGACGCGTATGCCATGAGGTCGCCTGCTCGTAGGCATAAGCTACCTGTAGCGCGAGTGCGTCCTCGAACGGGCGGGCGGCTAGCTGCATGCCGATCGGCAGCCCGTCCGTGCTGAAGCCGCAAGGGATGGAGACAGTCGGAATGCCGCAGATGTTGTGTGGTCGTGTGAGACGCGGCATAAGTGCGAGCTTGTGCTCAGTCTGCCCGGCGACTTCAACGATATCCTCGCCGATCCTGGGAGCGGGTGCAGCGGTACTAGGTGCAAGCAGGATGTCGTAGGTCTTCATCGAATCAGCGATAGCGCGGTTGAACTCGGTGCGCGCCCTCTGGGCGGCGATGTACGTGACCGCAGGGTTCATCGCGCCTTCTTCGAGCCGTCCGCGCACGTCCGCTCCGAGATCGTACGCATGATTTCTGAGGTTATCCAGGTGAATCTCCGCAGCCTCCGTGAGCAGGATTGTGCCGGAAATACTGATTGAGTCGTCAAGAGCGGGAATGGAACACTCCTCCACTATGGCGCCGAGTTCCTCAAACTTCTGGGCAGCCTTCTGCACGGCGGCTTTCACTTCGTCATCAATGAGGTCGTAGAAGTAGTCCTGCGGGACGCCAATCTTCAGTCCCGTGATGTCCTGCCCAAGCAGGCGAGTGAAGTCCTCGTCAGGACGATTTGCGCTGGACTGGTCCCGCTCGTCATATCCCGCAATCGTGTTCATGACGATTGCCGCATCGCGCACGGTGCGCGTCATGGGACCGACGGTGTCCAGACTGTTGGACAGCGGGAACACTCCAATCCGGCTCACGCGACCGAATGTGGGCTTGTGCCCCACGATGCCGCAGGCCGATGCAGGTATTCGAACCGAGCCGCCGGTGTCGCTTCCCAGCGTAGCCATACATTGCCCCGCCGCCACAGACGAACCGGAGCCGCCGCTCGAACCGCCGGTGATGCGGGTCGTATCCCAGGGATTGCGCGCGGGACCGTGATGTGGGTTCTCGCTGGTCGCCCCCAGCGCGAACTCGTGCATCTGCAGCTTCCCGAGCAGGATCGCGCCGGCATCGCGAAATCTCTCGGTCACGGCAGCATCATAATCGGGCACAAAGTCCCCCATTATCTTGGAGCCGACGGTGGTTCGGACGCCCTTCGTATAGTAGAGGTCCTTCAGGCCGATGGGAATGCCGTGAAGTACGCCACGGTAGTTGCCGGCACTTATTTCGGCTTCCGCACCCCTGGAGGCCGCGGTTGCCTCGTCGGCGAGCAGCGTGACGAATGAATTCAGCTGGCCGTCAGTCTGCCCTATGCGCTCCAGATGAGCCCTCACCAGTTCCACCGGAGAAAGCTGCCTCGATTCGATAAGGGCTGCCGCCTCGCTGATTGTGAGGTAGTTGAGGTCGTTATCAGGCATTCGCATCTCCCGGAATCAGGTGGTTGCTAGGGGCATCAATCTTCGGCTGGCTCAGTGGGCGTGTCTGGATAGTCACTGGATAGTCAGTCGCCTGCGGAGGTTGCCCGCTGGGGTCTTTGGGATCCGGTGGTAAGGGCCTGCTCAACCTGGTTTACAAGCGTACCAATATTCCGGACCTGGCTGTTGAACATCGCCGGCCCTACGGCGAATCCTATCACGGCAAGTCCGCCGATTATTACTGCTATAGGCGCTCCCAGGTATTCGGCGATCCAGCCTGCCTGCATCCCGCCGAGCGGCATTATGCTCCAGGTCATCCCGTAGAAGCCCATTACGCGCCCGCGCATCCTGTCCGGCACCATCATCTGCAGCGAACTCATTATGGAGATCATGTAGATGGAATTGAATATGCCGACGAAGAACATTATGCCCATCACGAGGATGAACGACGGGTACACCTGCGTCATCAGCGCGAATAGCGCCAGCCCTCCTCCGAAGGCGACCGCTCCACCGATGAGCATCAGTCCCTTCTGCCGGAAGTTTCCGACAGAGCCCAGCAGCATAGTCGTGGCAAGTGCGCCCACTCCGCCAATGCCCATAAGCAGACCCTGACCGTCGGCGCCTACCTTTAGGATTTCAACGGCAAAGACGGGCATCATGAAGATGTACGCCATACCGAAGAAGCTGTTGAAGAAGGTCATTCCAATCAGGAACGAGAAGACCGAGTTGCCGGTGATGAACTTAAGGCCGTCGAGCATGTCGCGAGCCGCGTTGCCGCTTCCACCGCGCTGGATTTCGGGGAGTTTCAGCACGGCGATTACTATCGCCATTACCGTGAAGCCGGCTCCCGCTATGAAGAAGGAAATCGAGGTTCCCAGTTGGGCAATAATGAAGCCTGCAATTGCTGGCGCGACTATGCGAGTGCCCTGCCAGATGGCAGCGTTCAGGGATACGGCGCTCATTATTGCCGATCGCTCGATGAGGTGCGGATAGAGCGCCTGCCGCGCCGGCTGATCGAAGGCATTCACTGCGCCCGCCAGAAACGCAATCAGCAACAAGTAATAGATGTGGATGACATCGAACAGCGTCATCAGAGCGAGGACGAAGATGAGGCCCGCTGTGACGAGCTGGCAGGCGACTATCAGGCGGCGCTTGTCGAACATGTCGGCGAAGACGCCACCGAAGAGGTTAAGGGCGATGGCCGGCAGAGCGTTCACCAGGCCGACATAGCCAAGGAACAACGGTGAATTGGTTAGCTCGAACGCCACCCAGAGAGTCCCAAAGGTGAACATCTGGAAGCCGCTTACGGATGCCAGCGTTCCGAGCCAGTACGAGCGATATGCAGGATAGCGCAGCGCGGGCGGGACGGCACGGCGCGCCTTGTCTACGAAGTAGGCAACCGCCTCAATGCTTTGTGGCTGCTGAATCAAAGGCGGCCTTTCTCGACCCGCTGCGTTCAGTCTCTCAGCGGTATCCTGCCCCAGGTAACCGAATCCGGCTCTTCCGCCAATTGCCCGTCCCGGATGATATTGCGGATGTTCAGCAGGGTCTCATTGACCTCGCTGGTCACATATACCCACTCCGGTTCCTCAGGGAACCAGTAGGGCGATGTAATTCGGACCACCTTGTGATCGGTGGGATTAAGGTAAATTCCGAACTTGGAAACATGCGGTAACATCTGAACCTCTGACCAATAGGATTAAACTAGCATAGGACTGCCGCATCTTCAACGGCATTTATGGACCGATGGCGCCACAATACACCGGATCGAAGGACGGCGCGCATCTACTCGACCGTGACGGATTTCGCCAGATTGCGAGGCTTGTCCACATCACAGCCACGCTCCACGGCGATATAATATGCCAGCAACTGCATCGGGATCGCATTGAGAATCGGCGTTATGTTCGCCGACGCCCTCGGTATCCATATCACGTCGTCCGCTTTTTCGAATATGTGCTCGTCGCCTTCCGTCGCGACTGCAATCACGTTTCCCCGGCGCGCCTTGACCTCGTTAACATTGCTCAGCATCTTTTCGTAGAGATCTTCCTTTGGAACGAGGGCGACAACCGGCATCTTCCGGTCTATCAGAGAAATGGGCCCATGCTTCATCTCCCCGGCAGGATAGCCCTCAGCGTGGATGTAGCTTATCTCCTTGAGCTTCAGCGCGCCCTCCATTGCCAGCGGGTAGTTCTTGCCCCGGCCCAGAAACAGGAAGTTCGTGCGCCTGCCGTACTTGAGTGCCAATCGTTCGTACTGCGCCTGACCTCCCAGAAGCTGCCCAATCATCTCGGGCAGGTGCGCCAGCTCCTGAACCATCTCTGATAGCGCCTTATGCCCTATCTTGCCGCGCTTGACGCCGATATACGCTGCAAGTGCGTACAGAGTCACCAGTGAGCATACAAAGGTCTTTGTCCCGGCAACGCTGATCTCCAGTCCTGCCCGTATAGGGAGGACGGCGTCCGCTATGCGAGTCGACTGCGTGCCTTCATAGTTGCACAGCGTCACCTGGCGCGCGCCCTGCCGCTTGGCCTCGTCCATTGCACCAAGCGTATCGGCGGTCTCTCCCGACTGCGAGATGGAGATGACCAGAGTATTCTCGTCCATCACCGCATCGCGATAGCGAAATTCCGACGAGTTATCCACGTCACAGGGAATGCCGGCAAGGGACTCGATCCACATCCGGCCTACCATGCCTGCATGAAGGCTGGTTCCCATGCCGATGATGACCGCTCGACTGAATCGGCTGATCTCCTCGTCCGTAAAGGCCAACTCGGGCAGGATGATGCCCGGAGGATCGAACTGCACCCGGCCCCGGAGCGTGTCGAGCACCGCATCTGGCTGTTCGTGAATCTCCTTGAGCATGAAGTGATCGTATTCCCCACGGGTGGCGGTCATAGCCTCGTAGGACACACTCGAGGTTCCTTTATTGACGGGTGTCCCATCTATCCGCGTGTAGTCCACGCGGTCTCTCGTGACAGTAGCCATCTCGCCTACTGAGAGATATGCAACATTTTTGACGTGCGGCAGCAAAGCCGCGATGTCACTGGCAAGCAGCATCTCATTTTCGCCATAGCCGATCACGATGCCCCCGGCATTGCCCAGCTTGAAGGACACTATCTTGTCCGGTTCACTCTTGCTCAGGACAACTATCGCGTTTGCGCCCTCAATGCGAGACGCCGCTGCTCGGGTCGCCTCTTCGAGGGAGCAGCCGTCACGCATGTAGGCTTCTATGAGATGCGGTATGCACTCCGCGTCCGTCTGAGAGTCAAATGTATGTCCCTCGGCTGCCAGTTCACTCTTCAATTCGAGGTAATTCTCGAAGATTCCGTTATGAACAACCATGACGTCGCCGGTGCAATCCGTGTGCGGGTGCGCGTTGAAGTCGGTTGGCCCTCCATGCGTAGCCCAGCGTGTATGGCCCACTCCGCTGAAGCCTTTGGGTAGCCCATTGCCGAGAATGCTCCTGAGCCGGGAGAGCTTCCCCGCCGACTTGAAGAGTTGGGGCACACCCTCCTCGTCCAGAACGGCAAGTCCAGCGCTGTCGTAGCCGCGATACTCGAGAGCGCCAAGCCCTTCCAGTATTATCGGCGCTGCCGCCCTTTCGCCTATGTATCCAATGATCCCGCACATACATTCACCCGCGCTGAGTTGCATCTTCTTTGGCTTCTTCGCTGTACACACCGCGGATTTCGTCAGGCACCAGCATTGCCACGCGTTGCATAATCATATCTGAAATCGAGTCCAAGAGTTCTCTGCTCGGTCTTCCCTCGATCGGAGGCACGGAGAATACCTGCCCTATATTCACGGTTATCTCGCCAGTTGGATTGAAAACGCGCATCCAGGTTCCCAGTCGGTGCGTACCGACTATGCCGACCGGCAGGATGGATGCCTGCGACTGAATGGCTATCTGTGCTATGCCTGCCTTCGCTCTCCTCATCCCCTGGCGGGAGCGAGTGCCCTCCGGGAAGAGCACGACAGGTTTGCCGGCCCTGAGCTGACTCATAACCCAGCGATATGCCCTTATGTCTCCTCCTTCGCGATCCACCGGAAACGCGCCGTATGAACGCAGAAACCAGGTGATGGCGTGCCCCATGAACAGGCCCTTCTTCGCCAGGAAGAATACTCTCCTGGGAATGCTCGCACTTAGGAGTGGAGGGTCGAAATTGCTCTGGTGATTTGCGATGATGATCAGCGCACCCATCGGAGGCACATTTTCGACGCCAGAAACCTGCCAGTTCGCGAACAGGCGCAGCACCATTCGCTGCAGAGGTATGCATATCCGGTAGAGCCAGTCCGTCAGCACTGTGGCACCTTTGAGATTATCCGGTTCACTACTTCCTCGATCGTCATTTCGTCACTACAGATCACAAGCGCATCACCTGCCGCGCGCAGCGGCGAATCGTCGCGCTCGCTGTCAATTTTGTCACGCCTCCGCAAATCTTCCAGCACCTGCTCTGGGTCTGAACCTATGGCGTCCCCTGATTCTGCGGCGCGGCGTGCTGCCCGTACCTCGGGGGATGCCGTCAGAAAGACCTTTAGGTGGGCGTCGGGCAGCACGACAGTACCGATATCCCGACCACACATTACTATGGAACCGGCGGAGGCAATGGCGCGCTGCTGAGCAACGAGAGCCCTCCGCACACCGCTCACAGCGGAGACGGCTGATACGTTCGCGTCAACTTCGGGGTGCCTCAGATGCCCGGTAACATCTTCGCCATCGAGAACGAGCCTGTCCTCGTCTCGAGATGCCTCCAGCCGCATCTCGGCGCATGCCGCCAGGGATGACAGCTCCCAAGATCTGTCAGTGGAGATTCGCCGCTCAATGGCCGCCCAGGTGATGGCGCGGTACATGGCGCCGGTATCGAGGAATCGAACTCCAAGTCTGCGCGCGACCTCTCTGCCGACGACGCTCTTGCCGGACGCTGCCGGCCCGTCGATAGCCAGTGTGAGAGTACATTCGCCTTCCGCTGCCAATTGGCCGTTCTACCTCGGGACTCTGGTTGCACGGGTCTGAAGTGATTATATGATGCTCGCCGATACGCGGGCAAGAAGCGTACTCTCCCCAGCGATCCAATAACTTCCAAACATTTGCGCCTTTCTGATATAATCGCCAATGCTGTGCGCTTTTGGGAACGTGACCACAGATAACGGTCCGGCGTTCCCTTGGCCGGAGGGGGAAACAGGCTGAGCAGATTCGTGAAGCTGGCCTCGCGTGCTTTAACGCGTCCCAACTTGAGATATATACAGGAGAATGGGCATGCCCGCCTACGCAGTCTTGGGCGCTCAATGGGGCGACGAAGGAAAAGGTAAGATAATCGATGTTCTGGCGCGCGACGCCGACCTTGTAGCGAGGTTCTCCGGCGGCAACAACGCCGGACATACCGTCGTCAATGAAGATGGAGAGTTCAGCTTCCACATAATCCCGTGCGGTGTATTCTGGCCTCAGACCATGAATGTTATCGGCAACGGAGTGGTAGTTGATCCTGATGTGCTGCTTGACGAGATAGACAGTCTGACGGCACAGGGCATAGACATACAGGACAGGCTGGTGGTAAGCGACCGCGCCCACATCATAATGCCCTACCACGTCGCGCTGGATGTACTCGCCGAGAAGGCGCGAGGCAGCAGCGCGATCGGCACCACCGGCAAGGGCATAGGTCCTACTTACGCCGATAAGGCGGCGCGCACCGGAATCCGGGCCGCTGACCTGCTGGATGTGGAGGCACTACTTCCGCGTCTGGAGGCAATACTGGAACACACAAACGCCGTCATCACCAAGGTCTATGGGGGCGAGCCTGTATCCACGACGGAAGTATTCGACAAGTGCAGGCAGTGGTCGGAGAGGATGGCACCCTATATCGCGCCGGTGGAGAAGATTGTCCACAACGCGCTCAAGGCCAAGAAGAACATCTTGCTTGAGGGGGCGCAGGGCGCGCTTCTCGACCTGGATCATGGCACATACCCGTTCGTCACTTCATCGAACCCGACCGTTGGAGGCGCCTGCATAGGTCTCGGAATGTCGCCGATTCACATCGCAGGCATCACCGGCGTATTCAAGGCATATTCCACGCGGGTGGGCGGCGGTCCCCTGCCGACTGAGTTGCTTGACGTAACGGGCGAGACAATCAGGGAGCTTGCCCAGGAGTTCGGCGTTACGACTGGCAGGCCGAGGCGCGTGGGCTGGTTCGACGGTGTGGCGGCGCGTTTCAGCGTTGAGGTGAACGGCTATACTTCCGCGATTCTAACAAGGCTCGATGTCCTGGATGGCTTCGACTCGGTCAGGATCTGCACGCACTACGAACTCGACGGTAATATCGTTGACGAGTTCCCCGGCGGAGTGGCGGCACTGGAACGCTGCAAGCCAATATACGAGGAGATGCCGGGCTGGGACAGCCCTACCGCGAGCATCACGAATTTCGAGCAGCTACCCGTAGAGGCTCGCAACTATGTGGAGCGCCTGCAGGATGTCATAGGTTGCCGTATTGACCTGATATCAACGGGCCCGCACCGCCACGAGACGATCATGGTGCGGCCTGTCATCAACGTGGCGTCGGCGTAGAATTCTCGACGGCTGATGGGCTAGCGCTTCCATCGTAGTACCAAAGAACAAAGAAACCCCGACCGATTTGACGGTCGGGGTTTTTGCTCTTCGTCAATCTTTACGAATGACCGGCCTAGTCGTCACCACCCACCGGGATAGGGAGCTGCAGGTCAATAGTGTAATTGGCCAGCACAGCATCTATCGTTGCGGCGGTATCCTCATCCGGCGGGATAAGAGGCAGCCGCGGCTGCCCGACATTGAAGCCGGCCTTGCCCACACAGTACTTCACCGGGATCGGGTTGGTGACAACGAACAGGACCTTGAATAGCTCGAACAGGCGGAGGTGCTCGGCGGCGGCGCTTTCGAT
Source organism: uncultured Dehalococcoidia bacterium (assembly GCA_964632415.1). Classification (GTDB taxonomy): domain Bacteria; phylum Chloroflexota; class Dehalococcoidia; order Lucifugimonadales; family JADFKI01; genus Bin90. The sequence continues at coordinate 42,990 of CAZWDM010000009.1, read as the reverse complement.
GTCGCCCTCGAGGATCATTCCCATCATCGCCTTTATCTGGCTGCCCACGATGTGCGATGCGACACTGACGATACCGTAGCCGCCCGCGCACATGATCGGGAAGGTCTCGTCGTCGTTGCCGCTCCACACCTTGAAGTCGTCGTCCGTGTCGCGGATTATCTTCGTGATCTGCACAGGGTCGCTGCTGGCTTCCTTCGTGCCGACGATGTTGTCGATCTGGCTGAGACGCACGGTGGTCGTATCGGTCATGTTCAGCGCGGTGCGGCTCGGCACGTTGTAGAGCACGCAGGGCAGGCTGACACTCTCCGCTATCGTCTTGAAGTGCTGGTACAGCCCCTCCTGGGGCGGCTTGTTGTACGACGGCACGGTCATGAGAATGCCGTCCACGCCGAGTGATTCGGCCTCCTTGCTCAGGGCTACGCCCTCGGCGGTGTTGTAGCCGGTGGTGCCGGCGATAATCGCGGCGCGGTCGCCCACGGCTCGCTTGGTCGCCTCGTACATGCCCAGCTTCTCGTCAAAGGAGAGCGTGGGGGTCTCACCGGTCGTGCCCGTAATGACCAGGCCGTCGCTGCCGGAGTCAACCAGTGCCGAGGCAAGTCGCCCCGCCTCGTCATAGTCAACTGCCCCGTCCTCGTCGAAGGGCGTTATCATCGCGGTAATGAGTCTGCCTAGTTCTACCATTTCAAGCCTCCTAGAGTGGGGGTAACACAGCAGTTTCTTGTTCTGTTCAGAGACTATCGGCTGACGGCGGCTTGCCTCGGGAGCAGGTTGCGCTGAACAACTTCCTCTGCAATCTGCAGCGCGTTCGTTGCCGCGCCCTTGCGGAGATTGTCGGTCACGACCCACATCGCAATGCCATTCGGATGCGACACGTCCTGCCGAATACGCCCGACGAACACCTCGTCGCGCCCCGCCGCCTCGATGGGCATAGGATACACATTTGCCAGCGGGTCGTCCACCACCTTGATGCCGGGGAAATCAACGAGAATCTCGCGCACTTCTCCGGGGCTCATGGGGTTCTCGAACTCGATATGAAGCGCCTCGCTGTGACTGAGCATCACCGGCACGCGCACGCATGTCGCCGAGACAGCAATGTCCGGCGCATGGAGAATCTTGCGCGTCTCGTTGAGCATCTTCATCTCTTCGTTCGTGTAGCCGTTCTCAAGGAATGGCTCGATATGCGGCAGCGCGTTGAATGCGATCGGATGCGGGTAGGCATCAGGTGTCAGGTCGTCGTGTGTAAGGCTATCGTCGTGCGTAAGCTGCTTCGACTGAACGCGAAGCTCCTCGACGGCAGCAGCGCCGGTGCC
>CAZWDM010000009.1:0-41580 GCA_964632415.1 uncultured Dehalococcoidia bacterium | reverse complement strand
ACATCGCCACTGGCGGAGATGAATGCGAAGTCAACCTCGCTGAACAGCTCAGGCGTTGCCAGCTCGACCACAATCTCCTGTCCCATGCACTTCATCTTCCTGCCGACAGAGCGCTCCGAGGCGCACAGGCGTATATCGGATACAGGGAAATTGCGTTCTTCGAGCACGTCCAAAAAGACCCGCCCGACGGCGCCCGTTGCGCCAACCACCGCGATGCTGCAAGCTTCCACTTTGACTTCGACCTCCGACAAGAAAGTGTGTTATTCAACCTTCCTATGATAACTGCTGCTCTGCGCCAAATCCACAAATAACTAAGGATTCTTCGCGTTGCAAGCGAAGGCTAGAGGCCCATTATCTTGTCGAGCCCCACGGTCAAGCCTTTGCGGTTTACGACTTCGTTGATGGCGAGCGTTACGCCGGGCATGAAACTCTCGCGGTTGACCGAGTCGTGGCGGATGGTGAGCGTCTGGCCTAATGCGCCGAATACTAGCTCGTGGTGTGCCACCCTTCCCGGCATGCGCGCGCTGTGAATGCTGATGCCTCCGTGAGTTGCGCCACGCGCGCCATCAATCAACTCCTTCTCCGACACCGGGGCAACGAACCCTTCGGGCTTGCCCTCCAGCGCAGCGTTCGCAATGGCGACCGCCGTACCAGACGGAGAGTCTATTTTCGCCTCGTGGTGCATCTCCGTGAGGTCAACATAGTCGAAGAAGCGCGACGCCTGCTTTGCCAGCGCAATCATCAATACCGCACCCATTGCGAAGTTGGGCGCTATGATGACTCCGACCTCATGCTCGTTGGCAAGGCTCTCAGCCTCCTGGTAAATGGCGTCAGTGATGCCAGTGGACCCGATGACGATGTTCACGCCACGCGGGGCCGCAGTCCGCAGCACGGATGTCGCACCCTCAGCGCCGGTAAAGTCCACAACCACGTCCGCACCGTCAAGCACGTCGCCAAGCGAGCCGGATATCGGAATCTCGCCGAGACCGTCAGGCAGCGACATCGTCCCCTGACTTGCAGTGATGTCCGCCGCTCCTACGGGCTGCATGCCCAGAGTGTGGGTTACGGTGTCCAGCACCTGCTGCCCCATCTTTCCCATTACACCGTGTACGACAACATTGATAGCCATTGCACGAACTCCAGTAGTAAGATTGCACCAATTTATCATAGGCGTAGGACATCATCAATCAGAAGTGGGTGGACCTGCCGGGGGCCAATGTCGCAGGCTAGTATCAAGTACGACGTGATCGTCGTGGGGTCCGGTCCCAACGGGCTCGCGGCGGCGATAACGGTCGCTCAGGCGGGCCGCAGCGTGCTCGTGCTCGAAGCCACAGATACGCCAGGCGGAGGTGCGCGCACGAAAGAGCTGACGCTGCCGGGCTTCCATCATGATGTCTGCTCGTCGATTCACCCGCTAGCGGTAGGTTCGCCTTTCCTGCGCACTCTGCCGCTTGCCGAGCACGGCCTGGAGTGGATTCACCCGCGCTATTCGGTGGCTCACCCGCTGGACGACGGCTGCGCGGCGGTGCTCGAACGCGACCTTGAAGCCACCGCTGACGGCCTCGGCGCGGACGCTCAAGCGTACCGCAGGCTGATGTTCCCGCTTGTGCGAGACTGGCATGCCGTTTCGGGCGGAGCCATGGGGCCAGTGCGATTTCCGAACAATCCGATAGCGATGGGACGCTTCGGGCTGAAGGCGCTGCGCTCTGCGCGCGGACTGGCGGATGCCTGGCTCCGTACGGAGGGAGCGCGGGCGCTATTCGCGGGCATCGCGGCGCACTCAGTCACACCGCTGGAATTCAGGGGATCGGCGGCAGCGGGACTCATTCTGCAGGTCGCGGGGCACGCGGTCGGCTGGCCCATGCCGCGAGGCGGAGCGCAGGGCATCACTGACGCTATGGTGTCGTACCTGCGGTCGCTCGGTGGCGAGGTTGTGACGGACAAAAGGGTAACTTCGCTCGACGATCTGCCGGATGCGCGCGCCGTACTGCTGGATACAAGTGCGCGTGAACTGGCACGGATTGCGGGCGAGAGGCTGCCTGCAAACTACCGGCGCAAGTTGGACAACTTCCGGCACGGCCCCGGAGTCTTCAAGATGGACTGGGCGTTGGACGGCCCGATACCGTGGAACGCCGGGGAGTGCGCCGGCGCTGGAACGGTCCACCTGGGGGGGACGCTGGAGGAGATTGCGGCCGCCGAAGCCGCGGTCTGGCGCGGCGAACACCCGGAGCGTCCATTCGTCCTGCTGGCACAGCCGACAATGTTCGACCCTACGCGCGCACCGGCAGGCAGGCATATCGCGTGGGCTTACTGCCATGTGCCGAACGGGTCGGAGTACGATATGTCCGGCCGCATCGAGAACCAGATCGAGCGATTCGCCCCCGGGTTCAAAGAGCGCGTGCTTGCGCGCCATGTGATGTCGCCGTCAGACATGGAGGCGTACAACTCCAATTACGTGGGCGGGGACATCGGCGGCGGGGCGAACACGCTTCGCCAGCTATTCGCGAGACCGGTGTCGGTACTCGCGCCGTACCGCACTCCTATCGACGGGGTGTACCTGTGCTCGGCTTCGACTCCACCGGGGGGCGGCGTGCATGGGATGTGCGGCTATTGGGCAGCGCACGATGCCCTGAGAAGGATGTGAGCGCGTCAGTAGTGAGGCCTACGGAAGCTCCAGGCCATGCTTCTCCAGGAGCGTCTGGTCGTCCAGGATATCGTATGTGGGAGCGTCGGCTACGACCTTGCCGCCGTCCATTATGACAACGCGTGGGAAGATGTCCTTGACCATGTGCATATCGTGAGTGGTGACGATGATGGTCTGCTCAAGGCGGTCGAGCAACTGAATCAGACCGCGTCGGGCGCGAGGGTCCAGTCCGGCAGATGGCTCGTCCAGTGCAAGTACCTGCGGATGCATTGACAGGACACTCGCAATCGCCGCCCGCTTCTTTTCGCCGCCGCTCAGGTGAAACGGCATCCTGTCTTCGTAGCCCTCCATCCCGACCTGCGACAGCGCCTCGCTGACTCGCGCATTGACCTCCTCGCCGGGCAAGCCCATGTAGATCGGACCGAATGCGACATCATCGCGAACGCTTGGCGAGAAGAGCTGGTCGTCGGGGTCCTGAAAGACGACGCCGACCATCGCGCGTATCTCCTGCAGGCCGCTCTTGTCCCCCTCCTGCACTTGCCGGCCAAGAATTGTAACGCTGCCGCTCCCGCCATAGAGCAGGCCGTTCAGGTGCAGCAGCAGCGTGGACTTGCCGGCGCCGTTCGGACCCAGTATTGCCACCTTCTCGCCGGGCTCCAGGGACAGCTCAACACCGCTCAGCGCAAGACGACCGTCTGGATATGAGAATTTCAGGTCGGTGATGGCTACCGCGGGATAATGCCCGTTCTGGCTTGCCATTTACAGCACCGTCCTTGCCGCAACCGCAACGCTGGCAAATACGCAAAGCAGGAGCGCTAGAGTGGCTATTGAACTTCGTTCCAGGGGCCGGGAGTCCGCTTGGCGGAGTGTGCCGTCATAGCCTCTTGCGACCATCGCCATGTAGATGCGCTCGCTGCGGTCGAGGGTGCGAATGAAGAGCGATCCCGCCATGCCTCCGGCTGACTTTGCGCGCCAGACTAGCGAACCGCCTGACTTGGGGCCGATGGCTGCACTGCGTGCGGCTCTTGCGCGCATCATGCTCTGCGCCTCCTCCACCAGCACGAACAGGTAGCGGTACATCAGCATCACAATCGCGACCAGAACGGCGGGCACCCGAAGGGCACGCAGGGCGTCAAGCAGGTTAAGCGGCGGTGTGGTGGCAGTGAGGACCGCGGCCGCCGTTACGGACGCCCAGGACTTCAGCAGCACGCTTATGAAGAAGTTCAGGCCTTCCTGTGTGCCGGTCAGTGCGAAGAGCGCGAAGTCAAGCTCGAACAAGGGTACGCCGGGCTTGGTGAAGACGGTTGGCAGCGCAATCAGGATGAAGGGAAGCGCCACCAGCGACCGCAGGAATACGCGCACCAGTCCCACTTGCGACATGCCTGCCGCAAGCCAGACAAGGAGCAGCATTGCTGCGAATCCGGGCCATTTGCCGGGCGGAATCGAGGTCGTGGCGAATATGAAGCCGAGCGTCATCACGAGCTTGATACGCGCGTCCGCCATGTGAAACCAGCTTCCGCCTTCGAGATATCGGTCGAGAAATCCAGTGGCAGTCGACATCTAAATCTCAAAGCCCCTTCCCTCAAGTGGATGCATAGGGATTGGTGAAGTTCCTTCCCCGGAGGGAGAAGTCAGGGTGAGGGAACCCTGCTTCTCCCTCAACGGGGAAAGGAAAGAATAGGGAGTCAACTAGAGCAACCTATTCATGCACCAGCGACGAGCGCCTGCGGTAGAGAGAGTACAGGCCGTACATCGCGCCTGCAACGAGGGCGTATATGATCGTTACGCCAATGATCCCGGCGAGGATCGTTGCGACGCCCTCATTCTGGATGCCCGGTACTACGTAGTCCGCGATGATGGCGTAGGGTGCATCCTGCGCGCGCTCGATGAAGCCCGAGTCTTCAGCGACCCGCTCCAGACCGTCGGGCGATCCGGATGCCAGCGGCGCAATCAAAGTTACGGCTACAGCGACGAAGTAACCTACGACCCACCAGCGCCCACCTGAGCCTTCTCCACCCGAGGATGCAGGCTGTGCGGCAACCGCCCCAGCCGGAGACGCTGCAGGTATCTCCAGCAGCGCGGGGCGAGCCGCCTTTATGAATGAAAGCGCGAATACAGTAATTAGACCCTCGCCGATGCCGATCAGCATGTGGACGCCGATCATTGCGGGGAGCGCAAGCGCGAGCGGTGTAGTGCCACTTGCGCCAAGTTGGAGAGCGGTCGTAATGGAGGAGGCGACCACCGAAAGCCAGGCAGCAATGAACCCACCGATGAGTAGGTGCGTAAAAGTGGTGCCAACCTTACGGGAGACCCAGTACGCGCCATAGCCGGCGATTACGCTGACAATGGACATGTTCACAATGTTGAGGCCCAGCACCACCAGCCCGCCATCCTGGAACAGCAGCGCTTGCAAGCCCACCACCGCTGTCATAACGAGTATCGCCGCCCAGGGACCCAGCACGATTGCCGCGAGCGCGCCGCCCACGAGGTGACCCGATGTGCCGCCCGCGACCGGGAAGTTGAGCATCTGCGCAGCGAAGATGAATGCTGCCATCACGCCCATCATCGGCACTATGCGCTCATTCAGGCTCTTGTTCGTCTGCCTGATCGAGATGCCAATGAACACTGCGGCAATAATGTACCCCACGATAGCTACCGGCAGGCTGAAGAAGCCATCCGGCGCGTGCAGGGGCAACGGAAAGTTACTGTTCAATACGGGTAGGTTTATACTCAATGCCATGCTGAAATACTCCCGTCGCATCAGAGATAAAACTAGTATGCAGAGATTCTAGTCGCCTTGAATTGCAAATGTCAATTAGTTGCAATAACAAACCGGCGCATATGCGACATGAAGCATAGTTGAGAAGCCGCAGGGGTTTCCGCACTCACCTCGATCCATTCCAATTTGAGGCTTCGCGCGCCCCAAGACCCTTGAGAAAAGAAGGTAGCAGCTATTCGAGATTCGACTGCTGTCCCAGATAATCCTTGCGGTAAGCGCGAGTATGCAGCCACATAACAGGGTGAAAGTCGGATGCGGGATGGTACACTCTCTTGCATTCATCGGAAGGAGGCTACTTAGCATTCTCAACTCTGAAATTTGCCAGACCCGCGTCGCAACGGCATGAGCTCGACGGCAGACTCCCCTAGGCGAAAGCGCGGCTTCTTCTACGGTTGGTGGATCGTGATAGCCGGTGGTCTCGGAATGTCGATCACCGCCGGCATCAACTTTCACGGCTTCAGCAACTTCATCATCCCGCTCACCAATGAATTTGGCTGGAACCGCACGACCATCTCCGGCGTCTTCTCGCTAGCCCGAATGGAATCCGGCCTTCTTGGTCCGCTGGAAGGCTGGCTGGTTGACCGCGTGGGTCCGCGCCGCCTGATGCTTGTCGGGGTACCGCTGATGGGCATAGGCTACATACTGATGAGCCGCGTGAACTCGCTTGCGGCGTTCTTCTTCGTGTACATCTTCGTCATAACGCTGGGAAACAGCCTCGGCATGAGCACGCCGATGGCGGCGGCCGTGGCGAACTGGTTCAACAGGAAGCGCGGCCTTGCGTTCGGCATTATGTGGGCGGGTGTCGGCCTGGGCGGATTCTTCGTCCCTGCCGTCGGGTGGCTGATCACCTCGTACAACTGGCGCACGGCCTCAATCATTATCGGCGTGTTCGTAATCGTGCTGGGCATCCCGATAGCCGCGCTAATGAGGCACAGGCCCGAGCCCTATGGCTACATGCCGGACGGCGTCGAGCCCGACGATTCAGACAGCCAGGGGGCGTCCGGCAGACGTCAGCCGGACCTGTCGCAGGACTTCACGGCGCGGGAAGCCCTGATGACATCGAGCTTCTGGTATCTTACGCTTTCGATCGCTGCCCGCTCGCTGGTTAGCGGCGGCGTCGGCCTGCACCTCGTCCCCTACTTCGTGGACCTTGGCGCGTCAGACGTGTTCGCCGCAACTCTCGCAGGCTCGGTGGGCGTGATGAGCATCCCGGGCAGGTTCGGACTGAGCGCGGTCAGCGACTACCTGAACCGCCGCTATGTGATGGCGGTTTCGCTCTTCCTGATGACGATTGCGATCGTGTTCATGGCGAGGGCGGACAGCGTGCCGCAGGTAATACCGTTCCTCGTGCTCTACTCTGCAGCGCAGGGCGGCATTTCAGTCATACCGCAGTCCTTAATTGCGGAGTATTTCGGGCGCAGGGCATACGCCACAATCCAGGGATTCCGCAGCACGATCCAGATGGTCGGCATAATCATCGGCCCCCTCATTTCCGGCTATGTCTTCGACACGACGGGCAGCTACGAGTGGGCGTTCCTGGGATTCGGGGTGGCAACACTGGTATCGCTGGCACTGGTGCTGATGATGAGGGCGCCTGTAAGACTTCAGCGCACACGGCGGAGAATCTAGTTGGGGAAATAGGCGAAACTGCGCGCCTCAACCTGCTCCATTGCCTGCGCCACAAGCTCATCGACCGGCAGTGAGGCCTCCAGATTCTCCACGACCTTAGCGCTGCCTTTAGTTACCGGGTGTCGGGGCACGAACAGCGAGCAGCAGTCCTGATCAGGGACGATTGAGACCGGGAATGTGCCAATCTGCCGCGCGGCGTCAACGATGTCGTTCTTGTTGGAGCCGATCAGCGGTCGAAGTATCGGCATCTGCGTTGCGGAGTCCACAATGGCGATATTCTCCAGCGTCTGGGATGCGACCTGCGCCAGGCTCTCGCCGGTCACGAGCGCGGCTATGCCCTGCTGTCGAGCCAGCGCCTCGGCGATGCGCACCATGAATCTCCTGTACAGCAACACCCTGTACGGCGGCGGCACATCGACTATGATGCGCTGCTGCACTCCGGCGAACGGCACGAGAAATAGTTCGGCTTCATATTGGTAGCGAGTGAGGATCTCGCTCAGTTCGGTTGCTTTCTCAATGGACGAGCTGTCCACTAGCGGGTGGCTGTGGAAGTGCACCAGTTTGACGCGGCTGCCGCGCCGCATCATCTGCCAGGCGGCGACGGGCGAGTCTATGCCCCCGGACATGAGCGCCATCGTCTCGCCGCTGGTATCGACGGGCATGCCGCCGTAGCCCTGGATCGGGTCGAAATAGACCAGCATGCCGTCATTCACCACATCTATGAAGACTTCCAGGTCGGCACCGTTCAGCCTCACCCTTGCACCTGTCAACTCCTCAACATACGCGCCCATCTCGCGGTTGATGTCGCCCGATCTCATTGGGAAGCGCTTGTTGGTGCGGTGCGCCGTAATACGGAATGTATCGAAACTATGGTTGGGAAGATCAGATTCAAGCAGTTCCTTCACGGCGTCCAGGTCGGGCGCGACCTGCGTTGCAAGGTAGAACTTGGCAACGCCCATGCAGTCGCCCACGCGTCGGCGCACTGTATCCCAGTCGGCGTCTTCGCGGAGCGCCAGGCAGATCATCAGGTGCGACTGCCAGACCCGCTCGACCCCTGTTCCCTTGATGGCGCGGCGCAGGTTGCTCGCGAGCCGCCGCAGGAACATCGGGCGGTTCTTGCCCTTGAGCGCGGGCTCGTGGAACTTCACGACTACGAGACGTTTCGCTTTCATAAGCAGCATTTTAGCGCACGAGCCTGAATGCCGCTATGGAAACGGGCCGGGCATCGGGAATCTGCGCCTCGACGTATGCGACAGATGCATCAGTCCATCTGCAGAGTGATTCCAGGAGAAATCCCCGCTCCGCCGGACTCGCAGGCAGGGCGGGGATTGCTATCAAACTGTGTCTTCTTGGGGCCGCAATGCGTTAGCCGGTCGGTTCGCCATAGTAGCCGGAACCGAAGATGAGGCCATCGTACCTTATGACCCAGGAGCGCTTCATTTCCTCTACGCCTGTAGAGGGGTTCGGCCAAAGGTATTCGACCCAGTGACCCTCTTCAGTTGCGCCGGCTATCTCCTTGCCCAACTCGAAGCCGTCAGAGCCTACAACAGCCTTCAGGTCAGTTCCCAACAGAGAAGGTGAAGGCGCATGGGAGAGGAAGGAATCCTCGGCATCGACAATGAACACGTACCACTGTCCGTCCACGCTCTCCGCAGTGTTGTAGTATGACACAGCCGCTTCCCGTCCCTGGGATTCGTACATGTCAATCGCCTCGCCGACCAGGTATTGGGTGTAGTCGGCAGGGTCGGTGTACCAGCCTGACGCGAAGATCAGACCGTCGTGCTCCACCGACCAGGTGTGCTTCGATCCAAGAGCCTCGGTGGTGGGGTTGTTGAAGACATACGAAACCCACTTGCCATCTTCCGTCGCGCTCAGAAGATCATCCGCAAACTGGTAACCCGTGATGTCGGTGCCTATTGGGCCCTTCATGTCCTGTCCTCGTATTTCGGGGTCGTAATGTCCGACGATTTCGGTGCCGTCAACTATGAACACGTACCATTGACCGTCCACGCTGTCCGTGGAATTGTAATGCTCAAGCGTCGAATCGCGTCCCTCGGACTCGTACTGCGCAATCGCCTCGTCCACAAAGAACCTGGTGTACTGCGCCGGCTGCGTGTACCAGCCGGAGCCGAACAGCAGGCCGTCATGCTCCATGATCCAGGTGTGCTTGGATTCCAGTTCGTCTGTCGCCGGATTGATGAAGACATAGGACACCCAGTGCCCCTCGTCTGTAGTTTCAGCGAACGCCTCGCCGTAGGCATAGCCTGCCGCGTCGATGCGGGCCGGCGGGTCTATGTCAACGAGTTCAGGCCGTGCGCCGTTTGCCAGAGTTCGCAGGTCCTCGGCTTGAAGGATGAAGGTGTAGAACTGTCCGTCAACGCTTTCGGGTGAGTTGTAGTATTCCAGCGTTCCCTCGAGGCCGAGGTCGTCGTAGAGATTCGTTGCGCGCTGCACCAGGGATTGCGTGTATGCGGGCGCGTCCGACCTTGACGCGCCTTCCTCGTACCAGCCCGAGCCGAAAATCATCCCGTTGTGGCGCGTTACCCAGGAGTGCTTGGTCTCCACATTGCCGGTAGCGGCATTCAGGTAGGTGTAGGTCGTCCACGCACCGCCCTCGACTGCAGCCGCCGCCACCTGTTCGCCCGCAGGGTAGCCGTCTGCGGGACTGATGATTTCATCGTACGACAAACCCACATTGGCTGGAACGGCAGCGTGGGCTAGCATCACATCATTCTCATCGCCGATGAAGACATACCACTGGCCGTCTATGCTCTCGGGCGAGTTGTAGTAGGCTATCGTCGCGTCGTGTCCATCCCTTTCGTAGCGAGCAATGGCCCGTTCTACCAGTGCCCGCGTGTACGAAGGAGGATCATCCCTGGTTGCGATTACCGGCTCGTACCAGCCTGAACCGAAGATCAGACCTTCGTGACGGACTATCCAGGAGTGCTTGCGCTCGTAGTTGAACTCGTTGGCGGGATTCAGGTACACATAGTCAACCCATCTGCCCGCTCCATCCACTCCTACGAACTCCGCGCCATAATTCTTGCCGGTGATGTCCGTGCCGAGTGGACCCCTGATGTCCATTCCGATGTTTGCCGGCACTGTTGGATGGACTATGAACCTGTAGCTCGCATCGAGCACGAAGAGGTAAAGGTCGCCGTTAACGCTGTCCATCGTGTTGTAATAGTCTAGCGTTGCCTGCCGTCCCTGGGTGTTGTATTTTCGGATCGCTTCTTCGACATAGGACTTGGTGTAAGCGGGCGCGAGCACATTCTCCAGCCACGCCAGACGCTCAAGGGCGTCGCCTATCTCCATCGCTTCAGACTCGTCCCTGAGAGCCATAAGGTCGGAACGCAGAGTGCCCAGTGCCATTGCAAGGCCTTCCACCGCGTCGCCTTCGTCCTCAGCCATCGACGACTTCAGTTCAGCGACACTGTCGCCAAGCTCCATCAACTGCGAGTCCAGGCCTTCCAATTGTGAGATGTCGATGCGTTGATCATCCGTATCTACTTCGTCCATGCGGTCCCGGAGTTCGGCGACCATCATGCGGACGTCGCCTATCTCCGACTGTAATGCGCTGTCATCGAACGGCGCGGGAGCCATGCTCTGGCCACTCAGTTCCTCGACATCGGCGCGCAGTTCCGCTAACTCGTCAGCTTCCATCTGCTGTGCGCTGCCAAGTTCGGTCTGTAGTTGCGCGACCTGAGCCGATAGCGCGCCGATCTCAGCGCTTTGCCCCGACACCGTCGACTGCAGTCCACTAATCGCTTCCATGTCGCCGCCGTCGCTGCATGCGGCAACGAGCATCACCAACGCAATCGCTACCGCGAGAATCCCGAACGGGCGCAGCTTCCTATTTCTCTTCACCATTTTCTCCATTCCACCCTTTTGTAGGTGTAAGCATACTGATAACTTGTCGCTAATGAGTTCTCCAATAGCATAAAAAGAATATCGCATTAGTCGGCAACTTAACAACCAAAAAATGCGATACTCTGCGAAGAAAAGCCCTGTAGATATTCTAGCCCGTTCACCCTCAGCGCGATAGGTTATGCCTCGGATTCGGATGGTCCAGCACAGCCGTATTCACGAGATTGTCCGGCATCTGCCCCTGCAGCACGGAGGCGACTTCGCCCGCCGCCCGTTCCTCAAGTTCCAGCACCGCCTCCTGCGAGAAGAACGCCACGTGCGGCGTAACCAGCAGATTGTCGAGCTTCAGCAGCCTATAGTCGGGCGACGGGTGCGCATCCACAAGCACATCCAGTCCCGCACCGCCGATGCTGCCGGATTGCAGCGCTTCATACAGCGCGTCCTCGTCGATCAGCGGCCCGCGCGCGCAGTTGATAAGGAACGAATCCTCTTTCATCAGTGCAAGTTCCTCCGCGCCGATCAGGTTTTCGGTATCCGGGGTCAGCGGTGAATGCAGCGTAACGAAGTCCGATTCGCGCAGGAGCGTCTCCATGTCCACGGAGTGAGCGCCTGCCTCGGCCGCCTGCTCTGCCGATACATAGGGGTCGTATTCGAGCACTTCGAAGCCGAACGCCAGCGCCTTCTCGCACACTGCCCTTCCTATCCTGCCGAAGCCCACGACGCCGAGCTTCTTGCCGCGCAGCCTCATGATGCGCATCGTGAGCGGCACGCTGCCCCAGCCTGCACCCTTTACGGAGTTGTCGAAGAGCGATATGCGGCGGTTCCAGTCCAGCAGCAAGCCCATCACATGGTCGGACACCTCGTCCACGCAGTAGTCGGGAACGTAGGTGACGGCGATGCCCAGTTCGGTCGCGGTATCGACCGCGATGTTGTCCACGCCGACGCCGTATCGCCCTATGGCGATGCACTTCTCGGCTGCGCGCACCACCTTGTCGGTAACCTGCGCAAAGCACGTGAGTATTCCGTCAACATCCGCTGCGAGCGCTACGAGGGTTTCCTCCTCGCCGTCGGGCGCGACAACAAGCTCCGCACCGATTTTCGCGAGCACGGCGCGCTCCGGCTCGACCGAGGGCCAGACGTAATCCGTTACCAGAACCTTGAATGCCATTTCGTCCCCCTACGCTATATCTAATTTCATCGGATTGAACATGCACCCTTCGACGAAGATGTCAAAGAAATCGGGTGTGGTCTCCAGTTCAATATGCTGAATCGTCTGCACAAGCTGCTCGATACGGGACCGTAGCCGGCCGGACAGCAGCATAATCGTCGCGCCCTCGAGCGAGGCATTGCCCACCTTGAGAATGCGCTCCTCCGGCAAGTTCGCCACAAAGCCTATGTCAACGGCATTCCCCACATTGATGTAGTTTGCGAACCCACCCGCAAGATATAGCTTTGATATACCTTCGAGAGACACGCCATAGTTCCGAAGCACTATGTATTGCCCTGAATAGTTGGCGGACTTTGCCTGCGCCAGCGCGCTGATGTCGGCTCGCGAGAGCGCCATGCCGGAATCCGGCACGAACGGGAACTCGCGCTCTCCGTTTTCGAATACGCCCAGTTCGCTCATCCTGCCGGTGCGGCGAAGCTCGGCGAGCAGGTCCACCAGCCCAGATCCGCAGATTCCCTGTGCGGGCGCGTCACCGATTGTGCGATAGGCGACGCTGTCATCTTTCAATGCCACGCTTTCCACCGCGCCATCATAGCCGGGCATGCCGTGGCGCACCTGTCCGCCTTCGAACGCGGGTCCCGCAGGACACGACGCCGACATCAGCCTGTGCCGGTTGCCGAGCACGACCTCCGTGTTCGTGCCCACGTCCACCAGCATCACAACATCCTCCTCCTCATCCATCGCAACCGCAAGCATATCCGCGGCAACATCCGCTCCCACATGTGAGCCGATGAGTGGGCCGCCGTACACATTCGCGCCGGGAAACACCCGTAACCCGATATCCGAAGCCTTCACATTCAGCGCGGTGGTTCTGCGCATACCCTCCAGCATCTCAAGCTCGGTTACGGACTTGTAAGGGCGCTCTCCTATCGGCTGCACGTCAAACCCAAAAAAGATGTCCCGCATCGTGGAGTTTCCCACGACGACTACCTCGTATATGCGCCTGCGATGAAAGCCGTGCAGCCTGCTCAGCTCCCCGATCTCGAAGTTGATGGCTGAGAGCATCACCTGTCGGAGTTCACCGGGGAATTCGCCACCGTCGTAAGAGATGCGGTGCATGATATCGCTGCCGCCGAACCGCTGCGGATTCTCGAACGACGCCGTGCCCAGAATCTCCCCGGTTTCGAGGTCGGCCAGATTCAGCACCACTGTTGTCGTGCCAACATCTATGGCGACGCCGTACGCCTGACCGCGATAGTCGTCGATGCGGGTCTCTCCGAAGTACACGCCGTCCCCGATACGACTGGTTACCGGGTCAACCTCGATCTCGCGACGCACCGAGCGCGTAAGTATTCGTGGCTGGCGGCGCAGCACCGCGAACTCGACCTCCGCTCCGGCGTCTATCACCGCTGCCTGGCAGGCCAGCCGATAGTCATCGCGCAGAAAGGACTCGGCTTCAGTGTGCGGTGTGAGCGCATCCATTCCACACTTGATCTCCACGATGCACTCATGGCATTCGCCTGTTCGGCCACACGATGTGGGCACGCGTACGCTCAAGGCATCGGCGTAGTCGAAGATACTCTTGCCAACTTGCGATTCGAGTGTTTGTCCGTCGTACTTCAAAGGCGACATGCGAATATATTATCACGACCGGCAGGCGCGACGAGAATGCCACCGAAACACTAAGAGGCTTTGCCATACCTGCTCTCATACTAGGAACAGGAGAGAACTGCGGCCAGGTGTGATTGCCCGCGGGGCAAGCGAGGAGGTTGTCTAGCAAGGCGCCAAATGCTATACTGCAAGTCGTTAGACTTGTCGAGCGCATTGCGCGTCGGCTTGCGTGGAAATCGTCCTTTAAGGGAAGTGGGCTAGTCCCACTTTCTTTGTTAATTGGACTGACGAGGACCAGTAATAGCAGGAGGTGGCTGAGGAATGAAGAGCGATTTCATTGTCGCTTTGACACAACTCGCCGCAGAGCGCGGCCTTCCGAAGGAGACTGTGCTTTCCGCGATTGAAGATGCTCTGGTATCCGCATACAGGAAGGACACCATCGCAGACGGTCAGAATATATCCGTCAAGCTTGATCCCGGATCGGGGGACGTGACGGTGCATATCCTGAAGACCGTCGTGGACGATGTCATAAACGACAAGGCGGAGATCACCCTCCCGGACGCGCGCAAGATTGTGAGCACTGCTCAGTTAGGTGAGGTCATTACCACCGAGAGCATGCCGCATATCCCGGGCCGCATCGCCGCGCAAACGGCCAAGCAGGTCGTTATGCAGCGGCTGCGAGACGCCGAGCGCGAGATCGTCTTCAAGCAGTTTGAGGACAAAGAGGGCGAAGTCTTCCTCGTCACGCTACAGAAGATCGAGCCGAACCACATCACCGTTGACCTCGGACGCTCAGAAGCCATCATGCCAATGAGAGAGCAGGTGCCGACCGAGCGCTACCGCAGCAACACGAAGATGCGCGTACTGCTCAAGTCTGTCGAGCGAACGCTGAGGGGCCCCGAGCTGATCGTCTCACGCGCCGACAATCTCCTGCTCAGACGGCTGTTTGAAATGGAGGTTCCCGAGATCTTCAGCGGCGCCGTAGAGATAGAAGCGATCGCAAGAGAGCCCGGCTCCCGCAGCAAAGTGGCAGTTCGCGCGCGCCAGGATGGCGTTGATCCCGTTGGATCATGCGTGGGTTTGCGCGGTGTCCGCATACAGAACATTGTCAACGAACTTCACGGAGAGAAGATCGACGTCGTCGAGTGGAATAAGGAAGTTCCCGTCTTCATAGCGAACGCACTCGGTCCCGCTCAGGTTATGAAGGTCGAACTGAATCATGACGACGAGACAGCGATGGCGGTAGTGCCGGAGAGGCAGCTTTCGCTGGCTATTGGCCGCGAGGGCCAGAATGCAAGGCTGGGAGCGCACCTTACGGGCTGGAAGGTGGACATCAAGAGTGATGTCGAGTACCAGGTCGAGTTGCAGGAGCGCGCCAGAATCGCGGCTGAGGAACAAGCGGCCGCAGCAGCCGTGGCAGCGGCAGAGGCGGAATTGCAGGAAGCATTAGCCGCAGAGGAAGCGCCTGTCGCCGAGGAAGCGGTCATCGATGCGGTGGCTGCTGAAGAAATACCAGTGGACGTTGAAGTTGCGCCTGAGACTATAGAGGTTGAGACTGTTCCGGCAGCCGCGGCAGTCGAACCGATAGCGGCTGGGACAGAACAGGTTGAGGTTGAAGCAGCGGAGGTTGTTGAACCCGTCGAGGTCATCGAGCCGGCGGCAGAGTTGGAACCGGTGGATGCCGGTGTCTTTGCCCAACCGGACGTGGTTGAAGTACCCGATGCGGTCGAGCCGCCCGAACAGGCACCGGTGGCCGCAGCGCCCCCGGAAGTGGCAGAACCACTCCCAGTACCGGAGCCATTGGTCGAAGAACAAACGCCGGAGTCTCCGGAGGAGCAGTCCACTTCACTCCGCGACTTGCCCGAGGATGTCTGGCAGGTCAGGCGGCCACGCGTACGCAGGCCGGTTCGCTCGGACGACGACGACCCCGGTCGAATTCGCTTCGCGGAAGACATCGCAGGATTGCGCGGCGGCGTCACGGCGTCACGACGCAATCGGAGGCGTCCCGACCAGCAGGGTCCGGGTGGCAATAGGCGCCGCAGGCCGCCCAAAAGGCGAAGGTAAACTATATGGGCCCAAAGAGGCGACACGTCCCGCTGCGTAGTTGTGTTGCTTGCAGCAGCAAGACGGCAAAACGCGAACTCTTGCGGATCGTCGCCAAGCCCGACGGCGAAATCGCCTTCGATACAGGCGGAAAGCTGTCAGGAAGGGGCGCCTATCTATGCTCGACCTGTGCGAGCAACTCGGACAACGTCAGAAGGGGAAGGCTGGAGCACACGCTGCGGACGGCCATCGCTGACGCTCAGTGGCGGGAAGTGGTGGCACAAATGAAGGAACATCTTGAAGCGCCCATAGCATAAGAAGGCGCGGACGATGACTCGTTAGGCGCAGAATGGGGGTGCCTATGACTAACAGAACGGACGCAGCGGAGTGGCAGGATCAGCAAAACGGGGCCGGCTACGACGACGGGTACGATGACTACTACGAATACGACGACGACTATGAGCTCGAGCCCTTGGAGGTTCCGATCGCCATAGCCGTGCACGACCTTGCAGAACTTATGGAGACCACGCCTGTCGAGGTCATCAAGGAGTTCATGCGCGGCGGCTACATGTTCTCTATCAATGAGGTCGTTCAGCACGATCTCGTTGCGGAAATTGCGCCTTCTTTCGGGTTTGAAGTACTTCCCATCGAAGATGAGGCAGATGCAGGCTCAATCGTCCCATCCACGGAAGACGACGACCCTTCAATGCTGGAAGGCCGACCTGCCGTAGTAACGATTCTGGGGCACGTCGACCACGGGAAGACTACGCTTCTGGACACAATCCGCAAGACCAATGTGGTGGACGGCGAAGCAGGCGGCATCACCCAGCACATTGGCGCATACCAGGTCAGCTACGACGGCAGTCCCATTACATTCCTGGACACTCCCGGTCACGAAGCGTTTACCGCGATGCGTGCCCGGGGCGCGCAGGTGACTGACATCGCGGTCCTGGTCATCGCGGCAGACGATGGCATAATGCCGCAGACCGAGGAGGCAATCAACCACGTCAAGGCGGCAGGCGTCCCCATCGTCGTCGCCATCAACAAGGTTGACCGCCCCGAAGCTGACCCCGAACGCGTCAAGCGACAGCTCGCTGAACGCGACCTGCTTATCGAGGAGTGGGGCGGCGAGGTTATTGCGCTGCCCGTCTCGGCGCTGACCGGGGACGGTGTCGACGACCTCCTGGACAACCTCTCAGTTGTAGCGGAGGTTAGCGAGTTCAAGGCAAACGTCAGAAAGCAGGCGAGAGCCGTCGTTGTCGAGGCGCGCATTGACCGAAGCAGGGGAACCGTTGCGACCGTGCTCGTTCAGACTGGCGTACTCCGTGTCGGGGACAATATCGTCGTAGGCACGCAGCGCGGACGCATTCGTGCAATGCTGACCGACAGCGGCGAACCCGTCGACGAGGCCCGGCCCTCGCAGCCGGTCGAAATTCTCGGGATCAGCGGCGTGCCCGAAGCCGGGGAGATCCTAGAGGTCGCTGCAGACGAGCGTGCTGCGCGTCAGCTCTCCGAACAGCGGATCCGGGAATCGGAGCGGCAGCGAGATGCGGGCCCCACTCTCGAAGATGTGCATACGCGCATAGCCGCCGGCGAAGTGAAGGCACTCAACCTCATCATCAAAACCGACGTTCAGGGTACCATCGATGCGGTGAAGGGCGCACTGAACGGCTTGAACACCGAAGAAACGAGAGTGAACATCGTTCACATCGCGAGCGGCGCCATCACCGAAAGCGATGTGCTGCTCGGCCTCGCATCCCAGGCAATTATAGTGGGATTCAATTCAGATCCGGGACAGGGAGCCATGGAGCTCGCAAAGCAGGAAGGCGTGGAGATTCGTCACTACGACATAATCTACAACCTGCTTGAAGACGTGGAGCGCGCCCTAACCGGACTCCTGGAACCGGTGTACCAGGATGTCACCGAGGGACACGCCACAGTTCGCGCTACCTTCGGGGTTGGCAGACGGATGAGAGTTGCCGGATTCTACGTGAACGATGGCCAGATCAAGAGGAGCTCCACGATTCACGTGATTCGCAGCGGTCAGACGCTCTTCGAGGGAACAGTCGCCAGCCTGAAGCACTTCAGGGACGATGTGCGCGAAGTGAATGTTGGCTTCGAGGGCGGATTGATGCTCGACGGCTTCAACGACTACGAGGAAGGCGATATCCTTGAAGCGCACCGATCAGAGCGCGTGAGGTAACTCAGGCAGTTCGTTCTTTCCCATTTAACTCTTGGGCAATAGGCTCATCGCCTCCGCGTGCGTCTTTGCCTGTAAACCAAGTCACTTTCACCACAGGGGCCACCAGATGAACCGTCGGATGGACCGCGTAAACATGCTCGTGCGCCAGGAAATTAGCCGCATCCTGTCAATCGAGATGAACGACCCGCGCCTATCTTCCCTGATCAGCATCACGGAAGTACGGACTACACGCGACCTGCGACGAGCAAAGGTCTTCTTCAGCGTGCTCGGCGACGAAGTCAAGAAGCAGGAAGCGCTGACTGCACTCGAAAACGCCGGCGGTTTTATCCATCGAACGATGAAGCGCAATCTCAAGCTCAAGTTCGCGCCGGTTCTGTCCTTTCAATTGGACGAATCCATCGAACAGGGCACCGATATGCTCGGCCTGATCAGCCGTAATCCACCCAGAAATTTCGACGATGAATCTCCCTGATGGCAAGACAGCGAGAACCACGCATCGACGGCATCCTGAATATCCACAAGCCGTATGGCATAACTTCCATGGACGTCGTGCGCCGCATCAAGAAAGCGTCCAGGCAGCGCCGCGTCGGGCACGGCGGCACGCTTGATCCGATAGCGACCGGCGTGATTCCGGTGTGCCTCGGACTGGCAACACGCCTAATGGAGGATGTCGTCGGCGGCAGCAAGTCATACCTGGCATCCGTCGAACTCGGCGTTTCCACCGATACCTATGACGCGCTCGGGGAAGTTACGGAGCGTCACGATGCCTCCGGCATATCGCTATCAGACATTGAGCAGGCAATCGCCAACTTCACCGGCGACATTTCGCAGATACCGCCAATGTACAGCGCCCTGAAGCGCAACGGCGAACGCCTATACGACCTGGCGCGCGCTGGGATCGAGATAGAACGCGAAGCGCGCCCGGTCACCGTGCACGCCATCACGCTTGAGAGTTGGGATCCGCCCGTGGTCACTCTCAAGGTCGATTGCAGTAAGGGTTTCTATGTCCGTTCCCTTGCACACGATCTCGGACAGACCTTGAATTGTGGAGGCCACTTGAGGGCGCTCTCCCGATTGCGGAGCGGGGCGCTCTCGGTGGATGACGCCCTGCCACTAGACGAGGCGGAAGAGCATTTCAAAGCCGGTAGCTGGCAGGAGATCATCCACTCGCCCGACATCGCCCTGCAGGGTTTGCGCGCGCTGATCATCGGCAAGCGCACGGAAGACATGCTGCGCAACGGTCGTTCATTCGACATGGAAGGTTCGCCCGCAACGCCGCAAGCGGGGGAACGCTGCCGCGCATACTCGACCGATGGACGCTTCCTCGCGACGGTTGCCTTCGACGCCGACCTCCACAGGTGGCGACCCGAAAGGGTATTCGCATTGAACTATCCTGAGCCGGTCGGCGTCGAGTAATACTTGACCGACTGCCAACTCGGACATACAATTACTATTTGTAGCCAATCGAGATTTTCACCAGAAGAAACGGTCCGTGAGATTACCATGTACGCAATTGTGAACACAGGCGGCAAGCAGTACCGGCTAGAACCCGGCGACACTGTCCGCGTCGAATCATTGCCCGGTGACCAGGGCGACCTTATCGAGCTTGAAGATGTCCGCCTCCTGTCGAATGACGACGGCGAAGTTATCGTGGGCGCGCCAACTGTGGCGGGCGCCAAGGTGACAGCCGAAGTAGTGCAGCAGGGACGGGGCAATAAGATCATCGTCTTCAAGTACAAGGCGAAGACCCGCTACCGGAGAAAGAACGGCCACCGCCAGAACTACACCGAACTGCGGGTGACCGACATTTCGTACAGCAACGAATTGGAGGAGTAATTCAATGGCACATAAGAAAGGCGGCGGCAGCACGCGAAACGGGCGGGACAGCAACGCCAAGAGGCTCGGTGTCAAGCGCTATGACACGGAGTTCGTATCGGCAGGCTCGATTATCGTCAGGCAGCGCGGCACTCGCATACACGCCGGCACCAACGTGGGCGTTGGCAGAGACCATACGCTGTACGCGCTAATCGACGGCAAGGTCAAGTTCGAGCACAAGACCCGCGACAAGAAGCGCGCCAGCGTATACCCGTAGCGCGCAATTACTGACGGAGGGCTCAGCAAAGTGAAACCCGGAATCCATCCGACATATTACCCGGAAGCCACGGCAATCTGCTCTTGCGGTTCCGTCTACACGACCGGCTCGACTATGCCCGAGTTTCGCGTGGAGATCTGCAACCAGTGCCACCCGTTCTTCACGGGCGAGCAGCGGATCATCGACACTGAAGGTCGCGTGGAGCGCCTGATGCGGCGCTTCAACCTGAATCAGTAGGTCGGTCAGCATATCGGCTGACATTGGTTGAATTGTCAAACGGGGATGGGTGCGCTCATCTCCGTTTTTCTTATTGTTGTGCGAGGAAGAATGAGCAGAGACCAGACGCCAACATACGGCGGTCAGGCAGTTATCGAAGGCGTGATGATTCGCGGTCAGCGCAACATCGCGGTCGCTTGCCGTCGCCCCGATGGCACTGTCGCCACCATGCGTCATCCGCTCACTTCCATCTACACTGGAAGGCTGCGGCGCATTCCGCTCATTCGCGGCGTAATCGCAATGGCGGAGACGCTCACCCTCGGCATGCGCGCACTGAGCTACTCAGCAAATGTTGCGGCGGCAGCGGAAGGCGAGGAGATAAGCAAGGCCTCGATGGCCGGCATGATGGTGGTGTCGCTCAGCCTAGCCATCGGCATCTTCTTCCTCATCCCCGTATTCGCGAGCGACTGGCTTGAAACGCTGCTCGACTCGGAGCTGTTGGCGAACATAGCCGAAGGCATAATCCGTCTGCTGCTGTTCCTCGGCTACATCCTGCTGATTGGCCGCATGGACGACATCCGCCGGGTGTTCATGTACCACGGCGCGGA
Organism: uncultured Dehalococcoidia bacterium; assembly: GCA_964632415.1. Classification (GTDB taxonomy): domain Bacteria; phylum Chloroflexota; class Dehalococcoidia; order Lucifugimonadales; family JADFKI01; genus Bin90. The sequence continues at coordinate 20,720 of CAZWDM010000009.1, read as the reverse complement.
GCACATGACCGTTCACGCCCAGGAGCAGGGCGATCCCCTCGAGGTGGAGCACATTCGCAAGTACCCGACGGCGCATCCGCGCTGCGGCACTGCGTTCCTGCTTGTCGTGATGGTGGTGGCGATCATCGCGTTCATATTCGTTGGGCGCGATCCGTTCTGGTGGCTGATCACTTCACGAATCGTGCTGGTGCCTGCCATAGCGGCCGTCAGCTACGAGGTCATACGATTCAGTGGACGCCACGCCGGTAATCCTCTGGTCAACCTGATCACCGCACCGAGCCTCGCGCTGCAGGCTCTCACGACTCGCCAGCCCACGGATGACCAGATCGAGATCGCTATCGTGGCAATGGAAGAGGCGCAGGCAGCCGACAGGCTGCAGGTGTCGTCCGTCAGCGTTCAGCCTTCAGGCAATGGGGATTAGCGCACAGCGTCAAGATTCGAGCAGCGAAATGATTTCCTCGGCCGTTCTCAGGAGATGCAGTCTGTCAGCACTGTGTTCCATAAAGAGCGCGAAGTCGTAGATGATGTCCCGCCCCATCAGGGACGGCATGTCATTCGGGCCGGATGGCAGGTCAACGACATGGAGCGGCATCGTCGTCTCGTAGCTGCCAATAGTTAATGTTGCTCTGACCAATCTGGTTTCGGCAGAGCCGCCTATGCCGCCTACCGGGTTGCCGTGCGGCATGGTGCGAATGTCAATTCCCAACTGGCTGTGGAGACGCCGGGCATCTGATGGAGACAGTAAGGTATGGTCCGCCCCGGTATCGACCACGAATTCAATTTCGATTGATTGATTGTCCGCGTCAAGAAAAGTCACTAACACGTTGACGTATGGGCGGCGAAAAGCGCCCTCGGCTACGAAAAATCCGGTCGCCATTGGCTCTATTCCTGCTTGAGTGCGGGCCAGTGAAGGGAAGAACCGAAGACGCGCGGATAATCGCTGACGTAGGCGTAGTGGAAGTATATGTGCCCCACGGGCAGCCCCTTGTCGCTCAGCTCGTCCACAAGCGCTATCCCATCGGGCGACGCGCCAACTACTTCGCCTTGATAGACTGCGACGCACTGGTCGGGGTACTGCGCCTTCAGTTCGGAGAGATTATCTCTGAACCACTTACTGTCTTTCTGAAATTGCTTAAATTCAGAGGACGGCGGTCTGTTGACTTTTTTCCATTCCATTGTAAGAGCCTTCCACCCACGGGTCGTCTAGTCCCATTCTAGCACTACCCCGCGCGCTCCCTCAGCACTTCCCACACGTCCTCGGGTCTTGCGCCCGACGCCGACAGTAGCACCAGCGCATGGTACAGCAGGTCCGCCATCTCCTCGGCAACCTGCTCGCCGTCACCCTTCACGCCCGCGATCGCAACTTCCCCAGCCTCTTCGATCACCTTTTGCGCGATGCGGTCCGCACCACCTTCGAACAGGCTCGTCGTATAGCTGTCCTCCGGCATCTCCCGCTTGCGGTCCTGTATCGTGGCGAATACATCCTCAAGCACTCCGGGCCCCGTCTCGTCCCTGTAAAACTCCGGGAGCTCATCGATGGGAGTGAAGAAGCAGTTGGGCTCACCGGTATGACAGATAGGCCCGTCAGGCTCGACCTGCAGAATGAGCGCGTCGCCGTCGCAATCCACCGCAGCCGACTTGATGCGCATATAGTTTCCCGACACTTCGCCCTTGTGCCACAGGTCCGAGCGGCTGCGACTGAAGAACCAGACCTCGCCACCCTCCAGCGTTCGCTTCAGCGAGCCGGGGTTCATGTATCCCAGCATCAGCACTTCGCCGTTGTTCACATTCTGCGCGATCGCGGGCACCAGGCCCTTGCCGTCCAGCTTTACCTCTGCTGTCATGTTCTTCACCTTCGCTAGTTGATCAGTCTGCAATTAAGGTAGGTCGTATCGGCACGCCCTTGTCCGACAGAAAATCCTTGACGACCGGTATCGGGTATGTCCCGTAGTGGAATATGCTCGCTGCCAGCACGGCATCCGCTTTGCCCTGCGCCAGGGCATCATAGAGGTGCCCCGGTTCGCCCGCCCCACCACTTGCGATCAGCGGAATCGTGACAGACTCGGATATGGCTCGAAGCAGATCGAGGTCGTACCCGGTCTGCTGCCCGTCGGTGTCCATGCTCGTGACCAGCAGTTCTCCCGCGCCCAGCTCAGCCGCCTTCCGCGCCCACTTCACCGCGTCAATCCCCATCGGCGTGCGCCCGCCATGCACATACACCTGCCAGCCTGAATCCCCATCGAGGGCAATTTCGTCAGCGACACCTTTCGAAAGTTCGCTCGCGACCTTAAAGTTTACCTCGCCTATCTCATCGTCGGAAGTAACTCTCTTCGCATCAATGGCAACCACGATGCACTGCGCCCCGAAGAAGTCCGATGCCTCAGCCACGAGAGCCGGATTGCTGACTGCAGCAGTGTTGAGCGATGCCTTATCAGCGCCCGCCTCCAGCATGCGGCGCACGTCGGCAACATTACGCAGCCCGCCGCCTACCGTGAGCGGTATGAAGACCTCCTCCGACACCTGCTTGACGACATCTACGATGATATCCCTGTCGTCTGAGCTGGCGGTGATATCGAGGAACACAAGCTCATCCGCGCCCTGCTCGTCGTAGAAGCGCGCGAGATCAGCGGGGTCGCCGGCATCGCGAATGTTCACGAAGCTGACGCCTTTGACCACCCTGCCCTTGTCGATGTCCAGGCACGGAATTATGCGCTTGGTGAGCATTCTCAGTTCATCCCGCTTATCTTGTCTATCGCCTCGCGCAGGTCGATATCGCCGGTATAAATTGCCCTGCCGACGATTGCTGCCTCCGCGCCTATCCCGGCAAGTCGCTCAAGGTGCGCCACAGTCGCGATTCCGCCCGCCGCAATCAGGCGTATGCCGCCATGCCCGACCAGCGCACTAACGCCTTCGAAGTTCGGCTCGGTAAGCGTGCCGTCCCGCGATATGTCGGTGTAAAGGAAACGAATCACTCCCAAAGCCGCCATGTCCGCCACGAGGTCGGTTGCCAGCGCGCTCGTGCCCTCGGTCCAACCCCGCAGCGCGACCATTCCGTCCTTCGCGTCAACGCTTACGATGACCGACTCCGCATCGAACTCGCTGAGAAGAGCGCCAATAAGGTCCGCATCCTCAAACGCTGCAGTGCCGAGCATTATGCGGCTCACACCCGCGTCAATCGCCGCGCGCGCCGTCTCCAAATCGCGAATACCGCCGCCCAGGTGCAGAGGGACCTCGACTGAGGCTGCGATCCGCTCGACCGCGCCGAGATTCGCAGGGCTGCCGTCTCGCGCACCGTCCAGATCAACGATGTGCAGCCGGGTCGCGCCCTCATCCACCCAGCGCAGCGCCGTCTCGAGCGGGTCGTCCGAATAGACAGTTTCCTGGGCATAGTCGCCCTGGTACAGGCGGACGCACTTGCCGCCACGAAGGTCTATCGCCGGAATTACCTCCATCACCCAGCCTCCCTGTCGGCTTCAACCAGTGACAGGAAATTGTGGTAGATCCGAAGGCCCACCGCGCCGCTCTTCTCTGGGTGGAACTGGACGGCCGCCACATTGTCCCACGCCACGGCGCTGCAGAAGTCTATGCCGTAGCTGGTAATACCCGCGACGATATCCCTGTCCTCCGGGTCGGCGTAGTAGCTATGCACGAAGTAGAAGTACGATTCATCGGGAATTCCCTCGAAGACCGGATGAGCCACAGACAGCGAAACGCTGTTCCAACCCATGTGCGGTATCTTCAAGCCCACCTGATCGGTCTTTTCCGGTGGCAGGCGCCTGGTGCTGCCCTTCAAAATGCCGAGACACGGCTCGTCACCCTCTTCGGACGATTCCAGCAGCAGTTGCAGTCCTAGGCACACGCCCAAGAACGGCTTGCCGCTGTCAATCGAGCGTCGGATGATATCGAACAGCCCGCGCTCCCTGATATGGCGCATGGACGAGTCGCACGCGCCCTGTCCGGGGAACACCACGCCGTCAGCGTTGATAATGTCGGTCGCGTCGGCAGTGATGTTTGCGGAGGCGCCGCACTCTTCTAGCGCCTTTTGCACGCTGCGGATGTTACCCGCGTCATAGTCGATTATTGCTATGTTCGCCTGCATGCCGCGCTACACCTCGTCCAGCCGGGTGCCGGTTACGATATCCATCGGCAGCGCCCTGTCCTCGTAGCGTGCCAGCATGAACAGCAGGTCGGCGAGGCGGTTCACATACCGCAGCAGCTCGCCGTTTGGGAGTAGGTCCTGTTGCTGCAGACCCACAATGCTGCGCTCCGCCGCCCGCAGCGCGCTCCTCGCAAGGTCAAGCGCGCCGGACGCGGCTGACGCCCCGGGAATGATGAACTTCGGCGGCAGTTCCACCTGCGCGCTCAGCTCATCTATCAGGGTCTCCAGCGTATCCACATTCTCAGCGGTAATCGCGTGGAAGTTCGACTTGTAATGCTCGTAGTTGTCCACATCTGTGGCAAGCTCACCGCTCAGGGTGAACATCTCGCGCTGTACCTGAAGCAGAATCTCCTTCACGCGCATATCCTGTGACAGCGCGCGCGCAAGCCCCATTGCGGAGGTGGCGAAGTCAGCCTCTCCATAAGCGACGCAGCGCGGGTCATTCTTCGGAACGCGACCGCCGAAAAGCAGGCCGGTTTCGCCCGCATCGCCCGACTTCGTGTATATCTTCATTGTCATGTTTGCGTCTCCCGCTCGTGAACGACGACACAATCGCATTATATCAGTATTGCGATTGAGCTTACACAAAAGGAGGCCGGGTAACCTGCGAATGATCGCGGTGTGCCCGGCCCGTGCCTACCCTTCAGGGAGTGTAGGGGTTACGCGCCCTTAATCTCCAGCCGTCGCGCCTTGACCGCCTCCACCTTCGGGAAGGTCAGCGTCAGTACGCCGTGTTTGTAGTCCGTCTCCGCCTTGCCGACATCGAGGGTGTTCGGCAGGCGCAGCGCGCGGTACAGCCTGCCTGCCCTGCGCTCTCGGACGATGAACGAGGCGCCGTCTTGATCTGGCGTCTCCGCGTTGATCGTCAGCACGCCGTCCTCGACCGTAACATCGATGTCTTCCGGTGCCACGCCCGGAATCGTCGCGCGCAGAACGACATCGTCGCCGTCCTGTGTCAGGTCGATCGGGATCGCCCAGCGCCTCTCCACATGCCCGTCGCCATCGCCCTGCCAGGCGCGGCCGAGCATCTCATCCAACTTCCGGAACTCTCTGAACGGATCAATCCTCTGCATAACCATAATCGCTTAACCTCCTTCTGTGTGTTTCTTCCGTCTCTAATGGACGGGTATTTGTTAACCCATCACTGCGATTTACTCTTCCCGCTGTTCCAACCAAGTATCACTATCCCAGGTAACCTCGGACCTCGCCGCGCAGCCTGCTGTTGAAGTCCTTGCGAGCCTCGTCATAGCTGGGACTGAGCGCTCACTTGGGCCTCCTGACCCTTGCGAGGTAGGAGTCGAACCCGGCGCGGGGGCTGCCGATACTCCGAATGGACTCTGCGAATCTACTGCTCAAGCGCACTCTCCTTTGCCTGTCTATTAGTCGATATGACTCAACTGAAGTCACTAAAGACAGTATAAGTCTTGTGCGCCACAGTGTCAATACCATTATAGCAATCACTTCAAGTTTCGCTTTACATAGACTGCAAGTATGTTAAAATGCAGTTGACGAACTTATCAGGCATACAAGGGATACCACATGGCAAGAGACTACTACGAAGTGCTTGGCGTACCGCGCACCGCGGATGAGAAGGAGATACGCACTGCCTTCAGAAAGCTGGCGCGCCAGTATCACCCCGACCTCAACCCGGGCGACGAAGCCGCCGAGCGCAGCTTCAAGGAGATTAACGAAGCCAACGAGGTGCTCTCCGACAGCGGCAAGCGTTCCAAGTACGATCGCTACGGAGACAAGTGGATGCACGCCGACCGCATCGAGGCGCAGGGAGGCGCTGGTTCGCCATTCGGAGGTGGATTCGGGCAGAGCGCCCGCGTCGAGTACAACTTCGGCGACATTGGAGACCTTGAAGACCTGTTCGGTGGAGTTGGGGATATATTCGGCGGCGGTCAGGCTTACGGAGGCGCCGCCGGGACTCGAACCAGGCGTCGCAGCCGGCCAGGTCGCGCGAACCACCACGATGTTCCCGTTACCATTTCGCTCGAAGAAGCGTACCGCGGCACGAAGAGAATGGTAAGTGTGCCCACCAGGGACGGCAGCACTCGCCGCATCGAGGTCAGCATCCCGGCAGCGCTGGACGACGGCTCGCGAGTTCACATTTCGCTGGACGACGGAATCCAGGTATTCCTTGTGGTCAGCGTGTCGCCACACACCCGTTTTCGGCGCGAAGGCGAGACCTTGTCCGCCGACATCTCTGTGCCATTCGAGGACGCGCTGCTAGGCGGCGAGGTCGAGTTCACGTCTCTGAAAGGCAGGCTCGCCCTGAAAGTTCCGGCGGGCAGCGGCGAAGGCAGGCGCATCCGCATACAGGGGCACGGCATGCCGAGGCGCGATTCGCCGTCGGAATATGGCGACCTCTATGTAACGGTGAAACCGCAGTTGCCGGCCAACCTGTCCGACGATGAAAAGGCGGCAATTGAGGAATTCAGGAGACTGCGGGTGGCGAACGGCAAGCGCAGCTAGACTCAGGAAAGGCACCTGCAATGCAGCAGCACGAACTCCAACTGGACCACGACGAACCCGTATTCATAATCAGTGTCGCCGCCCGAATGCTCGGCGTGCAGACGCAGACACTGCGATACTACGAGCGGCTGGGGCTCATAGAGCCGGCACGCACGGGCGGAAACCAGCGTGTCTTCTCTCGTGCCGACATCGAGCGCGTGCGGCGCATCCGAAGCTTTATGGACGACCTCGGCGTCAACCTTGCCGGCGTGGAGGTTATCCTCCGCCTTCTCGACAGGCTTAACCGCTCGGAATCCGAGGTGATACGCCTGAGCAATGAGAACGAACGCCTTCGCGGCATCCTGCAGCAGCGCGCCCGTTGACGCGGCTGCACCCTAACCTGTATCAAGTTGAGGTGTCCGTCACCCAATGCTATAATTCGCTCGATAAAGGATAATGAACTGGCGCAAATCTAAACCACCGCTCGGCGCGAAGGCGCGAAATTCGTACCAAAGTCTCATAGCAGCATGGAGGGAACGCCCGCAGATGACGCAGATTCAAGAACGAACCCAGGCCCTAACGCCGTACCAGGTGCAGCGCTACAGCCGCCACATCATAATGCCTCAGGTCGGCAGCGCCGGTCAGCGCAAGATGCTCAACTCGAAGGTCCTCATAATCGGCGCGGGCGGGCTCGGCTCTCCCATCTCCATCTACCTGACGCTTGCCGGCGTCGGCACGATAGGAATCGTGGACTTCGATACTGTCGATGTGACCAATCTTCAGCGCCAGATTCTGCACCAGAACGACGACATCGGCAGGCCAAAGGCGGAGTCCGCCTATGAGACGCTCAAGGCGTACAACCCGGATGTCGTTGTGCAAGTCCACGAAGAGCCCATAACTTCGGACAACGCATTCGACATCATCCCCGAGTACGACATCATCATCAACGGCGCGGACAACTTCCCTGCCCGCTACCTCGTCAATGACGCCGCGTACCTCAGCGGCAAGCCGCTCGTGGACGGCAGCATACTTCTGTTCGACGGACAGGCGACGACCTACATTCCTGGAGAGGGCTGCTACCGCTGCCTCTTCCCCACCCCACCTCCTCCGGGCGAGGTACCGAGTTGCGCAGAGGCAGGAGTTCTCGGGATGCTCCCGGGGCTGGTCGGCAGCATCCAGGCTGCGGAGACGGCTAAGCTGATCCTGGACGTGGGCGAGAACCTGACCGGCAGGCTGCTCCTGATCGACGCGCTCGACATGTCCTTCCGCACCGTGAAGATCCGGCGCAACCCCAACTGCCCGCTCTGCGGCGACGAGCCGACTATTACCGAGCTCATCGACTACGAAGCGTTCTGCGGCGTACCTGTTCTTACAGCCGGCTGATTGCCTCTCCCTTACAATTAACTTCGTGAAATATGTAGCCTGAAGTGTACTACCAGAGCGGTACATCTCAGGCTACAATAATTATTAAGGACTTTGATTCTGCAGTGGATTAAACTTTCGGCTTAGCGGATCGTCGGTTTGTGAGTTACCGGTCCGCCTTGTCAGGGTTAAAGAATGGCTGTGTATCGAACGGATAATTGTATGAGAATCCCTTACGACTACCTGCCCGGCTACGAGATGGCACATGCCGATAACCCCCAGGTAGCCGACAACTACATTGAACACACGACGATCGGCGATCCTGACGCAGATGCGCTGATTGAGGAGCTTGCACCCTTGGGGCAGGCGGAGTCGAGCCGTCTGATCAATGCCGCGATGACGATGAAGGATATGAGCGTCCTGCTCGAAGCGCCGCCGATCCTCATGGACTTCTTTGAGAAAGCGGCACGTCCGCCCGACTGGGTGGACCTCGATGCTTTCCCTCCGGGTATCCGCATGTTCCACCGGAATTCGCGACTGGTACTTGGCGCATTCGTCGGCGGCGTCCTGGTCGAAGGCTTCTCCACCAACATCAGCAGGTCATTCAACATAACCGGACGGCTCCGTGACCACGGCGTCAGGCGCCTTCAGCAGAACAACCGACACATGATCGAGATATTTATGCCATACGGGCTGGCAATCGATGGAGACGGTTGGAGGCTGTCAGTGCGCGTCCGACTCGTCCACGCACAAGTCAGGCGTCTGTTGAATAGCTCAAGCGAATGGGACACGGAGGCCTGGGGGGTTCCACTCAGCTCGGCACACATGGGATATTCCATCACGGCATTTTCGGCAAGACTGTTGCAGCACATGAGAAGCCTGGGAGCAACATTCAGCGGCGAGGAGAGTGAGAGCTTCCTGGCGGTATGGCGGTACGCCGGCTATCTGATGGGCATACCGGAGAGCATTCTGTTTCAAGAGGAAGAGGACGCCCTGGAGATCTACCGAATCGGGAGGATGTGCGAACCCAAACCTGAATGGGACTCGGTAATACTTGCCAACGGCTTAGTCAATTCCGCTCCGCTGGTCGTCGGCATCACCGAACCAGATGCCCGCCGCCAACTCGCAAAGTATGTGTACAGCGTTTCCCGTGCAATGATTGGGAAAGAGCTCGCAAATGAGCTGAAGTATCCCTGGAGTCCTACTTTGGGTGTGCTGCCGTGGTTTCGCTTGCAGAACCGGTACTACCGATTCGTGGAAAAGCACATGCCCAGACTCTCTCGCGTCAACAACTTCACGAACTTCACCGGGCTGCTGGAAGCCGCCGCCTTCGACGAAGCAGGCATCAGTTACAGGCTGCCCGATCACGCCTATGCCGAAGAGTCCAAGCCGTACTGACCGCCGCTAATTCTGCTTATACTTCCCTCAGTTCCACGACGCCCGCGCTTCCTAACGCCTCCGGGTCATCGTCGTCCGGGCCGGTCGGCGGCCCAATGCGCCGCTTCCCGTTCCATTCTTCGATGGCAATCGCCACAAGCGCCGTAACGCCCAAGTCTGCAGACGGCGGAACGTTGTAGTCCTCTCCGACATTTCGACCGGGGAAGTATCGCTGCACCATCGCATCGAACAGGTCGAACTTCTCGCCCTCGTCGGTTACTTCACGGCCCTTGCCGAACAGCACCACGCTGCGGTAGTTCATCGAGTGGTTCATTGCCTTCCGCGAGTACACCAGCCCGTCGGTCAGCGTAACCGTGACGCACACCGGCGCACCGCTTGCAAGAATCTCCATGGCGCGGCTCCGTATTGAGCCATGCAGGTAAATCGTCTCCGGTGAATCCTTGTCGTAGTGGTAAGACAGCGGTATCACATACGGCACGCCGTCCTCCACGAACCCTGCGTGGGCAACATATCCCTGCGACAGAATTTCGGCCGCCTGCTCAGGCACCGCCCGTTCCGGATGATTTCGAATCCTTGTGCGCTCAGTCTGCTGCACGATACCCCTCCAAATAAAAGAGAAGCCCCGACTTTCACTTGCCGGGGCTTCATCTATAGATTCAATTAAACGGCGCCGCCGATTTCCCCGCTATGCAACCGGCTGCCGCATCGCGTCGGCCAGTCTTTCATGGGCACGCCTCAGCAACTCCTCGGTCTCCTCCCATCCGATGCACGAATCCGTCACAGATACGCCATACGCCAACTCCTCCGCCGCGCAATCTATTTTCTGACTGCCCGGGTTAAGGTTGCTCTCCAGCATACAGCCGATGATGTCAGTATTGCCACCGACGCGCTGTTCGATAATCGAGTGCAGGGCAATATTCTGCCGGGTGTAGTCCTTGTTGGAATTCCCGTGGCTGCAGTCCACCAAGAGCTGCGAGGGAACGCCGCCATTGTTCAGCTGCTCCCGCACTTCCGCGATAGCCTCCGGGCCGAAGTTCGGACCGCTCCTACCGCCTCGGAGCACCAGGTGACCGTCCGGGTTGCCCTTCGTATGCACTACGCATGTCTGCCCGAAGTGGTCGATGCCGAGAAATGCGTGAGGAGACCGCGCCGAAATCATCGCGTCCACCGCTACCTGCGCGTCGCCGTCGGTGCCATTCTTGAAACCGACGGGCATGCTCAGGCCGCTCGCCATCTGCCGGTGCGTCTGGCTCTCGGTCGTGCGCGCTCCAATCGCCGCCCACGATATCAGCCCCGCGAGGTACTGCGGCACGATGGGATCCAGGAACTCGGTAGCCGTGTAGATGCCCATCTCTCCAATCTTGATCAGCAACCTTCGAGCTCGCCTCAGCCCCTCATCTATGTCGAAGCTGTCGTCCAGGTACGGATCGTAGATCATCCCCTTCCAGCCGACCGTGGTACGCGGCTTCTCGAAATAGACGCGCATCACTAGCAGAACCCGGTCACTGAGTTCATCCTGGAGCGCCTTCAGCTTCTCGGCATACTCGAGGCACGACGCCTCATCGTGCACCGAACAGGGTCCCGTGATTACCATGAAGCGCGGGTCCTCGCCTCGAAGCACGGCCTGAATCTGTCGCCTGCCCTCGAGTACCACAGACTCCACGCCAGGCGTCAAAGGAAGTTCTTCAACGAGCCCTACCGGGCTGATAAGGGGTTTTGTACTTGCCACGTTTACGTCCGTCGCTCGTGATGGTTGCATTTTTCGTCGCTCTCCTTAGTACCTGCGGGTAATATCATCCGACTAGACCTATCTTGCCAACTCACTTGATCGGTAATTGTCATTTTCCGTTGCCGTCTGTAACTTCCGCATTGCAAACAGAAACCCCAGTCCGTTGTCGGCTGGGGTTCGAGTGTGCTGCGTATTGCTGCTGCTTTGCGCTGTCTGGTTAGGACGCCAAACCTCCGCCGACCTTTTGGGTGTCGGTAAAGTAATAATAAGCGTAAAACCAGTGGGCGTTTGCTTTAGTCATCGCGCTGAGTATCACACAACCGTAATCGGCGTGTCAACAGTTTTAGTTGCCATTTAACATAATCTCGCAGACTCTCGCCACCGTTCGACATCGTCTGGACGCCAGTTCACAATCAATCCACCAGATGGCTCTTCAGCACATCCTCATCCAGCTCTATACCCAGACCCGGTCCCGTCGGCGGAATTATGGCGCCGTTCTCGAAGACGATAGGCTCTTTGAAGATGATCTTGTGCAGCGGCCCCTGGTTCGCCTCCTGAATCAGGAAGTTAGGCGAGCAGGTATCGATCTGCACCGCCGCAGCCGCAGCGATTGGCCCGCAGTACATGTGCGGAGCGATCATCGCGTAATGCGCCTCGGCAATCGCGGCAATCTTCTTCGCTTCCAGTATGCCGCCGCACTGCCCCACGTCGAGCTGTATGATCTGCGCCGCCTTCTTCTCGATTAGCTGCGAGAATTCGTACTTCGTGACCAGGCGCTCACCGCTTGCGATGGGGATGCTCGTGTGCGCCGCAACTCGCGCCATCTCGTCGATGTTCTCCGGCGGTACCGGCTCCTCGAACCAGAACGGGTGGTACGGCTCCAGGATTTTCGCCACGCGAATGGCGCTGTAAGTGGCAAGCTGCCCGTGCGTCCCGATACCTACCTCGAGCTTGTTCCCCACGGCCTTGCGAATGCTCTCGAAAATCTTAACCGCGTGCTCGATCTCCGGCAGCGATATATCTCTGGGGATCGGGTAAGTCGGCATGAACGGGTCGATCTTGCACGCCGAGTTGCCCTCTTCGAGCAGCTGGGCAGCCACCTCGCCCGCCGCCTCCGGGTTGTCCTTGAAGGAGCCGCCCGGCATGTAGGCGTATGCGCGCAGCGTCTCGTGGTACTTGCCGCCAAGCAGATTGTAGATCGGCTGGCCTGCCGCCTTGCCCGCGATGTCCCAGAGCGCCATATCTATCGCGCTCAACACAGGCGTCGCGTGCAGGCTCGGATGCCGGTAGTCATGCCGGGAAGCGTACATCCTGTCCCATATCTTCTCGATGTTGAACGGGTTCTCCCCGATCACATACTGTTGCACCATCTCTTCGATCAGGCTGATCTGCGATTTCAGGTCGCCCAGCCTGCGCGAATAGGTGCTCCCGGTAATGCGCTCGCCCAGCCCTTTGATGCCCTCATCGGTCTGCAGCTCCAGCCACAGCAGGTAGCGCCCTCCGATATACGGAGGCTCGTTCTCCACAACCATCGTGCGAAAGTCGGTAACCTTCATTTCCACTCCTCTGCCGTGACCGGGTATGTGTCTTGTGTCGCCCTCAAGGCTCCACTGTGATGCTAATTTCTGGAGGCAATTGTAACACTGACCCAAACCTAACCTGAGCCGGCACACTCCTCCACAAACCGCCTCGCCATTTCGGGCCGGCTTCCCATGTGTACATGGATGTACGATGCCCAGAGGCTGCCGTTGCGGAAACCCTCTATGCGACCGTCCTGGCTCCGAACCGTATATGCGGCAGTATCCCTGGATGCGGGACTGTCTGCCACGGACCAGTGGAACTCATGCCCTCGAACACGATCCCCCTTCAACAAGACTGCGCCATCAGCCAGTGCCTCAACCTCACGGTATCCGAGCGTCAGGCGCCCTCTGCTCATCGACGACTTAGCGGGAATGAGGCCCGCCATGGCGTGCGCTTCGCCCTCGAAGTCGGTCAGCGACTCGCCGAGATACATCAACCCGCCGCACTCGGCGTAGATTCTTCGGCCCTTCGCATGCACTTCCTTGATTGACCGCTTCATATCCTCGTTTGCAGCAAGTTCTTGTGCAAAGATCTCGGGGAATCCGCCGCCGATATAAACCCCTCCAACCCCTTCAGGCAACGCCGAATCTTCGAGCGGACTGAACGGCACGAGTTCCGCTCCCCACGCTTCCAGCAGGTCAAGCGAGTCCTGGTAGTAGAAGCTGAACGCCTTGTCCTGCGCAACCGCGATACGCGCCCTTCGAGGCTGCGGATCAGCCGGAAACGCACTCGGCGCAACTTCCCGCGTATCAGCATACACCGCAATCTCCAACAGCCTGTCCAGGTCTATCGTCTCCTCGACTTGCGCAGTCAGCTTGTCGAACCACTCTTCGACAACAACGCCCTCGACCGTCGGGATGAGACCCAGGTGGCGCTCGGGAACCCGCAGGTCGTCGCGGCGCGGCATGTATCCGAGCACGGGGAGCCCCGTTGCGTCCTCGATGGGCGGCTTGCAGAATTCTAGGTGTCGCGGGCTTCCCACACCATTCAGAATTACGCCGGCAATGTTGACGGTCGGATCGAATCTCTGGAAGCCAAGCACCTCGGCAGCCACACTCCGTGCCACCCTCGCCGCGCTAGCAATCAGAATCACCGGCGCCCTCAGCAGCTTGGCAACCTCCGCCGTCGAACCCTGCTCTGTCAAGTTCGCGTGGCCGTCATACAGCCCCATGACGCCTTCGACCACCGTGACATCGGCGGACCGTGCCGCCCTGCCGTAGAATTCCAGCGCCGTATCGTGAGGCAGCAACCATGTGTCGATATTTCTGCTGGGAACGCCGCAGGCCATGAGGTGGTACGAGGGGTCGATGTAGTCGGGCCCACACTTGAAAGGCTGAACACGCAGCCCCCGCCGTGCCAGCGCTCCCATTATGCCAGTGGCAATCGTCGTCTTGCCAACGCCGCTCCTAGTGCCCGCAAGCACGAATGCAGGAGTCGCAGGCGGGGAAGGCATGCTAATCGGCGCTCGCAGGGACGGCATACCCACGGGGCGTGATCATCTTTCCACCGTGGATATATGTGGTGGAGTTGCCGATTATGAGTGCGGTGAACATATCAATGCTCTCGAACTGCTTCTCAAGTTCGCCCAGCGTCGTTAGCATAGCCTTCTCATCAGGTCGGCTTGCATTGCGCACGATCCCCACCGGCGTTTCGGCACACCTGTGTTGCAGGATGATCTCCCGAGCCTCCACAATCTGCTTCCGCCGCCTTGAGCTGCGCGGGTTGTACAGAGCGATGACGAAGTCTCCGTATGCCGCCGCTTCCAGCCGCCTTCTGATCGTCTCCCACGGAGTCATCAGGTCGCTCAGACTGATGGCGCAGAAATCCTGCATCAGCGGCGCGCCCAGCACCGATGCCGCCGCCTGCGCCGCGGTTACCGCCGGCACGACTTCGACCTGCGGTTGCGCGCCATCCCAGCAGTGCGCAGCCAGATGCTCGAACACGGGGCCAGCCATGCCGTAAACGCCGATGTCACCCGACGAGATCACTACCACGGTTGATCCATCGCTCGCGAGATCGACTGCCTTCTCTGCGCGCTCCATTTCCTTGCCCAATGGCAGGGAAACGACCTGCTTGCCGCCAATGAGATCACGAACCTGTTCGAGGTAACCGTCGTACCCCACCACGGCATCACAGCGACTCAGAGCATCACGAGCGGCAGGAGTGAGCAGTGCGTGATCACCAGGTCCCAGCCCGACGAGTAAGACCTTGCCCTCGCTCATCTGCGATCTCTCGCTGGCCTAATCATCGAGTTCCCCCGATTCGTATGCAGCGGTCCGCGCGTCCAGTTCCTCGCGCGTCACCATTCCGCTTTCGAGCAGCAGACCTTCGAGGGATGCCAGCCAGCGTTCATAGTACACCGATCCCTCCTCGTCGGGCGGAGCTGCGCCAATCTCCTCCGCAAGCCTGCTCTGGAACTCGCCCCACCCATACGCACCGCTTTCGTTCAGTGCGACCGCGATTCCAAATGCACGGCCCTCCCACGGCGCCGAGAACACCAGCTCGCCGTTGCTGCGCGGCAGTGCAACCTGACCATCCATGTTCGCGATATTGCTGTTCGGCTCGGTACTCATGTCACCTGATTCACGCCACGTGGGCCGGCGCTTTAGCCTTCCCCACGCCTATCATGCTGTCCCTTGTTACCAGTTCGATAAGCTCATCTTCATCCATGCCGTCCGTGCCTTCTGGACGTTCCGGCAGCACCATGTATCGGATATCCGAGTTGCTGTCCCACACCCGCACCTCCACCGACTCGCCGAGCGTCAGCCCGAACTCCTTCAGCACCGCGCGCGGCTCGATCACGGCGCGCGCCCTGTAGGCGTCGGACTTGTACCAGCGCGGTGGTAGCCCAAGCACAGGCCACGGATAGCAGGAGCACAGCGTGCATACGACCATATTGTGAACGGCAGGCGTGTTTTCAAGAACAATGATCTCCGCGCCCTGCGCGCCGAAGAAACCCATCTCGCCGATTGCGGATGTCCCGTCCTGCAACAGCCGCTTCCTGTACTCATCGTCCGACCACGCCCGCGCCACAACCTTCGCGCCATTCAGCGGCCCGATGTCCTGCTCATACGCCTGCACTCGCGCATCTATCGCGTCGGTGGATATCAGCCCTTTTTCGATGAGCAGCGATTCAATGGCCTTAGTGCGCGCCTCCGCGTATGACAGCGGCTCCGGATGATGCTCCCCGCTATGGTCGTGGTTCTCGCTCATGTATTGCCCCCTGTGATGTGGCTACTCCGCGGCTTCCATCCAGCACTCCCACATATCGATATACAGGCTCTGGTTCAGCTCCGCGTTCTCACCCCAGAGTTCGTCCGCCTCGAAGACTACGCTGTACACATGCTGCGGGCTGCTGTCTGCGACTGTCGGCTCGTCCTGGAATCCCTGAGCGCCATAGATGCCTGCGATCACGCCGCGCTTTCCCCGCACATACCTCGGCAGTCGAGTATGTCCGACCGGGTGAATGTTCCGCACCGCAACCTCGTCGCCCACAGCGAACAGCGGCGCCGATTCAGCCTGCTGTTCGAGTGGCTGCGGCCTGTAGATCCGTTCTCGCACTCGCTTGGCGAGTTCCGGGTCATTGCGTGTCGCTACCTCTGCCGAAGGGTCCTCACCAAACTCGCGAGTCCTTGCATCGATTTCTTCAGCCGTCAGAAGGCCCTTGCTGACCAGGGCGGACTCCAGCGCAAGCATCCACTTTTCGTAGTAGCTCGACGCCAGATAGCGCGCCGGCGGGATGTTCTCGATGTAGTGCCGCGACCCGTAAGGCCCATAGACGTCAAGCTCCTCGCGAATGCTGGTGACCATGCCATATACGCGCCCTTCCCACTTCTCGTGGAACACCGGCTCGTCGGCCTCGATGTCAATGGGCCCGAAGCCGTGCATACCGCCCATATCATGTACGCCGTTCATTTCAGCCAACCCTCTCTCTCAAGCCAAAAACAATATTCCTTTTCTTGCTGAACGTGGGACGCACATACTCGTCCACAATCAAATCCGACAGCGTGCGATCAAGCGTCTTCGGGTCCAACAACGTTAATCTCAGCAGTCGATCTCTAGTACGCCACTTATAATTTTCATGCGAAAGTGCGAGCATCACCTTCTGCTGTTCATAAGTGAAGCAGTCAAGATTTCGCATCCATCCTAATTCCGTCAAGTATGGTACTGACATCTCTCGCATCACCTTTCATTCATTTCATCAAGGCGCTGTTTCAAGGCAATCAGTTCTTCTTCTATACTCAGGATAGTGCTGTCGCCTTCATCCGTGTCCTCAATTGTTGGGACTTCATCAACAAACGAATCAAGCATTTCAGGCATTTGATCTGTTTCATCTTCACCCGAAACCGTTTCCCCCTGTGTTCGAACCACTTCTGGTATTTTTTCTCTGTTGATGTTCTGAAGTTCCTGAGAGTAACCTCTCTGAGCGGATTCGAAATGAATAGTATTTCCTCCCATTGAAACCCTTTGGAGCCTCTCACCGAGAGTTGGTATAACTTGCCGAATCTGATGATGAAACAGAACGACCAGGAAGGTAACGGCAACAGGCCAACTGAGTAAGACCTCAAGTAGGTCAATGACGAACCTAAGCCATTCCTGCAGCAATTGATCCATTCCCTTCTGCATTGACTCCATATGCACTGGAAGCCAAGTATATTTCCACACGCGAGAATCGTCAAAGGATAGAGTCAAGTCATCACATCGGTTCAGTTTCTACAGAACCATCAATCGCCTGCCTCACCATCCTTATCTGACTCCAGTGACGGCCTCTTCGGCGGTGGCGTAACCAGCGCCAGCAGCGCCGAGCAGACCATCAGCCCCACACCCACCCACCAGACTTCCGTATAGCTGCCTGTTTGGTCGTACACATAGCCGGCGATTGGCGCTCCTGCCGCGCCGAGTATCAGGTTTATCGGCATTGAAAAGCCCCTGATCGCCCCCACATGACCGCGCCCGAAGTAGTCCGCCCAGATGAAGTTCTGCAGGAACATCATCCCGCCTATCCCCAGCCCGAAGATCGCCATAGAGCTGAACATTGTGACATCGTCCGCCGCGTAGATCGTCATCACGCTCGCGATGGCAAGGAACGAAAAGCCGAGCGCACCCAGCAGTCGCCCCGGTACGCGGCTCACCAGCAAGCCGAACGAGAATGAGGCAGCGCCGGCGCATACCGCGTCGAATGCCGTAGCATACGCGATCAAGGTCGTATCGAATCCCCTGTCGGCAAAGTCAGGTATGCGGTGCAGCGCGACCGTGCTAGTAGCCAGCGACACCATGCTGAACATTGCCACCAGGCTCCAGAACACGACCGAGTGCGTCGCTTCTTGAACCGTCCACGAAACCTCGTCGGCAGGACTGTCGGCAGTCGCTACGCCCCCTTCCCCTTCCTTCGACTCGTGCATGGAGTCGCCGTCCGGCAGCAGTCCCATGTCCTCAGGCTGACGTCTGACGAAGATCGCGGCGAGCGGAGCAATCACGCTCACGCCTATCGAAGCCAGCACTATCCACGCAATCTCCCAACCCCACCAGTCGATGAACATCTGCGTCAAGGGGACGAAGACCATGGCACCCACTGGAATGCCCAGCGCCATGAATGAAATCGCCTGTCCTCGCTTCCGCACGAACCACTTCAACACCGGCACCGAGGTTACCAGCGCACCCGGCCCGCTCATGCCCACGAGTCCCATCAGCGCGAACATCGCCACCATAAGCCATGCGTCGCCCGCATCGTTCATGAAGGATAGCGCGACCATCGCGGAAGCCGTAACGATCGCGGCCACCGGCAGCATCACACGCGAGCCATACCGGTCAATCAGCCAGCCCACAGGTGGACTTGTGACCGCACTGGACACCTGCCGTATCGTCTGCGCCCAGCCAAACCACGCGCGCCCTATCCCCAGCGTTTCGCCCATCGGCTTGATGAATAGTCCAAAGTTCAGCGACCCCATCGCCATGCTCACCGCGCCCGCAGTCGCCATCACGAACACGATCACCCAGCCGTAGTACAGCCCTTTTCTCTGTGCGGTTTCGGATCTGTTTGCGATGTTGCCTCCCTCCGATATTACTGCGGTTCACCGCTTTATTGCCGAAGTCGTTGTGGTATAATCGCGCCAAAATAAGCACGTCCAAATCCACCGCATTAGACCTGCTTTCGCTGGTGGACGACAATCGTACCCACATTAGCACAGAACCGCTGCCATTGACACAACAACTGAACTGGGAGGCGTCAAATATGGTTGTCGATACTAAGAAAGACCTTGAACTGCTGGCACACCTGATGCGACGCGCCGGATTCGGCGCAACCCGCTCTCAGCTTGAGGCGCTTGAATCCAAGGGCTACGACGCCGTTGTCGATGACCTGCTCAATGCCCCGGAGAGCGCCCCCTGGTTGGGCGACTACATGGTGCGCCGCTTCCACCACGAGCAGTCCGGCATGATGGGACCGCGCGCATCCGGTGAAAACTGGCTCTACCGCATGGTTACCTCCGAGGCGCAGCTGCAGGAGAAGATGAGCCTCTTCTGGCACGGCATCTTCGCCACCGGCTACCCCAAGGTCATCCACGGCAAGGTCCTCTGGAACCAAATTCGCATGTTCCGCAAGCACGGACTGGGCAACTTCAGAGACATGCTGGTGGAGTTGTCGAAAGACCCCGCAATGATCGTCTGGCTCGACAACTACGACAATCACAAGGGCGCCATTAACGAGAATTATGGCCGCGAGCTTCTCGAGCTGTTCAGCATGGGTGTCGGCCACTACTCCGAGGAAGACATCAAGGAGGCCTCTCGCGCCTTCACCGGCTGGACCATCGGCAACACCGAGTACATGGTACTCCGTTCGGAGCGCGATTCCGACTGGCCCTACGGCAGAATATCCTGGCACTTCGACTACCGCCCCGAAGATCATGACGAGGGTGAAAAGACCTTCCTCGGGCAGACGGGCAACTTCAACGGTGAGGACATCGTCGACATCATCTGCCAGCAGCACTCGACAGCTCAGTTCATCGCGCGGCACATGTACCACTTTTTCGTCGCTGACGAACCGCCCGTTCCCGCCTGGCCATATACGCCACCGCGCGACTCCGAGGCAATCGACACCCTTGTCGATTCGTACTTCGACAGCGGTTACGACATAAGTGCGATGCTGCGGACACTCTTCACCTCCGACTTCTTCAAGGACGAGAACATCCGCTACGAGAAGATAAAGAGTCCTGCAGAACTGGTAGCCGGCGTCCTTCGCCTCACGGGCGAATTCGACAGGCCGCGCCGCGAAATCATGGACCGGGCGCTCACCATGACATTCATGGGACAGATGCTCAACAATCCCCCCAGCGTTGAGGGTTGGCATCAGGGCACAGAGTGGGTCGATACAGGTACACTCGTCGAGCGAATCAACTTCGCATCAGAGCAGATCGCCGATGCCAACAAGCCCGGCGTGAGAGCAATGATCGACGACGTCATGGCAGACGACTACGCGACATCTCCCGCCCGGCTGGTCGAAGCATGCCTCGACCAGCTTGGCGTAATCGAAGTGTCGGACGAGACGCGAGAAGTTCTAGAACGCTTCGCCGACAAGTCCGGCGTCGAGCGCAACCGTGAGAAGGTCGGCAATATCCTCCGCCTCGCCACCGCCACCCACGAATTCCAGCGGAGCTAGTCAATAGCCCTAACGTCCGTTCGCCCTGAGCTTGTCGAAGGGCAGATTTGCAAGCGCGACTCTGCCCTTCGCCCATTTCTGGCAGCAGGCTTACAACAATCGAGGTTACACCATGACCACAGCCACAACTCAACTGCTGAAATACGACCGCACCCTCGGCATGTCCGTCATGGAGGGGCGCGGCTTTTACTACCCTGCCGACACAGTAATCGGCGACAACGGACGCCTATATGTCGTCAACCGCTCGCTCGAAAGCGTGGACAGGGGCGTTCGCGTTACCGTATGCGACCTGGAGAGCGAATACTACGGCACATTCGGCGCGTATGGCGAGGGCGACGGGCAGTTCGTGTGGCTGACATCCGGCGCGAAGAACAGCCGCG
>CAZWDM010000008.1:0-72937 GCA_964632415.1 uncultured Dehalococcoidia bacterium | reverse complement strand
ACGCAGATGCCCTGCCGACACTGGTCGAGGTGCTGGAGCAGGAGGCAGAGGACAGGAGGATCCGCCGAGTGGACAGGCTGAGGCGAGCGTCGAAGCTGCCAGCCGGCAAGACCTGGGACACCTTCGAGCACGGACGGGCTTCGGTGAAGCTGAGGCAGCAGCTGGAGAAGCTTGCCGAAGGGGACTTCGTGGACCGTGACGTGAACGTGCTTGCCTTCGGCCTGCCCGGCACGGGCAAGACGCATGCGATGTGCGCCATAGGGCATAGGCTCGTGCAGGCAGGGCGCTCCGTGCTGTTCATCCCGGCGTACCGCCTGGTGCAGGATATGCTGGCCGCGAAGCGTGACCTCGACCTGCCGCGGATGCTCAGGAAGCTCGACAACTACGACCTGCTGGTCATAGACGACCTGGGCTACCTGCCGCAGGGAACCGAGGAGTCCGAGGTGCTGTTCACCCTGATAGCGGAGCGCTACGAGCGCCGCTCGCTCGGCATCACATCCAACCTGGTCTTCTCCGAATGGGAGAAGGTGTTCTCAAACCCGATGGCGACAGCTGCGGCGATAGACAGGATCGTGCATCACTCGGTCATACTCGAGTTCGATGTGCCGAGCTACCGCACCGGTGAAGCTCAAGAACGACAATTACAAACGACAATTACATCAGGAAACGACAATTACACCGGACCCTGAGCAGCCAAAGTAATTGGCGCAAAGCGGCCAAAATAGTTGTCGTTGACCACGCCGTCTGACTGAAGGTCTATTTCCGGTCCCGTCGCGGTGAGAATCTGTTCTAATTTGGCCTATCTCGATATGCCCATGATAGCTATCGAGTCGGTGTCGTTCACCGTGACGGTGTGCCGGCGTCCGGCCTCGAACTGAGTGCCCAGCGGTATCGCCAGGGTGTCCATGATGTAGTCTCTCGTGCATCCGATCCGGTTCCGCGAGACGAGGTAATGATAGACGGAGACCACCGTCTCGCCATGCTCATCGTACTCTACATCGAAGCCGCCGTAGCGGGTGCAGCTGCCGCTGAACCTGCCGGCCGTCACCAGCAATACATACTCGCCGCCCTCGTCCGACGGTTCTATCAGGTCGGCGAAATGGATAGTCGAGTCTCTTCTGGTGAAGTAGGGTTCGCGCTCGAACCAGTCATAGTCCGGGACCGGATTCTTTATTGCCAAAGACTCTGTTGATTCCGTAATCCAGGCAGGCTGCAGCTCGTCAGCGCCCGGGTTGCAGTCGATGTAAGACTCGACAGGCTCTCCCGGATAGAAGTCGAAGACCTCGACCGATGCTGTTTCCACCGTGCCGTCCTGGTCGTCCGGTCCCTCCTCGTCCTGTACCTTCACCGAGGGCAGCTCCGATGGAGGAAGGGAATAGTGAGCCTGCGCGATGGCGGGGCTTGTGGTGAACAGCGCCGCGATCGTGACTATGGCAATAAGTGTCTTCAATTCGGGCCTCCGTTTGCTGCCTGGATGGTCTGTCCTCATTACTAATTGCGCCACCCCGAAGTCCCATTTGGAGAGGTCTATATGCTTAAGCAAGTTCGACATGGTGCTGTTGGCCTACCAAACCCTCTCGCTTAACCAGAACAGGATTCCAAACAGGCCGCCTCCCATGAACATCAGAAACGAGACGTTCTTGCTGATCCTGCTCACACGAGTGGCAATCTGTAATGCCTGTTCGCGCTCTCGCTGCCGCGCCTGGCGTTTCCGCCGTCGCGCTCCCCGCGAGAGAGCCTTCCTCTTCCCGGCCATTTTTGGCGGCCTAGGTTCGTCCGCAATCGCCGCTTCAACTTCTCTCTCCGAAAAGCGCATGACGTCGCCGTGATGTCTGATGCTGAACCAGACCATTCCTACAAATCCGGCGAGCACCAAAACCGTGCTTGCCAGTAGAGGTGCGGGGGTTGGGGAGGATTCAGGTGGGTCAGGTAACACCGGCACACCTCTCTTGAAGGTTTCTCTTGGCTGCGTGGCGAGCTCGGTCGCGACCTCCAGTGTCGAAGCCTCGGGATTATGCAGGAGTACGAGCACCCAGCCCGTAAGCAGCACGGTGAACGATACCATCATGGCGACCGGGAGCAGTATGCCCAGCGTAGCTTTCATTCGCGACCCCCTGCCTGCTCAATCACTTCCATCGGGAAGTCCTGAACCAGTTCCTCCAAGTGTTTGAGTGGCCAGTTATGTCCGATATGCAGGTGCTTCCCGAATGGACACCTGTATATGTTCAGTTCGCCCGTCTCGGCCAGGACGTAGCGGGCCCGGTGCTCCTTGATGACGGCGGCGGCCTCCGAGAAACTGCGGAATGTCTTCTTGCCCAGACAGCTCTTCTCCCTGAGTGCCTGCCGCCTGGACTGCACCGTGCCGCCGGTCTTCACCCACCGATCGCCACGAAGGTATGGCCGCCTTGCGCGGGCACGGCGGCCTCGCCGATGTGGGTTCCTCAAGATTCCTGACCTTCCTGGGCTGCTTGACAGCGTAAGCCCACTAAATCACTCTTCCCTACTGGACGCGCCGTAGGCGCAAAATTGTCGCCCGCAGCCGCCTCTCTGTGCCCTCTCACAGCCTCCAGGAGCGATTTCTGGCCCTCTCAGGCTCTTTTACCCTCCGATGGACTATGAGCGCCTTTCTCCTCGTTCCTCGGCGATTGAGCCGCTTACGTCCTGCGTTGACTCGCTTGTCGCGCGTTTGCGTCCATCCGCTCGTTCTTCAGGGCGCTCTGGCTGCCAGCTCGCGTTGCCGGTGTTCCTGGCGGGAGCGGCATAGGCGTGCCCCCGCCTGCGGCTGGAGGACGCAACGCCCGTCTCTGCCCGATTTGTATCCAGGTCGTCAGCGCGACTCCAATGATGAATCCGCTAGCCGCTCCGAGTGCGGCCGGGAGTATGTTTCGCATAGTGCGTGTCCTTTCTTGATATCGTTTTCATAGAGTGCCGCCGCCTGGCGGGGTGCCGTTTGGGTACTTCTCCTTGAATTTTCGGAAGAGATCGTCCAAAGCTCGCTGTTCTTCTTCGCAACCGTCGGTGTCGATGCAAGAAAGTGATCCTTTCCACGGATGTATTTTGACCTGAGTGATGGGTAATTCTCTAAGGCAATAGGCACAGTTTACGAAACGGGCGGAACCGGTCTCCTGCTGTCTCGTGACGTCTGCGATGCAATCCGGCACGTCGAGGCAGCTTGCTCCGCGGCCCATCAGCGATACTCCGTAGCCGCCCTCTGCCATCTCCCGTCCGCACCGGTAACATTGCACCTGGCCCTTGTCGTTCCGTGCCGCCTCTACCATTGCATCAATAGCCCGTGCTTCGGCTTCCACCATGTCATCATCACAGGGAGACGCGCAGACCATCGGTAAAGCCTGGGACGGCACCGTCGTGGTCAGGGTTAGTCCGCGAACCGCGCGCACCCAGCCAGCTAGTTGTTTGAATACCATTGATGACCTCCGTCTGTGACTTTCTTAGGAACTCTTGTCTGTCGGTAGGAACGGTACGAGCTGCGCGGCGAACGTTCTCAGCTCCCGCGTTTGTACCCAGACGCTGCCCTCTCCCTCGAAGCGCAGCACGATGCCCTCTCCGCCCAGCAGCAGCGGCTTCAGCCCCCGCACCCTGTCGAGGCTGTAGTCCACACCTTGCGTGAACGCCACGAGGTGGCCGTTGTCCACGTAGAGCGCAGTCTCTGCCGTCACTTCCAACTCGATCAGCGCGCCGTAGGTGTGGAAGAAGACGTCGCCGCCCGCCTCCTGCGTGTGCGCTCTCAGGAAGAACATTCCCTCTCGGTTGAATATGCCCCGCACGCCCTGAAAGCGCGTGTCCACCGTGACGGCTTCCGTGCAGGCCAGGAACGCGCCGGACTGCAGGATGATTTCGGAGTGCGGCTCTAGCGCGTGGTCCTGGATGTCGCCCGGCACCGATGGCGTCAGGTATATCTCGCGGTCCTCGTTTATGCCGGTGAACTTGTTCAGGAAGAACGACTCCGACGCAAGGAGCCGCCGCACTCCGCTCATGAAACCGCCCCTGGCGGCGCCCGTGCTCATGTGTGTATTGCGATGCACCATCATCGCGCCCGGCTCCGCCATGATCGACTCTCCCGTCTTGAGCTGCGCCCGAAGCGCGGCAAAGCCCGGCCGTGCCACTATCTCGGTATGCATTGGCCTCTCCTCCTAGAAATCCTCTATCAGGTTGTCCGTGTCGTTGTTGACTCTCAGGATGTCCTGCAGCAGCTCCATCAGCCTCTCGGTCCTCAGGACTATCTGCTCGTAGTCGCGGACGAAGCACATGCGCTCCCTGCGTGTCAGCTCCTGCGGCCGGCCACCGTCCCATGCATCGATGATGGGCATGAGACTGCGACGCGTCACGACGCTTATGAGAGTGCAGGCGACGCTGCCGCTGTGCTTGCGCCGGACTGCGGCCTTCTGGTAGCTGTCAAGAGCCCGCTTGAGGTGCTGTGTGTAGATCAGTCCCAGCTCGTAGCCCCTGCCGTCTCTGGACCTGATCCTGGTCTTGAGGTCGGCCATTGGCTCGATGACCTTGAGCATGCTGTAGAGGTCCCAGGCCTCGAATATGTCGATGTTCCGTATCACGACCTCCTGTGTCGCAAGGCTGTCGCTAACCTCGATCTCCAGCCTGTGGTTGTCCAGGCACTGCTGTATGTTCATCCTCTGCGCTCCTGCCATTCTGATTCACTCCGGTGTCAAGCGTCCGAGTCTCGGAAGCACCGTCTCCCGGCCCCTCAGCCACCGCAGTGTCGTTCGTCGCGTCGGCTCGCCTCGACTGAGGATCTTCCTTCTTCCTGCCTCTTCCGAGCAGCCTGCGCCACCGCGATACGCTCGGCGCCTTGACGGTGCTGTCGCCTTCTCCCGAACCTTGCTGCGCCCGTGCTCGCTTTCTCCTAAATCCCCTGCGCCACCAGGACAACTTCTCCTCCGGCGGCTCGGGTGGCTCGTAGTCCGGGTCGTTCTCGTGCGGGCGGAACCTGCGGCGGAACGCCTCCGAGGGCACGTGGCCCGTGCGCGGCGTCGGCGTCATGTACTCGGGCGCAAGCGGCGGCTCCAGCGCCCGCCACCTGTCCCCGGGCAGACCGCACACGCTGCCGTCAAGCTCGGAGTGCCGCCTGTACAGGCACCAGCTCACCTTCTTGGTGAACCAGCCCTGCCGCTCAACCTCGTCGTACAGATAAGGGAATCGCGCCCAGTTCACCAGGGCGAGCAGACCTCCGCGCCTGCATCCCCGCTCCAGAACGCGCAGGGCCTTCCCGTCCCGAGCCGCGTCATTCCTCCCGTTACGTTCCTCGGCATCCGCGGCTGCGTTGGCGTTCGCGTCAACACCCGCGTCAGCGTCAACATCAGTGTCAACATCATCAGCGCCGTCAACCTCCTCACCATCACCCATGCCAACGGCGTTGCGGTGGTCCCCCTCTGTGCCTGACGCTGCTTTAGCCACATCCACCGCTGTCCCGTTCGTCTTCGTTACCTCCACTGCGGCGTCAGGCGTGTTCTCCTCCTGTACCACATCGGAGCCGTCACGCCCGGCGACCACAGCGTCACTCAGGCGAATGTCGAGAACCATCCGGCGACATGTCGCGCCCATCCAGCTCCATAGCCTGTGCAGACGCCGCCTGCGCCACCTGCGCTTACCACCCTGTCTCGCTCTTTTTCTGTTGGCCTCGATCTGGATGGCCCGTCCCCTCGTCTCGAAGCCCTCCCGCGTGGACCGCGGCCACGCCGCAACGCCGAGGATCAGCCTGTCGAATGTCATCGCGTAGCTGTCGCCCAGGAGCGTAAGCTCCAACTCGGCTCGGGCCTCGTAGAGCGCGTAGTGCCATACCTCCTGACCCTCCAGTGCGCCGAAGGCGTCGTACATCTCCCGCAGCAACCGCCAGCGCGCTATCACCTCGTGTCGTCCCGGACGCCACTTCCCGTCCTCGTCAGTCCAGCCGGCAGAGCCGAAGAACCAGTCCTCGTCCCGGTAGGGCGCGTCCCTTATCACGCCGCTCTCCCGGCCGCCAATCAGCGCGGGACGTCCGAAGTGCTCCGACCAGGCGTAGCGCCGCTGCCGCAGCTCCGTGCCCAGTCCCCAACGATACAGCCCGCCCGGGGTCTCCAAGCCGAAGGTCTCGTCGCCCACGCCGAAAGCGACGGCGAGCGCGCCCTCGTCCTTGAATTCCGTCTCTCCTCCCTCTCCCGATAGGAGCATCCTGAGTGCGTCTCCGCCCAGATCCTCCGGCGCGGTGAGCATCGTGAGACGTCCGGTGACCTGCAGTCTCGCGACCTCTACCGCCTGCTCCATCGGCAACAGCCTCAACACGGGTGCGCCGACTATCGCGGCCAACACCTGCTTTCTCTGGCGTTCCGTCGGAACAGACGACGGCGAGCCGAAGGGAGGATACTCATCCAACAGCAGCCGGTTGCCCACCTGGGCCAGCACCGCGGTCAACTGCGGCAGCACGGTCGCATTCGCGACCTGCTCGACCAGAGCGACCCTGCGTCGCCGCTCGACCTCCCGCGCCCGCCGCTCGTTACGTCGTCGATTAGACCCCATGCCGCCTGTGGCCCTCACGGGCTTCGGAGTTTCGTCGTCCTCAGGTTGGCTGCTGGCCGGCTCAGTGTCAGCTGTCCCGTCATCAGTGCCACCCGCCGACATGTGCTCAGCTGTTGCTTCTTCCGTGCTTTGCTCCACAGGCGTCGTGCCGATAGGAGAGCTAGGTGACGCGTCACCCGCCTTATCCTCGCGGGCATCAGTCTCCACTTGTGGCACATCGGGATTACCAACAACGGGCTTAACCCCACCAGGCGCCGCAAAACCCTCCTCTCCCGTCATCTCATCGGCAGGGCTGGGCTCCGCTGGGGGCTGGGCTGCCTCCTCCCCACCTGCTCCATTTCGGCCCCCACCGCTCTCAGTCCCGTCAAGCAACTCTGTGATCAGCGTTAACAGGCGCCCACGCAGCTCCATCTCACCCGTCCGCCGCCACTCTCTGAGCGGTCGATTCACGAGCTGGTTATTCGTGGTTCCACCCAACATCCTGGCAATCTCCCTGCCACTCTTGCCGTCAGCGAGCTGCGCGAGCAACCACTGCTCCGCACGTTCCCGCCGCTCCCCCTCTGTCATACTGCCGTCCTCCTTGCTCATTCGCCGCGAGGCTCACTCTCAACGCCCCTTCTACCTCGCCGCACCGTCCTGGCTTCCGGCTCCCCCTCTATTCCCGCTCAGTCGGCGCGTGCCTATTCCGCTCCAGAGTGGGGCCGTGATTCACGTCTCCGTGCATACAGCTTCCCCTCTCTTCCCGTGTCACACCGCGTGAGGCTTCAAACTGCTATCCCCATTGACCCATTCCTTTGACCCACCCACACGCCCCGCGCCCAAGCGCCACACAGCCTCTCCTGCGCAATGACCCACCTAAGTAATTTAATGTACAGGCTCACTTTGACCCAGTTGACACGATTGACCCACTTTGACCCAGTTTGCCACGATTGGCGTTAATCAGCCCGTATGTACGCAACACTCGTTCTGCTCCAAGCATTTCCGCGTCACCTCGACCGTCGCAGTGCCGAGAGCGGCACCGGCCCTCGCTGTTGCTCCCAGGGCCAGGTCCAGCTATTGCCGAAAAAGCCCTCGCGCCTCAACACATCCATGCTCGACACGACAAGCGGCATTCGCGCCGTCCCTTCATTCATCAGAAATACGCCGAATCTGCTCGCGGTCTCTACGTTTCTGAACACGAAGAGCGCCCTCGGCAGAACGTCGTCGAAGTCGCCTTCGGTCTCGAATGCCCCGAAGTAGCTCTCATGCCCTCGGATCTTCGACCTCATGCGTGACGGCCTATCTGCTCGCTCCTCGTACTCAAGGAAGTTCACCTCAGTCTCTCCCTGGTACTCCAGCATGTATGTCGCATCTGGGCTGATCTGCGCCCGTCTGCCGTTGAACCAAAACACCCTCTCCCAGCGATGCGGCGGAACCGCCTGTACCAGCCGGTAGTTCGAGTGAGTCCTGCTTTCCACTGTCAACATCGCCGTGATTT
Organism: uncultured Dehalococcoidia bacterium; assembly: GCA_964632415.1. Lineage (GTDB taxonomy): Bacteria > Chloroflexota > Dehalococcoidia > Lucifugimonadales > JADFKI01 > Bin90. The sequence continues at coordinate 64,932 of CAZWDM010000008.1, read as the reverse complement.
CACTCACGGCGTCGGTGTGACGCAGCTGACTGATGAGGGGACGCAGCTTTGTGCCGTCCACCCGGAAGCCGCGAACCTTGACTTTCATCTTCGGGTTGGGGTCATCTTCCCCGCTTGCTGTGAGCTGCCAGTGGCGTGTCAGGTCCGAGAGGTCTCTGCGGTCCGTCCAGGCCAACGCTCGTCGTCCATCCTCGGTCAGGACGAGCCGTGTGCCGTTCTCGCGGCGCTCCCGGTACGATTCCCCGATCTCGACCTTGTGGATGAGGTTGCGCCTCAGAAGAGATGCCTGCTTTTGGTACAAGCTATCAATGGACACATCGAGAATCCTTGCCAACTCCTCACTTCTGCCGAGTGGCCAGTCGTACAGCAGTCGCAACATCTGCCGCTCGGCGGGCCGAAGCTCGCTCGCTAAGAAATTAACACTCGTTATGTTCTCGTGAATGTCCTGTGACGGCAGCCTGTCGTTATAGTGACGTGGACGCGCCGGAATTCGTCCCCTGCGGCGCGACCTCCGCAGAATGGCTTCCAGCGTGATGTCGCGCAGCTCCGTTCCGACAGGCTCCCAGGTTGGGGCATTCATGCCCCGCTCGCTCAGCACGCTCTCTGCGGCTATATGCATGTAGATTGCACGGTGCTTCAGAAGCGTCGTGATGCGCCGTTTCTCTATGTCGCCCGGCACAATGACCAGCGCGATTGGCGCGTTTCGCTGGTTCTGCCCTTCATACAGCGAACCAAGCCTGCTTTTGGTCGCCTGCCATGAGAGCGTGCTGCCCAGCCGCATCACAACGAAACGCCTGCCGTCCGGGAACCTGACCGCCGCATCGAATGGACCGTCACGATGCCAGGCCCACTCCGGGGTATCTCCGGTGAACTGCACCATCTCGTGAAGCATCCGGTAGAGCACGTCAACCGCATCCAGCCTGCGGAGCAGCGAGCGCTGCCACTCCGTGCTGACGGGATTGCGCGACAAGTGTCGCTCTGGAGTCGTGCGTTCTTCCCTGGCAGCAATCAGCGTACCTTCGCGCGTCAAGTACCAGCGTCTCAGAGTGACGGACGGCGAGCGCCGGTACTGCACAGAACCAACGAGTCTATTACACTGCGCCACTTTCAGGTCAGCTCTGACTTCACGGGCATCGAAGTCGATCAGTGTTGAAATCTCGTCAGCAGAGAGAAAAGGCAACTGCGAGAGAGTCATCAGCAGTTGCCCAACAGTGATGTCAGCAGGCTCAGGCATCAGCTATCTCCTGATGCCTGAGCCTCGTCTTCGTCGCTCTCGCCTTCGTCGTCATCATCAGCCGCGGAGTCATCTTCGTCACTCTCACCCACGTCCTGGTCATAATCAGAGGTCGGGTTCTTTTCTTCCTCCTCATGCTCAGAGGCGAATATGTCGAAAATCTTGCTGTCCATGCTCCGCGCATGCTCTGCATCCACTTCCTCAGCCGGCGTGGTGTACATCTCGGATGCCTCCCTCACGAGCCGGAGTATCACCGGATCAGGATCAAACGGTTTCAGCACCTCAATCGAGAAGAACTCCACCCCGGAGTCGAGGTTCACCCTGCCGTAGCAGTTGTGCGGTGGCAATCGCATAATGTCTTCTTCCTTGAGAGCAGTGGAATCCAGCTCGTTCTTCAGAAGTGTCGAGTCCGCCGCGTTCACCTGGAAGGCCGCTAGACAGCCCAGGTTGGAAAGGATAGTCTCGCGCATGCTGCCGCTCTCGCCCATCTCATTCAGGCGGTCCAGGCTCTGCGTTGCCATAACCAAGCTTCCGCCGTACTTATTCAGCTCCGCGAGCATATTGTCGTAGCGCACACCCGGGAAAGTCTGCATCTCATCCACAATCACCGTCACTGGTCGCCTGCTACCAGACTCGATCTTGCTCTGTTCACGCAGAATGAATTCCGTCAAATTGAGGATGCACGACCCGATGATCGCCGATACCTCCGGCCCTGCCTCGCCGCGAGCGGTGTTCACGATGATGGCGTTTCCCGCCGCCAGCTCCTTCTCGATCGAAATGGTGCATCGGCGTTGTCCAAGCACACGACGTGCTATCGGACTGCTCGCGTACTCCGTTATCTTTCGTAGAACGGGCGCAAGCGCAGTCTGGTCGTCCTTCGGTGCGAGGGTGGGGAACACATGCGCCCACCACTCGGCAATTTCCTTACTTTTCGACTCTCGGATAATTTTCTTACGTTCGTTGTCTTTTGTTAAAAATGGCACGGCGTCGAAGATCGTGTACTGCTCCAACGGCTTACGGTGCCTGTTCGCCTCGAAAAGCGTGGCGAATGTCCAAGTCATGATCGCTTCCATACGATCTCCCCAGTTGACCGATGAGGACTTCGCTATCGAGATGATTGTCGGGATGGTGATGTCGCGATTCGGAAACTCCCTCACGTCCAACAGGTTGATGCCGCACGCCCGCTCGGTGTCGCTCATGTCGATCAGCCTCACGAAGCGTCCAGCATCCACACCCATTCTCATTATGATGTCGTTCGCCAGGTCCGAGTGCGGGTCCACCACCACAAGCGCCGAGTCCGACACCTTTATGACCTTCTGCAGAAGAATGCCCACCCCCACGTGCAGCATCAGGGTGCTCTTGCCACTCCTGGTCTTGCCCACATAGAGATGATGGCGCTTCAGCACGTCCGGCGGCAGGAAAGCCAGCCGCAGTCCGCCGTCTCGGTACGCCTCCGTGCCCACCAGTACCGAGCGCATGCGCGTCTCATGGTCCATGACGAACATGGGCTCAGGCATCGGGATCCTGACGCTGCCGGCGCGGTTGAGTCCAGGCACCTTGGCGGACTCGCCCGGCACATGCCAGAACGCCGCCACCTCGCGCGTTCCAATGACACCCTCTCCGATGGAGTTCTTACTCTTGGCTCCACCCACGTAGTCCATGTTCTCAATGTCCGGAGTCAAGCCGTCCAGTTTCTCGATCGGTCCGGCGTCGAACTGGCAGCCGAGCGGATTGTCGAAGCTCCGGTAGGCCGCGACCGCCGGTCGAATCAACTGCTCTATGGCCTCGTCTTCAGCCCTGTCCTCTCTCAGGATCGCAAATACCTGCACTTCCATCCTGAACGCCGCGCCTTCGACCCGCAGACGCACCAGGTCAGGGTCTTGAAACCTCGGCGCTTCCTTCCTCTTGAACACCCCCGTCTTTATGCCCAGCCAGAAGAGCGCAAGCCCCACGAGGACCACAGCCACCGCGAGCACGACGCATGCCAGCACGATGTCCCAGACCGACCCCTCAGACAGTCGCGGCCAGACGAAGGTCATCGCGAGATAGGCAATGAGGCCCAACCCCATAAGGGCAGCGATCGCATAGACAAGCTGCATCGTAGCCTCAGAGTCCATCGAGTCGTCCTTCGACGTGGATCCAGAGGGCTTCTCACTCTTTCGTTCCTCCTTCCGCATCTGGTCGGCGAGCATCTGGTTCTCGCTGCCGATGCCCTTCATGGCGCGGCTCCGCCAATCCTCCGACCAGTTGTGGTCTTTCTGCGTGAGCACCAGCCTCGACACCACGCGGGAACCCGGGCGCAGTTCGTTGGACATGCCCGCGATCATGTCTATGAAGGGGTCGCCCCCATGCTCAAGCGGATTTCGCTCGTCATAGACCTGGAAGGGCATCCACTCGTCGCCGCCTGGCCAGAGTACCTGTCTCCATGCGTTCTCGGTCTCCTGCTCCACGTAGAGCGGATCGTCCTTCCTGTCAACCGCCTCGAAAACTATGTTCGGGTAGTGAGACACAAGCGAGGTGATCACATTGTCCGCTCGCTGCGAGCGCACGAACATCTCGACCTTACCCCTGACCGCGGCGATCTCCAGGCTGACCCGCTCGTCGGCCATGTCCAGGGCTTCAAGAGCGTTCATGAAGCTCTGCAGATTGAAATTCCCCTCCCGAGGGGGAATCACCTTGACGAGCGACTCCCGTGGTTCATAGAGTGCACTTTCATATATTTCAACCAGGCCCGTCGTAGCCACAGCATCCTCCTTAACAACTATGGTTCTTGAATCTCAATCGTGATAGACAGGTCCGCATCCTCGATGGCAACCGCAGTGACCTGTCCCACGAGGTCAAGTCTGCGCACCGCCTCCACCCTGTCCTGCGTCTTGCGTCTCTCTTCGTTGTCAAACATCTCACGGAGCAGACCGGTGGCGTCCGCTAGGCAGATGAGCCTGATGTCGTCCGGGAGAGGGGTGTCGTTACTCTTAAGCGTGTCAAATATATGCACCTTGAGGTCATGGCCCGCATGGTTTGTCGCCTCGACGTATTCCTCTTGGAAGACGAGCATCTTTCGTCGCTGTCTTTTCACGAGAAACCCTTTCTCGATGAGTCTTGCCAATGCCGCCTTATGCAGTCCCGGCGCCCGCACTGCCATCCAACGGAGACAGTCCCTGATCCTCATCGAGCCCTTGCTGACGACCTCCCTATGTGCCTGGGCGAGAATCTCATCCTCTGGCAGATCCGAGCGAAGCGGAATGATATTCTCCGTGTCGCTGTCTATGAACCCCTGCTTTTCAAGCTCCATTAGAACAGCGCCGGCAACGGCGTACTCCAGAACGCTACCCCTGGGCTTCTTCATTTCGCCGTTGAAGGTGAGCAGCAACAGGAACTTGTCAATAAGTGTTGTTTCCATTTCGTCACCCCATTGAGTGGAAAGCAAGACCCGCCATGAGAATGATGCTCAAGCAGATGACCAGTATCAGCCTGAGCGCCTGCCTTCTCATCGAGTACAGGCAATGGATGCACTCGTCCGGCACCTGCAGGTGGATGCATTTCCCTTCAACTATTCCGGACTCTTCCATTCCAACATCAACCTTCGTTCCGACTGAACTCCTTGATCCAACGGTATGTCTTCCCCAGTAGCGGCAATCTCTTGTTGAAGAGCCAGTAGAACCGATCACATATACAGGCGTTTCCACCCTCGTTGTTCTGGTACAGAAACCAGGTGAACCAGGTGAAACTGCCGCTGGCGCACACTATTGCCAGCAGGATGCTTCGGGCGTCGCCGTCTGCTTCACCGAATATGCGGACACCTTCATAAATCGCGAGTCCCGTAAAAACCGAACATATCAGCCCCGAAATGACCAGCTGCGTCAACACCCAGCCCCTATCCATCGCACCTGCCACGCCCGAAAACCGCCCTATCTGCAACTAGCCTTAGAATGGCACCACCGACTCCCATCGCACCTAGGGGCGCAACAAGCCAGCTCGTTATAGCAATCGCCTTGAACCAGTCGGGCGAATTAACGAGCGCCAGCCCGATGTAGGACTGCATTTCGGTGCCTTCGAACGAACTCGCGACCAGCCCGAGAGTAGCCAGCACTCCGACCTGAACACCCATGCTTATCAGGCCGACAACAGCCAGCGTATCCACGATCTTGTCAAAAAAATTACTCCAAGCCCCAGACTGAGTAAGCGTCTCAACTCTACCTATGACTCTGCTATACATCCTCTAATTCCTCCCTCACATTTCATTTGCCTAACCTCGTTCTCCAATCGATCCAGCGAACGTACAGCCCGAATATCAAAAGCAGACCCTCTCTGAGAGCGACGATAAGTGCCGCGACCATTAGGCTCAGCACGCATAGCGCCAATAGTTTTGTCCTGTGCTTGCGACAGAGAGTCGCGTCAAGGTCGTAGATCCGATACTTCTCACAACCGCAGCTCAGCAACACCCAATGCCGCCTTTCTCATTCACATTTGAAGCCGACCAATGGCGGCCTAGTGCCTGCCTGCTGTCCACTCGATAATCTCAGCCTCCACCGGCGACGCTTCAATCTCCATCGGGAAGTAGCCGTCCGGAGTCACCAGCAGCCCCCTGCCGGTCGGGTACGACGGAAGCTCCGACGCGATCTCAGGGGAAAGGTTGAACGTCTCACGGATCATCTCGATGGACGCGGGGTCCTGTCGCAGCAACACCTTGAAGCTCGCGTTCTGGATCAGCGCACGGCCGCTGTTGCCACGCACACCCTCGCTGGAATTCACCGCCAGCAGATCCTGAACGTCCTGTGTGATACTGGTCAGCCCGAGGATATGCTTGCGGGCGCGCTTCGCGGTATTCATCATGAATCCGCCACCCTCGGGGTCCTGAAGGATTGACCAGACCTCATCTACGACGAGCTTCCGCCGGCGCGGGTCCCGTGCCGCCATCGTCCATACCGTCTCAGCGCACACCATACCCGCCGCAGCTCTCATCTCGGACTCCACGAGCCGCAAATTGAATACCGTCATGTGCGCCTCATCCTGAAGCATGTCAGTGCCCTCGTCCGAAAGAAGATACTGCTTTGAGCCGTCGTAGAATGGTGTCAGCATCGCGGCAATCGCCGGCTGCTCCTTGTGGATATGATTGAACAGTCCCGTCCAGTTGCCCTGTCCTCCAACCGTCGCCTTGCCGTAGTATTCCACCATCGCCTTGTTGAGTTCGCCATACTGCGTGGGATTAAGTCTCTGCCCTATCATCACCTGCAGAAGCTTGCACAGATTGTCTATCCGCTCCATGAGGTCCGCGCCCGTCTCAGTGACGACAAACGGGTTCATGCCCTGCCCCGGAACACCTGGCGTCAAAACGCGCCCCCCTGCCGCTATGCAGGTATCGACATACTCGCCCTCCGGATCGATGACATATACCCGAACATCGCGGGTGAGCTGGCGCACGATGCCCAGCTTTGTGAGGTAGGACTTCCCCGCGCCGCTGGTGGCGAGTATCGCGGAGTTCATATTCTGCGCGCTGCGATTGTTGAACTCGTCGTAGGTGATAAGACTCCGTGCACGATTATCAAGTCCCACGAGCGTTCCAGTCCTGGTGTCTATGTCCTGCGGGCTGAACGGGAACATCAGTGCCAGCGTGCTGGTGTCAAGCATTACCCAGCGCTTCGTCGCGTTGTCCCCGAGTGGCATCGTCGTGCGGAGGGCGCTGCGCTGACCGAAGGTGAGCTCATCGGTCTCAGCGAGAACCGCCTTGAGCATCGAGTTGAGCGTCGTTATGTGTTCACGGAGTTCCTGCTCTGAGTTGCCCGTCACGGTGATTGCCATATTGGTGTTGAACAGGCGCTCCACGCCCCTCATAACGGCATCGCGAAGGCGAAGAATATCCTCAAGCGCGATCTGCTCCTTACTGCCCACCTGTCCAGTGCGCTTCAGCTGCGCGTTCGCCGCCGCCTGCATGCTCGTGAGTTGCGACTGTAGCATCGAGATCGCATGCTCTGACGATATGGGGAGCAGGTGAATCGAGAGATCCATCGGAATCCCGATGGTCAGAAGGGACTGCAGAAAGCCCACCGTCATCATGCGGGGGAATTTCTTGACGTAGAAGGTCTTGCGGAACACACCGTTGTCCGACTTAACCGATGCGGGCAGTTCTCGGTAATGAATCCGCTCCTGTTCGGGAAGGTCGGCCGGCGATTGCCCGAAGGTTGCGGAGAGCAGGAAGATGTCCAGCGCGGTCTCGGCGAGGTATCCGGCCCTCAGGTTGAGCCTGCTTACGGCTGCCGACACCTCATCGGTATTCTCCTCGTCGCAGACGATGTAGTACCGCCTGTCCATCAGTCCCTCTCGATCTTCAAGCTCGGCCAGAAGGTTGTCGAGGTCGTCAGCCGCATCGGCGAGCTTCTCCGACAGCCGTTGTGCCCTCTCCTGTCGCATCTGCAGCCTAAATCCGTTCAGACGAGGCGGATGCTGTCTGATGAGAAATTGGACAGGACACTGGATGGAGTTCAGCGCCCCAGCGAAGCCCTGGATATTCGCTCGCGACAGTTCCTTGCCGGCAGACTCGAACACGACCATACGAGTCCCGTCCTTGCGCACGATACGGTTGCCGTCGCCTATGTGCGAGATGCCAAAGAAGTCCCTGATTGTCGGGAGCGTGTCGACCCTGCTCGTAGGCCACTCCCTCTCACGTTCCTCAAATGCCTTGCGCTCCTCTTCCTCCATGTCCAGAGTTGCGGCCAGCCCGACAGGGTCTTCCTCTTCTTTCTGTTTGAAGATGCCGTCTATCAGCTTGGAAAGCCACAGCATTTTCTTCCTGGCAGTTCCGTCCTGAGCCTCCGCGCTCTCCAGCCCAACATCGTCCAGGGGAAGGTTGCCGCCGCCTTCGAGTACGTTTCCATCAAGGCCAGCACCGGCGCTGTCGCTCTGCTTCCCATCCTCCTCTTCGACCCCCGCTGCCGTCCGCTTTTCGTGTTCCGCTACCATAACGCCGTCTCCTGTCTTGTCAGGCCGTTAAAGCCAAAAGCCCTCGCCCGATATGTACCTATCAAAGTTGTACCTGATTACCGTGTACGCAAAACGCGCAAAGATGTAGGCGAAAAACATGATGCCCAGCCCAATGAGCGGTCCCGAGACCATGTTCCGCAGCGCGGCGCCCCTCTCGCCGCCTGCTCCTGCGTCAACCACCCACATCACGCCACCCCATGCCAGTGCCATCAGAGCTATTCCTACTCCTATCCATGTAATCGCTCCCGTCACGAGTCCGAGGCGACAACTCATCATCCAGTAGAGGCCGTTAACTTCGTCGGCCTCGGGACCATTATGGTTAAAGTGATAGCACTGGGACCGTCTTACATCTCCATATGCAAAGCGCTGGGCCGCGTTGCGCGTGTATCCTGAGCCCGGATCTGTGATGTCATAATCGGCGTCGGTGAACCAGAAAATCTGATGAATGTCGCGCCAGGGACCCTCCACCGGTGTCTGCGCCGCAGCTGTTCCCGACTGGAGAACCTGAAAAATAAGGAGGACCGGAAAGGCCATTCCCAGCCGTCGCACCACTCGCAAGAGCTTTCTGGTCTTATTCGGAGTCATAGTCATACTCCACGCACTCGTAGTCCTCTTCGGTCGGAAGCCCTCCCGCCCCGAAAATCTCTTCCTGCGGCGGCACCAGGAGCTTGCAGAGGAAATCCCTGCGGCATCCGCCATAAGCCTCACCCTTGCTGTTTATGCCGGGCACGACCCACACCCATCCCGTCGGTTCTCCACTGGCTGTCGTCGCGACATCCGGGCCGCAGGTCAGTGCCTCCCCTCCAAGAAATCCACCTATGTATCCCAGGTCGTCGTCCTGGTTGTAGTAGTCAGGTTGGCGCTGCCGGCCGGCGCGCGGCGTGGGCTCGACATAGACCAGGGTCTGGAAGGACTTATCAAAAGAGACCTCGATAGACTCGAATGTAAATGTCTGAGTGAATAGCAGCACCACGCCTGATGAGGGATCCGTAGGCAGATATGCCCTGTCCATGTCGTCAACTCGCTCATGCGGATCCCAGTATTTGTAATACCTCGTTCGTTCATCAGAATTTCTGTTACACCTTCTGCTGTTACAGCTCGCAGAACAGCCGCCTCCGCTGCAAGAGCAGACGCACTGCCAGATATGGGTATCGCCAAACTCCGCGAACTCCTGTATGGGCTGATACACGGGTCGCTTCACCGTCACGGCATGGTGCACTTCCAGTTCAATCTGGATCTTGCCCTTATCCAGCTCGCCAGGGTTGTCCTTACCCATCATTACTCCGGCGGGCACGATGAACTTCACAATGTTCGGCTTGGCGGGGTCATAGTCAGCATCGGCCTGCTTCGGCACGATGAAGTCAGGTCCCAATTGACTTCCACCGCCCTCAACGTCATATACCCTCACCACCGCCCGGTTCACTATGTTGTCGGGCAACAAGGTCGTCACAATAGGCCGAACCTTGATCTCATAGTCGGCATGGCCCTGCGCGAACACAACGGTCTCCTTGAGTCCGATATTCGCCACCCTGTTTGGATTCTCGAGTCTGCACACCTTCACCTCTCCTCCGATGAGCCGTCCTGAACGCCCATCGAAGTAGTCCACCGTACCCGGGTTGGCCGGGCGCACTGTCTGCAAGCCAAGACTCAACACGCTGATCTCGCGCGGGTCGCATAGCTGCCCAGGATTTAGAAGCTCCGAGTCCGTGTCAATCAATATCTGGTTCAGGTCGTAGAGTGACGGCGCCGGATAGGGCATCAGCGGACCGCGCAGTCGTAGCGCCCCCTTGTTGCGTTTGATGTCTTCCCACTGAACGGTCATAGTGGGCCTGGACACCGAGTATTCCTGCCCGACACCCTCGTCTCCGATGAATGCGAGGTCGGTGGGCTGAAGCATTCGACACCTGTTCGTATGGTGTCGGAAATAGTAGGCATCACCTCCCGACCTGGTCAGAAGCTGTCCATTTTCCAGCGGCACATCGCAGTAGGGGCGTATCTGCCTCGTGTCATCAAGGCGAACGTTCTCGAAGGCAAAGCCATCCGATTCAGCTATCCCGTATATCGGCGGGATATCTCCGCCTCCGTACAGTCCTGCGCCCTGTCGCCTCGCCGGTCTTACAGTTGTCGCCTGCGCCCTGCGCTCCGTCACGGATTGAAGCGACTCCAGCAGTCTCGGCTGGGACCAGCGCAAAGGCGCTGCGGACTTCATTCGGACAGTGGCCGTGTTGACCTCCGCGCTCACCGGATAGTCCCTGTACTTCATAACCACAGACTCGAGGTAGATGCGCTTTCCGATGTAGTGTTCGGTCTCCTGGGCTTGCACGGAACAGGCAATACCGCTGAGCAGAACAGCAGATCCAACCAGCGCGATTATGACGGCTTCTGCGGAGTCTCTGCGGCCTCCTATCGGCAGTCTGAGCCTGATGTAGACTGTGTTGCTCGGCGTGGGTATCGGAATGTTCAACGTCTTTCGGCGTCGCTGCGGGCGAAACTGGTCTGTCGGACTGGAGGCAACGACATGCCTGGTCAGGTCGGTGTAGTGCTTGGTCCGGAACTGGAATGAAATGAGTTCATAGAGCACCGAGAAGAGTGACCGGCCACCCGGCTTGAGCGCCACAAATGCGGCCGATATGAGAACAACGACGACTCCGATCCCGATCCTGAACCATATGTCCAGGAAGAACAACATCTGATAGACGGCATAGCCGACACCCGCGCCAATGGCAATCGTTATGAGTTGCCTGAAGGACAGGCCGAAGAGCCAGGTATCTTGTGCCTGCGTGTACGTCGGCACCTCGTGCCTGCGCCACGCATTATCGTCCTGTTGTGGAGTCATCATTGTCAGTCCTTTATGCCGCCATCAACTCACTGAGCGTCAGCGGCCATTCTCTCCATGTTTGCGCGTCTCTCGCACTCAAGGCAGTAACGAGACTCGGGCAGATCCTCCACGTTCCAGACGAGCCAGCAGCTGGCCAGCACGGGAACGCCATAAATCACGTCATTGAGCCAGTGGCGGTTCTCTCTTACTGTCCTGTCATAAGGGTCGCCCAGGATCGCGAGGAACCATCCCTCGTTACGCCAGTATTCCTTGCGCTCCCAGTCGTAGGACTGCCAGAACCGTTCCTGCTCGCCCTCATCCCTCGTGCCGGCGAACGCGCCGCGCGCCAGCAGCTCTTCCTCCTCGCGGCTCAGTACCTCGAAGCCCATCCCGCGCGTCCAGACGGCGACAGGCGCCTTCTGCGGAGTGCATTCGAGCTTCCCGTCGCCTTCTCTCACCTCGACGGTCTTGCCCATTGCCGACAGCTCAAGGTTGGAGAGGTTACTCGGCGGCAGCGTGTGTTCCCTTGGACCGTTGACCGAGTCCGTGAAGACCAGCGCGTCGAGTCTCTCCGCCTGCGGCAGCGCGCTCCACCGCCAGGCTGAGGGTAGCGGCTCGGGGTCCGACGGCAGCCAGTTGCGATAGCGGTCGACCCTGGCGCAGAAGGGCTCGCTGCCATCCGCTGGCTCGATCCAGATCCATACGCGATCTAGTTCCTCATAGAAGCTGGTATTTCGCTCGTCGAACCGGTTGCCGAAACGCTCCGCGCAGTCAACCTGTGCTGTGAACCTGCTAGGGTTGCCGTCCTCATCCCTTATGTTGCTGTTGATGATCTCGCCCGGTGCTGCAATCCCGAATACACCGTTCTCTGACCAGCGGCCCCCACCCAGGCTCGTCGCGATGAATGCCCGCCAGTTGATGGCGTTGAGCTCGGCGGTTCGTCCCTCACTGCTCCACGCATCGTCCGACGCCTCCGGCGGCGGCAGTGTTGGAGTGAGTTCGGGCGGGTTCTCCTCGTCGTACTTCAGTGCCGTGCAGGGCACGCCATCGCGGTCCCCGTCCAGGTTATGGGGGTCGGAGCGCGGTCCACCCTCGCTGACGAAGAAGGCGTTGGCCTCCTCCCACGTTTCAAAGTCCGCGCAATCCCGCTTGGGAACAGTCGCCGTCACGGTCGCGAAAGGCGTCGCAGTCGCCTGCAGCAGGGACTCGAATGTCATATCCGCGTATCCTCTGTCGCCAGGGCTGTTGCAGGCTATGCCGTCATTGTTCGTATCAAGTTCCGATACGTCGGCGCCCTCTCCCTGATCGAGGAAGAACGCCTGTGCCTCCCTGTGCGAGTCAAAGCTCCCGCAGTCCATCGAGACAGGCGGAACCGCCGGGCTTTCAGGCGTCCCCACGCTGACGACAACAGCCTGTTCGGGGGGCAGAGTGGGCGTTGAATCTACTACCACTGCTTCCGCCTTCGGAATCACGGTGGAGGTGACCCTCACGACGACGGGTTGAGGAATGCTTCCCCTGTAGGGCGTGGGACTTGGGAGAAGGACAGGCGCGGTTGCCGCTGGAACCGCAGTCTGAATCATCTGGGGGGCGGCCACAGGCGTCCCAGCGTCATCATCGCCACTCCCGCAACCAAGGAGCAAGAGTGTAACCAGTATCAGTCCACTTGAGTATTTCATCCTTTACCTTTCTTATTCCCGCGCTCCGGCCTGATGCGCTAATGCGGGAGCACCATCAGCGATGGCCTACTCAAAAGAGTCCTGTGTTTTCCGGCTTCACGAGTCCTGACAGATAGGCAGGCAAGTTACCAGCCCGTCCCGGCACAAAGACCTCCGCTCCAGACCCTGGCAATTCCTCGATGGTGTCCCTGATCCCCACGTCCGTGGAACAGAGCACAGCCGTCGAACGCCCTGGGTCCTGCAGGCAGAACGCCCTGCTGTCATTGATGATGAAGTTTGTTAAATCCATCGCCTCACCGTTTCCACCCTGACGCCACTTCATCGAATGACCGAGCAATGTGGATACTTGTCTGTGTTCCTCCGGCGCGTACAGGCGGCGCACCTGCATCACCCTCTGTCCAAACCTGCGCCGTCTCCGCCATCTGTTTATGAAGCGGTTGACCGCGCCGTCAATCTCCCGCGCCGTGCCCATCGAGAGCACTACGCTCCTGGTGTCGAGAAAGGTGGCCATTCTCACTACTGCATCGTCATACACCTCCATTTCTTCAAACCCTTTCCGCTTTCAGCTCGAGGCCAACGCACCTGTTCGGGCCGTAAGCCCGTTTCAATGCGTCCACTCCGTCCCCCACATCCTCGGTGTGGATGAGAAGAAGTTGCACACCCTCCCTGTCCAGTCTGTCCACCATCTCAACGAATTTCCCGCCGCCCGACACCAGCACCAATGCGGTCCTGTCGGGCATCGCCGTCGCGTCGTTGACGCACCAGTCAAGAATATTCTGCCGAATGCGGAAGTCCCAGTCGGCCGGCGGCCGGCGCCCTCTGTTCTTCGGGGTGCGCCAGGCGGCTATGAGGTGCTCTGAGCGGTAGTGCTCATACCAGGCCTTCGATTCGGTGTCTCCCTTCTTCAGGTAGATCCTGTACAGCGTCCTGCACCAGCAGCTTCCCAGTCTCTCCCTGATGATTTCCAGGACTCTGAGGTTTACATCAAGGAGTTGCTTGGGGCGAAGGTTAAGGCTCTCCCAATCGAGCACAGCCATCAGGCGTTCCCGCGGCTTATGTTCTAGGGCTGTTTCGCGACTCGCCTGCATCCTCTCTCCTTGTCTGTCCATACCCATCCTCTAGTCAAACCTGCTTGGCCCCGCAACGCCGGCCCGCAGCGCAGCACTACACCGTTAGGTCGGGGAGGGCTATCAGGAATCACCTGACCATCGCTAAGCAGAGTGGGTAGTTTCACCCTCTTCCTCAGATGTTCCCTCCTCTCATCGAGCGGATTTGTTATCTCTTCCACATCCGGCGCTCCACCGTCGGTTACGGTTCCATAATCTTCAACGAGATCGACGCCCGCCGTACTCGCCAGTCCAATGCCTATGATCAGCAGGAACAAGAACCCGAATACGATGCCCTTCGCCTGGGTGACACCCACTCCCAGCCACTCTGCTATTTTTTCAAACATCTGCTGCATCGCAATCACCAAAGCGTCCGCTTATGAGCGTTTACATCCCCCCAGTTCGGTATCCGTCAAGTTGTCGTGCCAGTTCCACCCAGCGTCGCTCGCAACGTCAGGCAACGAGTCCGAGCAGACAACCGGCTCGGGACCATCGAGCATTATGACCTCCCCCTGCAGGGCGTACTCACTGCCGTCCAGCAGCTCGTAGATACCGAAGTCATCCTGGAACACCGCGTCATCCCAGAAACGCACCGTCTCCGGAAGTCCGATGGTCTGAATCGTTATCGTGATGGCCAGGCTGAGAATCAGGTAGGATGAAATCGACAGCACCAGTCCTATCGCGACATTCTTGAATACGGTGCGACTCTGCTCAAGCTTTCGCGGCTCTCCACCCGACGAGAGCAGTAGAAAGGAGCCGTAGCAGATGCCGACAAGGGAAGCAGCCACGCACAGCATGATGAACAGCCGAGAAAACGCCCTGGAGAAATCCAGCGCGGCCCTGATCTCGGAGTCCGCAAAGGACGTCTGCTGATGTATGGTCATCTGAACGATGTCCTCGAATGCTGGGCGCACGGACTCCGCCCACCGCAGCGGCTCCTGCATTACTTCTATCGACATCGCTTCGAATATCACGTGCCCACCGGCCTTCAGCCACTATCCAAATATCGCTCTAACAGCTGGCTGTAATATCTTGCTCAGGAAGAAGAACAGCTCATCTCCGACAAGCCAGCCACCAACAAATGAGAAGACGCAGATTCCCACGAAGAAAAACAGGACGACGAGAGCGGAGGTCAACTCCACGAGGGTCTTGACCATTTCCAGTACCCCTTGCTTGACGCCATAGGCAAAGCCCATCCTGCTGTCGTATTGCTCCCTTGCCCGCGCTTCCGCCTCGTAACGCTGCTGCTCCGCCAACTGCTCCGCCATCATCCTCTCGGCATAAGTCGGCACGGCTGGGCGTGGCTGCTGCTGAACGGGCTGCTGGGCGACAGTCGGTATACTCTGCTCGTCGTCCACAATGAAAGGAAACTCGTTGAAGCACTCGACACACTCGATGCTTGCGCCGGATCCCGGCCCACCCTCATCCGGCCCGGGAACATTCAACCTTACCCTGCAATGGGGGCATATCACCGTGATGACCATCATCTATCCTTCCCTGGAACCGCCGACTGCGCCACTACATCCGCGATTATCGTGGTGAGCGCCCCATCATCCCGGGTTTCCCCCAACTGCTCATCCTGCTTGGCCGTCACAAGCGCCACAGTGTCTTCTCCGCCGAGTCCTCTCCACACCTCGTCTGCCGTGCTCAACCCCCATCGCCCGACCGCCTCGCTGTGGCTGACATAGATGCAACGGCAACCCCCAGCTTTCTTCTCTGGTCCCGGGCTGCTCTGCGGCGTCTCCATGCTCACCGCAACGCCATTTACTATGAATCGTCGTTTTCCTAGCACTCTATTCCGTCCTCACTTGATCTGCCCTGTAAGCAGATGCACCTGACAATGCAGGCACGGCTCTTCGGGTATCTCCCCGTTCCCTATCCGCCAGCAGGCGGCATCGCCGGCCGGCGGGTAGTCACCAAGAAAGACATAGAACCATCCACCCCGCCGCGCCTCTGATATTTCCGTCAGGTTGAACACCTCTATCTCCAGCCCCATCACAGTTGCCGTGTCCTCGATGGATATGCCGACGAAGCCGCGCTCGGCAGTCCAGGCTGCGGCAGGGAGCCGGCGTATGTCGCAGGTGCCCCTGAACGGGCTGGCTCCACTCGCATGAATCTCATAGCCCGTCCGCACCCCTCCGCGCGGATCGGGTGGCATCGTGTACGACCTGTCTGGCACATCCCTGAAATATGTCAGGAAGTCACCCGGGCTGACATGCTCTCCAGCTGTCGCGCCGCCGGCCAAAGGCCGCGGCATATCCTTGTTCATCCAGTGCTCGTACTTGCTGACTGCAACGCAGCCCGTCCTGTCGCCTTCGCCCCATAGCCATATCAAGTGTCCGAAGGTGCTCCATGTCGGGTTCATCCGAGCATCCAGGCTGCTGCCGATATGCGGTCCGCAACTCTCCGATCTCACCTCATCCCGCCGCACCAGCACGTATATCGCCTCGCCCTCATCGGCGAAGGCAAAGGAGTAGCCGTCGCGCTCGTATGACCGCCAGGGGAATCTCCCAACCTCACCTGCCGTATAGTTCCTCAGAGGCGCTTCACGCGGCACGAGGGGCGGCATATCCACCGGTGTCGACCGCGCCATTCGCTGAGTCACAATCCCTATTGTCGGCACCAGTGGAATATCCTGGGCGATCCCAGTCGTAGTTGCTGTGCTGCCCATCTCATCCTCGCTCGCCTCTGCCTGTATGACGGGCATTCCCTGCCTGATTGCTGCCTGCACCGTTGGGTCGGCGAACTTCTTCGCTAAAGCCCGGCTTGTCGCCACTCTCTGGCTCGTCGCCACCTTGTCCGAATTTCCGCCTGTCGGCTCTGCTTCGCTGGTGCAGGAGGAGAGCAGTGCAACCACAATGACCGCCAGTAAGAAGGCCGCCGGCATAACTGCCGTTGCTCGTCTTGCGCAGGGTGTGCTGCGCCTGAGTTCGCATCCTCGTAGGCTGTCCATCTCACTGCGCCCCGTTCGTCAATATGAAGCCCGCCAAGATCGTCAGAAGCGCCATCGAAGAGTAGAGCATGCGTCGAACCCGCCCATGTATTTCGCTGCGCTTTACCGACTTTCTGCCCAACTCAAACATCAGAACCCCCCAGTCATAGAGAACCGCAACTACCCCAACAGGAATGCCCATCCAGTACCAGAACCTTGCTAAGTTGAAAATCGCAGGATTGCTCTCGCCCGGCATGGTGATGGCGACGACCGCCGGCGCAATCAAAACCCCGACGATGCAGAATACATAACGTCCGCGGAGTTCTACCTCTGCGACCCTCATTGTTCAACGCTTCCTTCCACCTCGGATGTCTCGGTCAACTCATCCTCCGTCACGCCACCATCCGTTGAGGTGCCGTCTTCCAAGTCGTCACTCCCACCAGTGTCCTGCTCAGTCTCTTCCTGCTGCTTCTCCGGTTCGGCAGAGCCCTCAGTTTCCACCGGAGTGACCGTCAGGACCGTCACGAGTCTTGAGAACTGTGAGTCGCCGCCGTCTCGGACGAGCAAAACCCCGAAAATGTCGCCGAGCACAGACGCCCCACCCTCATCTTCGTTTCGCAAGACCTTCTTGAGATCTACGAAGACTTCCAAGTGCTTCGCCGGCGCAAGCCCATCCGCTGCCCGCAGGTATTCCGCTCGCGTCGCGAGACTGGGCGCCTGGCCTCTACGGGTGAGTGTCAAGTTGCCAAGCCATTCCAATGACGTGCTGCCTGTAATCCAGCCGTCTGCCACGAGCAACGCGGCGTCAAACGACTCGGAGACTATGGCATTCTCTCCATCACCCATCGCGGCAAAGCTGATGTCAGTCTCCCCAAATGAAGAGCTCGCACCCATCAGTGTCCACAGGGTATTTTCAACCGTCGGGCCTGATCCATCGGTATGACTGGCGGACAATCCCAGGGAAATGTCGTCCAGATGCTCCACATCAGGCAGGTTGCCGGCACTCACTATGAGCTGCCCTGACAGATGATCGAAAAGGTCCGCTTGAAGGTCGATGCCCAGCATCAAGCTACCCATCGAGAGTCCAAAGTCCAGGACGTCCGCGAGAGTTCCCTCTTCCAGTTCTGAGGGTGCCGCGGGAGGCGAGTCGAGCATGGCAGGCATGGCGGCTGGAGCAGCACCCAGCAGGTCACCTATTTGGAAGCTGGCAAGTCCCTTTCTCAGGTTGTCCAGGGAAGAGTCGTACCCCCAACCCAGCGCCAGTGCTGCATCGTGCGGCACAAGCTGGGCGTAATTCGGGGTAAGGGGACTTGGATCCAGCGCCGCGTTCAACGCATTCTCCGTGTATGGATACACCCACTCCCCCTCGATCCCCTTGTCATGCCAGACAAAGGATGCAGCGGTCCAGGGCGCTGAATCACCAACGAAATTCGACATCGCGTCTCTCTCTGCCTCAGAGGGAAACTGACTGGCCAGCGCCCGCTCGTAGATAAGCCTCGAGTTAACAAAGAGCGACGCGAACCGTTCCGGCTTGTATTGCGACTGTCCCGCGGCGAACTCTGGCCGCAGCGTCAGGTTCCCTTCATTATCCGCAAGTCCACTGGCCCTGCTCAGCACCCTGTGAAGTGATTCCGAGCTCGAGGCCATGATGAAAAGTTCGTCCGAGAGTGCGAAGGCTGAAGATTCTCCATTCAGGTCAGCCCACACGTAGAAGTCGCCGACATCGAACTCCAGGAACTGCACTTCCGCTCTCTGTCCCCGCGCCACGAGCTTGGCGATCTGTGTCGAGGCAGCCTCCCTGTCACGGACGCTGACGGTGAGCGCAACATCCACCGACGGGTTGAGGATGTCCGGCTCCATGTCGAGTATGCCGATCGACACATCGGGACCTATCCACCCTTGCATCTCATCCAGCACGTCTCCGTCGAGCTCCCCGTTCAGGTCGTTTCGGAAGTCCTGGAACCCCGGGTGAGCTTCCAGGCTCTCAATGAACGCCCGTATGTGTTCGGCCTGCTCGCCGGCGGGCGATAGTGACAGCCAGCCGTAGGCCAGGGTATCAACCGGATAGTATTTCGCCGTGCTTTCAGCCGCCTGTGCGTCCGGCATGAAAAGTCCCGGTAGCACGATGCGAGCCGCTATGAAGCCGCCACCGACAAGCAGCACAAGACCTCCGACTGTTACCAGGGCTACAATCGTGAATTTTCGCGTGAACAATGCCATAGTCATTCCTGCATCAGCCCGGAGTGTGCTGAGTCACCCCGGGCTTCAGTTGGTTCTATTCCACACCGTGCCCATAAGCAAGCGATGTGGATCTAGGTTCATTTACTCGTACAGGTGTTATCAGCATCCGCAACTGTGTTGTAATCCCAATCCGCGCCGACCTCACCGGCATCTGTCCCCCACGCTGGTGAAGGCGCTTTTGTCGGGCAAAGTACCGCTTCGCCGCCGTAGATACCGAGGAAACTGCCTACAGGCACCACTCTGCCCGCATTATTGACTTTGCTCACGTCACCCACGTCCACGACCGTGCCGCCCGACGCTCCCGAGATGAAGTCAATCGCCGTTCCGACAAGCAGGAACGCCGACACGCCAATACCTACGCCGACAAGCGCCAGAATGACCTGCATGCGGGCTTTCTCAAGCATCTGGGGATTGCCCGCCGACCTCATCAGCAGAAATCCACCCCAGCCCGCGTATAGCACTGCTGCCGACGTGAGCAAGCCAATGAAGATGCGGGTGCCAAGCTCGATTATGTTGAAGAGAGTATCTACGCCGGTCTCACCCGCCTGGTTTGCCACCGATGGAGCTGCGTCGCCCACTGGAATGACCAGTTGGCCGAGGGCGTAAGCGACCTGTAACTGCTCTACACCAATGCCGCTTTCAAACACTTCTTACCTCCTGTTCCTGTTAAGGGGCACTATTTGGTTAAATTCACTTACTAGTGCAAACTACAGGTGGTCCAGCAGCCCAACCCCAGGCTGCAAACACTTCAGGTCTCACGCTCGCGCTCCACCCTGGATCCGAATTCGGGCATAGAACGGCCTCACCCCCATATATGCCAAGGAAGCTACCCGGCGGCACCTGCCTGCCCGTGTTGTTGACCTTGCTCACATCACCCACATCAACGACCGTGCCGCCGGACGCTCCCGAGATGAAGTCAATCGCCGTTCCGACAAGCAGGAACGCCGACACACCGATGCCCACTCCGACAAGCGCCAGAATGACCTGCATCCTGGCCTTTTCGAGCATCTGCGGGTTGCCAGCAGATCTCATCAACAAGAAGCCTCCCCAACCTGCGTAAAGTACGGCGGCAGACGTGAGCAAGCCAATGAAGATGCGGGTGCCAAGCTCGATTATGTTGAAGAGAGTATCCACCCCCGTCTCACCCGCCTGGTTTGCCACCGATGGAGCTACGTCGCCCACTGGAATGACCAGTTGGCTGAGAGCATGAGCGACTTGTAACTGCTCTACACCAATGCCGTTCTCAAACACTTCCTACCTCCTGCTATGCTTACCTTTGGATTCTCTCGCAGCCGATTGTCATGTCATCTCCTGCCTTCGGACTACTGCTGTGGTGGCCCTTCCCTTGCCGAACGAGGTAAGTTTGTATCAGCATCGTTGCCACCGCTGCCGGTTCCTGACCCGTCACCTGCGCCCATTATCTCGTCAGCCCGTGTTGCTCCACGGAAGGGCTGTTGTGTTGCGGTTGATTCGTCAACTGCAATCTGACGTTGCCCAATAACATTCGCTCTTTCGAGGCTTGTCCTGCCTATTAGCTCCTGCTCGCGGCTGGTAGCCAGCCGGCGCACGCCTTCGTCGTTTGCCAGAACGCCCTGTCCCATGAACTCGCGTCTGCCCGCTCCCGTCCGGTTGAATGCCTCGACCCCTGCAGACCTGATCGCCGCCGCTTCCGCCTCGGTCGCCGAGCGTATTCCCGAGTTCTCCGCGCTCCTGTTCTCAACCACGAAGGGCAGATTGGTCTGCGGGTCTATCGCACCGCTGTCATCAAGCCTGATGTCATTTGCAAGGTGGTGGGAATACGCGGCATCATCACCGAAAGCCTCGCGGACACGGCGCTCAGAGGACATGTCGCGGTCGCTGTCGAAGTCCATGTTGACCAGGCGGCCACCCTCGTTGATCCAGGTCCCTTCCTGCTCATAACTGACGCGTCGCCCAGCGACGTGGTTGAACTCGGGGCCAAGTATGTCCCGCGCCCTCATACCGTCAGCCGTCTCCTGTGTGACACGCCCCGTGCGTGCGTCCGTCACTGTCATCGGATTGAGTTGCCTTCCGGCTTCGGTGTATCCCTCCCTGAAGTCCCGTCCGGCCCGGACTATCCTCTGTCCGATACCCGAAGCGACGCCTCTACCTCTGGCCTCCCGCTGTTGCTGCGCCTGCTCACCCTGCTCACCCGCCCGAGCAGTCTCCGTACCCCTGACACCACCCGGCTCGAACACGGCGTTGAACCTATCGGTTCCCATGTTCTCTATTGCGGCTCTCTCCTGAGCAGTTGTGCCACGCATCCGCGTCGCATAGACCTGATTACCCTCGGCGTCCAGCCGCGGCTCGTTCGTTCCTGGAACAACCACCGGATAGCTCTCGGTTGTCCAGCCGGCATTTATTGCCCTGAATCCCGACTGGGCGCGCGATTGGATGTCCGCCATGCTCATGCCGGTTTCGTTCATCAAGATCGCGGTGTCAGACGTACCCTCGGGATAATCCGTCAGCGTGGGACCTGCTGACGGTTGTGCGGGCGCAGCTGCAGACGTGGACGGCCTTCCCTGAACCGCCTGGGACCGCTGCGCCGGCCTGCTCATTCCGGGTGGCTGGTATCCCTGCAGCACACTGTTGAACGCGCCCATGCCGAACTGCCGGATGAGACTACGCTCCTGGGGACTCGCAACTCTGCTACGTCCGCCCTCCGAAACCAGATGCCCGGAGTTGTCGAGCGCCTGCAGGTTGTTCTGCCGCGCCTGCTCGAAGCGCACGCCGAGTCCCTGACGAACTCCGCTGTATTGCTGGTAATTTGGCAGCTGGCTCGGAGCAGGCCGCGTGGGAGCAGCCTGTGATGTTGATACCGCTTGGGACGAAGGCGCGCCGCCACCAATGTTCGACAAGCCCTGGTTGAAGCCGCCAACACCCATTTCGCGTATAAGTGCACGCTCCCAGCCGGTTGTCGGGCGAACGCTGCTCCCGCCGCCCGGTTGTTGCTCACGCACGTAGAACTGACTAACCGCGGACGATCCCGGAGTCGGCTGGTAGTTCGAGGGCATGACCGAGTGTATTCGTTCCTCATCAGTCATACCTTCGGGTCGTGGTGGAATAGGGGACTGGTACGAACCCGCCGGTGTGAAGTGGGGAGAGGAAGCTGCACCCGTATCGCCCTGACCCTGGGGAGTGGGAATGCCTGCAGGCTGTCCGCGCTGTGGCTGGTAGTATTGCCGTCCCTGCGGGAACCAGTTGGCTCCACCCGGAATCGGCCTTGCTCTTACTGAAGGTGTCGGCGCGGGACTTCCCGCTCCCGGACCGGTGGACGGCGCAACGCTTGAAGGCGCTGCACTCGACGGAGCTGCGCTTGGAGTGGGCATCTGAGGCGCGCCGGACGGCGAACTTATGACACTTGACGAACTTGGTGAGCTTGGTGAACCTCTGTTGCCGGTAAACGCATTACTAACCATACGCCCTACGCCGGACATTGCCATATCGGCATGGCGACTGCCCGTGCTTACCGCGGCGAATATACCCTGTTGCAATGGAGAAGCGCCTGGAAGACTTGGCATTCCTCCTCCTCCTCCCCCACCACCGGGTCCACCGAGCGCACCCATGATTCTCCCGACCCCCCCCATACCACCTGCACCGCCGCTCGTGAGGGCAAGCGCACCAACAGCCGCCATCGCGAACATGCTCTGGAACCCCTCATAGACGCTGCTGCCCAGCATGCCAGGTATCTTCGTAGTCAGGTACGCCGCCATCGTGCCGAGCGCCAGCGCCCATATCATCTGTGTCGGCAACAGCGATTGCAGGGCACTCGGGAAGCTACCCGTGTCGAAGACGACACCCACAGGCGTCGCCTCCCTGATGAACCAGGTCGATAAGGCAAAACAGACAAGTTGCAGCCCATGTGTGAGCAGAGCGACCGCAAACTCATGCACCCACTTCTTGCCCCAGGCCGATGTCTCCGGCAGCGCCCACATGATCATGCCCAACGGCGACAGAATAATCATGAGGTTGATCATCACGATGCGTAGGACGAACTGGCCAATCATCATGAGCAGCATCAGCGAGTAGCTGATCATCAGGACAAGGATGAGGAAGTTCATCATCATCTTCATCGCCAGGGCCAGCAGTCCCGCAAGTGGTATGAAGCTCAGGGCGTAAGATCCCGCGCTCCTGATAACAATCGCCAGCACAGCCTGCCCGAGGGTCAGAGTGATGTCTGCCGGCGTTACGCGCATGGTCGCCGCGATGTATCGGGAGATGCCATCGGCCACATCCACCAGCAGGCTGCACCACCAGTAGGACGTGAGAGCCGCCAGGATTGCGAGCACCAGACGCGGAATGAGCTCGCGCCAGTCTGCCATCCCCCTCTGGTTGCCCGTGAAGCTCCGGATGATCTGCGAGAATCCGATCCAGGCAATCATCAGGCCAAGCACCGCGACCATCACGTTCATCATGGCCGACCAGCCCAGACGGACGATTCCGCGCTCGTAGGTAAGCTCGGGCGGAGTGCCGGTCAGCAGTCCTGTAAAAGTCGTGATTCCCCCGCCCGTGATTGAGGCTGGTGGAGCCATTCCTGCCTTATCAAGCACGACTCGCGGCGCAAGCGTGAGGTGGTCAAGCCCGAACGATATGCCTGAGCCGACCGATTCCTCCGACGGCTCGCGCTCACGCCCGTCCAACAGTTCACTGACATAGTCACTTCGACGATTGGGTTCCAGCGGCGGCAGGCCCGCTATCGCACGGCGTTCGTTCACGTCGATGAACGCCGCAGTCCTGATCGTCTCCAGTTCCTCCTCGGGTGTCTGCTGTGGCCGCTTGCAGTTGCCGTTGGCATTTTGCACATTAGGGTCGTTGGCACCATCTACAAAGTCATCATTTTCTGTCAGGCGCCCGTCTCCATCCGAGTCATATCTATCCAGGGCGACAATCTCTGACGGTCTCATGAACCGGGTAGTCACGACGCACATTCCACCCATCACGCCCTGCGCCCCTCCTGAAGTGACGAAGTTCCACGCGCTCTCAACCCAGTAGGTCGGCGTTGCGATCCGGAGCAGCTTGTCCCACCACTGCCCGCCTATCTTGGCTATGACCTCGAAGGTGAACTCATGTATGAAATTATCCGGAGCACCATCAAAGGGCGTGATCTCGAAGACCATCGCATAGTCCTGCTCTGCGACGAGCGGTCGCCTGTTGTCGCCACCGATGTTGACCGCCTCGTTGGGATATTCGAGCGTGTATCTGTAGGCGGTGACGGCCTCATCGTCCGCCGGCGGTATCGGGATGGCGTTGCCGTTGTCGTCCAGGACTGGAGACCCCGCACGGAATTTCAGCCGGGGCGGGTCACCCTCGTAGACGTCAGAGTCGTGCCTCTCATATTCGATCTCACTGATGTCAAGCCATTCCACCTCATCAAAGGCGTCCCCAACTGACACCTTTCCCTCCGCGAAGGGCACACGAGCACCGACATTGTTCACAACATAGAAGTTGATCGTGACCGGGATACAGTTGGTAACGATCACCGCCTCGAAGCCGCCGTTGCCATGCCTTGTAACCAGGTCTTCAGGCAACGTGTTGAAGTCGTCGTTCAACACCCCGACCCGCATAGTGTTGTCGCAGTCTCCGAGGCCAGTCTTGGTTGGTTCCGTTTCCTCTGCTGGCGGAGTCTGGGCTGCCGCAGTGTGCGGCTCGATGGCAAACAGAACAAAGAGCGCGACCAATAGGACCGCACCCGCAGTGCGCGTGACCAAGGCCCTCACGGGCCTGCGGTTCAGTACCATCCGGTGAACTCTGTGCCTTTTCGCTCAAGCGTTATGAAGTGCCCCTTGGCGCACACCCACCTCTGACGCGCCTTCAGGCTGTCCATTTCGAGCCTTTCTAGGGTGCAGAAGGGACAGAGAACCCGCAGTGTCAGGTAGGCGCTGTTGCCTCCGGTGATTTGCGCGACCAGCATCCTGCGCTGTCTCTGTCCGTACTCGTTGCCGCCGACATAGGGCAGCTTCAGGTGAAACGATTCGCCCTTCTCGTTGGGCGAACTAAACTTGTCGGCGTAACTGCGCCATCCGCAATAGATGCAGCGCAGCTTTTCCGCCTCATCGACCTTGTCGGTGAGCATGCCCCCGCATTTGGGGCAGTCTGTGCCCGTCAACAACATTCCGATCCTCCGTGCTTGGCTATGAGTTGAGGACCGCAGGTGTACGTGCTCGAGTCGCTAACGACACTCGCAGCTTCCCAAGGCACGGGTGACAGCAAAACTCCGCATTCACAGCCCCCTCGCGCCCGTTCACACGGCTGAAGCGTGCGCCCGGCGTGGGCTGCTCCTGCGGAGCTGGTGTTGAAAGTAACGCCCTGGCGAACGGAACCGTCCACCGTGCGTCTTCTGAATACGACCTTTACTGTCACGGGACTACCGCCTGCACCCATCAGATCCACACTCCCCTAATGGACGCGAGTACATCTTTGCTAGTGCTTAAGACGTGGAGTTATGCTGCTGTCAGTTCGTCTGTCCAGACGTTGATGTTGTTATCCCAAACCTCAATCGTTATGCCGGCCTGGCTGGGGAACATCGTGCTGATGCCCCATCGCAGTATCGGAATGAATTCAGCCATCACCCGCCTGGCATCGTCAGAGTTATCAGTGCCGAAGATGAACAGGCCGTCCTCAATATCGAATGACATAGGCTCCAGCGCGTTCACCAGCCACTCTACCCCCGGACTTCGCTTCAGCATCTCGGGGACTATCATCACCCAGGTGAAGGCGGCTGCCGGCTTTGCGCCATCCGAGCAGAGCCGCACCATTTCGTTGTACTGCCAACAGACCATCTTCTGCAGATCGGTCGTCCTCTCCTCGAAGTCCTCGGTCCTGCTGAGTCTGTAGGCTTCGTGGAGGAGCTCCAGGATGTCCTCGTATGAACCAGTGCCCGTTTCCGGCTCGTCGTCCGGCAGGCGATCCCTGAACCACTGGTCCAAACCCCTGGCGGCTCTCATCATTGCCAGATCGAGTTCCTTGCCCTCCGGCATTTTCGTTTCAGCCATCGATGTCATAGTGCTACACCTCTCACCTAGTAACGTGTTCTCTTCTGCCTCGCCCCGAATCCGCCCAACTGTTCCTTCCATCCCCCGGTGGTGTAGCTGTCAAGTCTGTCCGATATAACCTTGATCACCAGTCCTGCAAAATTTGTCCTGGCCCTTTCGTCCGCGATTTCCACTGCATCGGCTGTCACATCGTCAGGGACATACGAGCCATGCGTGTCCCTCCATTCCCTGTCCACTTTCAGGGCTTTCCTGCGATCCGCCCTGCTGAGAGCCGCCAGACCCCGCGCACGGAGCGCTTCCTTGAGCGCGACCAGCAACGGCGTGTCGTGAGCGGCCTTCCTCTCGGCCTTTTCTCTCCTGCGTTTTTCAGCACGAGGCAAATCCCACACAGGCGCTGCAGGCGCCGGACCAACCGCCACGTCGCTCCTGAAACCGGCCCTTAACCGACGCTCCTTCAACTCAAGAGCCCGCCTACCCGCCTCAAATTTCGCCCTGCTCACACGGACTTCACTCCGAATCGCCATAATTCCCTCTGAGAGCAATCGCTCCGTCTCCGAGTTGACGAACGCTTCGTGTTCGCTGTCAGACCAGAGATGCGCTGCCGAAGGCGCCGGCATCTCCGACTCCCGGAGCTGCTCATCCTCGATCTGCAATTCGCTGCCGACCTCACTCTCATCTCTGGCTTCCCAATCGGCGTCTACGTCACTCTCAACGCCGTCCTCGCTGGCTTCGACAGCCGGATCAAGCTCTTCCAAGACGGCATCCGCCAGAGACGCTTCGTCCTCGATAAGGAGCGGCAGATGTACCTGTGCCGTCCTGCACGTCACATCAAGCCTCATGCGCCACACACTCCGCCTCCCATACTGGTTCGGGCTGCGCGAGACAAGCTCAAGCAGTCCTAGCTTGCGCAGGTCGGTCAGGTAGTTGCGGAATGTGCGGTAGGAGATTGACAGGTACTCGGCGACACGAGCCTCTACGATGTAGAACTCGCCGTACTCGAGCTGGAAGCCGCCGTAGCCGCTTGCGAGAGCGGTGAGCGCCACGCGCTGCGCGTTCGTGAGGCCGGTCTGGAGGACAGCCCACTCGCGTGGGTGGAGGTTCTTTGGGGTCTCGTCGGATACGACGACAAGCGCTAGCTGCGCTTCGGAGATGCCCATAAATTGTCTTTCGCGTTTCCAAAAACCTAGAACTAGTTGGCAACGGGAACATACAACTTATCGATCTTATTTGTCAACCACCACAGACAACTTGGGCAAAAAGAGTGACGCACCCTTTCGGGTGCGCCACGGTGGTTGCGGGGCCAACGGCAAATAAGAAAAAGCGCCAACCAGTTCTTATAGGTGTCTGCAAAACTCGAAAGTTATGAGCTTGCCGTCGCCAATCCCCCACATTTACCCGCCGCCGGTGGCGGCAGGATTTTTATTTATTCAGAACACTGAAGCATCTCACGTGTCCGGAAGCACCCAGACTCATTCCACATCCAACTTCCTGGATCAAGCCAGCCGCCAGCGGCCTTTTGTCGTGCTTCCTCATGTGCTTTTCTTTTTAATGTAATGCCGTCATAAAATCCGTGCCGTCACTGTTCAGGCTCTATGCAAGCACGTTCTCTATGACACCAGTGCTATCTCGTAGGCTGTGACGGCATTACACGCCATTATCGGCCTCATCAGGCGCGTTCACATCGGGTTTGTTCTAATTCGGGTAGCATTTCTCCGTGCCTCAACGCGCAAACACTCGCCACGCGCCGACTGTGAGAGCTACGGAGACGGCTACATTAGCTATCCAAGCCTCGGCCGCGCTGAGTGACCCGCCCAGCAACAGCGCCAGCTCTTGCAGTGCGGGAACCTGGTATGCGGCCATGAACCAGATGAATGTGATCGCTCCGACCACCATTAGCGAGCCACCAATAATAGCGTTGCTCTGCATTCATCCCTCTCTCATTGTCCTGGCAACTTTAAGCCCTAGGATATTCTTCGTATGCCCACCGATGCGGTCTTCACTCTTTGGTGGCTTCTTTTATACGTTAACGGGCGATGGAGGACTCGAACCTCCAACCTCATGCGTGTAAGGCATGCGCTCCAGTGGGCTCTTGGCAATCTTCCATTTCAGACCGTGAACACCCACGGTATTACCCAAGCTCATGCTTCACCCAACTCAGGCACAATGCTCGTATTGCCTCCGGCACATGTCCTTCTTTGCTGGTGTTGCTCTGGTCCCGGTAATCAAGGTTCTCTAACGTCATTATCGGGCGCGGCCGAGCGCGGCAAGGGCGCGAACGAAATCGTGCCCGCGGTGCCGTACAGATTACTGCACCGCTACAGGGGGTAGTAAGAGATGCCACCATCGCCAGTGTTAACAGAATCGTGCCGATCGGTGATGTTGCGCCTTTTCACAGAAACAGGAGTGGCTAATATTTCAACCGGCTATCTTGACTCATAGGCTATGGACGAATAGTCTATGTGCAAATAGCGTCCGTGTCAAATGGGCGAGTATCAGACAGATTTCGGCAGACACACACGCTTCTTGCGGCAGCAGCGCAAACTTACTCAGGAGGAAGTCGCACACCGTGCGGGCATCCACGTAACTTACCTGTCCGGTGTGGAGAGGGGTGTGCGAAATCCGTCGCTCAAAAGCATACGGGCGATTGCGGCGGCGCTCGAAGTCGTCACCGGCGAGCTATTCGCCTTCGAGCAGGCTACGGAATCACCGACTGACGAAGGGAATACCGGCTGACTACTCTCGGGAATCCCGAACGACATCTCCTTTACGAACAGTACCTTACATATAGCTCACATGCGTCTGATATGCTTCCGTGTGAGGCTACCGCGATATGCCATTCGACTGCGGTGAACGCTCGGGAGCGCCTACCGTACCGACAGCCACGGCGAATGGCAGCGCATATGGACCTGGCGTGGACTGCCCCCTCAAGCAAGGGTGTTTCGATTGTCACCGGCTGCCAGGCGGGCGCGCAGAGTATCGAATAGAGGCCTCTATCGACGACTCGACCCAGAGCGATTTGGCCGCCAGCACCAACGCAATCAAGGCCGATCTCAATGAATGAATAGGCGCTGGCACTGTATTTGCCGGACATTGAATAACAGGAGAAAGTAGATGACCAGGACAAGAAAAACTGCTGCACTTCTGATAGCGGCTGTGGCTGTGCTGGCAACACTTGCGGTCGTGGCACTAGACAGGAGCGAGGCGGCGACATCGCCGGCCGAAGGCTTGGATGCGACCGACCGGGGCATTCCCGCCGCCTACGGCAGCGACAGCACCGGTATCTGGGTCAGTGGAGTGGGCACGCTTTCACTCTCGCCGGATCTCGCGTTGCTCGAGCTGGGCGTTGACACCAGGGCGGCAAACATCACCGAGGCCAACAGCCAGGCGTCCGCCTCCATGGATGCCATGATCGAGGCCCTGAAGGCGAGGGGCGTCAAGGATGAGGATATCCAGACCAGCCGGTTCAGCGTCTATCCCCGCTACGAATATGTGGAAGAAGAGGTGGATGGAGTTCGCACGGGCAGAGAGGTGCTCACCGGCTACCGCGTCAGGAACAACGCGACCGTGAAGCTTCGCGACCTGGATACGGTTGGTGAGGTGATAGACGAAGTGGTGACCGCGGGAGGCGACGACGTCAGGATAAGCGGCATCGACTTCACGCTGGAGAACCCGAAGCCCAAGATGACTGAGCTGAGGGAGATGGCGGTCGCTGACGCGAAGGCGAAGGCAGAGCACCTCGCGGAGTTATCCGATGTTTCCGTTGGCCGGCTGATATACATCAGCGAGGGTTCCGCAGGGCCGTCTTTGGGAGGATTCGGTGGTGATGGCTACGGCTTTGCCTATGCCCTGGAATCAGCGGACCTTGCAGCGCCGAGCGTTAGTGGCGGTGAAGTCTCGTTGAGGCTCGTGGTGCAGGCGGGGTTCGCCATATACTAGGCGGGATCGAACCTGAGCATTCTGAGGATTAACCACGAAAAGCCCCTTCCGAACCACCCGGCGCGGGCTTGTCATTCATCAGTCTCGCTCCTGCCGGACAGAGTCACCGTCTGGCGCTCCCCATGCGCGGGCAATCCAAACCACCAAATGACCCCGAGACCGTCGTTCACAGTTCGAATGCTGCCCACAGACCCGACGCGTGTCAGTGACCGGTCTGTCCCGAGGTGAAGCGTCGGTGCGGGGTACGTTCGATCGGGTGTCATGTATGATTCAGTCTCGCATCGAGTGCAGGGATATTTGGGAACCACCAGGCCCACTGAGGCGAAAGACGCGCAGATGTCGAGTCCACGTCACATCCGCGTCACGGCCTGTCATTGCGCCTGTACGCAGGCTCTGATACCATTTCATAAGCACAAGTGTTCCACACCCTCTATGTGGAGAGGATCAGGCTGTGACGGTACGGCGAGACAACGTGTACGTCTGGGTAACCTGGCTGTCGCGCCTGCTCGTCGGCGACGCCTCCTGCGAGTGGGCGTCCTGGTTCAAGGCGCACCACAGCGGATACGCAAAAGCCGGCCGTGACTTCAGCCTGTCCACCTGGAAGATGCACCACACCCGCCTGCTCAACGATGTCCGTGACAGGCTGGAGGCGGATGGACACACCGTTTCCACCGAGCGGGCCAACTGGTTCAAGCTGCAGGGAGGCTCAGGCGCAATGGTGGCGGGGCAGGTGGACCTCGTTGCGGTTGCATCGGACAGGCAGGTCACGGTGTACGACGTCAAGACCGGCGTACAGCGGGACTCCGACGTTGCGCAGGTTATGATCTACATGTACGCGCTTCCGCTTGCGGCGGACTCTTCCTGCAAAGGCGAGTCTCCAGACGGTTGCCTGGTATACAGTGATGGCACCGAGATTTACATTCCCGCCTCCGCCATAGACGACGATTTCAGGGAGGGGCTCCACGACCTGATAAGGCGCGTGGTCTCAGATGAACCCGCGCGCAGGGTGCCCAGTCCCTCTGAATGCAACTGGTGTGACCTGACTGACCTCGACTGCCCGGAACGCGTCTACAGTGATCCTTCCCGCGACGCGGGACGTTCCGCCGGCGATGGAAGACCACTGGATTTCTGAGATTTCGGAGACCGGGGAAGCCAATGGCACAAATCCCTGGTAGCAGCAGGCGGACATAAGTGGCTTCGCCGCATTCTGCACAGTCTGGGATGATGTCGGCCGAGGCCACACAGACTAATCTCTTGCCATCGAGTCCCACCCGCCGCATACTATGTTGCTGGCCTGTTTCCGGCAGGTCATCGCGCGATAAGGTGAATGGAGGATACTCGGATGAGTAATACGCTCCGAAAGCTGGAGATGTCAAAAAGGGTGGCGGAATCTATGGGCTGCTCCAGGTCCCGGGGGGAGCAGGCGCTCAATGCCGTGCTCGCCAGCATTGTTGACGCGATGCGTGCGGGAGACCGGGTGGTTCTGACGAGCTTCGGTACATTCGAGGTGCGCGAGATCAAGGCACGAATGGTACGCCCGATCCGCGGAGCGAACAGCGGAGAGCTCATCGAGGTTCCGGCTCACAACAGTGTGCGGTTCAGGGCTGGCGAATCGCTTGCGCAGGTGGCTAAGGACCGGCAGAGCGGCTGAAGTTAGCTGCCCAGGACCTTTATGACGCCCGCCTGGGAGCACAATATGATTGTGCCGTGCCGCCGGAACCGTTTATCCTCGTATGGGTCCGGCACAAGCGCCAGGCTCTGTCCGCCGGTGTGTCGAGTGTCTTCCTTCCCTTGAACCCCGTTACGCCCCTTTCGAACTACCCGGCCGGGGGTTGCCATCTATCGGTCCCTCCCCCATTTCAGTATCATCACCTGGCATCGAGGACAGGTCGGGTCGCGTCAAGGGCAGCATCCTCCAACTCCCCAGCTTCCCGGAAGTCGAGAACGACCGTATCGAAGTGGACGACCGAAACGCAAATGAACTCGCAGATGTTCGCGGTGCAGCCACACGGTCGCGTTTCCCGGCTCGGCCACACCCCACTCCAGCCGTGTGGATCGCTCCCATGCAACAGCCATAGCTCGACCCGGGCTCTGTCGACGGGCCGCCGCCCTAGCCTTGACAGAAATACAGATCAGAATCAGCATTGACACGGCACACTCCCGCACTGCACGATACTCTCACACTCGACTCGGAGAAGCGCAATGATCCCAGGTATCTGCAACGTCTGCGGAACAACCCTGTTCGGAAACGAAGCCTACGGCCATTTCGGATGGTGCATCGAAGCCCGCTACGGCATCAGGGCAAGCCGGACCGCCCCGAAAGGTCGACGCAGGCTGTCGCTCAGAACGATGCATATCTCTGTGAGAGGCTTGGGGCGTCCACACTGGATGGAGCTCGCCGTTCGCGCCGACGCAACCCTGTACGACCTCGACCGCTTCCTGCGCTCCGTCTGGTTGGAGTGCTGCGGCCACCTGAGCCACTTCGACGTCGCAGGCACCGTCTATTCCATGATGGTGCCGAGGCCCGTGGACGACTTTGAATTCGTGCCGATGGACGAGCGCGAGGAGCAGTGGCGACACATGGGGAAAGCCGTCGGAACTGCGATCAAACCTGCGACCTGGTTCGAGCACCAGTTTGACTACGGCACCACCACGGACTTGGAACTGCGGCACGTTCACGAGTTCGAGGGCCTGGCGCAGATACTTGGCCCGTCACAGCCATGGCACGGCGGAAAGATCATCGTGCTCGCCAGGAACCTTCCTCTGCAGACCTGCTGTCAGTGCGAACGCCCGGCGCAGTGGCGTCTGCTCTCCGATGAGGATGAGTACGACGACCCGGACGACGATCTGGACGACTGGGAAGACGATGAGTATCTCTTCTGGAACGAGGACTGGGAAGACAACCCTGAGCCGAACACGTTCTGCGACGAGTGCGCGCCCGTGGACGGCAGCTTCACTGTCCTCCCCAACTCGCCACGAGAGGGAACGAACTGCTACGACAACGTCCACTCCTGGCTGGTGTGGCCAATAGGTGACGACTAGCGACCGGCGCGGCTCTCATTGAACCCGCGTCAGGTGGGAAGGAATTCATGGCAGTGAATGAAGGCGCAAACGGCAAAAGTAGGGCTGACACCCTTGCGAGAGCCGCCGCAAGCGAAGATCAGGCGCTTGGGCATCTGGCGGCCAAGCGGTATGACGCATCGATCAGGTGCTTCACGGATGCGATCAGGCTTGACTGCGGCAACGCCGAACACCACGTGGGAAGAGCGCTGGCATACGCCAGCCGGGGAGACTTCCCGATGGCGGTCGGAGACTTCACCACGGCCATCGGCATAGACCCCACGAACGCTGCCGCATACAGGGGCAGGGGCCTGTCCTATGCCAGGATCGGAGACTACGAGCAGGCGATGATGGATCTGGACGAGGCCATCCGGCTTGACCCGTTCAACATGGGAGCCCACCGTGGTCGAGACGCCGCTCAACTTCTCAAGGCCAGTCACGACGGCACGATTGCTGACCTGCTGAGGAAGCGTCAAGGCAGGACGACTCCGCCGCCGCAGGAGACCGACTAAATCATCAATCAAGGTTCCGGGATGCTCTGCGCCTGGGGTTGAAAGGAAGATCGGGTTGTTAAAGGGCTATTTCTTTGCTGGCGACAGAGATGACCCTGCCAGTGAGTTTGGTCGGCACTCAGTATGGCCCTCGACAGCGGATGAGTGACCGATCACATACAAGGTCTTAGGCGGGCACGTTGCATTCGAACAACCCCTTCAAGAGTCGGCCCCTTCACCCCAATAAGCCAAGCCAGTTCAAATGAACACTTTGTCACGTGTGTTTCCAAAATGCAAGCCTTGTACTAACATCGGAGTGTGAAACGCAAGCCATATCCGATTCAGGTGAAAACCCCCGCCAGTCATCGCATCCGAGGAACCTCTTGTCATGCCATCGCCAAGGATCAGGTATATGGCGGAGGCTCGCCGGGATAGCGAGCTGGATACTTGAGTGAGCAGACTCGCAGTGCATTGACCTGACGCGCCACCCCTTCCACCGATTCCAGCACTTCCTCCAGAGTGCCCGAGAGATCGAGCGAAGCGGCCTCCAGTCGTTTCCCGGAGTTAAGCACATCGAATACACCCGTCTCCGCTTCGTCCTGAGCGTAAATCAACAACCCACCGGGGAGATTGAGCGCAGTTGCGTAGGCCAGTAGCTGGTACAGGTCGCCAACGGGAACCCGGGAACCGGCCAGATTCTTGTACTTGGCGTCACCGACGAACGTGCATTGCCCGCCGTCCCACCAGGACAGGTCGGGACGAAGATATACCCTGGGACCTTCATCGAAAGGAACCCTCTGCTCCGAGCGCAGAATCCGCTCCGAGGCGCCCAGGCAATCGCGCAACGCCCGCGTCACGAACTCCTGAAAGACGACATTCATGTCCATAAGAAAACCGGATGCCCGCACAGCGCCGCGGCGAGCCTCGAATGCGCCATGTCGCAGGATGAGGCGGGACAGCTCGACAACGTCACGGTAGTGCTGATTCAGCCGATCGAATGTGACCTCCGGCACGGCCGAACGGGGAAATTTTACGGCAGATACGTTTCCCAGAACGCCGGCGACCCACCTGAGTCCCCTGATCGCCCTCAAAGACCGCAAGCGCATACTGCCCAGGCGATTCGCAGCGGCCTTCACCAGGCGGTTCGCAAGAATGTCCTCGGTGAACTCTTCGTAGCGCACCTCGACCGGCAGGGGCGCGCCGTACCTGCGCCGAATCTGCTCGGCGAACCTGATACGTCCACGCACGGTCTGCAGCGCCTCCTCCTTCCGCCTGTATCCGTGCAGCAGCCCGCGAGAGAACGCCCTGCGCGCAGCGGAGGCCAGCGCTAGCGCTAGGGTGTCAGGAAGCGCCTGCTCCTCCTCGAAGTCAAACGCTCTGAACTCCTGCGGCTTGAAAGCGCCGGTAGCGTAGCAGGCCATCGACAGCAGTTTCGGTATACCGACCTTCGGCTGTATCAGCACCGATAGATCGCCGATGTCCACCGCGCCGACGGTAGAGCCGGCACTCAGACGATACAACCGGCGCGGATCGTCGACATCTGCCCTTTCCACACTTCGAGCGCCAAGAAGTTCACGCAGTGCGTCTCGCTCGATCGCAGAGAGATACAACGGCTCACTCAGCCGGTACTCCTGCAGGTCAATCAGTCGCATCATCCGGACCCGGCTGCTGTTCCTGGTCGGTGTCAGCCTGAATAACGTCGGTCGGTGAGCCGCCGGATGGACCACCATCTCTCCTGAGCCTGTCGAGCCTGAATTCGTCCAGGCGATCCCGTTCGCCCTGCAGCCGCTCCTCCACGTGAGGGAGGACGCTGTGCCTCCAGATGCGATCCACTGCGTCCTCGGTCAGGTCTCTCTTCATGAAGTGGCTCGGGCCGATCGCGGCGCTCCTGTCGCCAAGGATGCCGTTCGCACGGTCTACGACACCGGCAATCCACTCCATCTCCCCGGCGTGCTTTCTCAGAAACCTGCGAAGCAACCCCTTGACCGGCGGCGCTTCCGGGTAGAAGTCGACGAAGTGGAAGCGCCTGCGCAGCGCCAGGTCGACAAGCGCGATGGAACGGTCGGAGGTATTCATCGTGCCGATGATGTACAGGTTCTTGGGCAATGAGAACGGTGTATCCGAGTACTGGAGGTTCATCTTCCTGTCGCGGTACTCCAGAAGGAAATACAGCTCTCCGAAGACGCTGGCGATGTTCCCCCGGTTTATCTCGTCGATTACGAGAAAGTGATCCTTGTCCGGCTCGGCGTGCGCGGCCGCGGCTGCTTTCAGCAGAGGTCCTTCCCGCAGTTCGAAGCCAGGCTGCCCACTTACAAGGGTCTTTGGCCGATAGCCCTGCACGAAGTCCTCGTAGGCATATGACGGGTGAAACTGCACCAGCGTCATGCGACCTTCGGATCCGGCGAGGCAGATCGCCAGCTCCTGCGCAATGTAGGTCTTTCCCGTGCCGGGCGGACCCTGGAAGATGACCTGCCTCTTGTCTTCGAGCAGCACCCTCCACTCTTCCAGGAAGGGCAACGGAATCAGAAGGTCTTCCGAGAGCTTCGCCAGGTCGGGCTCAGCCTCCAGCGGCGGTTCCTCCAGCGGCGCCTCTACGTAGTTTCCGGCCACCAGCCAGGTGAGCCCCTGCGCGTCCAGGCGATTGGAAATCTCGACTCCCCGCTTGCCAGCCTCCTCGATGAACGTGTCCAGAAACCCCAGGGCATGCTCGTACAGGGTCACCTCGTCCGCATCTATGTCTCTTGGACTGTATCCGGTAAGTTCGTAGGCTTCGTCGAATCTTGTTACCCGAAACGGCGGGTAATTGTCGGCATCCAGCCCCATCAGCAACACCGAGATAACGTTCATGCGAGTTCCGCCGCCGCTGGATACCGATGTCGGGAAGTACTCTCCGAACTTGCGGATTCGCTCACCGACGTCGTAATCGCCTTCAGCCCAGAGCGCCTGCAGCGCATCGAGCGCGGCCTCAGGCGAATCGTCCAGCCAGTTGCGGAACTTGGACTGCTGAATGGCGTGGATGAGAATGCCCGCAATTCCTCGCTTCACCAGGACACTCCAGTTCTCGTCACCTGCGAGCACGGCCTTGCGTGCCGCTCCAAGATTCCGCACCGCATTGGTCTTGAAGTCCTCCCAGCTCAACCGACCCTCATCAATATGGAACCGGGCGGCCCTCACGAACTCGTCCCAGTACCCGTCGCTGACCGGATGTGACGGGTTCTCCCACTCGGCCCGGATGGCGTCCTCGTAGAACTCGATGGAGCGATTCTCTCTCCGTTCCAGGTATTGGCGGATCTCCTGCAGCTGTCTGTCGATATCGTCGGTCTGAGTGGTAACGTGGTCGGCGTAAGCCTCTGTGATAGCCCTCATATGTTCCAATCCGACAATCGCATCAAATTCATCCGGATAGAGAAGATGAAGCAGCGCCCGTCGCTGTATCCTAGGCGTGTTCTGACGGCCGACATACATGCTGCCCCGGAGCGTTAAGCCGTTCAGCCAATCCTTGAATCGCCAGGGATCGCTGCTCATTTCATCCCGCTCGTCGTCGTGCAATTCTTTCCATTGCTCGGCGCATTCGATTATGACACCTACCTGGTATGGGCGGTAACTCAGGAAGCCCCTACCGGGACGCACGATTCCGGGAGACAGTCCAGCGACCAGTTCGTGAGGAATGTTCACGGGTTCGCCTGACCACTGGAGAACCCTGTTGATCTGAGCGGCCTTGGTTTCTCCCTTCAGAGCGCTCCGGTGCAGGATGAGGAAGTGAACGTACAGCGCTTCCGCCACGAGTTGATATACTTCAGGCGGACTGTCGGCCAACTGCACCTCCAACTTCTGGTAGAAACCGCCCTCGCCGGCGTCTAGCCTGTCCAGGAAGCGCCGACGGACTTCTCGAAGGCACTCACCCGTCCAAATGGGTTCACCAGGGGTGAAGAGCGAACCGTCGGCACAAAGGGCGCTCATCCTCCACCTGTCCGCAGCTCGGTAAACGCCCTCAACTCCACCGCCCGTTTTTCTGCTGCCCATAGCTTCCCTCTCATTACGTGCCCAGACTTATCAGGGAGACTATAAGACAGATAGGACTCAGTCAATAAGGAACAGACAGGACATGCACTACTCAATGAACGGGTGGAATGTTCAACACGCCTAACGTTCGAATGCCAATTGCAAAGATGCAAGCCAGACTTCACGCCGTATTGGCTGCGCGACCCTCTCCCAACCTGTTCGATGAAGCACTTTAGATTGAGATTATGCACCATTAGGTACAATCTCTTACGCCCTTCAACAGAGGGTAATTGATCCCATAAGAGATGCCGCACTTCTCAGAATCATTACCAAGCGCCAGACCACATTGCCGGGCCACCCCCTCGATTCGATTTGGCATAGGCCAAGGCGACAAGCTCAAACTCGCCAAGACGCCGGACGGCTACCTGTTGTGTCCGCGGCACATCGACCACTCGCGCCTCAAAACGCTGCGGGAGAAGATTGTTGACGACCGCCCGAGATTCGTCACGGAAGTTCAGGGGGCAGCTCTATGACCCGGGTTTGTGGCAGTGATGGCATTGGGCAGCTGTGTCGAAGCGTCCTTCATCTGCA
The DNA here is from genome assembly GCA_964632415.1 of uncultured Dehalococcoidia bacterium. Lineage (GTDB taxonomy): Bacteria > Chloroflexota > Dehalococcoidia > Lucifugimonadales > JADFKI01 > Bin90. The sequence continues at coordinate 26,857 of CAZWDM010000008.1, read as the reverse complement.
CGATGACCCACTGCCCTATTTCCACGAAGCTCACGTTCTGCAGCGTCTGCTGCGCGACTATGCCCACACAGATGCCGCTCAGGAGGACGACCACGGCAGGCCCGCCCATCATGCTTGTGGCCAGCAGCACCGCTCCGGTACATATTCCGCCTCTCGCGAGGCCGTCGGTGAACTCCTTGTAGTCACCGGTCTTCCGGGCAGTGTGGAACGCCCTTCCCAGTGCCACGACCGCTACTATCAGAAGCAGCGGATTGGCGCCCGCCACCGCGGCAAGTCCCATGCTGCCAACAATCTGGGAGAACTGCTCAACGTCATCACTGTTCCAGTTGAGCGCTATTGCAAGAACGCCCAGCGAGACACCTATCAGTTCAACCGCATCATAGGAGACCATGTCCTTCAGCCAGACCCGCGGTATCCCTACCCTGCCGAGATTGTCGGCCAGGCCATAAAACGTGTCCTGATCCCAGGTCACAATCGGCAGTCCTCTGGGTGTTGTGGCGTCTCTGGTCAGCGCCTGCAGGAGGCCGGCCGCTTCCTCGAAGATACTGTCGTCCGGAGATGCGTCCCTTGCGGCCTGAAAGGCGCCCACAACGGAATGCCCGCCGTCGTACAGCCTGTGGTCTCCACCGCCTATCCTTGTGGCGTTGTACGTGGCGTCCATCGCCCTGTCATAGATCGTTGGCGCGCCCTTGGCCATATCCTGTAGCCAGCCGTTCAGCATTCTCGATGCATCGGGACTGGTAAGCCAGCCCTGGAGGACCGACAGTATCTGGGCCTGAGAAGCCATTCCCTTGCTGAACAGGGCAGAAAGAGCCGGCGTCAGCTGCTCGGTCATTCTGTGCCTGGCGCCTGCACTCAGTGTCCTGGTGGAATTGAGGGCCGTGAGCAGATTGCTTCTGGCATCGTCCGGCAGTACCGAATCCCAGGGAACTCTCTCTCTAGCAATGTCCACACCGCTTCTGGCTCCGGCTCTGCCGTGGGCGGCGGCGCTTCCCGCCAATTCTGAACTCTGGACTGCGACATCCTTAGTCTTCCTGACAACGCTGTCCCCAGCAGCAGAAAGGCGCTGAGCCGCGCGGCTATTGGCGACTGTCCTGGTGCCCTGAACCGTCGCGTCGCGAGCGGACCTTGCCTTGTCTGAAGCCGCGTCCTTCGCCGAGTCCGCGCTATTGGACACTGCCCTCTTGACAGCTCCAAGTCTTCGCTTATTGCTGGATTGTTCCGACATTCCGTCTGCCTCCTGAGATCTGAGGTGTCCAATGTTATCAGACCGCACCACGTCCGCCGTGCGGCATTTTCTCGGAAGCGCCCATTGACGACGGCTCCTTCAATCCCATACTTGCCAGTACAAGCACCAACCCCGAGCCGAAAGGGATGTCCTCATAATCCGCAGGACGCAGCGAGATTAGGTCAGCGACAGTAGGTGCAATCAATTACGCTCTTGAACTGAGAATAAGTCATGCCCACGAGTGTTGCCTCGCTCCTCAGAATCACTTGTTTAACGACAATAAAAGTCGGATAGAGCGCCAGTTCACGTTCCTGGCGCATTTACTCAATCCTCTGGACGTAGCACGAGACCGGTGAGAACCCGTGGAAGACCTTGAGATAACAAGGAGCGTCACCGGTCTATCGCCGACCGCAGTTCGGATTTCACTGTCAGCAGACTTCCTTCATCTATCGCGTTGACCCTGGACAGCATCCTTGCGTTAATGTCGATGGACCGAATGCGATGTATCAGAGCAAAGGCCTGCTCCGTGGAATCGACGATGCTGACTGGGATCCTGACAGGAGAGTTCGCTCTGCGCGTGTATCCAACCTCAACTGCGATTGCCATCCCATTGCCGGCGTTAATGTCCAAGATGAGAATATGGGCATCCCGAACGGTCCCGTCCAGATTGCGAAAGTCAACGCTCCAGACGGTTCCAGGCCGTACCACCTCGGGTCCGGAAGGAGTGTCAATGGTACAAGGTCGATTTCGCGTGCTTGCCAGCCGAGCTACGAAGATCTCCAGGACTCTTTCCATCTCCCGCGCTGACGCGTCGCCTAACTTTTCCCCGAGTCTGCTCTTTTCCGCAGACTTAATCTGCCGCACGGAGGCCCATGAGCCAGTCGACTCTACAAAGACATGGTTTCTGAGATGCCGAGGTGACGGCTCAGAGCTGGAAACGGGGAGCGTCAGGACGACGGGAATGGTGGAATTGTCGTTGAGCCGATTGGTACTGATGACCAGAGCGGGACGGCGGCCCGAGAGTTCGTTACCGACTATTGGCCCGTAGTCATACCAGTATACGGTTCCTTGCACGACCGGCGGCACTTCGTCGACAGGCCCTAACGCGCATTGACAAAACTGATGTCGCCCGCTATCTCTTCAGGAGTCTGGGCCACGTTACCAAAGTCAACATCGCGACGGGCTCGATTATGGCAAATGAAGTAAGCGGCGTAAGCTAGGTCGTGAGCTTCGCAGATGGCATAACAGGACGCCAGTCCGTGGTCAGAAATTGATGTCTCGCTGAGAAGACCGATCAGCCTCTGCATTTCTGCGGTCGTGTACCAGCCGAGCAGTGTGTTCGACGCGTCAGCTCCATCATCAAAGCAAGAGCGTGCAACGTCTCTCATACGGCTTCGCGCTTCATCATCCAGCCAGAGGTGTGTGACTAGGGCGATCTGATCCAGCTGGTCCTCTGAAATAGCAGGATTAAGCTCGATCAAATACTCCAGCCTGTCATCCGAGTCAGTGAGAAGGAGCTGCAACAGATACTGCTGCATCATAGAGTCATTGGTGTCCTGGGGCTTCGCGTATTGATCGATAGGTTCCGAAGTTAAGACTTCCTCGAATGTCCGCTGGGCCATACTCCCACCGGAATGGCATCGCATGAGCGAATCCAGTTGATCAGGCTGTAGTGTTTGCAGAGTCATCTTCTGTCCCTTGGACAAGGGCTCCTATCCATTCTAGCGTGACCGAGAACACTGACGAATTCTCAGTTCACCGCCCGGAGGTGTATCGTAAGGCTTGTGAATTTTGAGGTCGCGCGTATATCAGCGCCGGGATGCGGACATTCTAACACAAGGCACACAATTACTGTAAAAGAAGCATCAACGCACCAACTACCAGACGAGTAGCCACTCTCAGTAAGTTCAGCGGAATAGTAGTAGCCACGGTGAGTGTCAATTTAGGCGGCCAACTGTCCGGGGAACGCCCGGATCTCGTCAACAGCAATGCCTCGATAAGCCTCATTCCACCAAAAAATCACCTCGTAGATTGGGCTTATTCGTAATCGACCAGCTCCTGAATGTCCTTCGGCTGGGGCGACCATCGCAAACCGAAGCGCTTATGAGGCTTCGTAATATCGTGCAATCGCCCCACGTCCGGCCTGTTCGGCGCGGGTGTATCTGGCGGGCATCGTTGGTGACTGCCATCTTCCGGCGGTCATCAGCGCCGGCAACTCAGTGCCGGAACGAGCGAGGTCCTGGGCCATTCCCACTCGGGCGGAGTGCCCGGTAAAACCCCCTCCCAGACCCGCGGCTGTGGCTGCACTCGAGATCCGACGCCCGATCTGCTCTGCGGAGAGTCCGAAGAGGGGAACTGCATCATCTGCATCGGACGGCTTGATTGCTCCGAGCGCTTCCATAGTGGGCGCAGAGACGAAAAGCACTGCCCCCTCCCCTTCCTGGTCGGTCTTTGAGCGAGCGACCGTCAGCCGTCCCGTCCCGTCTTCCTGCTCAATGAGGTCTCCCCATGTGAGATCAGACGCTTCTGAGCGCCTGAGCATCCCGTCTCTCATCAGCGAGGCCATCGCGATGTCCAGCTGTCCTCTTGCGCGCGCAGTTCCGGACGTCTCAAGTGACCCACCGCGTCCGATGCGAGGAACGCAGGCGGTAGCGCGAATCGCGGCAAGGCATGCAGCAGTCAGTCCGGCGGCTTGCTTCTGCGCCCTGCCGGCGACTCTGGTTACGCCTCGCATCGCCGCCCGTACGCCCTCATCCTCAGTAGGACTTGCTAGGTTCGCCTGTTTGTGGGCGGCACCCACTGCCGCCAACCCCATACGGATGGTGCCGGGCTTCTGGCCCTCGGCAGCCCGCCGGGTGATCCAGTCTGCCAGGTGCATAGGATCGGCCGGAAAGATGGGATAACCGCTTTCATCAGCGAAAGACTCCCACTTCCTCCATTGCGACAGGTAGTTCATGCGAGTGGTTGGAGCGAGAGAGCCTTCGAGGGCTTCGGTGATGCGGCGCCTTGCCTCCTCTGAGACCTGTACGGGAGATTCGAAGCTGCCTTGGTTCTGGTGGTGAATACGTTGAAGCATTCTTTTGGAAAACACCTAAATGTCTTATTAATGAAATAATAAGGCATTTAGACGGATTGCCATAGTATTCTGTGTTCCTCTTTCCCAGCAATCCCTTGATGTGCCCACAGATCGAGACAGCATCACGGAATCAATCACTTAGGATGATGGCCAGCCAAAACCTGCGTCTCACTGCGTCTGCAACGGAATCTCAAACCTCCAAACAATCGCGCTGGATGGAACAACAATCTCTCTCTCAGTCGGTCCGATAACATGCAGACCAGTATACGAGCCCCTGGCAAGGACCAACGGCGTTCATCGATCTCACCAGTCAGTCAGGCGCTAAACCGCCGTAGGTGCCAAATCCCCGCTTGCCTCCAGCAACGCGGCTCCCATATCCAAGTCGGGCTGACACTGAGCTCCCCGTCACTCTTCACAATTGAGGCGATTATACTCGCGGTATGCGACACTAGTAGCGTCCAACATCAGTCGGCGACAGCTACCCCACCATCAAACATCACCACCACACCACTAAATTACTATTCCACCAGGCTACTATCATACCGTGCTGCTTTACCTCTAAGAGGAAACTTGGGTCCAATCATATGGCTCCAATCCATACATCGGGAAGATACAAAGTTCCCCAGTCACCCCTAAGAGGAGAGGCGCCGGCCTTCGTGGCTTACGACATCACCACCCTACAACTTACGTAGTAAAAGACTTTCCAACTATCGTATGTTGCGACGATACCACTAAACGACTAGGCTACCTCCGTACCCAACCTCTGTAGCACTAAGTGAAGGCTTGGGTCCGGTGATATGACCTTAACCCACATGTCGGACTGATACAGACGCCACAATCAATCCTCCTGCGTAAAATCGAGTGTCTTGGGCGAGTACGGCACTGCCACTACACCACATTTGTCGGGTACCGCAAGTCCACTAAACAACAACCCGACTGTACCACTAAACCACTAGCCTACTAAGAGGCACTACTACTTTGCCACTATAGTGTAATAGATGGACCTTCCTGAGAGCCCCGCGGACTTTGAGAAGCGGCGCCGATAAATCAGCATTGACACGTCCTCGATCGTCCATGGACTTGCGAAACACCGCGCTGAGCGCGGGGTATGTGAAGCTGGTCGCGACCTGAGGATGATAGAGGGATTCGAAAAGGCGGTGTTCGGCGCGCCAAGGAGCCGACTTTGGTGGTGCGCGACGTTGCAACTATAGTTTCTTACAGCAGAACAACTTCACAACTATACCGCCATACTACTATGCGACTAAGAGACAATACCGCTATCGTCAGGCAACCTCTTCCATTCCATATTTTTCGAAGAGCAGATTTAGCGCTTCGGCAATCAGTACTGGTCCAAGTTGCGGCCCGGTTCCCGTGTACTGCTGAGCCACCAAGAGGTTGAAGGCCTGCGACGCCTCCGGCGTCACGCGGAAATGCTTGTCTATCAGTTTCTTCTTCCTCTGCTTCTTTATGTCTTCTTGATCCTCGTGGAGGTAATCGGGGAGCTCAGCATGCTCGTTGGCAACAAAATCCTCAAACCTGTTTTTCTTCCGTGTCGACTGAACCATCAGGCGTCTCCTCTAATCTGATCTGTAATCCACTTCCAAGTTGCAGTGATCTCACCTCCAGCCTTACCTCGTGGTGCATATTCCCGGCCTGTCTGCCCATCCCTGAAGCCATCCTGAATTGCCGCGCGTTGGGTAATTACCATGGGACAGACAGGCAACTCGTAACCGGCAAGGGCGGTTGACGCGTCTTCATTTATGGGCGACCTAGGCCTTCCTCTGTTAACCACGATGCAACCTGGCACGCCGGCACTCCGAACTATCGCTACCGTAGTTCCGATGGCTTCCATCTCCGCTAGGGACGGGCCGGACGGGATCACAACGTAGTCAGAGACTTCCATTGTCACTAGCACGGGCTGCCTAACTGAAGGCGGCGTGTCGATGAACAGGAGCTCGATGCCTTCGTGCAGGCACGCCCTACAAACTTCAACCACCTGTTCGAGACTGACGCTACCGACATCGTCGACTTCAGCCTTAAGCATGAAGGGTCTGTTGACAGACATTTTCCTCAGCCGGCGTTGCGACCAGGACACAGCGGTAGCCTGCGGATCCAGATCCAAGATTGCCACGGGCCCCATACCCTGCCGCTCAGCCTCCACAGCCCAGTTGATTGTCAGATGAGTCTTGCCCACACCGCCCTTTTGGGCAACTACGCCAACAACGTCCATGATAGGTATTACTCCCAAGCTCTTGGGCGACGAGCGTCGCATTATACGATTGCCGTGATGTTGTTTCGTTGCTTACCGCTATGGTGGTAAAGTTGTATGGTTGTAGAGTAGTCGAGGGGTGATGCGGTAAAGTCGTATCGTCGCCATTTTCATCTTCGCTGACTCACTGCAAAAGAGCAATCAGTTTCGGCATATCTTTTCGTTTAATTTATGATAGCTGCGCCTGTGGACTAGAAGAGATGGCCCCACCAACCTTGCAATTGGACGCATAAGAAGGTTACAATTGGACGCGCCGTAACCTGACAATCAGACGGAATGCGAATTTGTCAAAGGTGGCCGACTCCAATGTCTCCAGCAACAATTTACCCAAGATACGCCGAGTATCGTCTGCTAGAGGCGATAGAAGACTCCCCGATTGTACTGATTCACGGACCGCGCCAGTGTGGAAAGACGACGCTCGCCCAAACTATCTGCGCGCCGGAGTATGTGGGAACTTCAGGTGGAGACCCCATTGCCACCAGTATCCCATACTCTATTGCTCATAGCACGCCGGGCAAATATGAGTACATTAGCCTTGACGACGACAGTCTGCGCGTCGGCGCACAGGAAGACCCAGTAGGCTTTGTTGATGACTTGCCAGAGAACGTCGTACTGGACGAAGTGCAGCGTGCTCCTGAGTTGTTCACCGCCCTGAAGCTGGCGGTTGACCGCAACCGCAGGCCCGGACGCTTCGTGCTGACCGGATCCTCCAACATTCTCTTGCTTGAGAGACTGGCCGACTCACTTGCAGGGCGCCAGGAAATAGTCCGGCTGCACCCTCTATCTCAGGGCGAAATTGAGGCTGGAGCCACTGAGCTTGATGAAACCGTCCCGTATGATCTTCCTCCGAGTGGCTTCCTAGATAGACTATTCCGTAACGGTTTCACGATCGGCCAATCGGCTCGGCTCGGCCACGAACTCAACCGACGCATAGTGGCAGGTGGATTCCCTCCAGCCCTTGCCCGCACCGCGGCACACAGACGAGCAGCATGGTGCAGGGCATATGCGGAATCTCACGTACAAAGAGACGTGCGCGACTTGGCGCGTATCAGAGGCCTGGACGTCATACCAAGATTGCTGAACGTTGCTGCCTCTCAGACCGCTAAGCTATTTAACCTTACGGAACTCGCCGCTCCATTCCAGCTAAGCAGGCAGACGATCGGGGACTATGTGGAGCTACTCGAGAGAGTCTTTCTTCTGGAAAAACTACCGGCGTGGCACAGCGGACCCCAGGGGCGTCTTGTGAAGACCCCAAAACTTCACCTGGGAGATACCGGGCTTGGTTGCGCGCTCCTGGGACTAGATGAAGACTCACTTGCGGCCGACCGAACGGTCCGAGGCGATTTCCTTGAGACTTTCGTTTTTCAGGAATTGAGGCGCCAAGCGAGCTGGAGTATCAACCCTCACTCCTTCTTCTACTACAGGGACAAGGACCAGCTTGAGGTTGACGTTGTGATTGAGAGAGGTGCGCTCGCCGTAGCCGGCGTGGATGTAAAGGCGGCAGCCACTGTGATGCCGTCGGATTTCCGAGGGCTACGCAAGCTCAAGAGAATTGCTGGAAATAAGTTCACCAACGGTGTTGTGTTGTACGACGGCGAGACAGTTGCGAGATTTGGCGAGAACTTATATGCCGTACCAATACGTCACCTCTGGAAGTAGGCTTGAGTCTAATCGGCAAAGGCCGCGTAACGAAGAGCCATGTTGATGATGTTTTGCACATTCCTAACACCGAGCCGCCACTCGATAAGGGTCGCAAGTGAGACTGAACGATGACAAGCCCTCATGCAGCCGTGGATGCTTATGTCGCCCAACGGGAATTCGTTCAGATCGCCCCCGCAGTATGTGAACGTCTTCTAGGAGAGCCCGCGAGCCGTTCATCGCGGGAGTGGCGCTGGGGGCGCAAGGGCTCGTTTCGACTCAAGCTCGAAACCGGAGGCTGGAGTGATTTCGAGGCGAACGAGGGCGGGGGAGTGCTCGACTTGGTGATGCGCGAGGAACGCTGCGATAAAGCAGGTGCAGTCGAGTGGCTGGAACAACAGGGCTTTCTGCGAAAACGAGACGAAGGCGTTACCAATAGCCAGCATCGGCACCAAGGAGCCACCACGAGGTCGACTAGAACCGTCGAGAATAGAGGCCATAGTGAAGGTCCATCCAGTCATGACCCCAGAGAAACTCTCCGGTGGATAAGACGCCAGATACTGCCTATTGCGGACGCCTCCGACCATCCTGTGCGAAACTGGATTCGCCAACGCAATCTCTGGAGGCCGGAGTTGCCGCTGCCACCGTCCCTACGCTGGGTCCCAGCTGACGCCCCCGTCTTCAGAAGAACGCACTCCGGGGCTGGGGCGATTGCTTTCCCACTTGCACCGATTGCGGCATGGCAAGCGAGTTATCCGGACACGCCACCGCCCACCGCGGTGCAGCTCGTTTGCATCGACCCAGACGGCGAGCGTGCCGACTACGAAAACTCTCAGGGCCGTCGAGTTGACAAGCCGAAATTCGGCAACGCCAGGCTTGCGGTCTGGACCGTGGGTGATATACGCGGAAACCGAGCAGCTGTCTGTGAAGGAGCGGCTGACGCGCTCGCGCTGGCGGCGCGCGAACCCGACCCTGTAATCGCGACGTTGACAACGCCCCGTCCACCAATCGACTGGCGCGGCGCCCTCTCGACATACGACTTCATAACGCTGTGGCCGGATATGGACGACCTGAACAACAAAGGACAGCGCCCAGGACTAGACGCAGCTGTATCACTAGCACAGGCTCGTAAGCTTGCGGGACAGACAGTCGAGGTGATGGGCGTGGACATCGGAAAGGACGCCGCCGATGCAGCCCGTGAGGCGCCACTGGGAGCTCTTGATGTACAAGAACTGCAGAAATTCGCTCAGGACCTTGTGGGCGAGGGAATGGCAGAGTTCGAGGCAATGCGATATGCCTCGACTATGCTGAAGTAGGCGGGGAAGGACATGACGACGAACGAGAACGGACACCTGGCAGCTAGTCCCATAAACGTGGAGCCGACTGCGCTCCAGGAGGCCGCGCACGCAATGGCGGAGGCGCTGAACTCACAGAACGCTATTGACTGGGCCGCGGTGGGGGAGAACTTCAACACTCTGACTGGAGGAACGGGGTACGAAACTCCAGTTATTGAGCAAGGCAGGAGCGCGGCCGCCAGAATCAACGAAGCGTTGCTGTCCGGACGACAGCCATTGGCTGCTGACCTTGATGCCATCCGGTATGCGATTGAGCAAGCGCAGAGCAGTCAGAAGCTGCCGCTTACTGACGGCATACCGGTCCGGTACTGGCAGTCCTGGCTCATCGAAAACTGGCTTCCCAGAAGTTGCGTTGCGATGCTGACCGGAGACGGCGGGGTTGGGAAGTCCAGACTCGCACTGCAGCTAGCGTGGGCCCTCAGCGGCGATGGTCAATGGCTGGGTGAGGCAGGACTAATGCCGGCGAACGGAGCGGACTACGGGATGGGCTTTGAACCTCTCGGACCGACCAAGGTACTTTACGCCACCTGGGAAGACAGCCCTGAGCAGATACGCGGGCGACTCTACTGGCTTGATCAGTCGGGTAAGGTTGGCAACGGAGAGAATCTCAAGATCGCTGATATGCGCGCGCAGGGGCACCTGTGGACGGCCACTGAACGAAACTCAGTACATGGCCTCACACCTGCCGGACAGATGCTACGATCGGCAGCCGAGGAACAAGATGTGCGGCTACTAGTGATCGACACTCTGGGCGTTGCCAATGGCGCGAGTGAGATAGATCGCGCCCAAGTCGGAGCGTTCTTTGCCGATTGGGCTGCGTGGGCCGATGAGAACGATTGCGCCGTGCTGCTTATTGCCCACCCGCCGAAGACAGCGGGTGTCGTGTACTCTGGCTCGACAGGAATTCTGGGTGGTGTCCGGGCGATGTGGAACATTGAAACCATCAGACGTAGTTGCCAAGGCGACTGCGGCACTCCCAAGAGTTGCACATGCGAGCCTGCATATGCCCACCGGCTGGTGAATGCGAAGCAGAATTATAGCGCTACCACCGGCTCTATCTGGCTCACCAACCAGCGCGGGGTTTGGATCGAGAGCCCGGGGCGAACCGCCGACTATGGCGAGAACACAGCGGCACAGAAACGTGGTGAGAATGCCGAACGTGCCGATATGTTTAACGACGTCATCTGAACCCGCATAACCGCGACATACCAATAGGCAGGAGCAACTACTATGCCCTCCAATAGCCAGGATTCACTGAAACTGCTTACGGATGCCATCTGGAAGGCGACCGGCAATCAAGGCGATTGCCCACCAGATAAGTATCCGGAGTTTCGACAACTCGACAACCTCATTTCTACGACTGCCTGGGGCACCGAGGCCCGCGAAGAGTTCTTCAGTCGCTGGGTCATAGTGGAAAAGGCAACAGACAAGCGCTTCGAGGTCGGTAGCTTCGCAGAGCTTGCCCATTTGGTATGGGAAGAAGTCTATGAGGATGACCAAGCCATAAAGCACCCCCTTGCACCACTCATTGCTGCGTGGCAGTCAGGGCCGACGGAAGTTCAAGCTGTAAGGGATGCGAATGGGAGTCTGCGCGCAGACGCAATCATGCCGCGCGTGGCGATGCGCAGGGAATTGAACTCAGGCACAGACCGCCTCTACCTCTCCCCGGCATACGGTGCCCCTGACAGTGAAGGAACCCAAGTCGCCTTCCCCGGTTTCCAAAATGGAAGGCCCACTGGACGAGTTCCGGTGTTGCCTGTCAACTTATATGACCTCGGAGTTGAAGCGGGCGAAGCTCGTGGAGGACACGGAGCTGCTCCCATTCCAGCCCGTATGCTCGTTAAACTTGCCGCCGCCCCATCCAGCTTCGTGCGACATAGTGATCGATTCGTGACTTATGAGATAACTCTTAGGGACCTCAGGGACGCCCTGTATCCCCCCGAACGCCTAGACGGGCGATCACGCAAGCCACCAAATGTCGGCCGCATGTGGCCGCGCATTCATCAAGCGATCAAGGTGATAAACTTAGAGGCACGAATTCCAATACTCAATCAGAAGACAGGATACGGTCACTTTCACCATCTTCTGCGCATCAACGAGAACTTCGGCAAGATCGACCTAGAAATGCCGATCGGAGTTGTACTGGATATACCACCGGAGGTGGAGGGCGGCGTGCAGCTGCCCCACCGACTCGACAAGTGGGGAGCCGAAAGCGCACCGGCATATCGGGCACTGATTGGCCTGTCATTCCTCTGGCACGAACCTGGACGTACTCACGCTCCCAAGGGTGGCCGATGGCTGCGTCGGACCGGACTTGACCCTTATGATCCACTGGATGACGATGACGCAATCGCGCTCGCTTACCCAAGCAGTACCAAGACCAATCGCCGTGAATTGTCGCGACGAGCGTGGGGCGCACTCCAAAATCTTGAGGAGCATGGAGAACTGCGCATCGAGGGACGCAGGATCCTGCCACCAAAGGATAGTCAGTAGGGTGTTTTGATGGGACAGGCAGCTATGCTTTGATGGGACAGTGGGACATGTTTTGACGGGACAAGAGGGTGTTTTGATGGGACAAGCTGGCTGTTTTGGGGGGACGCGTAGTGGGTCTTGATGGGACTGTTGGAATGTCTTAACGGGACGCATAGTGCGTTTTGATGGGACGAGTGGAATGTATTGATGGGACGATTTCGGGCATTTCTCTACCTAAATGCAATTTGACCACACACTACCCCCTACAACCTACTCTCTACATGAGGAGGGGTAGGGGGTGGGAGGAGAGGGCTAGCTATTGCTTCCCTCTCCTCCCACCGGAAAGAAACGATGGCACACGATTTTACCAAACTGAAGTCTATCGTTGAAACTTACCTTGAGGATATTCGCCGGATTAGTGCTTCTGGTGGAGCAACCGGTGAACTATCGACCTACCCAGCCCTCAATGGGCTCTTCAACGCCATCGGTGCAACTCTCCGCCCGAGAGTATTTTCTGTACAGGAACTGGCAAACCAAGGTGTGGGACATCCCGACTTTGGTCTATATGCCGCCTCTCAGGTGCAGAGGGGAAGTCCGCGACAGGGCCAAGTTCCGGCTTGTGGGGTGGTAGAGGTCAAGCCTCCTGGTGACGACGCATGGCTGACCGCCGAGAGCGATAAGTTATCGCACATTTATCGAAATCACTGCAAGTCATTTTCCAACACATAAATTTCAAATCCGTTTAGCCACTCCTTTCAATGTCAACGCATGCCATTTCTCCAATAGGGTGCATCGAGGAATCGGGCATAAATAGTGTGGGCGGTGGTCCATCATTTGTGTCTGTGTCATAAGACAGCGTAATTTTGGGAGTGTAGAATGCCGAGAGGACTCGGGAGTGGTAGGACAGCAGATGCCCCTGAGAGGGATGGACCGAGAACAGGCCTAGCTGTTGCCGCTGACACTCGATGAGCTTGTCCCTCCAGATCACCCCGCCCGGGTCATGGCCGAGTTAATGGACGCGCTGAGCCGCGACGGTTGAGCGGAATTGGGCGTGAAGCCGGACGGAGAAACGCTGGGAGCGCCGGCCTACCATCCACGTGCTCTGCTGAGCGTATGGAAGTACGGCTTCATGACAAATGGGCGCTCCTGTCGCAAGTTGGAGGCGGCTTGTCGAGACCAGATACCATACCTGTGGCTGACCGGTTGGCAGCATCCTGATCACAACTCATTGTGGCAATTCTATCGGAGATACCGACACAGTATGAGGGAGCTCTGCAGGCGGACGGTGCGCACGGCGGTTGCGATGGTCCTGGTGGATCTGGCAGTTCAGACGTAGGCAAAAGCCCTGAACGAATTCGAGAGCTTCAACAATCCTCTGATCTACTTGGCCGCACCCCTGGGCCATCATGACCCTTCCGTCAGGGCAAGGAAGTTCGAGAGCGTCAGCAGGTACTGCGCACCCCTGATCGGAGACCGCAATCTCTTCTTCTAGCCACTCTCTCTTGGTGCGTCACTTGATGGTGCCGACATCTCGAACAGTGTCTGGTACGCGTTGGGCCTACAGTTCCTGGCGCCCTGCGACGAGATGAGGATACTTTGCCCTGGATGTATGGGAACAGAGTGTAGGTGTGGGACTTGAAGTCAGATACGCCCGGCAGCTTCGCATACCGGTCTTCACTGTAGATCCCGACACATACGTCACCCGTCCGCTGCACAGCAACCAGTATTCCGAGTGACCTTGCCGCGCCTTGTTAACCGCCGGAAGTTCCTGTAGCTTATTGGGAATTAAGCGTGAGCGCATTCCGGGACCGACACTTCACATGAACTGGTTTCCCAATATCCTCAGGCGAGGCGGCGATTCCGACCTGTCGCTGACCGATTGCCTGTCCCTCGACCTTGAGGTCAGTCCCCGGGACCAGGTGATTCACGCGTTGGCTGCGATATGTTCCGGCGCAGGTGAGACCTTCGTCTTCGATGGCAAACATAGCCGTCTTGATGAGGCGCTAAATCGTCTGGACGAGCTGGCCGAAGGCAGAGCCTTCATCTTAGGTCACAACCTGCTCCACTTCGATCTGCCTCGCCTCCGGTCGGTCGCTCCTAACCTGCGGTTGCTGGACATGCCGGCCGTTGACACACTTATGCTCAACCCGCTCGCATTCCCACAGAATCCCTACCACTACCTCGTGAAGCACTATCAGGACGGACAATTGCGCCGCGGCCGAATCAACGACCCGGAGCTCGACGCACGGCTGACGTTGGAGCTGTTCGAACATCAGCAGACGGCTTTTGGCAGTAAGGACGCCGATCTGATGGCTGCATGGCACTGGCTCACCACGGCCGCAGGGGAAATTGGATTTGACCTGGTGTTCAGTCAGCTGAGGCAGTCCGCCAGACCGTCAGACAGTGAGGCCAGAACCGCCATATCAGATTTGCTAGATGGCAGCGTCTGTGTCAGAGGGGCGCGAGAAGTGGTCGATGACGCCAAGGACCAGGGCTGGCCGCTTGCCTATGTGCTGGCGTGGCTCTCGGTAGCGGGCGGCAACTCCGTCATGCCTCCTTGGGTGAGGCACCAGTTTCCAGAGACTGGCCGGCTCGTGCGTCGCCTGCGGGATACGCCCTGTGACGATTCTGGCTGCGACTGGTGCCTTGAGAGGCATGACTCGCGAAGGGAGCTCAAGAGGTGGTTCGGCTTTGACGAGTACCGTCCTGAGCCGGTCGACGATAACGGCAGATCGCTTCAGCAGGCTGTTGTCGAGGCGATGGTGCGCAGCGGAAGTGCGCTCGCCATCCTGCCCACCGGCACGGGCAAGTCCGTTTGCTACCAGGTGCCGGCTCTGTCGCGCTATGACAAGACAGGCGCGCTGACCGTGGTCATCTCGCCCCTGGTTGCACTGATGGCGGACCAGGTGCTGGGGCTGCAACGGAAGGGCATCTTCTCAGCGGTGACCGTAAACGGCTTGCTGTCCATGCCGGAGCGAGGCGATGCGCTGGACAAGGTGCGTCTTGGGGACGCCAGCATGTTGATCATCTCCCCGGAGCAGCTTCGCAGCGTCTCCGTCAGACGAGTGCTCGCCCAACGTGAAATAGGGTACTGGGTCTTGGACGAGGCGCACTGCCTGTCGAGGTGGGGTCACGACTTCCGCCCCGACTACCGGTACATAGGCAGATTCATCCGGGAGAGCGCAGGGGAGGGAACCGTTCCGCCGGTCCTGTGCCTCACGGCGACGGCGAAGCCGGGCGTGGTAAGCGACATCGTGGACTACTTCTCCGATGAGGTGGGAACGGATCTTGAGGTCTTCGACGGTGGATCGTACCGCTCTAACCTGGAGTTCGCTGTGGTGAAGACGTCTGAGGGCGAGAAGTTCGACCACACCCACCAGATCATATCGTCCGACCTGCTGGAGAAGGGCGAGGGCGGCGCCATAGTGTACTGCTCCACGCGGCTCAGGACGCAGGAGATGGCGGAATTTCTGCAGGAGAAGGGCGTGAGCGCCGGCTACTATCACGGCGGCCTGTCTCCCGAGCTCAAGAAGGATGTCCAGGAGAACTTCATCAACGGAGATCTGCAGGTCATAGCCGCGACTAATGCGTTCGGAATGGGCATCGACAAGCCGGACGTGCGACTCGTAATCCACGCTGATATCCCAGGCTCGCTTGAGAACTATCTTCAGGAGGCGGGTCGCGCCGGCCGGGACAGGGCATCTGCGCGATGCGTCCTTCTGTATACCACGGAAGACGTGGACCGGCAGTTCGGCCTCTCAGCCATGTCCAGACTCAGCCGGCGGGAGATCCAGGGGGTGCTCAGGGCCCTGCGCAACCTCGACAGCAGGAAGCGACTGAACGGGCAGGTCATTGCGACGCCCGGAGAGATACTCAGTGAAAGCGACGGAACTGAGTGGGAAAGTGACTCCGCCACTGACGACACGCGCGTCAGGACAGCGGTCTCCTGGCTTGAGGATGCCGTGCTGCTCGCTAGGGAGGAGAACTTCGTCCAGGTCTTCCCATCGTCGCTGCGCGTGAAGTCCGTTGAGGAGGCACAGACAAGGCTCACTCGGCGCAGGACCAACGATACCTATCGCGTGAAGCTGCTGTCTATCGTCAGGGCGCTGCTCGAGTCTGACCCGGATGAGGGAGTTTCGACCGATGAGCTGATGATAGTGTCGGGTCTCGGCGCAGAGGAGGTGCGAAAAGCCCTGCACGACCTGGAGGAGGTCGGCATCGCAAGCAACGACACGGTGCTGACCGCATTCGTGCACAGGGGAGTGCAGCGCGCATCCGAGATGCGGTTCGCCCAGGCATCGGAGCTGGAGCAGGCCACCATTGATCTGCTGCGCGAGGCCGCTCCCGACA
Organism: uncultured Dehalococcoidia bacterium; assembly: GCA_964632415.1. Lineage (GTDB taxonomy): Bacteria > Chloroflexota > Dehalococcoidia > Lucifugimonadales > JADFKI01 > Bin90. The sequence goes on along the minus strand of CAZWDM010000008.1, from coordinate 10,469 downwards.
TGGAAGTTGGCGAATCGACGCAGCTGCTCTTACGCGGGGCGACCCAGCGTCTGAAGGACGATGGTTACTCATACGCTCTACCGGAGCGCGTGCGCAGGATAATGAACAGCGTGGCAGCCGACGGCCGTGGAGAAGGAGGTACTGGCGGCAGCCTCTCGGTTCGGGGTCGGGACTCCGACTCCCTTCATGTGACCCTCAGGCGTGAGTGGGGCGCCCTGTCGCGCACCGCCGAGATCCGGCGCGCCGCCGCCAACAGAATGCTTCAGCATCTGCTGTCCACTCTGCCCCGTGGCGCCAGGGGAGTCGATCTCCTCGCGGAGACGACGATGGGAAAGATGCTGGAAGCGGTACGCGCCGATGTCACCCTGAGAAGCACGCGCAACCCCGTGCGCCTGATGGAACGAGCCCTCCTGTGGCTTCACGAGCAGGAAGTGGTCCGCCTGAACAGAGGGCTGACGGTGTTCCGGCCGGCGATGACGATACGGCTGGCCAACGAGAGACGCCAGTTCACCGCCTCTGACTTCGCCCCACTGAGAGTTCACTACGATGAGCAGACCATCCAGGTCCACATCATGGACAGATACGCCCAGACCGGGCTGGAGTCGGTGGCCGATGCGCTGAGACTTGCTATGGACTACTTCGTGCTGCCGCAGAACGACTTTCTGAAGCGCTGGCTGCCCGTGCGGGAGAGTGAATTGACCCGGCAGACCACCGGAGAGTCCTGGCACAGGATCGTGGACAGCCTCAGGAATCCCCACCAGCGGCGTATCGTGGTGGACGACCGCGAGAACCCGAACGTACTGGTGCTTGCTGGACCGGGCTCCGGAAAGACTAGAGTGCTGGTGCATCGCATAGCCTACCTGGTTCGCGTCCGCCGTCAGAATCCGCGTTCCATACTGGCGCTGGCCTATAACCGCCATGCTGCGGTTGAGATACGCCGCAGGCTTTCCGAGCTCATAGGCGACGACGCCCGCGGCGTCATCGTGCTCACCTGCCACGCGCTTGCGATGAGACTAACGGGCGCAAGCTTCGTCGGCCGGGCGAACAGGCTCAACGAGCCCGACTTCAGGGGCGTCCTGAAACAGGCGACGGCTCTGCTGCAGGGAGACGGCCTGCTGCCCGACGAGGCGGACGAATTCAGGGAGCGGCTTCTCGCCGGATTCCGCTGGATACTTGTCGATGAGTACCAGGACATTGAGGCCGACCAGTATGCTCTCATATCGGCACTCGCTGGCAGAACACTCGCAGAGACCGACGACAAGCTGAGCCTCTTTGCGGTCGGTGACGACGACCAGAACATCTACTCGTTCAGCGGCGCTTCCGTGGAGTTCGTACGGCGCTTCGAGTCCGACTACGGAGCCCAGGCTCTCATGCTGACCCAGAACTATCGCTCGACGAAGCACATCATATCCGCCGCAAACGCGGTGATCGAACCCGCTAGTGAACGGATGAAGGCAGACTCTCCAATAGAGATAGACAGGCGCCGCTCAAGGGAGCCTGACGGCGGAGACTGGTCCCTCATCGACCCTATCGCACAGGGTAGGGTGCAGATACTCCCTGTAGGCAGGTCTCCGGCAAGCCAGGCCCTGGCGGCTGTGGCAGAACTCAGGCGGCTGGCGGAGCTGGATCCGGACTGGGACTGGTCGTCCTGCGCCGTAGTCGCACGCAACTGGAGCTTCCTCGATCCGGTTCGCGCCCTATGCGAGGTCGAGGGCATTCCAGTGCAGATGGCCAACGAGGAGTTCACGGGCGTCTGGTTCCTTCGCGAGACCCGCGTGCTCAGGGACTGGCTTGAGAGCAGGGCATCGGGGCTGATATCGAGTGGCTCGATCGATGAATTCCTTGCCGGCCTGAGTCCCGGTCCCTGGGTGGATCTTCTCAGGGAGGGCGTCGGCGAGTACGCGGAAGAGACCGGTGGAACGGAGAACCCCGTTGGGCACTTCCTGGAGTGGCTGGCCGAGTGGGGCCGGGATGTGCGCCGTAGGCAGCGGGGCCTTCTGCTGCTTACGGCCCACCGGGTGAAGGGGCTTGAGTTCGACCACGTCGTGGTTCTGGACGGTAACTGGCAGGGTGTGTCGCGTGGTGAGGACAGGGACGCTCCCCGACGCCTCTACTACGTCGCGATGACCCGCGCCAGAAAGACTCTCACGCTCGCGCGGATGCCGGCACCACATCCATTTCAGGATGAACTGAAGGACCTGCCCTCGGTACTGCGACGGACCGAGCACATTGGATTTTCGGCGCCGAGTCCCGAGTTGTCCCGAAGCTACAGGCGGCTCAGCCTGAGGGACGTATTTCTGAGCTTCGCAGGCTACAAGGATCCGGATGACCCTGTACACGATGCGATTTCGGAGCTGTCGGCCGGCGACCCGATTCGAGTACGCTCGGGATCGCGTGGCAGGTTGGAACTCCTGAATGATGAGGGAAGGGTTGTTGGACAGCTCTCAGGCGGCTACAAGGGGGCGGATGGCATGAGGGTGAAATCGGCAACGGTCCTGGCTGTGGCGGTTTGGGACAAGGCAAACGCCGATCCGGAATACCATCGGGGTATCAGGACCGACAGGTGGGAGGTAGTGGTGCCGGAGTTGGCACTGGAGCCTGTCGGGTGACTCACGAAGTCCTGGCGTGTACCGATTGAGGAATCACAAGCGATCGTCGAGAATAGGCCCACCATCTCAGGAGTGTCTAGGTGAATATCGACGGAGAACACGACGCGCGCGTCAGGTCAGCGGCTTTTGACTGGTTGGCGGAACAGGTCTCCCTGCACGGAGATGTGCTGCCCCGGAGCGTTCTGAGCGAAGGGTTCAGCTTCGAAGGGATTCGGGTGCCTCTTGTAGCACCCCAGGGGATATTCAAGCCCGCGATATTGGAAGCCCCACTCTCGATCACGACTTCGCCGAACAGTCCTTATGGGGACACGATAGGCCGGGACGATCTGTTGCAGTACCGGTACAGGGGAACCGACCCAGACCACCGCGATAACGTCGGCCTTCGATTCGTGATGCAGACAGAACTCCCGCTGACATATTTTCACGGACTGGTACCGGGAAGGTATCTGGCCTGGTGGCCCGTGTATGTGGTTCGTGACAGACCTGAAGACCTTGCTTTCTCAGTCGCCCTTGATGATGCCATTCACTCGAATCTGTTCTCCCTCTCTGAAGAGAATTCAACAGAACTTACCATGGTTCGCCGGGAGTACGCCGTGTCGGTCGCGAGGCGGCGCCTTCATCAGAGGGCGTTTCGGAAGCGGGTGCTTCGCGCATACCGCAACCAGTGCGCCTTCTGCCGTCTGCGTCACACCGAGCTGCTGGACGCCGCACACATAATTCCTGACTCGGAGCCGGAAGGAGAGCCTGTGGTCAATAACGGGATATCCCTCTGTCGGCTTCACCATGCGGCCTTCGATCGGTACTTCCTTGCCGTCCGCCCCGATCACATTATCGAGATACGCCCGGATATCCTGGAGGAGAGCGACGGCCCCACGCTGCGACACGCGATTCAGGGGTTGCACGGGATGTCGCTCATACTGCCGGGCGCCCGAAGGGATAGGCCGTCGCATGAGTTCCTGACCAGAAGATATGACAGGTTCATTGAACTGGCCGCTGATCGGTGAAGATAGTGGGCATTTCTCAGTTCGTAAATGCGAGCGGCTCGAGATGTTCAGGATGAAGCGATGTATGTGCGAACTGTTGTTATTTGACGCTTGAGGGGTTTCGTCTCCGTTGCAGTCACGATGATTATCTCCTGTGGGTATTCCATTAAGGACAGGGGTTCGAGTAGCTTGCCCCGAGAATAGAGCCTGTACGGCGCTTTAACGAGGATGGATTTCACCGCGTTGAGTTGGCAGCAGCGATTTCGCGGCAGGTCTACGCGAAATCGCCGTAGGACATTTCAGATCAGAAGACGCCTGGCAGAGTGGCTGAATTGCGAGATGTCGCCCGCCATTCAGCGCCGACTCGACGAAGCCGACTTAGCCCAAATCCACCGAAGTGGCATGCCGGTGCGGTCAGACAGGGGATAAAGTGTGGCGGATGGAGGCCGTAGGGCTTTATCCCGGCGGACCCGACCGGATGCAGGGTGCGTGAGGAGCGCCAAGGGGGATGTTGACGGCCCGAACTAACGGCGGCGGGCGAGATTGCGGGCGCAGACGGTAGCAGCAGGCACCAGGGTAGCCACCTGGTGCGGATGCGCCAGGCGGTTGGGAAGTCAGGCGGACGTCGGACGCCGTCAGAGTGGGAGTGGCAGGGAGCGCAGTCGTGCCTGGGCGCTGCTGAACTGTGTTCCCCAGCGCCAGCGCTGGGGGAGGTGCAGGGTGAGAAGGCGGGCTGAGCGTGTGAGCCGGCCTGCCAGGGAGAAGAAGCGTCTGCGCAGGGTCTTGGTGGTGACCATCTGCTCGCCCAGACCGATGCGTGATGTCCAGCGGGCCAGGTTGTAAGCCAGCACCTGCACGGCCATCCAGGCGGCATTGGCTGCGAAGCGCCCTGAGGGCAGGTGGTTCAGTCCCATGCCGTACTTCAGGTCTCGGATGGCGTTCTCGATCTCCGCGTGTCGGCGGTGGTCTGCCTCCAGTCGGAGGGTGTCGCCCTCTCGGTCGGTGATGAAGGCGTGATAGCTGTAGTTGGTGAAGAGCGCCAGTTGGGAGCCGGGCGTGGGTCTGACCCTTCGGACGATGAGGCGCACCGGTGCGGCGTCAGGCTTGCTCTCGAAGGGTACATATGAGGTCTCGGCCACATCGGCTACGCCCTCCATCCAGTAGGGTATGGGCATCCAGCCCTCCTCCGGTATGGCCTCTATCAGTTCTCTGAGTCCCCGGTGCTGGCGGACGGTGCTGGAGAAGCGGACATCGTTGTTGCGGCAGACGGTGACGATGTCGCGGGTGTAGAAGCCGCTGTCAGCCCGCACAGTGAGCGCTCCCGTGGCCCCGGCGTAGCGTACTCGGCTTACCCCGTCTCTCGTAGGAAGTGGGCGGCGCCCCGGGCGGTGTTGGCCCGTCTCTTGCGAAGCCGTGCCATCAGCACGTCTCCGGTTCCTGCGGCGACGGCCGGCAGCGGAGCTAGCCTCTCTGGCCGGAGTAGTTGTGGCGCTGCGCTCCCTCCTTTGCCAGTCCATAGGTCTCGCAGACGGTGGAGTCCAGGTCGATCGTCAGCGGCGAGTTCCCGGGTCCTGCGCCGGCAGCTCAGGCACGCGCCAGCAGTTCCCTGCTCACACGGTCCAGCTGGCGCACATGTCCCCAGCGGAAGCTGCGCAGGAACGTTCCCAGCGTGGATGGTGCCTTGAGCGTGCAGCCCAGCACACGCCCAGTCCCGCCGGCGCGCAAAGCGTCTGCGTCATCAATGCAATCGCCCCCGGCCAGAGACGATGCCACCAGGGTCATAATCTTGTCGCCGACGTTGGCTCGGCCCGGCGCGTCGTCCAGGTCAAGGTGGCTGTCCGCAAGCTCGCCAAGCCCCAGGCGCCCAGCAAGAGTGACCGGAAGGAGCAATCCGGCATTGGCCACCAGACGGGGATCATCGAAGGCGACATGGATGCGGTCGGGGCCGTTGCATGGTAGCATCTACTGAGTGCTCCTTGTCCGGGGTTGGTTTCGGTCCACAAACCATTATCCCACAGTCAATGGAGCACTTCTTACCTCTTCTCCTTCCTCACCTTGCCAATATCTTCGGTGGATTGGGGCTTAACTTGGCCACTTCGCTGTCCTAACTGTGGGGTCCACCTCACCCTAACAGCGCACGGTTCAACTATGATTCTGGTATGAGTTTCTGTTATACTCCCCGCCAATCTAACCGTCGTGAGGGCATTGCGTAATGGGAATCCCTCTGTCTCAAGCCTGTACAGTAGCACTTCATGTGATGAGGGAGCGTCTGGCTGGGCGTCGGCGCTTTCCACTGGTGCTCATGCTGGAGCCAATCCTGCGTTGCAACCTCTCCTGCGCTGGCTGCGGCAAGATCCAGTATCCTCCTCACGTGCTACGGCGTGCGCTGACAGTTGAGCAATGCATTGCTGCCGTCGAGGAATGTGGGGCGCCTATCGTGAGCATCCCCGGCGGCGAACCTCTTCTCTATCCTCCTATCGGAGAGCTGGTAGAGGAACTCACGCGTCGCAGGAAGTACGTGTACCTTTGCACCAACGCTCTGCTGCTCAAGGCCAAGTTGGAGGAGAATGTATTCTCCCCCTCAAAGCGGCTCTGCTTCAGTGTCCATATGGACGGCCTGCAAGAGGAGCACGACTCCTCTGTCTGCCGGGACGGAGTGTACGACATCGCAGTCGAGGCGATACGAGAAGCGGTCCGGCGAGGCTTTCGCGTCACTACCAATACCACGTTGTTCAACTCGGCTGAGCCTCAGCGTATTCGCGACTTCTTCGATGCGATGACCGATCTGGGGGTGGAGGGCATGATGGTGTCTCCGGGGTTCAACTACGAGAAAGCCCCGGACCGGAACTCCTTTCTGGAGCGTGAGCGCACCCAGGACATCTTCTCCCGGATATTTGCTCACAGGAAGAAGAGATGGCAGCTCAACCAGTCCCCACTTTTCCTGCAATTCCTAATGGGCAAGCGCGACTTCGAATGCACGCCGTGGGGGAGTCCGTTGTATACGATATTTGGATGGCAGCGCCCGTGCTATCTACTGCAGGACGGCTACGCATCAACTTTCAGGGAACTGATTGACGACACTGCCTGGGAGGAGTACGGCAGGGCCAGCGGAAATCCGCAATGCAGAGACTGTATGGTTCACTGTGGCTACGAACCGTCGGCCATTGAAGCAACATTCACTTCGTGGCGTGGTCTCCGAGACTCCGCTGTCGCCACGCTGACCGGAAAGTTGTGATACATGAATGAACAAGGGCCACGTACCAGTGTTACCAGCCCGAGCAACGGTGACCGCATAGAAGACCTCGTCGATCGTGCCTTTCACTTTCGGGGGGATGTAACCCTCCACCTGAGCAACGGCGTATCTTTGGTCGGCTATCTCTTCAATCGGAATGACCGTGCCGCTGAACCATTTGCCCAGTTGTTCGAGACCCAGACCGGACGAGAGATTTCCATCCCATACGTTAACATCTCCGGAGTGCTATTCACGGGTCGTGATGCGGCCGAGGTATCAGCCAAGCACTACGAGGCTTTTCAGGAGCGCACGGGCACATCCGCACCGCAGGAAAGGGATTCTCCTCTTGTGTGAGCGTGACAAAATAGGTGCTGACTTTACCTCAACTCCGCTGCTGACGATCGCCCCGACCAGGCGTGAGCTGGGAGGGCTAGGATGTGGCAACGAGTACACCCGGGCGAACGTTGTAGGTATGGGACGCGCGGCGGGGGATCAGGTCGCATGTCTCCTCGACTCGACGCCCTGTAAGTTGCTCGTGTCTCTGGGTTACGCAGGTGCTCTGGAACCTGGACTTCATACTGGCGATCTCGTGGTTGGAAGCGCCTTTCAAAGAGGGCAGAATCCGATAGTTCCTGGCTCTTCTCAGGCAGCTCACGCGGCAAGCCTGCTACGTCAGGCGGGCCGAACGGTCTTGGAAGGGATGGTTCTCACTGTTGACGAACCGCTGCTCACGCCTCGAGCAAAGCGCCGCGCTCAAAGAGGTAGCCGCGCAATGGTGGTGGACATGGAGGGGCAATGGATTGCGGATGCCGCTTCATCGAGGGACGTCCCGTTCATCGGAATCCGCGCTGTTTTGGACGAACTGGACTACCGGCTTCCTTCTTTCATCGCGACAATCATCGCCGACCAGGACCGGCGTGAGTGGATACACGCCGTTCGAGCGATGCGACAGCCATCCGTGGTCGGAAGTTTCCTTCCACTGGCATTGAAGTCACGCGAGGCGTCGCGCGCCTTGCGGTTAGCAGCGCAAAACGTCCTCCCCGAAGTTGCGCAGCAACAGTGACTCTGACCCGAAAAGCTGACGAGCCTTATCATTTTCTGCCAGTGGAGCCGTCAGTGAGAAAATCATGCGTGAGCGATGCCGACTCGGAGATCGTATGACACTACGCGTATGGCTAATCTGGACGCCACGGCCAACCATCTGAACCTACCAATCCGCCTGCAGGCAGCTTGGCTTAGCTCAGTGAGGGACGACTGTATGATGCTCGATACGGAAATACTCCAGCGACGGATTCGTCCTGTCGAAAAGCCGGTCCCGCAGACCGGAGCGCAACACCTTCGGCAATTCTCCCAGAGATCTCCGGTCGCAAGGTGGCAAGTGGTCAAATTCTGCAAGTCATCATATCCGTTGGACAGACGTTGGGTGCCAAAATGGAAATTGCCTGAGGCACGAGACAGGAACAGATGACTGACTTCGGCGAACGCGGCATGTACAGATATCTTTTCCGAGCGGTGGAGCGGACACGGCAGTACTTCATCCGAACCCAGCATTCCGATGGTTTCTGGTGGGGAGAATTGGAATCCAATCCGACCATGGAGGCGGAGTACATTATGCTCACGCACTATATGGGTTCCGACGAAGGCGAACGCATCCCACGGGTCGCAGAGGACATCCGCCGCAGACAGTCGGCCGATGGCTCCTGGTGCACGTTTTACGGTGCTCCAGGAGACCTGAGCACCTCCATCGAGTGTTACTTTGCACTCAAGCTCGCTGGTGACCCTCGGGAAGCTCCTCACATGACGAAGGCTCGAGATTTCATTCTTCGGAATGGAGGCGTGCCCAAGGCGCGAGTGTTCACCAAGATATGGCTTGCCCTCTTCGGCCAGTGGAACTGGAAGGGAACTCCCGCAATGCCGCCAGACATGATGTTGCTGCCTAAGTGGGCTCCCTTCAATATCTACCGATTCGCGAGTTGGGCTCGGGCAACCATCGTGCCGATGACTATCATCCTTACCCTCCATCCCACACGGCCGCCACCCGAGAGTGCTTGGATAACGGAACTACTTCCTGAGGGTCCGATCAATTTCAACCTTTCGCGCCACAGGACGGATCCCTTTTCTCTCAGAGGTGGATTCCTGATTCTGGATAAGGTGATGCGCATCTATCGCAGACTTCCCCTTATACCCGGGAGGGAAAGAGCAATCAGGGCTGCGACGGAATGGATCGTCAGTCACCAGGAAGCCGATGGGTCGTGGGCCGGAATACAGCCACCCTGGGTTTACTCGCTCATTGCATTGAGCTCCCTCGGCTACCCCTTGGACCATCCAATCATCGCAAAGGGGCTGGAGGGGTTCAGGGAGAAATGGAGCGTTCTTTCGGAAGACGGCCAAGCGCTGAGGGTCCAGGCATGCCTTTCTCCGATCTGGGATACCGGACTGGCGATACGTGGACTCCTTGATTCCGGTCTGCATCCTCGGCATCCTGTAATCCAGCGCGCCGCGACCTGGCTCATTGAAAAGGAAATCAGAATCAAGGGAGATTGGGCTGTATTCAAGCCGAACCTTGATCCCAGCGGCTGGGCCTTTGAGTTCGATAATGTCCACTACCCGGATATCGACGATTCAGCCTTGATCGTTGCCGAACTCGCGTCCGCTAGGATGAGCAATCCCTCTCAGGAGCGGGCTCGTATTGCGGCGATCGACCGGGCGGTAAGGTGGATATCGGGGATGCAATCAACTAATGGCGGTTGGGCCGCATTTGACTGGAACAACGATTCTCGGCATTTGGAGAATATTCCGTTCGCCGACTTCGGAGAACTTCTCGACCCACCCAGCTCGGACGTCACGGCGCACGTATTGGAGATGTACGGCAAATTGGGGTACACCGTGAAACATCCATCTGTCCGTCGCGGGCTGTCGTTCCTATGGGAAGAGCAGGAACATGACGGTCCGTGGTTCGGACGCTGGGGCGTGAATTATGTCTATGGAACCGGTGCTGTGCTGCCGGCCCTGGAAGCCTTGGGAGTTGATATGAAACAGCCCCGAGTCCGCCGCGCCGTTGAATGGCTGCTTGTGCGACAGAACCCCGACGGCGGTTGGGGCGAGACCTGTCTCAGTTATGCCGATCCCTCCCTGCGGGGAAGGGGAGACAGCACGCCTTCGCAGACGGCTTGGGCGATCATAGCTCTGATTGCTGCGGGCGAAGCGCGGCACGATGCTGTCAGGCGCGGCATTGGCTTCCTGCTTGAGCGCCAGCGTGATGACGGCACATGGCAGGAAGCCCACTTCACGGGTTGCGGTTTCCCAGGATATGGAGCAGGTGACAGGCCAACCAGTTACGAACAGTTATGTGATCCTGACTTGCAGGCCCCGGAACTGAGCTCGGCCTTCATGATCAACTACAAACTCTACCGCAACTACTTTCCCCTTAGCGCCCTGGGACGTTACATGCAGGCACTTTGTGGCTCCGTCGACAGTCCTCAGTGAGTGCCAGGGACAGACTCGCCAGAACGCCTCTCTCAGTGAGGCTGTGGAGTGCAACCGCGGTGCTCGATCTCTAGTCCTCGGTCCCAGACCGCCGCCTGAGGATGAAGGCGATAGCCCAAATCAGTGCAAGCAACAGCGCGATCTGCCATGGTCGTGTTT
>CAZWDM010000007.1:70559-74693 GCA_964632415.1 uncultured Dehalococcoidia bacterium | reverse complement strand
TCCCCCTATCTCCACCATTTCCCCGTTTCGGTTCCTACCCTCAACTCGCTTTGCAGTCCTGATTCCTGACTTTCTTGACCACTTCATCCGATGATGGCGCTCCGCCTGCGTACCAAGATTCTTCGGTTTTTAATCCCCTCGCGGACTATCCTGGGTACATTCAAGAGGTTGGCTGTGAAGGATTCGCGCCTCTCCAGGAAGCTCCCTTTAGTGATCTTCTTTTATGTATTTGCTCTGCTGTTGCAGACCCTGATATATGCATTGCGACAGTCGAACGCGCGATGCCGCTCCGGCTACCCGCAGGCACCAATCAAGCGGCTAGATTTCTGAGCGCCCCCTGGGAGATGGGATGACAGGTCCAGCATTGCAATCCGACAGAATACCTGCCGTCAGCGTTCAGGCATTGTCGAAGAGTTTCGGGCGGGTTACAGCGCTTGACGAAGTCTCCCTGGACATTCCGACTGGTAGCGTCTTCGGACTGCTCGGGCCCAACGGTTCCGGCAAGACCACACTACTGTCGATCCTTTGCGGCTTCCTGAGGCCGACGGCGGGCGAGGCAACTCTGTTCGGAGGGCCGATAGATCACGGACTGTCGCGGGTGGGCGCCATCGTAGGCGAACCTTCACATTGGGCGCACCTCAGCATGTGGGACAACTTGCGGTGCGCCAGAGGCATTTACGCCACGGGAGAAAACGACCAGGAGCTGTCGGCAATTCTGGATGGCGTTGGCCTGGAGAATGCCGTGAGAACGAGGCGCTTTCGGGACTGCTCGACGGGAATGAAGCAGCGGCTCGCAATAGGGGTGGCGCTTCTGGGCGATCCCGACATCCTGGTGTTCGATGAGCCGACCAATGGCCTCGACCCACGCGGCATCGCCGACATGCGGAACATGGTGCAAAGTCTCTCCAGGAGGCACGACGGGTCGCGCCGCACGGTCATTCTCGCAAGCCATCTGCTGAACGAGGTGGAGCAGGTCTGCGATTATGTTGGAGTGCTGAATCGAGGCAGGCAACTGTACTGCGGACCCATTGACGGGCTGACAACTACGGCACGCTACCAGGTTGAAACGACGGACAACCCCGCAGCAATCGCAATCCTGAAGGCTCAAGGCTGGCAAGCTCAGATAACCGGCGACAGCCTCACCGTTGAACTGTCGGACGGCTCTCCCGCCAGAATATCTGAAGTGCTGGCAAGAAACGAGATATTCTTGAGCAGGCTTCAAGCCGTTGCGAGTGTGGAGGCAGGATTCTTCGAACTCCTGTCATCCGAGGATTCTTGACGGCACCGGAGAACGGCGAATGCAGATTTCAGACATATCAGGAGAGGCGGGAGTATCCCGGCGTAGCTTGCTCGCCGACGTCCTGCGACTGTGCTGGTATGAGGGATTCCGCATGCGTCGCCGGGCAGCATTCGTCGTCCTGTGCTCGCTGGCAGTGACGGTCATCGTGATTCCGGTGCTTGCATTTGCAGTAGTTGCAAATCTCGATGTGTTCAGTGCATTCCGCACTGGCGATGTGGAAATCCTGGCGGGCGCACTCGGTTTTTCAGTTACGCCATTCAGCGTTGTCGCGATGTGCATCGGCGCACTGGTCTTCGGAGCCGACTTTGGCAGCGGTGGCTATCGTGCCCTCCACGCGCGGGGCGCAACCAGAATTGAAGTGCCGGTCTCAAAGTTCCTGTTTATCTTCCTGGCACTCGCCGCCCTGCTTATCGTCGGCTGGGCAGTTTCGCTGCTCGTCGCACAGGTCGTCGTGATCATTCAGTCAGGGGCGCCCTATCCATGTGGGGACTGCGGTGAGAGCCTGGCACTGTTGGGAAGGGCGGGTCTCGGAGTAGTATTATGGGCACTGATCGGTTCGGGGCTTGCCTACTGGGGCGGTTCTACGACTTTCGGCGTTGGAGTCGGCTTTGGGTACTACTTCGTTTCGGGCATCACCCGGCCCGCTCTCGAACTCGGCCTGATGAGCATCTGGGGTATCGATGCCGGACCGGCCTTGCACTGGCTGCCTGACAACCTCGTGTCGGCATTCTTCAACGCAGACTCCCAGTACATAAACTACTGGTTCAGCGGGCTGGGCGCACTCGCCTATTGTGGCTCGGTTGCGGCATTCATCCTATGGTTAAGCAGGGCAAGAGACCTGAAGTCACCGAGATAGCTGAAGGGCAGTCGCTAACTCAGGTTGCTGAGCAGGAAACCGCCTGGAAATCTCACTAGCTAACAGACGGAATAAAACGCCTCACGCTGAATATGACGAGGTCAAAGCGCCTTTCGCGCCACTACAGTTTGTGCAGCACCCTCGTCTTTAATTCAGTATCCCCAGATCCCGCAGCATCCTCTGCGTTCCCTCGAGGTCTTCAAGCGCAGCCATGTCTATGTCCGGATTGTTTATCTCGTCGAGCGGCGTTAGCAGACGGTTCGTATTCACTCCATCCACCAGAGGATACTCGTATGTCTGCCCGGCAAAGTACTGCTGCGCTACCTTCGAGAGCATGAAATTGAGGAAGAGTTCAGCGTTGTCCTTATTTTTCGCACTCTTGAGTATGCCGCCGCCGGCCACCAGTATGATACCGCCCGGCCCTCCATCGACAACGTGGTAGTTGCGCGCCCCGAAGTCCTCACCCTCTTCGGCGAGGAAGCGGTACAGGTAGTAGTGATTCACAAACCCGACATCAACTTCGCCCGCTCCGGTCGCAGCCACGGTCGGCGTATTCTTGGGATAGACTTTAGGCTCGTTCGATTGTATGCCCAGCAGCCATTCACGCGTCTTTTCCTCACCCCATACGACACGCATCGCGGTCACCATGGCCTGGAACGAACCATTCGTCGGCGCCCAGCCGATGCGTTCCTTCCATTCGGGCTTGGTGAAGCCTTCCATATTTGTGGGAATCTGTTCAGGCGTGACGTTGTCGGTATTGTAAACCACCACGCGCGCCCTGCCTGATATGCCAACCCACTCACTTTCAGGGGAGCGTGCCCAAGTCGGCACCTTCTCGGTAATGCTCGTCGGCAGCGTCTCGAAGAAGCCGGCATTGGCAACCTCGCCCAATCCACCCGGGTCTTGGGCAAAGAATACATCCGCGGGCGAATTTCCGCCCTCCTCGAGTATGGTTGCCGCAACTTCGCCCGTCTTGCCGTACTTTACCGCGACATTGATTCCGGTGACTTCCTCGAATTGCTCGATGATTGGAGCGACCAACGACTCGCTTCTGCTGGAATACACCACGAGAGTTCCCGGATCGCGATCACGCACGACCTCAACAACCTTCTCAATCTCGACGATTTTCTCCACGGGAACTTCCCTGACCACTTCGCGAACGGTCTCCACAGGAACGGTCTTTTCCACTTCGACGATCTGCGGCGTATCGGCATCAGGCGTAGTCGAGTCGCACGCAATCAGTGCGAGCGCGGCAATTGCAAGCCCGCAAGCGACCAAGAACACTCTGAGTCCGAACAATATACGATACCTCCGTGAATAGTGGTGTTAAGCATGCTTCAACTTGCGTAACGACTACCCTAAATCCCTTTCACTAACAGCACAATTCAAAGTGCACAAATGCCATTGATACGCCAAAAGGACAATCAATTAATGCCTCTGCGCGAAAGCGTATTATTATTTCTCACGAAATGAGCCATCTTTAGCATGACTATCTGAATTGTTTGGCCGACCCCCTTTATCGGGAGGGTAATGGGGGCCGGCCACGAGAAAGGGAAGATTATGCGAGATTCAAACTTGAGGTGATTGAAACGCTGTTGCAATGAGTCTCTGTCAACTGACTGTTGCCGACTTTATTTCTTCGCTGCCACTTGCAACTGTTAGCCGATATTACTAATGCCAATGTATAGGCTATACATCTTCTAATAGTATGTCAATACATATCATTCAATTAATTCCACTCGCGCTTTACATGAAACCACAGGAGGTATATGTGCCGTCAGATCTGACCGCCATAAGCATTTTACTCGCCGTGCTGAAGGGCACATCCGCTCTATATGCAGATGCTGCGGGCAATACCATTGCAACTCAAACACCACTGATGCAGTCAACAGACGGTCAAATACACCTTCACTCATCCAATCCTCGTGAATTGTCGTTTCGACACTCGGGCGACCTGCATATTCTATGCAGGGCATTT
>CAZWDM010000007.1:68564-70459 GCA_964632415.1 uncultured Dehalococcoidia bacterium | reverse complement strand
TCGTGAATTGTCGTTTCGACACTCGGGCGACCTGCATATTCTATGCAGGGCATTTAAGATGCGAATGGATAAGATTAGTCTGCACTAATCCTTAACATTATTGCACAGAGAGTAGCTACAAGTCTGATTCTCAAATAGATTGTGAACATCCAGGAGAAAGGCAGCATGCAGCGGGCCTCCGTGACTCGGGTCTATAAGAGGCGGTCTTCTCAGGAAGCAGTCCTGCACCTGGAGACTAAGGACACAAAGCAGGAGTTCAGCGTTCCTGTGCCTACAGTCCAGCGCTAGCCTCATTGCGCTGGGTTGTAGGCAAGATCGGATTTGCAGCGGCGGGGATCGCGCTTCTGGTCGCAGCACGTTACCAGTGGAGAGTGGGCGGGCAACTGCGTAAGGTGGCTCCTGCATCTGCTATTCTGAGCATCGCCATGCAGTTCATCTGGCTGGACTCAGCTAACACTCACCAGATGGTTGGTACGCTCTTCCTCCTCTGGCTGATGGTAATCGGCACTATGCTTGCTACCGGCAGGGTCGAGAGGCACTTTATCGCAGCCTACGGGGAGAGAGCGTGATGAATCGTCCGAGTGCAGCCTGTCCCAGTATCGAATTTCGGTGTTTCTTATCTGATTGCCGTTCCGACCCTGGACGGCTATGCATTGGGGTGTAGAAGCAATCGCACATTCGCATACCAGCGGCCCATTCTGCAGACAATTGCTGTCGCCAGGAACGACTTTCCATGGAGGTTAGAGCCTAAGAAGGTTCGTGCCTGCTGGATATCACGGTGGGCTTCGCGGACACCGACGGGGATGGAGGCTAGACAGGTTTGTCAGCGCCGCACCTGCGCCGAGGCAACATTCGGCTGGTATGGTAGGACCCACTTCTTTGGCGCAAGGCCGGCCTCGATACCTGCAAGATCCACATCAGGGTCGATCAGCCCGCCGTTGGGCCTGCTGTTCCAGGACACGATTGCTTCCGGCGTGACCTCCACCTGGTCATAACCGCGTTCTAAGAAGTCGTCAGCAATGAAATGTGCAGTCCGAAGTATCAGGTCTGGCTGGAAGCTCATGCGCTCGACCTGCAACGGTGTCAGGTAGTCGTCGGGCGTTACCAGCCATGACCGGCCCGAAGCCGGGTCGATCACGCGGTTGTGGACTAGCCCGATCTTTTCGGTAAGCATGACGCGTCACGAGTATTGGTAGCCCTCTTCAGTCCAGCGCATATTGCCGGGGTACGCGAATTGCCTGGGCGGAACCAGTGCCTGTGCGATAACGAAGAGTCCGAGAGCGAAGGAGGAAACGTACAAAAGCAACGACTGAGATATGGATGCACTCGCTGCCTTGAACCTACGGATGATGCGACGCTCTCAGTGTCCCGTCGAAGTCGAATGCTATGCATTGCAAGAATGGGCCAGTCCGGGTTGAGCTTGGCAATACCCGCGAATATGTACAGGTCGTCGATCCATCCGTGCGCGAATGGCCGTACGGTCGCGACCAGTACGATTAAGCCGAAGGCGACTCGGAAGAAGGCAAGCGAGGCACCAGGCACAGGGGTGAATGTTCGCCCCAATATGCCGACAGAAGTCATGGCCTGAACTTAGATTGATGCGAACTGCCTGTCAACGGTTAGGATTCGGGAAGCGGGAAGAGTTAAAGCTGTAATGTCCAAGTTCCCACCAAGAGCGCTGTCATCGAAAGCGCCGCATATGCCACGCAGTCCGGGTTCGGGTCGGCGTGGATACCTGGTGCGGCGCCCTACCAGAAACCGTCTTCGCGTAGTGAACGGAGGGAGAAGAAAAACGCACGGCAATATATGTACAATAGTCCGCGATTCGGAATCTCATGAAATACAGGAGTAAGTGGATATGGATTTAGAACTGCAGGGTAAGACAGCCCTCATCA
>CAZWDM010000007.1:32174-68464 GCA_964632415.1 uncultured Dehalococcoidia bacterium | reverse complement strand
ATACAGGAGTAAGTGGATATGGATTTAGAACTGCAGGGTAAGACAGCCCTCATCACAGGCGGCAGCAAGGGAATAGGCAAGGCGATAGCGGTCGCGCTTGCGGAGGAGGGCGTAGATGTAGCGATTGCCGCCAGATCACAGGAAACGCTGGACGAAGCGGCTGAGGAGATCAGGGCCGCAACCGGCCGAAAGGTTGTCGCCATTTCAGCCGACACCACGAGCTGGGACGACGTGCAGAGGATGGTGAACACGACCGTCGCCGAGCTCGGCAGCGTTGACATCCTGGTCAACAGCGCGGCAATGGTCGGCGGCCAGGTGCAAGGCACCATCGACGAGGCTGAAGAAAAGGACCTGATAGAAGACCTCGACACGAAGGTCGTCGGTTACTTCAGGAGCATCAAGGCGGTCGTGCCCCATATGCGCGCGAAGAAGTGGGGACGCGTCATCAGCATCGGCGGCGTTTCGGCACGCCAGTCCACGATATACGGGCTTCGCAATGCGGCGGTCGTGCACATGACGAAGACGCTCTCAGACCAGCTCGGTGCGGACGGTATCACACTGAACGTAGTGCATCCCGGCTTGACACTGACTGAGACGATCAGCGAGCGCCTGGACAGCCAGGCCTCACAGCAGGGAGTGTCACGAGGTGAGGTTGACGCCCAAGCGGGGCAGAATGTCGCGATTCGCAGGTTGGTTGCGCCCGAGGAGCTGGCGTGGCTGACGGCATATCTCGCCTCTCCGAAGGCCGAGTGCATCACGGGCGAAGTGATCGCGGCGGGCGGCGGAGCACTGGGCGCAGTCCACCAGTAAGCGCAATGGCACCGCTATGTATCCGAAGGTGTAAATCTCGATTGTCCTTGAAGGCGCAATCGAATAGCATTAGCAGACATGCCAAAAGGCAGACAAGCGAAGAACCAATGCTGCAGGAGGACTTGAACCATGCCGATGAACAAAGTAGATCAGACATTTGAAATAGAGCAGGAGCAGCTCGACTGGCTTGGCGAAATGGCCAAGAACTACGAGCTTGCGGACGAGGCGAAGGCGCTGCGCGTCCTCCTGGATTTTGCCATCCAGGACGCCGACGATGACCTCATTTTTGCGGCCGAAAACATGAGGTGCCGTTTCTGCGGCTAGGGATATCCATCGAGGGCAGGAAGCCTCAAAGCGGAGATTCACCGCGTAGGCGCTCCCCTGCCCCACTACTCCTTACAGGCCCTTGCGGTTGCGCGAATGAACATGCGCAGCGCACTACGGTACGCCCGGCGCAATTGTGGCTCCGTTGCCACGAAGTCAGCACATCAGAGCGGCATCCGCTATCACTCCAGGCTTACTCCGAGGGCGGCTCGCCTTCCAGGTAACGCGTCCTGAGGAACGGGTCCTTTGCGGGGAACATACCGATGATCGTTGCGGGACCGTCCCCTACCGCCGTGAACCCGTGCGGAACATTGGGAGGCACGACAACCGTGTGGTCGGCGCCGACCTCGTGCGTCTCTTCGCCGTAACGGACGCTGAGGGTGCCGCTCAGAATCACGATCAGCTCATCGTCCTCGTGCGTGTGCAGGGGCGCACCCATGCCGACGCCGACCTCGCTTATCGCGGCCTCGGTGGACGTTGTGCCGTCCCCTTCCTGGGTGATCAGCCACTTGCGGTAGTTCGGCCTCCAGGGCACTTCCGGCGCGTTGTTGTGGTCAACGATTGGCATGTTCGTCTCCTCGAAGTGATTGCTTCTCCGTGGTGTAGAGTCCTTCCGAATTCCTTCCTTGGCGATTGCTCACTGACGTTCCGCCTATATGATACAGGTTGCGGCAAGACGGCACCTGCCCTGAACTGCTGACCTGCCTCGCGATCTAATCTTGCCAGTTTGATCATAGAAACGACTCATTCCGGCATCCGCCAGGTTCCGATGTTTTGCCTCGTCAGCCTGTTGGTGATGCGATAACCACCCCTTTCTTCGAATAGAGTGATAATATGCGTCCTAAGGTCAGAATCAAAGGAGGTTGGAATGGTCACACTGGGCGGATCGGCTACGCAATCTCACTTCGAAGTATTTCAGGGACTGGAGGAATTGTTTCGCCGCAGGGGAATCGACCTAGACTGGATACTGTACTCGGACTACGACGCTATGGTGGACGCCTTTGTGAAGGGCGACATAGACCTCGCGTGGAATGGACCGCTCGGCTATGTGAAGATCAAGCGCCTGCTGGAACAGCCGTGTCGTGTCATCGCGATGCGCGACGTGGACATAGACTTTGTCACCCAGTTCATCACTCATCCCGACTCTGACATACTCACGGTCGAGGACTTGCCCGGCAAGCGATTCGCCTTTGGACGCCGCGGCTCGGAGCAAGCAGGCCTCGTGCCCTACTACATTCTGAAGCAGGCGGGGTTAAATCCGGACAGAGACCTCGCGGCAGTCAGCTTATATGAGGAGCGCGCGTCCCAGAATCCGTCAGATGAACGTGATGTGGTGGAGCGCGTCAGGTCGGGCGAGTTCGATGCGGGCGCCGTCAGCAGGAGAACGCTGCAACTGATGGCGGAAGATAGCAGTCCTGCCCAGAATCCAGTAAGGGTTTTCTGGTCCAGTCCCGGTTACAGCCACTGCTGTTTCACCGCACAGGGAGATATGGAACCGCACATGGTCGATGAGATCGAGGCGGCATTCCTGTCAATTGCGGGTGCCGACAAGGTCGAAAAGGCGGTGCTGGAAGGAGAGGGATGTGACAGCTTCGTTGCGGGCATCCAGGATGGCTGGGAAATAATCGAGGAAGCGGCAGTGTCGGAGGGCCTGGTCTGAGCACTCCATTCCAGCCTCTCCGCTGCAGGACGCATGGTGTAATATGCCAAAACAAGAACCGACATATCGAAGGAGAATATAGATGACCACTACGCCGGGGACCGAACTGATAGAGCTTGAAAATGGAGTTTATGCGCGGCTGCACGAGGGCCTCACCAACGCGGGCATAATCGTGGGCGATGAGGGTGTGCTGGTGATTGACTCCCTACGCGTGCCGTCATACGCTCGCGACCTTATCCGGGACGTCAGGCACATCACCGACAAGCCGATCCAGTACCTGGTGGACACACATTCACACTGGGATCACGCATGGGGCAACGAGGAGTTCCCCGAAGCCACGATCATCGGGCACGAGAACTGCTACAACGAGATGGTGGATGTCGAGTGGAACAGGGAGTGGCGCGAAAAGGTGGTTACCTCGGGCGATCCCTGGTCCGAAGAGGCCGGCCTGGTCACGATTACGCCCCCCAACCTCACATTCGAGACGAGCATGAGGCTCTACTTCGGCGGGCGGGAGCTGCACCTGCGCTACCTGGGCAGGGCGCACACGGGCGGCGACACGCACATCCACCTGCCGGGAGACAGCATCGTCTTCTGCGGCGATGTGGCACAGGACGGCGGTTTGCCTTATTTCGGCGACAGCTACCCCGAGGAATGGCCTGACACCGACGACCGGCTAGTCGGCCTGCCGGCCGAGCGATTCGTCTCCGGTCACGGCCCCGTCGGGCAGCACGCGGCCCTCGAGGAGGCACGAGACTTCATTCACGAGCTCGTCGGCACTCTCAAGACAGCAATCGGCGAGGGCAGGAACTCGCAGGAAGCAACCGCCTCGACGCTCGCCGCTCTGACTCCCCGCTACGGCGGCTGGCGAAGCTTCGAGCGTCTCGAGGAGGCGCTGCCCGAGGTTTACGCCAAGCTGGCTTGATTCACGGCAGTCCCGGCCATTCTAGTTTACGCTGATGTCGTCGAACAGCGCGCTCCAGCTGTCGAAGCTGCCCCTGCCGGCACCGTAGCGGTGCGTAATCGTGCCGTCGCCGGCGATGGCTATCTTCGACGCCTGTGAATTGATGTTCAGTGAAGCGAGCATTCCCTCATCGGCGTAAGCTACAGGCCAGGGAAGGTCCTTCTTGGCTCTGTCGGCTTCTAGCTTGTCAATGCCTTCGCCGGGGCTCGTCCCTACAACATAGATTGCAACGCTGTCATCGTAGTTCGTACCAACCTGTTCCTTGATGCTCCGTAACTCGGCGCGGCAGGTTGGTCAATAGGTGGCGTGGAAATAGAGCAGCACAGGCTTGCCCTCATCCACAATGCTTGCGGTTGTGACTCTGCTGCCGTCCAGCAGGGTCATGCCGAACTCGGGGGCGCTCTGTCCAACCTCATAGCCGACTTCAACCGCCTCGACCTCGGCAACTGCGGCAGCCTGCGAGGCTCCATTCGCCGGCGCTTCGGGCGCGGCTTTCTGGACTGCAGGCGGTGGTTCGGCAACCTGTGCTGCCGGTGCCGAGCCGCAGCCGACAAGGACGGCTACCATCGCTACAAGCCCTAGTAAGAGGGCGATCGAATTTCTGGTTCTCACGTTTCCGTCTCCCTGTGTATTATTGTACTTCCGATATTCAGTTTCTGGCATTAGTATAGGCGAAAAGTGGGCGTCGCGCGAACTGACCAATGGTCAATGCATGCTTCCCGATCGACGCAAGCCGCTCAGGCATTAGGCGCGACCCCATCCCCACTATGATTCGCGTCAGTCGTCTCCGTACTGGCCCTGCAACGGCTGCTCGAATTGGGCATTTGCCAGACCCTCAGCTCGCCGGGCAATCGCCTTGATAAGTCCCTTGAATATCCAGGCGTGGAAGGGATACAGCGAGTACCAGTAGAGCAGACCGGCAAGTCCCTTCGGACTGAACACTGCTGTCTGCTCCAGCAGCGTGTGGCCGTCGCGAACTCTTCGAACCTGGAAGAGGAGCCAGGCATTTCCGGGAAGTTTCATCTCTGCCCTCAGTCGCAGGAATCTGTTAACCTCCAGATCTTCGACCCGCCAGAAGTCAAGCGCGTCGCCGGTTCGCAGATCCTGGGGATGGCGACGTCCTCTGCGCAGTCCTACTCCTCCTAGCAACCGGTCGAGCGCACCTCTCAGACGCCACGCCCAGTTCGCGAAGTACCAGCCTCGGTCGGCACCTATGCCTGCGATTACCTGATAGACCGCTCCGGCCGAAGCGGCGATATTCGCACGCCGGCGCTCGAATATCAGGCCGTTGCGCGACTCCAGTCGGACGGGTTCTTGCAGCGCTTCAGCGTTGCCGAGCGTATCTCGCCAGGAAGTCTCGATTAGTCCTGCCGCAAGGTCATCTGCCACTCTGCTGAGTGCAGAGTCATAGTCCTGGGGGATCACGTCGGGAAACATCGCGCGTGCGGCGTCATCGGTCACGACGACATCGCTGCGAAGTCCTTCGACAAGGGGCGCGGCAACGGATGCGGGAATCGGGGTCATCCAGTGAACCCAGTACGACGAGAGGCGAGGCGTCAGCACCGGCACCGGGAGCAAGAGACGTCGCAGGCCGCGTGCCTTCGCATATCCCAGAATGAGACTCTGATACGTGGTCACGTCGCGTCCTCCAATCTCGAATACGCGCCCCTCGCAGTCAGGTGTGCTCAGCGCGGAAACGAGGTAATCGAGGAGGTCGTCAACGGCGATGGGTTGAATGCGCGAATATATCCACCTCGGGCAGACCATAACCGGCAGACGCTCTACCAGGTGCCGTATCATTTCGAATGAAATACTGCCGGTCCCGACAACCACGGCAGCACGGAACTCCGTCACGGGAACGCCGCCTTCCCTTAGCGCCAGACCTGACTCATGGCGGGATCGGAGATGTTCAGACAGATTGGCTTCAGAATCTCCGAGTCCGCCAAGGTAGATGATGTGCCGGACTCCCTCCTCTGACGCTGCCAGTCCGAAGGCACGGGCAAGCCGGATGTCCGTCTCGTGAAAGCCTGACCCGCCACCCATGCTGTGAATCAGGTAGTATGCCGAATCGACTTTGTGCAATGCCTGTTGGAGCGCGTCAGCATCACGGACGTCTCCGACTACAACTTCGACCCGGTCAGCCCAGGGCCTGGAGGCTGCTCGAGACCTGCTGCGGACGAATACACGAACGAAATATCCTTCCTCAACCAGGCGAGGAACCAGGCGCCCGCCAATATACCCTGTAGCCCCGGTAACCAATACTCTGTGATGCTCACCCATTCGTCCGCCTCCCGCTCCCACCTACAAATCACCGCGCCATTGATGACCTGCATTAGTCAGGGTTTTCAAGTCCCTTCGAGATTTCAGAAACCCTGATTCAGTCTTGTAAGCCGTTAATCCCGCCGGTGCCGTCACTTGGGATGTTCCGTACATCCATTATAACGGCGCAATTGTGATGGGCTGTTCTCTCCGACTCAATCGGCGTCGTAGCGCTGATGCAATGGACTAAAGCAAAAGCCCGACCAATGGCCGGGCTAGTCGAGGAACGCCAGCAGCAACGGATGCGTCATTAGACGGAAGCGCTAATCCGTCCCGCCTCTCATGGCCTTTACTGTAATGTTCCGGGCGGGTACTGCTTCAGCCACCACCTTGCGATCTCATCCCTTCTGGCGAACCACACGCCGGGATGACTGCGGGCATACTGCAGGAACCTGTCCAGCGCCCTGGAGCGTGCCGGGCGTCCTGCGATCCGGCAGTGCAACCCGACAGACATCATCTTCGGGTGAGTGCGTCCTTCCTCGTACAGTACATCGAAGGTGTCTTTCATGTACTCGTAGAAGTCCCAGACACTATTGAGTCCGCCCCGCCAGAAGCGGGCGTCGTTCGTCTCGAAGCTGTACGGGACCACCAGCCACGGCTTGCCTCCGACATCGGAGTAGTATGGCAGGTCGTCGTTCATCGCGCCGCTGTCGTAGATGAACCCGCCTTCGCTGGCAACGAGTTCCCTCGTATTGATGCTGGGTCCGTATCTGGTGAACCAGCCCACCGGACGCTCGCCCGTCGTCTCCCTGAGCGAAGCCACTGTCTTCCTGATTGCCTCTTCCTCTTCGTCCCTGTTCTTTGTGTGATACTCCTCCCAGCGATAGCCGTGCCCGCACACTTCATGACCGCGCTCCACTACG
The DNA here is from genome assembly GCA_964632415.1 of uncultured Dehalococcoidia bacterium. Lineage (GTDB taxonomy): Bacteria > Chloroflexota > Dehalococcoidia > Lucifugimonadales > JADFKI01 > Bin90. The sequence goes on along the minus strand of CAZWDM010000007.1, from coordinate 61,524 downwards.
GCACGCGCCACTTCCGGGTTTCGCTCGAAAGCCAGCGCGCAGCAGAAGAACGTACTCTTCACATCGTACTTATCGAACATGTTCAATATGCGCCAGACTCCTACACGGCTGCCATACTCGAAAAACGATTCGTTGAACAGGTCGCGCTGGTCCGGTGGCACAGGCGACGGCACCTCGTTATTCGTCTCGTGGGCTGGGTCGCCGTCGAGCAGCGAAGTCTCGCTGCCTTCTTCGTAGTTCACGACCACCGAAACGGCTATTCTGGCGTTGCCTGGCCATTCGATGGCAGGTGGGTTTGCCCCGTACCCGATGAAGTCCCTCTCGTGCTGAGTCATCCTCAATCCTTTGTCGAATACTGGCTACCGGCTGCCTGCCGACCTGCCGCCATCCACCATATAAACGCCGCCCGTGCTGTAGCTGCTGTCGTCGCTGGACAGGAACAGCATCATCCTCGCCACCTCCTCGGGCTCACCGTAGCGCTGTAGCGGGATTCGGTCCGCGACTGACTGCTTCGTCACCTCGACGGTAACCCTGATGTCGTCCATAGCAGCCACCCGCATCTCCTCGATCGATCGCATCATGCGGGTCTCGATCGGCGCGGGATTAACGGTGTTGACCCTGATGCCGTCGGGCGCGCCCTCGAGTGCGGCACAGCGCATCAGTCCGATTACCGCATGCTTGCTGGTGTTGTATGCGGACATTTCTGGGCTGCCGCCTATGCCCGCCGTGGACGAGGTGATGACGATGCTGCCGCCTCCGCGCTCGCGCATTACGGGCACCACGTACTTGATCCCGAGCCACACGCCGCGCACATTGACCGCCATCACCCGGTCGAACATGTCAATGGGATAGTCTGGTATGGGCGACAGAGTGCCTTCGATTCCGGCGTTCGCCAGCAGGATATCCACGCCGCCCCAGCGCTCGACGGCGGCGTTGATATAGGCTTCCGTCTGGTCCGGCTGAGTGACGTCGGCGACGGTGTAACTGGCTTTGTCCTCACCGACAGAGTTCACAACTTCCTGGAGCGCGGCTTCGTCGAGGTCAACAAGCGCAACGCGCGCGCCCTCATCTGTGAATAGCCTTGCGGCGGCGCTTCCAATGCCCCCGGTGGCTCCCGTAATCACGGCTACTTTTCCTTCCAGGCGTGCCATTCGCAGACTCCTTTCTTCTTATGCAATCGGAACTGATCCAGTCTCTCTGATCGCGGACATAGTATCACGGACAGAGACGCCCCATGATAGTTGGTCCGCCTCAGCGCAAGTTGTAGGAGTAGTGCCCAGGGCCCGACTCCAGCTCCCAATCCGCAAACCAGCGATTGATGTACGGCATGATGTCCTGCGAAAGCCGTGCCGCCGTGATCTCCCTGTCCGTTAGCTCACGGGCAAGCGATTCCTTCAGCCTCGCGGTCACCTCAGCCTTGTCCATCTTCAGGAATTTCCCCTCCCTGAGCAGGACCTCTCCATCCACCATCACGGTGTCCACATCAAGGCCCTTGCCTCGGTAGATGAGCGCGTCAATGATGTCAGTGTCGGGATGCAGGTAAGGCTCCTCAATCCGCTGCATGTCTATGAGAACCATGTCGGCCCGATTGCCAGCCCGTATGGTCCCCACCTCGTCGAAGAATGTTACTCTGGCGGCATTCGCCGTGGCGAGCTGGAAGATGTCGCGAGACGACGGCTGGGGCGAATTGAGTCCCGGCTCTCGGTGTATCTTCTGCGCCATTCGCATCTCCTGGAGAATGTCGTTGTCGTCGTTCAGTCCGGCCTCGTCAATGCCGAGCGCCACATTCACGCCGCGCTCCAGCAGCCTGTTCACGGGAGCGACGCCGCTCTTCAGGCGCAGGTTCGAGCTTGGGTTAGTGCAAATTGCAGTTCCGGTGTCCGCCAGTATGTCGAGATCGGACTCGGACAGCCAGACGCCGTGCGCGCAGGACACTTCAGGGCCCAATATGCCCAACTCCGCAAGATGGGCAAGTGGCGTCCCGTTCCAGTGACGAGAGCCGTACATTCGCTGGTATATCGTTTCTTGCAAATGTATGTGAAGCCCTGTCTCCAGTCTTTGCGCCAGGTCGCTCATTGCCGTCAACATCCCGTCCGAGCACCAGTGGACATTGTGCGGACTCACGAATATGTTCGTTCTGGGCGCGCTTCTCCCGGCATGAAGTTCGGCGGTTGCGGTCAGGTACTCTTCGAGCGATATCGGTCTTGCGTCGAGCCGCTCACGCGTCCGCCCTGCGATCTCTGCGGGCAGAGTTGCCAGGAATTTCTCGTCATCCTCATAGACAAGCTGGTTCTGGTCGCGCGTGGACATCGAGAAGGCGACCCTCATCCCGCTATCCTCGTAGGCGTTCAGGATCTGGGACGCGCCTTCATACAGGCTCATTTCCGGTGGGAGCCTCGCAGCCATGTGGTTATGCTGCACGGTCGTGATGCCGGATTCGATCATCTGGATCGCGCACCAGAGCGTATCAAGGTACGGGTCAACTTCCCTCAGCGCCCAGCGTGCGATTATCCATGTTTCCAGGGGCATGTCGAGTGAACCGAGCTGGAACGGTGTAAGTCCGACGTGATGGTGGGCGTTTATCAGTCCCGGTATGACCACATGCCTGGAACTGCCAATGACTTCGGCGCCTGGATAGCGCTCAGCCAGATCGCCGTACCCGCCGACCTCGGTTATCCTGCCGTCCTGCACCACCACCGCGCCGTCATCGACGACTTCCGCGGAGTCACCGTCAATGATGCCACAGACTACCTTTCTTCCCCTGACTATGATGGTCTCCATATTAACCTCGCAAAGGACAATACCTGCCGGATTCGCTCGTATTCGTTACTATGCATGTATCTTGGAGAACGCTTCAATCTTGAACTCGGCCGCAGGGGTGTGCTGCGCAGTGGGGTGCACCTCCCCAAACTGAATGGCCAGATGACCGTTCTACTATATGCCGCGCGTCACATTTGCGGAAGTGGGGCACGTTTCAATCATCGGCTCTTTGTGGGCTAAAATGTACCGATCAGTTTACTTTGGAACTCGAACCGCGCTGGTACAGAGAGCGCAAGACATAAGAGTGTGCGCGGAGAAAAGAGTCGGGCAAGCATTTAGATGCCAATATACACAAGATTGCCAATCGCGTTAATCCTCATCGCGCTGCTTGCCATAGCAGCTGGCGGATGTGACTCGGAGCCGGCGCCCACTACGATTCCTGCACAGATGCCGACGGCAACGCCGACATTAGTTGCACCCGCCGCGACATCCGGGCCGTCAATAGCGCAGTCACGGGAAACGCCGGTCCCTAACCCCAGCCCGTCGCGTACCCCAACCGCCGCGCCTGCAATAGTGGCACCTCCGGCTAGCCCGAGTCCGGTTGCTTCGCCCACAGTGGCGGTTCCCGCGCCAACTGCAACGCCAATACCAGAGCCTTCGGTCACGCCGGTTACAATTGCGGCCGCCACTAGCGCGACTCCCACAGCATCCCCCGCTCCGATTGAACATACACCTACACCAGAACCTGCCTCCACGCCTACCGTTGCACCTTCCCCCGATCCCGACTCCTCCCTGCCTTTCGACCCACTGGTGATTCGCGGCACGCTTTCTAATGGGCTGACCTACTATGTCAGACCCAATAAGGAACCCCAGGAGCGCGCGCAACTGTCGCTCGTGGTGAAGGCAGGCTCCGTCCTGGAAGAGGAGGACCAGCGGGGTCTCGCGCACTTCGTCGAGCACATGGCATTCAACGGAACGGAGCGCTTCGCCAAGCAGGAGATCATAGACTACCTGGAATCGATCGGCAGCGCGTTCGGCCCGGACCTGAACGCTCAGACCGGTTACGACAGCACGATCTACTGGCTGGAGATTCCAACCGAAGAACCTGAGGTCATCGAGACCGCATTTCAGATTCTCAGCGACTGGGCGTACGCCCTGACCTTCGACGCCACGGAAGTCGAGCAGGAGCGCGGCGTCATCGTCGAAGAGTGGCGCGGACGGCAGGGCTTCGGCTCGCGCCTGCGGGACGAACTGTTCCCGCTGCTCTTTGGCGCCTCCCGCTACGCCGACCGCCATCCGATTGGTCAGCTGGAGATCGTCGAGAACGCGCCCGTCGAGCGACTCAGGGCATTCTACGAGAGCTGGTACACACCCGACCGGATAGCCGTCGTTGCCGTCGGAGACTTCGACGCCGAGTCTATCGAAAGCAGCATCGCTCGCCACTTCGCGCCTCCTCCCGAAGGCGAGGCAAGCCAGAATGGGGCAGCCATAGAACCGCCGACAGAGCGGCCGCATTTCGACATTCCCGCCCACTCCGCGCCTCGCATCAAGGTGTTCAGCGACCCGGAGGCACCGGGTACTCAGATGATCCTGGCACGCAAGGTTACGCCGGAATCCGGCCAAGACCTGGCGGCATTTCGGCGGGGCGCTGTGGAAAGACTCGCATTCATGATGGTGAACTCCCGGCTGTCGGAGCGTCGGCAGGTCGCAGACCCTCCTTACCTCTGGGCAGGAGGACGGCGCGGGCCTCTGGTTGAGCCGCAGGATATCGTCGATTTTTCTGCCTGGGTGGAGCAGGATGGGGTCGAGCGCGGTCTGCAAGCATTGCTGGAGGAACTGCAGCGCGCCAGCAGGCACGGCTTCACGGATACCGAACTTGCCCGCGAAAAGGTCAACCTGCTGAGCTCCGTAGAAAGCATGTACAAGCAGCGCGACCAGATGCCGTCTTCCGGTCTGTCTCAGACCTACATCGGGCACTTTCTCGACGGCGCACCGGTGCAGGGCATAGAGGCCGAATGGGAACTATACCAGGAGGTCTTGCCGCAGATAACCCCGGAAGAGACTGACGACGTGGCAGATTCCTGGGTGCAGACGGACAACACCGTGCTGCTTGTAATGATGCCCGGCGAGCTTGACGACGGAACTGACACTCAACTGGCCGCCGATATAGGGAGACAACTGGAGACCGCGGATTCACTGGCAGTGGAGCCCTATACGGACAATTTTGCAGATGTGCCGCTGATGGCAAGCAAGCCCGAACCAGGGACAATTACCGCTGAAGAGCATATCGAGTCTATTGACGCCGAAAAGTGGACGCTCTCGAATGGAATCACCGTTGTCGCGAAGCAGACCGATTTTCGGGATAACGAGGTCGCATTCACCGCGTTCAGTCCGGGAGGCCACTCGCTTGTAGATGATGCCGACCATGTGTCCGCACTCTACGCCGCTCGGCTGGCCACCGGCAGCGGCGTCGGGCTGCATGACAGCGTAACGGTGGATAAGCTGCTTGCCGGGAAGGAAGTCTCAGTGTCGCCGTACATCGGAGAGCTGTTCGAGGGCTTCAGTGGAAACGCCTCGCCGGAAGACCTTGAGGTTATGTTCCAGCTGATCAACCTCTATGCCACCACGCCAAGGTTCGACCAGGCATACTTTTCGCGGTTCGAGACGAGCCTCCGCAGTATCGCTGAGACCCGGACGGACCAGCCCGACGCGGTTCTCTTCGACACGGTGAATGCGGCACTGAGCCAGCACCACTTCCGAGACCGCCCTCTCACTCCCGAACTGCTGGACGAACTCAGTATCGAACGCGCAAAGGCAGTCTATGCAGATCGATTTGCCGACCTCGGCGACGCGACCTTCATCTTCGTGGGAGCATTCGACCGGGAGGAATTGAAATCGTTCACGGCCACTTACCTTGCCAGCCTGCCGACCGATGGTCGAAGTGAGCAGTGGCGCGATGTGGGCATCGATCCTCCATCGGAGCTGCAGGAGTATTTCGTCCGAAGCGGCATAGAGCCTCGCAGCAGCTCGGTGCTGGTCTTCGCCGGAGAAATGGAATATACGGAAGAAGAATCCATTGCTCTCACCGCAGCCACCGACATGCTCGAAATTCGGCTTCGAGAGCGGCTGCGCGAGGACCTCGGAGGCACATACAGCATTGGTGTGAATGCGAGTTCGAGTCGTATGCCGGACTCCGAATACAGGGTTTACGTCCTATACGGCAGCGATCCGTCGCGTGCTGACGAACTTTTTCAAGCGGTCAAGGACGAGTTGGACTGGCTGCGCACCGGAGGCGAGCAGGAATACCTGGAGCGGGTCAAGGAACTACTGCGCAGCCCCAGGCAGGAACAGCTCAGGAGCAACGGATTCTGGATCAGTCGAATTCAGTCCGCGTTGCAGCATGGTGAGCCGTTTGCGGATATCAGCCGCTTCGACGAGCGGTTGGAAGCCTTGACCCTCGAACGAATAGCCGGCGCGGCCCAGAAATTTCTCCCGGATGACCAATACGTGCGGGTGGTCCTCCTACCCGAATCTGAATAATTGTGCCGTTTTGCGCCACGAGTTAGGCGCTCCGGACAGTTTTCACGCACAGTCAGTGAGCATTCACGATTATTCGGCCTCCCTACAATCAGGTAATCACCTGAACAGTTTCACCGCTGCATCCGGAGACCTGTACCACGCGGTACATTGGCATGGCTGCTTCCTCTCCCCATCTACACCGGGTCGCACGGCTAAGTGCAGCCCTCACGAGCCCTTGTATGACTCAGCTGAACCTTCAGCAGGTCAATAGTTACTCACCTCCCGAATAGGTCTGATTCGAAGCAGCCTGTAGTCCACATATCGAAATATAAAAGCATGCCAGACTGGTACTGTTGAGGTGAGAACTCACCATGTAAACTGAAAATATGACAGTTAGAACGGTTCAACTAATTCAATTCAAAAGCAAGAGTTCACCTAATCTTTTCTGTCTGCGATAGTTTGGTTCGCAAGCGTATTTTCAATCGAATCATGCCAGGTCGAAGTGTGAAATTGATGCCTATCACCTAGGTTGTACAGGGACTTGTCACGCGTCTCGATCCCTTACCGGTTTTTCGGCAGTAATTCACATCAACTCTTTTCGACATCGAGGAGCGTGAGCGACGGTGGATTCCATACGAATGACTGAACTTAATCAAGCCTCGAGTGCAGCTAGACCTATGCATGGTCTCGTACAGTATGTCGAAGCTTTGCTCGAAGCTGTTGCGAAGGGAGTAAATCGCGAGATAGAGGCCCACGGACTTACGCGTATCGACTTCGAAATGTTGAATCGGTTCTGGACCAACGAAGAGTGGACCGCGACGGAACTTGCCAAGATACTCCCGGTTGAAGTCTCGGCCATAAGCCGAATTGTCACGAAACTGGTTGATCTTGGATTGATTTCCAGGAGACGTTCCCGCCGTGACCGTCGGGTTGTGTTCCTGAGGCTGACCGATGCAGGGAGGGCATTAATTGACGATCTCCGTCGAAGCGTGCTCGCCTATGAGGAAACACTTACGGAAGGGATAAGCGAGCCGGAAGTTGAAACATTTTACTCCGTAATTGACAGAATCCTGGCGAACTACGACTCCATTCACAATTCACAGCAGGACAACGCAGCCTCTTAGCACCAAATTTGCGCTACTCGTAACAATCGCTGGGTCTAGTATCCGTTGCGTCGCCTGTATTGCCCGTAGAGCAGTAAGCCGCCTATGAGCATCGGGACGCCTATCGCCGCGTGGACCGTCCCGCGCAACCCTTCCCTTCCACTGCCGTCCCACGCGCCTGCACACTCCCCGGACGAGTCCACCGCCACGGTGATGTCCACGCGGTCTGCGATCGTGACCTCGGCCGTTGCTGTCAGACCGCGCGACCCGCGACAGAGAGAGTTGCCAGTCTGCCGTGCCTGCAACCATGAGGTCTGTTGGAGCGCCCGGCTCGACCGGGGCGGTGGTGAATTCCACGGACTCTCTTGTGTCCGTAGTGGCAGCAAGCCATGCCTCGACGACATATGTGGTATTGCCCGTGAGAGAACTTGGGGTCGAAAGTCTCGCTGGCGGCGGACGAAGAAACATCTTGGGGCGTCGGGGTCGTCCATTCGCTCTTAGTGTTCTTACGATTTAGCAGACGCACCGTCTTGCCGTCGTCCGTCTGGTTGTCGATGGCGACAGTCGCCGTCGCGTCCGCGCTACTATGCGTGACGTCGCTGAAGTCTATAGCCGAGATGCCGGTATTCGTCCCGAGTGTGGTACCAGAAATGCCTACATTGCCATCGCTGAGTTCGCCATGAGGTTACCACTGGCCGGTTCGGGGGGCTGTTAACTTGGAGAACTGATCGGTCAGCAAGTTTACTGGTGAATTGTCCATGAGATCATTCCCGCGCCAATGAATTAGGGCTGGGCATAATTGCCGCTCATCTTGTCCCTGCCCCCTTTGGGGGAAGGTTAGGAAGGGGGAAATGAAGAATTATGCCCAGCCTTAAATGAATGACCTCATCTTACTGGATGTTCTCTTAGACTTATCCAATGCGATTGCCCCGGAAATCGGCAGACCGAAAGTGCCGATTCAGAAAGTTCGCGTTATAATGCGGCTGACCACGAATACAGCAGAGGTGCAGCAGTATGACTATTCAAGAACGCGCGAACGACATCGACCCAAAAATGCTGAACGCCGTAAGGTGGCGCTGCATCGGTCCACCGCGAGGGGGCCGTGTGGTAGCCGTTGCGGGAGATCCCGTTGACCTCGGGACCTTCTACTTCGGCGCGTGCGCGGGCGGCGTCTGGAAGACCGAAGACGGTGGCACTTACTGGGAGAACGTGTCGGACGGCTACTTCAACTCCGCCTCGGTGGGCGCAATTGCCGTCTCCGACTCCGAACCCAGCGTCGTGTACGCCGGCATGGGCGAGGCGACCATCCGCCTCGATGTGACGCACGGCGACGGCGTGTACAGGTCGAACGACGGTGGCCACTCATGGGTCCACCTCGGCCTCGAAGACACCCGCCACATCTCCAGCTTGCGCATCCATCCCACGAATCCGGACATCGTTTACGTCGCCGCGCTGGGCCACGCCTTCGGCCCGAACGAGCAGCGAGGCGTCTTCCGATCTACCGACGGAGGCAAGAACTGGGAGCGAATACTCTACAAGAGTGAGAATGCCGGCGCAGGCGATCTCAGCATCGATCCCACAAACCCGAACTTCCTCTTCGCGTCGATCTGGCAGGTGCGCCGCAACTTCTGGAACCTCACCAGCGGTGGCCCCGATAGCGGACTCTGGCGCAGCAGGGACGGCGGCGACACATGGGAGGACGTATCGGGCAACCCCGGCCTGCCAGAAATGCCATTCGGCAAGATTGGAGTAGCGATCTCACCTGCGAAAGCCGGACGCATATACGCCACTATCGAGGCACACGAGCCGGGCGTGTTCCGCTCCGACGACTACGGCGACACGTGGGAGCTAGTCTCCGACAACCGCGACCTGCAGGGCCGCCCCTGGTACTACCAGCACATCTTCGCCGACCCGCAGGACGCCGACACCGCATGGGTGCTGAACTACGGCGCATGGAAGTCCATAGACGGGGGCAAGACATGGGTCGAAGTAAACACCCCGCACGGCGACAACCACGATCTCTGGATCGACCCGCGCAACCCTCGCCGCCTGATAGAGGGCAACGACGGCGGCGCGTGCGTCAGCTACAACGGCGGCGACACCTTCTCCACCATCTACAACCAGATGACTTCGCAGTTCTACCATCTGACCACCGACACCCAGTTCCCCTACCGCGTCTATGGCACGCAGCAGGACAACAGCGCCATCAGCGTGCCGTCCCGCTCGCACAAGGGCGGGATTCCATGGGGCGACTGCTACACGACAGGCAGCTCCGAGAGCGGCTACATCGTCGTTGACCCGAACGACCCAAACATCGTTATATCCGGCGCGATCGGCTCCTCTCCGGGCGGCGGCGGCAACATGCTGCGCTACGACCACTCCACTGGGCAGGTGCGCATCATCACAGTCTGGCCAGAGCTGAATACCGGCTTTGGCCCCGTTGACGCGCGCTACCGCTTCCAGTGGACTTATCCGATCCAGTTCTCGCCGCACGACCCCGGCGTCCTCTATGCTGCGGGCAATGTCGTGTTCAGGTCGACCGACCAGGGCGAAAGTTGGGGTCCCATCAGCCCGGACCTCACCCGGAATGATCCCGACAAGCTCCAGCCCTCCGGCGGCGACATCACCGGCGACGCATCCGGCGCGGAGACATATTGCACCGTCTTCTCCTTCCTGGAATCGCCGCACGAAAAGGGCGTATTCTGGGCCGGCTCAGACGACGGCCTCGTCCACATCAGCAGGGACGGCGGCGCGAACTGGCGCAACATCACACCGACCGATCTCGAAGAATGGACTCGCGTGGATATGATCGAGGTCTCGCCGCACGATCCCGCTACCGCGTACCTCGCTGGAACGCGCTACAAGTTCGACGACAACAGGCCCTTCCTGTTCAAGACCACCGACTACGGCGCGACCTGGCAGTCAATCACCGGCAACTTGCCCGCAGACGACTTCACTCGCTGCATTCGCGAGGACCCAGGGCGGCAGGGCCTCCTGTATGTCGGCACTGAGTTGGGCATCTATGTCTCCTTCGACGATGGTGGCACATGGCACTCCATGCGCGGCAACCTGCCCGTCGTGCCGGTTTACGACATTGCGATCAAAGACGATGACCTCGTCGCGGCCACACACGGCCGATCGTTCTGGATCATGGACGGCATCAGCCAGCTCAGGCAGGTCTCCGGCGATTTCTCCGACGAGGACGTTCATCTCGTCAAGCCGCCCACAAAGATCCGGCTCGCTGCTCCGTTCCGTGGACGCGACGGTACCCCGACGAAGAACTACCAGCTTGCGCTCGGCGCTGCCGTCGCTTTCGTCGATACGAAAGGCGAATACGGCGAAGCGAAGCGCAAGATGCTCGACGCAGGCGAAAACGAGCCCGCCGGGGTGCGTGTCTGGTACTGGCTTAAGGAGAAACCTGATGGGGAGGTTACACTCACCTTCCTCGATGCGAGCGGGGACGAGATCAAGAGCTTCTCAAGCAGCAAGCCCGACAAGGATGACGACTCGGAAGGCTCGGACGACCCCCGTGTTCCCGCCGAAGCTGGAATGAACCTCTTCGACTGGGATATGCGCTATCCCGGCGCCCACACCGTGCCCGGCGACAAGACTACGGAGGGCATTGGACGTGGGCCGCTCGCTCCACCCGGCTCATACCAGGTACGGCTGACCACTGGCGAGCAGTCGCAGACCCAGACCTTCGACATGGTGAAGGACCCGCGCGTTGGCGCTACCCAGGAGGACTTCGACGCCCAATTCGCACTTGCCATCCGCGTCCGCGACAAGATCACCGAGACTCATGACAACATCAACAGGCTCCGCAGCACTCGCACCCAGGTCAGCGAGTGGGCGAAGCGCGCCGAAGGTACTGGAGCGCATGAGGCCGTATCGAGTGCCGCCAGCGAACTGAACGCTAAGCTGGACGGCATCGAAGCCATGCTCATACAGACCGAATACAAGGGCGCTCGGGACAGGCTGCACATGCCAATCAGGTTGAATGCGAAGCTGGCGGGGCTGATGCCCGTCGTAACGTCAGGCGACTACCGCCCGCCACAGCAGGCATACGCCGTGCTCGACCACTTCGGCGAGCTACTGGACACACAGTTCGCCGCGCTGCAAAGCGTTCTTGACGAGGACCTCGACGAATTCCAGAATCTCCTGGCCGAACTGGAGATACCCGCTATCGTGCCAAGGGCAGAAACCTAGAAGGATTCGGGCAGGTGGGCGCTCACCGCAACTCCAGCCGCAACGTGCCCACCTGCCTGCCACCCAGGTCGAAGGAAGAACCTGCATTCGTGTCTGCGAACCCGGCGGATTCGAACAGCGCGACCTTCTCGTCGTCCTCTACGGACACATCCGCATACACGCGAGAAGCGTTGCTAGCATCTGCCCAATCCACCGCCGCCTGAACCAGCGCCAGCCACCAACCGAGATGGTCCCGGTGCGTGAACGCATCCACACGGCAACCGCCTTCTTCGTCAAGTCGCGCAGTTGACAGCCCTGCGACATTACCGCCGTCCGTGCCAGCGCAGAACCACGCGCCGCGCCCGTCGCCCGCAATCGCCGCATACCTGCGGTACAGACCCAGGCAGGAATCCTGCACCGCGTAGCGCGTGGACATTATTCCCGTGTTGAAGTCCAGCGCCTGCCAGTCGTGGGGCGCAACGAGCAGAGGAATCATTGGCGCGCGATCCGCCGGCGAAGGCGGTCTCACAGTCACAGGCTCATCGCGAATCCCCCGAAAGTAGTCCACCATGAACTCTTCTGGAGAATCGCCGTTCAGCACATTGAGCATCAGCCTCGCGCCCGCCAGTTTGCGCCACCCTAGCCGGTGGTAGATTCTCGCCGCCGCCGGATTGACCGTGCCGAGGAACATCGCCTCTCCACCGAGGGCCTTGAAGTCGTCGAGCGCCTGCTGCGTGAGCGCCGTTGCGATACCGGTGCGCCGGGCAGCTAAGGTTGTGGCCACCTCGCCAAGACCGCCGAGGCTCGGCGTCGCGTCTGACGAAACAACAAGGCACGCCCCTCCCAGCTTCCCTTCAATTCTCCGCGTATAGACTGTTATCCGGGAGTGCGGCATCTCGTCGCCGAGCAATGATTCCCGCGTGAGATCAATTCCGTCGACGAAAATGGGCAACCAGAGTTCCATCAACTCGTCGACAAGGCTAGGATTCAAAGGCGTCTCATATCTCATTCCAATTCCTCCGGAATGCCGGTCCCGCGAAGACTGACAGCCACCCAGCACTGAATTGATAGCTTATCAAGATTCCTGTACGATTTCGCCACGCAAACGCTCCGAGAAACCGACGATAAATCCTCCAGTTAGGAGCAATATTAAAGCATGACCAGTGATGCACTATCCACGCTAACGCCAATAGCAGGCTGGGACACCGCGCGTGCGACCGAAGTCGAATTCACGGACGACTCCGACCCCATCCTGCCCACGCCCATCCGCATCAGCGAGACGGCAGCCGCAAGCCTTGCCGCCGTCGGCCTGGCAGTCTCCGATATCTGGAGGCTGCGCACCGGACAAGGACAGCAGGTTGGCGTTGATGTGCGTCGCGCCACGGCGTCATTGCGCAGCAGCAAGTATATGACCAAGGACGGCAAGTCGATCGCTGCGGAGCGCCACCCGCTAATGGGCGTGTACCCCGCGAAGAACGGGCGCTGGAGCTACCTGCACTGCAACTTTCCGAATCACCGCGCCGTTGCGCTGTCTGTTCTCGGCGTGGAAAAGGAGGACAACGACGCTGTTCGAAGAGCCGTCTCGAATTGGGACGCCCTCGAATTGGAGGAAGCTATCATCGCGGCAGGCGGCGCGGGCGGCATGGTGCGCTCGATGGCCGAATGGGCGCAGCACCCGCAGGCAGACGCAGTCGCTTCCCTGCCGCTGATGGAGATTACGAAGATTGGAGACAGCCCACCTGAGCCATTCCCTGAAGGGGCAAGACCTTTATCAGGCATTCGCGTGCTAGACCTCACTCGCGTGCTGGCAGGTCCCACCTGTGCCCGGACGCTAGCGGAACACGGCGCTGACGTGCTCAAAATCACTGCGCCGCACTTGGCCAGCATCGGCTCGCAGGAGTTCGACACCGGGCACGGCAAACTCTCCGCGCACCTCGACCTGCGCGAGAGCGACGATCTGGAAACGCTGCGCGACCTCATTCGAGACGCCGATGTCTTCTCGCAGGGCTATCGTCCCGGTACGCTGGCGCGGCGCGGCCTGTCCCCTGAAGACTTGGCCAAGTTGCGGCCCGGCATCGTGTATGTCTCCCTCTCGGCATTCGGTCGCGTGGGCCCGTGGGCAGGTCGGCGCGGCTTCGACACCGTAGTGCAGACCGTGAGCGGCATCACCGCAAGACAGGGCGAGCTGTTCCCCGGGGCGCAGCCCGGCCCGCAGTTCTACCCCGTCTCCGCGATCGACTACATCACTGGATATCTCATGGCATTCGGCGCACTGGTGGCGCTGGCTCGCCGGGCTACGGAAGGCGGCAGCTGGCTGGTATCAATCTCGCTGGCACAGACGGGACGGTGGCTTGTCGAGCGAGGTCAGGTGCCGGAGGACGATCTACGCGATGTGGCGGAGGAGTTCACCGTCGAGGAGATCGCGAGCTGGTCAACATTCAGCGATCTTTCAATCGGACGGGTGAGCCATCTTGCGCCGGCGCTGGAGCTTTCGGAGACGCAGCCATACTGGGAACGACCTGCCGTGCCACTCGGCTACCACAAGCCGGCTTGGCCCACACGCTCGACCAGCGTCGGATAGTCGTTCGCGGCGCGGTTGACTTCCGTGGATACCGTGTATTGTGTCATGTCAGGCCATTCCGCCGGCTGCACAAGTGCGAGGAGGTCTTCAATCTCGGCTTCAGGGTTCAGCCATTCCTCGTAGCTCTGCGGCGGCAGGATCACGGGCATCCTGGTGTGTACGGGGGAGACTAGATCGTTGGCTTCACAGGTGATGATAGCGCAGGCATCAGAATCGCCGTCGCTGGCGCTTTCGCCTCTCCATATTCCGGCAAATGCCACCGGCGCGGCGTCCCCTCGGTGGAACCATACCGGCGTTCTTGTGCCCGAATCGTCCCTTATCCACTCGTAGAATCCGTCTGCGGGAACCAGGCAGCGACGCGATGCGAAGGAACTTTTGAATGATCGCAGCGTATGCACGGTCTCGCCGCGTGCATTGAACAGCGGGCGGCTTGCCTTCGATCCGCTTTTGCTCCAGCCTGCCGTCATTCCCCAGCGCAGCAGCCTGGCGGTGTTCGCACCGGGTGTTTGCTCGCCTGAAGACTGGTGTACTGTCAGCACCGGCACCGTGGGCGGGATATTCCAGCGCTGATTGTAGATGTCCTGCATTATTGACGGGTCGAAGTTGAACTGCTCGGCGAGGGCGTCCAGTTCAGCGAACAGACCGAATCTTCCGCACATAGAAAGTCTCCTAACAGCTGATGAAATGCCTCATGACCCGAACACGGCCTTTCTGAGCGTGTCGTTGAGTCGCGTCTGCCATCCCCTGCCGCTGGCCCGGAAATGGGAGGCCAGGTCGGCATCGAGCCTTATCGATATAAGTTCTTTGGTCGGCGCCTTTTGTCTGCCGCGTGTTCGCCGGGACCACTCTACCATCTCGGGATCGACTTCCATCGCGGGCCGCGCACGCGCCCAGTCCTCATCCGTCCATTCGGGAGCATCGGAATCCTGCGCGATCTGCTGCTGTATCTCCTCTTCTTCTTCATCCGTCGGAGTATGAATCTCTCTCTCGCTCTCGAACATACCTGTCCCTTTCCTTTCTGCTCGCCGGCCGCAGGCTGATGATGCGCCTCTAGTCTTCACGCCTTGCATAGACCACATGGCATAGCCGGTCGCCTATCAGCCCGAGAGCAGCCAAGCGAAATTCGCCGTGCCGGGGACTAGGGGTGATGATCGCAGTCTCCCACTCGAAGTCGTACATCGCCTCGAAGCCGAGTCGCCCGGCAGTGATGTTAGCCGCATTCTTGGCGTCGTCCCACTCGTATACCATTATTATATCGTACATACAATTAGATGTGTCTTTCAACCTCGCCGTATTATAGAGACTCCTTGTCAGTGCCAGTTATGCGCGTTCGGCATTCGCACACCCGAGCGCAGTGCCCGCACCTCGGACACGATGGTGTTGGATGTGCCGTCCCAGCGCGAGATTTCGCCCGCGATCAGCACCACCTGGCTGCCCAGTTCTCTCTTGTACTGCTTGTAGATGTGAGGCCAGAGGATGACCTGCGCGTCTCCGGTCTCATCCTCGATGGTAACGAATATCGTGCCGTCCCTGCCCTTCGGATGCTGTCTCGCCACGGGCCAGCCGGCTACCAGCACGGGCGCGCCGTCATCCAGCATCTCTACCTCGGCACAGGTCTGCACACCAGGCGCAAGAGTGGGCCGCACGAACTCCATCAGGTGTCCACGCGGGTATATCCCCATCACGGCGTACTCTGACGCCATCTTTTCGGCATCCGTGAAGTCCGCAAGTCTAGGAACACTGTCATCCATAGAAGCGGGCAGCACAGCCTGGCCGTTCCTGCCGGGACGTGGGTACAGGCCCGCCTCCCACAGCGCCTGCTTACGATTGGCGGTCACGCTGTCGAATGCGCCCGCCATCACCAGAGATTCCACCGCGCGCGGTTTCAGGCCGGTGCGCCTTACGAGGTCGCCCGTGCCGGCGTAAACGCCGCCGCGCTGCCGTTCCCGCACGAGTAGATCGGCACCCGCTTCGCCCACGTCCTTGACGAACCGCAGGCCAAGGCGTACCGACTCGCCCTGCGGAATACACTTGGTCTCGGAGCGATTGACGCACGGATTCAGGAAGGGCACACCGAAGCGCCGCGCGTCCTGCTTCAGCGTCTCCATCGGGTAGAAGCCCATCGGCTGGTTGTTGATGAGCGCGACGAAGAACTCGGTCGGATGGTATCGCTTGAGCCACGCTGCCTGGTACGCAGTTATGCAGAACGCATGGCTGTGCGATTCCGGGAACATGTAGTGACCGTTGACCTTGCCGAATATTTTTCTTGCCACTTCTTCTGAAACACCGTTGGCTTGCGCTCCGGTCAAGAACCGTTGCCAGTGCGCCGCTATCAGGTGCTCGTTGTTGGGTCTGGCGAAGGCGCGGCGCACCTCGTCCGCCTGCGCCGCAGTCATGCCGCCCACATCCATCAGCAGCTGCACCACCTGCTCCTGCCACACGATGATGCCGCAGCCGCGTTTCAGGGCACGCTCCTCCAGCTTGTGGTCGTAGTCCCACTCGACGCCGTGGCGGTAACGGTCTATGAACTGCGAAACCGCGCTGCCCTGCATGCCCACGCCGGGCCGTATGAGCGCCACCTGGTACGCCAGATCGAGCAGGTCGCGTGAGCGCAGGCGCTGGGCGACCTTGAGCTGCGCGGGCGATTGAAGCAGGAACACGCCCTTTGATTTGCCCTCGTTTATCATGTCGTACACGGCAGTATCTTTGGGGCTTATCCTGCTCATGTCGGGGCGCTCGCCCGTGCGCTGCTCAATCAGGTCGAGCGCCTCCTCTATCTGGTCCAGCACCGGCAGCGACAGGATGTCTATCTTGGCGAATCCGGCATCCTGCACGCTGTCCTTGTTCCAGTCCATGATGTAGCGCCCGTCCATTGCTCCCGCTCTCACCGGCGCCAGTTCGGGAATGGGTGAGCTGCTCAGTATCATCCCGCCCACATGCTGTCCCAACGACTTGGGTGCGCCCATCAACTGCGGCGCAAGTTCGATCAGCGTCCGCCAGCCCGGCGCGTCAGCCTTATCCCTGAAGGCGGACGACTGTTGCATGTCCTCGCCCATAAGCAGGGCGTCTCCTGACAGCACCTGCTTGGACAGCAGTTTCAGCTGCTCACGCGGCAGACCCAGCGCCTTGCCCAGATCCTGGATGACGCCCTTCAGCCTGTAGGTGCTGACAGCGCCCGCCAGCACCGCATGCTCAGGACCGAAACGCTGGTGGACACGCTCTATCAACGCGTCCCGAATACCCCTCGGAAAGTCCAGGTCTATATCGGGAAGCGTCCCGACATCCTCCGAGATGAATCGCTCAAGGCTGAGTCCCCACATGAGCGGGTCGATGTGGCTGATGCCGATGAGGTAGCCCACAAGCAGCGCGACGGACGAGCCGCGCCCCCTGCCCGGCGGCCTGCTCTCCAGCGGCACTTCGGGACTTACCAGACCGCGCTCCAGCATAATCTCCCACGCCATCTGCGCTATATCGCGGTACAGCAGCAGAAAGCCCGCCATGCCATGCATCTCGATCAACCTGAACTCTTCACTCAGGCGCTGATCAACCTTCTCAGTAACCGAGCCATAGCGCCGCACTGCCGCTTCGTAGCACAGCCTTTCGAGGTAGCTCTGCGGCGTGTAGCCCTCCGGCACATCGGCATCCGGCAGGCAGTATCCCAGGTCCGTGTCGAGGTTGAAGTCGCATATCTCCGCGATCTTCAGTGTGTTCTCCAATGCTTCAGGACAGTGACGGAACAGCCGCCGCATCTGCTCCTCTGACTTCAGGTAAAACTGGTCGTTGGGCCTGAGATGCTGCAGGGAACGGTCTATGGTGGTATTGTGCGCGGCTGCGACCAGTGCGTGCTGCAGCCTGTGCCGCTCCGGGCTGTGGTATAGCGCGTCGTTGGTGGCCACGACGGAAACGCCGGCCTCTCTCGCCAGAACCAGCAATTGCCGGTTGCGCCTGGTATCTCCGTGCAGGAAATTCTGCTGGAGCTCCAGGTACACCGCGTCCGAGCCGAACCGGTCCGCGTATTCACGCAACAGGTCCAGCGCTTCGGACTGCCGTCCCTGCTGCACGAGTCCGGCAGGAAGGCTGTCTCGCCCCCCGGTGAGAAGTACCGTTCCCCCGGCATGCGCCGGCAGATACGCAGGGTCCAGGCGAGGCTCGCGGCGGTCATGCCCGTTCGCCAGCGTGAGCAGCCGCGATATGTTGCCGTACCCCTGGCGAGTCCTTGCGAGCATCGTCAAGCGGCTGCCGTCAGTCAGCGTGAGCTCGCATCCGCTGATGGGCTTTATTCCCACGCTGTTGGCGAGCCGTGCGAACTCCAGCGCGCCGCACAGGTTGGTGTCCGTAAGCGCGAGTGCCGGATAACCGCATTCGGATGCCCGCGCGAGCAGCTCGTGGACATGCGAAGCGCCCTGCCCGAATGAGTAGAAGCTTTTGCAGTGAAGTTCTGCGTATCCTGCCGGCATAGTGCAACCTGATTTCTAACTTGCAGGGGGCTAAGCCGCCAACAGCGGTTGCCTGTACCAGCAGCCGTCGCGCTCGTCCCTGAATAGCACGAGCCGCCGTCCACCGACATCCACAACGCTGAAGTAGCTGCGCGTCAGTGGTTCGGGCAGCCACCACAGGTCGAACTCCCAGCGGTCGTCTATGCCGGTTATCCTCTGCCAGCCGTTCTTCATGCGAACCGCCAGGGGACGATGCTCATCGCTCTCCTGCACTCCTACTGGAAGCGGCGAATGGAGAGAAGTGAGAGCCTCGCAGTGTGCCGGGTCCACGGGAACCTTCAGCGCGCGCATCTCGGGAACGGGATGCCACGGCGCGACCTCCACGACGCGGTGCAGCGCGGGTGTGTCTGGCATCCGCACTCGCAGCTTCCTGTCTATGTCCGCTATCCGGCCACGCCGCCTGTCTCTCGCGTCTTCCAGCAGCCCGACCTGCTTGCCGGACTCCGCCCTGACGTCTCCCACCGTAAGCGTCAGGTCTTCCAGGGGAGCGTCCGGTGGCTGCGCCTCGATACGGTCCCTGACCAGTCGGGACGCGTTCTGCCAGTCGCCCACAGGCTCCTTGAAGCGGATGACCTGTGTCCAGGGAGCGCCGCCGGTCACGGTGGATACGAGCGTGACAGTGCCTGCAAGCCTGCGCCTGAGGTGTGGCCTGGAGTACGCTCGCTCCAGCAGAATATCCGTCGTTGCCAGCAGCAACTCGATGGAGGTAGATGCGAACGGCAGAGAGGCATACTCCACTATCGACGCCGCCTGCTTGAGTGCGACCACCGGCCGTGTATCTACGCCGCTGCAGAGTTCCCAGGCAAGATTGCCCTCGCTGCCGAAGCGGTCGGTCAGCAGGCCGCGTGAGAGAGATGCCACCTGTCCCATCGTGTACACACCAAAGCCGTGCATCGATGTCTTCAGATCGTCGGAAAGCGGCAGGAGCGCGATCGACAGGGGAGCCAGGAGTTCGGCTGCATCGGCAGAGCACGCGGAAATATCCAGTGGATCGGCGGTGCGAGCCGCGATGTACGATGTAAACTTCGAGTCGCTGATGCCAACACGCGCATTGAGCCAGCGGGGGACGGCATCGAGCAGCGCAGATGCGGCTTTCTCCTCGCCACCGTACAGAAACTCCAGTCCGTCAATGCGCACGTAAACAGTGCCCAGTTCGGCCGGCTCCACACGATCGCTGACCTGAAGGAGCGCCTCTATGACATCCTCGAATACGCGCCGGTAGTACGGCTCGTCCGCATCGAGTATAATGAGACCGTTGTGGCTGGATGTGGCCTGTTCCAGAGTCATTCCTGCCCTTGCGGAGGCCCCTGCGGAGCTGTCAACTACCAGGGGCTTCCCGTTTGCCCTGTCCACCACGGCTATCGGGCTATCTTTCAGGTGTTCGTGTCTTTGCAGTTCCGCCTTGGCTCTCAGATGTGTGATGAGCACGCAGGCAATCCTCATATCGCCTCCGTTCGGTTCGCTATGCGCCCTCTTGATATGCCATGAATGCTAACGAACGGATGTACGCCTGTCAACCGCCTCCAACAAAAACCCGAAGCTGATTTTGGCGTAAGTGCACGATTTTTTCGGCCCGTCAAATCGCGCATTTCCGCGTTCAATTGTTTTGACAGACTATTATGATTCGTCTAGTCTTGAACCGAAGTAATTTGAGCAAGGGTACGTTATGAATTACGTCAGACTTGGACGCAGTGGACTGAAAGTATCCCCCGTGTGTATAGGCACGAATATGTATGGCGCCGGATACGTGGACGATGACCGCGCCGTATCGGTCATAGATGCGGCTTTTGACGCCGGCATCAACTTCATCGACACCGCCGACGCCTACAATGCAGGCCACTCCGAGGTCGTGGTTGGCAAGGCGGTGAGCAGCCATCGCCACGATTTCGTCGTAGCCACGAAGGGGTTTATCGCGACCGGACCGGGACCCAACGACATCGGCCTCTCGCGCAAGCATCTCTTGGACGCCGTGGAAGCGAGCCTGAGCCGGCTGGGCACCGATTACATAGACCTGTACCAGGTGCATTACTTCGACCCGGACACGCCCCTTGAGGAGACGCTCAAGACGCTGGACGACCTCGTGCGGCAGGGCAAGCTTCGGTATATCGGATGCTCGAACTTTGCGGCGTGGCAGCTGATGAGGGCGCTGTGGGTCAGCGACAGGGACGGATTCGAGCGCTTCGAGTCGGTGCAGCCCGAGTACAACCTCGGCAAGCGCGACATCGAAGGCGAGCTGTTCGACGCCTGCTCCAATCAGGATGTAGGCATCATCCCATACCAGATATTCATGGGCGGAGTGCTGACCGGACGCTACAGCCCGGAGTCGCCTCCACCGTCCGACAGCCACATGGCATCTCGTCACGCCCAGCGCGCCAAGGATACCTACTGGAACGACCGCACCTTCAAGATGGTAGAAACGCTGAAAACCACAGCCGCCGAGCTGGAAATCAGCGTCCCGCAGCTTCTGATCGCATGGACGCTTTCGAAGCCGCAGATAACTTCAGTCATCGTCGGCGCGTCCCGCCCTGAACAGGCACAAAGCAACGCGGAAGCAGTGGCAATCGAACTGCCTGAGGAGATAACGGCGCGACTGGACTCTCTTTAGAATACGGAGACTCGCGTCTCACAAACATGGAAAATCTCCGCAGGCCCCGAAGTGTCTTCTACGGCTGGTACCTGGTAGGCATCTCCAGCTTCATGCTGATGCTGATGTCAACCACGGTGTTCCAGGGAGTTGGCACATTCTTCGTTGCCCTGGAGCGCACCTTCGGCTGGAATCGCACCACTCTGTCCGGCGCATTCGCGCTTTCGCGTGCAGAGGGAGCATTGCTGGGGCCCCTGGAAGGCCTCCTAGTCGATAGGCTCGGCACGCGCAGGATGGTCATAATCGGCTACCTGGTGATGGGGCTGGGGTTCATATTCTATTCGCAGATTCAGACCGTCTGGCACTTCTACGTGGCATACCTCGCCATCTCGCTCGGTTCCGGCGTGGGCGGCTGGATTGCCTTCGTCACCCTGATAAACAACTGGTTCTCGCGCCGCCGCGCACTCGCTATGTCAGTTGCAGTATCCGGCATCCAACTGGGCGGATTCCTCGTGCCGATGCTGGCGTGGGGCATAGAGAACCACGGATTCCGCATGACTGCGCTGGGCATCGGTGTGGTGTTGATAGTAGTGGCGGTTCCGGCTTCGAGCTTTGTGCGCAATCGCCCCGAAGATGTCGGCACATTGCCGGACGGCGAGCCGCTGCGACGTGCCGGCAGTCCTGCGGGTGACCATACACAGTCCGAGTCCACTGACCCAATCGAACTCACACCGCGTCAGGCGCTGAAGACGCTCCCTTTCTGGGTGATTGCAGTTGCCCGTCTGACATCCGTGGTGTCAATCGTGACGCTGTCGGTCCATCTCGTACCGAAGCTTACGGACTCCGGCATCTCCCTGATTACCGCGAATTTCGTGGTTACACTCTACACCTTCGTAGCCTTCATAAGCGGATTCATCGCCGGGTACCTCGCCGACCGCACATCGAAGATCGGCGTGCTGTTCGTATGCATGCTCTTGCAGGCGCTGGCAATGACAATCCTGACCGTTACCGACAGCCTGCCCATGGCAATGGTCTTCGCCGTATTGTGGGGAGCCGGATTCGGCGGGCGAGTGCCCCTGCTGACGGCGATCATCGGCGACTTCTTCGGCAGGCGAAACTTCGGCTCCATACTGGGTCTGAACATGGTGCCATCCAACATTGCGATGATATTCGCGCCGCTGTTTGCCGGGTTCATGTTCGACTTGAGGCAGAGCTACTTCATCCCGTTCGCCACATTCACCGTAATGGGGTTCATAGGCGCATTCGTCATCCTGCTGGCAAGAATGCCGAGCGTGCCTCAACAGAACTCATAGAATATCCCCGGCAAATGGGGTTCGGGATACAAGTGAGATAGACCGGATGCAATCGTCATAACTGCCGCAGACGCGGGTCAACCTTGTCCCGTATCCAGTCCCCAAGCAGCGTGAACGCGATCACGGTCAGTGCAATCGCAAGCCCGGGGATTAGCGTTACCCACCACGCCGTCGTGATGTAAAGCCGGCCCGCCGACGCCATCGATCCCCACGCAGGAGTGGGCGGCGGAATGCCCGCGCCCAGGAAGCTCAGCGACGCCTCCGCGAGTATGACCGATCCCACCTGGAAGGTCGCCACCACGACAACGGTGTTCAGCACTCCGGGGAATATGTGCTTGTACAGGATGCGCGATGTCGATGCGCCGGCGACTCTCGCCAGCTTCACATAGTCGGTCTCCTTCAGCACCAGGGCTTCTCCCCGAACCTGGCGGGAGAAGCTGCCCCAGATGAGGAACGCAAGCAGTCCCATCAGGAGCTGGATGCTCGCGCCCCAGATTATCGCCAGCGCCAGAGCGATCAGGATGAGCGGCAGCGAAAACTTGATGTCCACGATTCGCATCAGAATCTCGTCAACCCAGCCACCGAAGTACCCGGATACCAGTCCGATCAGCGTGCCGATGCCCCCGCCGATAACCAGAACTATCGCCGCCACCAGCATCGAAATCCGCGCCCCGTAGATAAGGCGACTCAGCGTGTCCCTTCCCAGGTGGTCAGTGCCCAGAATGTGCTCAGCGGTGCCGCCGAAGAATATTGGCGGAATGTGCCTGTCGTCGAGAGACCCGTCCTGCAGGGGGTCGTATGGCGCGATCCACGGCGCCCCTATTGACGCTATGAAGAGCGCCGAAAGGATGATGATCGACGAGATGGGCCAGCGCTGCAGCGCGCTAACGCTGCCGCTGATCCTCATCGATCTAGAAGGCGCAAGAACGCCCGCAATTCTGGTAGCAGCCATTATGTGTACTTGATCCTGGGGTCCAGGTATGCGTACAAGATATCCACTCCGAACGCCGTAACCACATAGACGAGCGTAACCATCAGGATTACGCCCTGGATTACCGGATAGTCCGAATTATTCAGCGCCTGGATCGAAAGCAGTCCCAGTCCGGGCCAGGCGAATATCGTCTCCACCACGATGGTGCCCGTTATAAGCCCCGCCAGCGTAAGCCCGGCGAATGTCAAAGGCGCAATCATCGCGTTACGGAGGGCATGCTTCCAGACCACGCTCCTCCCCGGCACTCCCTTCGCCCGAGCAAGCTTGATGAATTCGGAGTCGAGCACCTCCAGCATGGAGGAGCGCACCAGCCTCAGCTGCCCGCCCGCAGAACCCCAGCCGAGCGTGATTGCGGGCAGGATCATGCTGTCCAGCCCAGACTTCCGCGAGGTTGGGAGCCATTCGAGGGTGACCGCAAATACGAAGATCAGCACCAATCCAATCCAGAAGGAAGGCGCGGCGTGCCCGATAATCGCGAACGACCTGGCAAGATAGTCCCAGGCGCCCCCTCTGGTGACTGCCGCCAGCACTCCAAGGGGAACACCGATGGCTATCGAAAAAGCAAACGCCAGAACGGCAAGCTGAGCGCTATTCGGAATCCTCGACCAGATGAGTTTGCTCACCGGCACGCGCTGAAGGACGGACTTGCCGAGGTCGCCACGCACGAGTTTACCCATATAGATTAGGTACTGCACCGTTATTGGCTTGTCGAGTCCGAATTCCCTGCCCCACGCATCGTAGTCCTCTTGCGTCGTGTCATCCGACAGCAGAATCGTCCTCGGGTCGCCCTGCATACGGGCCAGCGCGAAGACCAGCACGCTGACGGTCAGTAGTGTAACGACCGCAGCGGTAAAGCGACGGAATAAGAACTTCTGCACTCTGGCAATCCTCAGGAATCCTGGGACATATCCGTGCGATCCATCCGCAAGGCCGGATGCGGCACGACTTCACCGTGCGATTCACTTCAAAACGAAGGGGCTCGCGTCACTCCCACCCTGGCAAGAGTGACGCAAGACAACACTCCTCACCGTGTACTACGGCTTCTGGACATACTCGAATGCCGTGAGGCCCGCGCCTCCAATCGGAATAGTCCAGACGCCCACCTTCGACGGGTTCACCGCGAAGATACCGAACGTCTCCACTACGCCGATGATCTGCTGCTGCTCGTGCCACCAGTCCCACTGCGCCTCGCGCAGATCGTCGATGCAATCGGCATCAAGACAGCCGTCGATCTCGGCGATGATCTCCAGTGGTCGGCGCACCTCGAATCCAGGATTGAACGCGCCCACAGGATTTCGGCGCAGCATGGCGATCTCCGGGTTAAGCCCCAGTCCGGGACCTGAGCTGCGGAACCACCAGTCGCCGTTCTCGCGCGCGACGACAGACGGCCTGTTCGCGGAGTAGGTGAGAATCTCGATATTCACGCTTATCCCGACTTCCTCCATAAACTTTGCGATCGCCTCGCCCATCTCCACCTCGAGCGGATGGCAGCAGGTCGTGACTCTCATTGTCGCTTCAAATCCGTCGGCGTAACCGGCTTCGCTGAGGTACTGCCGCGCCATCTCCGGGTCATAGGGCACGGCCCACTTGTCCTGGAAATACTTCTCGAATGTTACGCCGGACATCTCCGCAGGACCTGCCGGCCTTCCCAGACCGCCTAGTATGTTGTCCACGATGCCATGCCGGTCGATGGACATGGACATCGCCCAGCGCACCTTGCGGGCGCTCTCCTGCTCGGCATCATCGTCACAGTCGCCCACCCACGGAGCGTCCGGGTTGTAGCCGGGCCGCGGGAACGGATCCACAATAGTCCCATCCAGCGTCTCAGGCATGCAGAACCTGCCCTGCGGGTACAGGCGCTGGTAGCCGCCGCCCGTCAGTCGCCTTATGTCCAGGCCTCTACCTGACAACCTCTCGGATTCGGTTACCGGCACGACCGCTATGTCAACCTCGCCGACGGCGAGCGCCGCCACCTTTGTAGCCTGTTCCTTGATCTCCACACCCTTGATGGTGGAGTAGTTGGAATCCTTCCTGTGGTGGCCGGGAATGGCTTCGACTTCTACCTGGTCGCCCGAGTCCCACTTCACAAACTTGAACGGCCCGGTTCCGCCGGACAGGTCAAGATGCGCCTCTTCCTTGCCAAGCTCATCCACTCTCCTCTTGCTGACGATACCGAACGAGCCACAGCCTCCCGGTCCATTGAACTGGCTGTCGATGAAGAAGATGTTCGGCTTGTCCAGGACGAACTGAACGGTGTACGGCTCGACCGCCCTCACTTCCTGCACGCGCGCCTTGGAGATGAATATGTTGGAGTGGATCGATCCATCCGTGACCATGTCCTCGTGCGAGTACTTCCAGTCTTCGGAGGTCATCTCGCCCCAACCACCGTTGAACTGCACTCCTTCCTTGAGCTTCCAGGTCAGGACGGTCGCCGTGTCGTTGTACGACCAGGACTCGCCAAGATTCGGCACGATCACGGGATCGAGCAGGTCCCAGCGCTTCGGCGTCTCATAAACGCTATACCGGTGCGAGGTGTCCTGACTGATGCAGGAAAGCAAGCTTGGAACGGTTCCGGGGAACGCTATGTCAGACTCACCGACGACAAGAGTTCCTGCAGGTTCACCCTGCGAAGGGGCGGGGGCGGGACGAGGTGCCCTCGTCGGCACCGCTCCCGGTTGGATGAACACGACGCTCGTGGGAGTAGCCTGTGGCGCCGCAGCGGGGGCGGCAGGGGCAGCGGGTGCGGGTTGCGCGGGCATTGCGGGGGCCTGAGGGGCAACTGCGGCCTGCGCGGGTGCGGCGGGTGCTTGGGCCGGTGCCGCCTGTGGCGCAGCAGCAGGCGCCGCTGGCTGGGGACTGCTACAGGCAATCAGGACAGCCAAAATGACGATCGAAGTAAGCAGCAGAAATATAGACGGTCTCGTCATCATTCCCTCCCGGGCTATTCTGTTGTCAATCCGCCAGCACGCCCCACCCATGCAGAGACTATAATGACAATCCTGTACAAGCGCAACCGCTCACCGTAATCCCGCTGATTGCCTGGCGTCAATCATCCGACAAAGCCTCAGCCACTCCGTTCATTTGATATACTCTTGCCGAAATTACTCCGACAACCCCACACCAGTCAAAGGAGCGGCGCTATGCAATACGGATTCTGCCTGCCCAACACGATGGACGGCGACGAACTCTGCAGGTTCGCGCAGAAGGCTGAGGAGCTAGGCTTCGAATCGGTCTGGATAGGCGACCATATCGTGCTGCCGACCTCCCCCACGAACCAGTATCCCTACACTCCGGACGGCTCGTTCAGGCGCCCGCACGACGCGCCGTTCCTCGAAACCCTGACCATACTCGCGTATGTCGCCGCATGCACCAGCAGCATCCGCGTTGGCAGCACGGTCGTCATCGTACCGTACCGCAATCCCATCCTGCAGGCGAAGATTTTCGCGTCGCTGGATGTGCTATCAAAGGGCAGGGCCGTTTGCGGCGTGGGTGTGGGCTGGCTGGAGAAGGAGTTCGAAACGCTGGATGTTCCGTACTCTGAGCGCGGACCCATGACCAACGAGTGGCTTGAAATCTTCGCTAATCTCTGGAGTGATGAAGAACCTTCCTACAGTGGCAACTACTACAGTTACGATGGCATATTCTTCGAGCCGAAGCCGGTGCAGCAGCCGCGCATACCGATATGGGTGGGCGGGCACACGCGCCGCGCCCTGCGCCGCACCGCCAGATACGGCGACGCCTGGCATCCATCTCGCCAGTCCCCCGAATTTGTCACCCGCAACCTCCCTTACCTCTATGAACAGGTTGAGGCGGAGGGACGCAGCGCCGACGAGATCACCATATCCCTGAAGCGCAGCCTGCACTTCTCGGACTTAGGAGTGTCGGGAGCAGGCAGCGGAAACGAGACTACCGGTGCTGGCATCTCGGCCAACACACAATTCGTCATCGAGGACATCAAGAAGTGCGCCGACATCGGCATCCACCAGCTCACTTACGACTTCCCCACAAACGACATCGAAGAGTGCATCCGCATACTTGAGCACTTCGCGGAGAAGGTTGCGCCGGCAGCATCCTGACCTTTAGAGGAAAGTGTAAGTTGCTCGTCCTATACACCAAACAATGTTCGGCGAACTACATCCCGGGTAGTCCCTTGTCGTTCGGCAATATTGGACAGGATTGACGCGAGTGTTCCAATGCGTATGGAGCGATGGTTCGGAATCGTGGCTTAATGTTCCATTCCATCCATAGTGGCTGACACTCTGATGTGGCTGCCTCGCTGCCTGACTAGCCCATAGCCGTAGTGACGCCCTAGCAGTGCAACTAACTCTTGCCTTGAGATGTCTCGGGGCAAGCTCATGAGGCAATTGCTTCATCTTTCACGAAATGGAGCCTGATAACATTTGGTTCAGCACCATCGTCAAAGTGGCATGCCACTGCATCCCTAACCATTGCCTTCAGATCTTCCCAATCATCGCCCTGTGTGAAGATGCCGTAACCTAGCGCGCGTGCGTCATACCCGCCTTCAATCGCTTCGGTCACCTCGAAGATTATCTCGCTCAGTTCAGGCATAGACATCCCTCATTCCATCGACACTCCGACAAGGCATTGCCCACAAATGTTAAGGGGCAGCCATTCAACTGCCCCTCACTGCTAATCGCGGAGATTTGACCACTGAATGCCGAGCCTAACCAGCCAGCGCGCCCACCTTCTCGTAAGTGCCCTGAACGATTGGCTTGGCTTCCACTTCCAGCCAGTCTTCCAGTATTTCTGTGTACAGGCCGCGGAAGTCGAAGTTGAACGCAAGGTCGCCCTCGACAAGAGTGTGCGCCTCAAGCGACGGGTACTCGTTGTAGTGTCCGCCCTTGACGCCGTCGCCAATCAGGAAGGAGACGCCGCCGGAACCGTGGTCGGAGCCGTTGCCGTTGTCCTTCACGCGCCTGCCGAACTCGGTGAAGACCAGCATCAGCACGTCTTCGCTGGCGTCGTGCTGCTTCAGGTCTGTGTAAAGGTCGTAAATGCCGCCGGAAATATCGGTCAGCAGCCGCTCCTGCAGCGCGACCTCGTTCGTGTGCGTGTCGAAGCTGCCGTGCTGCGTGTAGCAGACACGCGTGCCCACATCGGCCAACAAAACCTGCGCCACGCCCTTCATGCTCTTGCCGTAAGAGTCGGAACCGTATTCAACATCAGACTGGTACTTCTCTGGCGCCGTCTGCAGGATGTCTGCCCCGCGCAGCGCGTCCAGGCCCGTCTTGCTCAGGAAGTCCATCACCGGCCCGCTGCCGATCGCCTGCGAGTACATGTTAGCGAAGACTTCGAGCGCCTCCGCGCGCTGGTCAGCGCCGTCTATGTCGTTGAGCAGGCCGTAGCTCTCGAGGTCGGTAACCGATGCAACCGGCACGCCGGGCGATACTAGCGCGCGAGGCAGGCCCGCACCGAAGTTCACGCCGCCGACCACATTCTCGCCGCTGGGGTCCATCTCTCGCAGCGCCTGTCCAAGCCAGCCCTGGTTGCCAACCTTCGTCGGCTCTGCAGTGTGCCAGATGTCCATCGAGCGGAAGTGCGAGCGGTTAGGATTCGGATAGCCGACACCATGAACGATGGCGACCTTGCCCTCGTCCCACAGGTCTTTGATCGGGGCCATGCCCGGGTTGAACCCGTAATCCTCGTCGATGGGGATTGCCCGATCCTCGGTGATGCGGATATTCGGGCGGTTATCGGCGTAGAGTGGGTTGTTATACGGCACAACACAGTTCAGGTAGTCGTTGCCACCCGAAAGCTGCACCACTACCAGTTTGCGGTTCTTGCCATTGCTGCTCAT
>CAZWDM010000007.1:15174-32074 GCA_964632415.1 uncultured Dehalococcoidia bacterium | reverse complement strand
ACCTTCTCATACACCTGGAAGCGATGCCGGCAGGTTTCGAGCA
Source organism: uncultured Dehalococcoidia bacterium (assembly GCA_964632415.1). Lineage (GTDB taxonomy): Bacteria > Chloroflexota > Dehalococcoidia > Lucifugimonadales > JADFKI01 > Bin90. The sequence continues at coordinate 32,031 of CAZWDM010000007.1, read as the reverse complement.
CGTACACGCGCTCCTGCTCGTCGAGGACGACCGTTACCGGATCCCAGAAGAATGACTCGATGCGAGCTGATGCCTCGTGCTCGTCCTCAACATCGACCTTGAACTCGGGCACAAAGCGCGAGCGCGCGTCCAGCTCGTCCGCGTTCGCGTTCAGGTACTCCACCGCCCATTCGCCCAGCGTCGCCTCGCCACGCAATGATGTGACAAAATTCCCGTCCGAGTCGAGAACCTGCACGCGCTGGTTGCCCCAGTCGGCAACGTACATGTTGCCGTCGGAGTCAACCGCGAGACCGGACGGCCGGTTGAACTCGCCGTCGCCGTCACCGGACGATCCATAAGATGCTATGAATTCGCCGTCAGGCGTGAACTTCTGTATGCGGTCGTTGCGCCAGTCCGCGATGTAGATCTGCCAGTCCTTGTCCTGGGCGATTCCCCAGGGCAGGTTGAACTCGCCGTCGCCATCGCCAAACGAGCCGAACTTGCTGATGAACTGACCGTCTTTGGTCATCCTCTGCACGCGGTGATTGCGGTGGTCAACCACGAGAAGGTTATCGTCGGCGTCGAAAGCCAACCCGGAAGGTCCGTCGAACTCGCCGTTGCCGAAGCCAACCGTGCCCCACTTGGAGACATAGTTGCCGTCCGCGTCATAAATCGTAACGCGCTGCAGGAAGTCGTCAGCCATATACAGGTTGTTGTCCTTGTCCAGCGCGAGGGCGGAGGGCCATATCATCTGCCCGTCGCCCCTGCCGTAGCCATACAGCTGTCCGAAGAACTGGTGGTCAACCGTAGCCATCTGTATGCCCACGATATCGAGCGCCGTCGTATTGCTCCGGCTGCCGACGAAAATCCTGCCATCGTCGCGGATAACCATGTCCGTGGGCAGATGGAATCCCCTGCCACCCTGGTCCGCCACGAACCCAATCGTGTCGAGATACTTCAAGGTGAAAGGCTTTGTGGTCGTCTGTGTAGCCATGCTACCGTCCTCTATTCAGGTCTTGTTGGGGAATATGCGCCGGAATGCTACGCCAGCTGGTACTCCTGCGTAGTTACCGCCATCTGAAGCATTGTAACTATCTTCTGCTCCGCGAAATCGGCGGAGTCCTCGTCATCGAATGACAGGTCGCCCCACTTCGCTGCGTAGTCGACAAGCCCCTGCCGCGTGCTGTCCAGCACCGGCATCGGCCCGATCACATCGAAGCAGGCATCAACCAGAGTCTCTGCATCGAGCGCGCTTCCATCGGCGTAGCTCCGCACATCGTCGATCAGCATACGCAGTCCGGGCTTGTTGGGATTGCCAAGCACCTTGCTGGCGAAGTTGACCCTGTGCACATAGGAGCCGGTGTTGATCCACTCGGCACCGCCTTGCCAGCCCTCGACGCTCGGCGGCGCGTACAATGCCTGCCCCATCTGAGAGCAGACGCCGGCAGCCGCATAAGTCTCCATCGAAGGGAGTTCCAGCCCTCCCGCGAGCCGCAGCGTGCCAACAACCATCTCGGCGGGACTCTTGATCCTGCCGAAGCGCGCCGCCTCGTCCTTGAAGAAGTCGGAGTTGAACATGACCCGCAGCATCTCGGAAATGTCGTAGCCCGAGTCGAAGTACGCCTTCGTCATCATATCGATGGCTTCGGGGTCTTTCGGTTCTTCGTAAGGCCACTGCGGCACCGGAGATTCGTCCGCCACGAAGAAGTGATACAGGTGACGGGCGATGAACCGCGGCGTTGCTTCCTGCCTGCAGATGATATCGACGACATCCTCGCCGTTGAAGTTGCCCCTCTCACCGAGGAAGAACTTCTCCTCCTCGTCGTGATCGGCTTCGTCGTAGTTGAACTGCCACGCGATATAGCCGTAGGGACGCGCAGTGTTGTTGCGCATCTTGATGGACATGTAGTCAGGGTTCACAACGCTCCAGCCGGTGAAAGCCCTTGAGCATTCCTTGATGTCCTCTTCGGTGTAGTTGCCCACGCCCATCGAGAACAGCTCCAGGATCTCCCTGCCGTAGTTCTCGTTGATCTGGTCCTTGTGGTTATCCTGGTTGTCCAGCCACATGAGCATCCCGGGGTCGCGCGAAAGCTGTACCAGCAGGTCGCGGAAATTGCCCATGCCGTACTGCCTGAACATCTCCACCTGGTTCACGACCATGCGCGCCTGGATGAGCTTCGTCGCGGCAGTAGCGAAGATTCGGTGCCAGAATAGAGCCATCTTCTCTTCGAGCGGGTTAGGCGTGGTCGCCATGCGATACACCCAGTGCGCGCCCGCCGCCTGCCCGTTGCGCAGGTCCGACTGGTCAACATGGTAGCGGCGTATGATGTCCTCGGGCATCGAGAACGGCTTCGACCGCGACAGCAGGTCTTCGACCGTCTCTTCGTAGCCCATTTCGAGCCGCTCTTCGACCTCCCGCTTCGTTGCGCCGAAGGAAGCCCTTCGCAGCAGATGCGCCATCAGCGCAACATCCTGTTTCGACTGCACGGTCGTCATTTCCAGCCTCCAAGTTCACATCAATTCTTGAATGGCATGCTTTGCTTCGTCGTTGGCTTTCTGACTGTCAAACAAGCCACAAATACATGCTCAACAGAGTTTATCAGCACCCCTATTCTCAGTCAACGACTCTGCACCCCGTCGCCTACCCGGTCGAAGGCGTCAGGTCTGACGTCTCGCGCTCCTCCCTGACCCAGAGCAAAATCGCGAAGCCGGTCACGAGGAATCCCACCAGGATCAGCATAGCGATTCTGAATCGAAGCTCGCCCATGCTCATCAAGAGCGTCGTCGTGAGCCCCCACAGAAGTGGTCCCAGCGCAGATGACAGCCTGCCCGACATCTGGAACAGCCCGAAGAATTCACCCACCTGCCCATCGGGAGCGAGACGCGTCAGAAGCACCCTGTCCGCAATCTGAGGGGATGCCCAGAAGCAGCCGCCGAGTATCGCAATTACCCAGAATGTCCACTGTCCACTCGCCGTTATTTCCATAAACCACTGGGCAATCGCGCTTGGAATCCACGATGGCAGACTCACAATTACGGGGATTAGCACTCCGCCTGCTCCTGCCGTCACGAACACAATCCATCCCACGATTCCAACAATCAGAACTCTCTTGGCTCCGAACCTGGATACCAGGAATCCAATGAGCACTGACGAAACGAATGCCAGCAAGAGCACCCTGGTCACCAGCGCAATCGCCTCATCCCGAGTGAATACTCCGATGGAAACGAGATATATGACATAGAAGGAAGTCACAGTGTTGACCGCCTCCATATAGATGAACCGGGCAGCAATAAATCTGAAGAGATTGGTATGCTCGCGTGCCCGCTGGAAAGTCCTGTAAATCTGGGTGTACGACTGCCTCACCAGCGCCAGATTTACACGCTGCCTTATCCCTCCCTCCTTTGCTATCAGAAGCAGCGGCGTCGCGAACAGCACATAGGTCAGCGCCGTCGGGAGAAATGCCCACTGATTCCCATGCTCTTCAACCTGCGGGCGGAAAACCAGGAAAGCCGCGAACAGTCCCACATAGCCCATTCCTATGCCTATTCCCGACACGATCCCCCTGGTCTTCTCAGTGCTCATATCCACAATGAGAGTGTTATAGAAAATAAGGCCGGTCTGGTACAGGAAGTTCGCAATGAAAAACAGGGCAAGCCCGGTCGTCAGGCCACCGAATACTCCAATGGAAGCAGTTACTGCCGCGCAGGACAGTACACAGATTGCAAGGAGAGGAATCCGCCGGTTCAGCCTGTCTGAGACCGTCCCGAACAGTGGCGAAGTAAACGCAATAGTGAGCGCCGACAAAGACAGCACAAACGCGAATATCGAGTCGCCGCCTATATTGAGGAAGAAGAAAGTGAAGACTATCGCATCTCCACCCCCTGCCTTCTCTATGACCCATAGGGGAAAGAAGAAAGTAAGGATGCTCGCCGAGAATATCGTGTCCGAGAAGTCGTACAGCGCCCAGGACGGCATCGAAAGCCGTTCTCGCAAAGTTTGCTGCCGCCCATCTGCTGGCGCAGAGGCATTTCCCTCAGATTGATTGGTCAAGTCACGCACCCGCTTGGCGATATCTCAAGGTGAACATCACACCGGCAGCGTCGCTTCAAGATGCTCGTCCAACTCTATCCCAAGAGAACCCAGAACCGCGTTCAGCATCGCATAGTATCCGATGACCACTACCAGCTCCACCGCTCCCTCCGGACCCAGCAGATGCTCGATCGCCTGGAAGGTACGCTCGCTGAGCGCGCCGCTGCGCACGTACTCCTTTCCCGCCTGCGCGAACACTCCCTCTTTGGGCGGCAACCCCATCGGCGCCCTGCCGCTGCGGATCGATTCGATTACCTCCTCGCGGACGCCGACTTCGCGCGCTATCGGCTCGTGGTGCGCCCAGACATACTGGCTGTCGAGCGCCCGAGCCACGCCGAGTATCGCCGTTTCCCGAAATGCAGGGTGCAGCGACGAGCCCAGCCTGATGTGCTCCCCCAGTGCTCCCACTGCCTCTGCCACATTGGGGCTGTTCATCAACAGCCGAAAGGAATTCGGCATGCCCTTGCCGTCAATACTGCCGCGCGTCGCCGCAATGTGGTCGTACACCGGCTGCTTATCGGCGGGCAGATCCTCCCTCGATATGTACGGTACTCGCGCCATCCCTGCACCTCTTTCGCTCGATTCAGTGTCCTGTATCATTTGCTGCCCATTCTCCGCAGGATGTTCCTTCTGGCACTCTCTTGACGGATATGAAGCCACTCGCTGACTTCAACGGGATAAGCCTCCGGGGAACGAATTCGTCTATGCACCGACGGCAGCCGCCCAATTCCGAGGGCGCATCGCCGCCGCAACTCTTCCAGAGAGGGACTGCTGACAGTTCTTTCGCCGCCCCTCATCACCTCGGACAGGAGCGGTTCGGCGCCGTCAGGCACGGGATCATCGGCACACCCGATGATGTCACCAGCGTACTTGCCATCTGCGTCCATTCGCCGAAACACCTGCTTCGCGCCGACCAGCGTTTCCTTGTTCTCGCTGATTTTCATCGTAGGCTTACCGTCGTAGTCCACCATCTTGTAAACGCAGTCCAGCCAGGGGTAGTCCGCGGAAGTTCCCACATTCGTACCCACGCCGAACCCGTCAATCGCCGCTCCCGCCCCTATGAGTTCCTCCACCTGGTACTCATCCAGCCCGCCGCTCGCCAGCACCTGCACGTTTTGAAAATCTGCAGCATCGAGCATTGACCGCGCCTCCAGCGACAGCGCAAGCAGATCGCCGCTGTCCAGCCTGATGGCGTTAAGCTCGCGCCCCCGTTCTCTCATGCGCTTCGCAACGACAATTGCGTTGCGCACCCCTTCCAGGTTGTCGTAGGTGTCCACCAGAAACGTCGCGCTGTCTGGGAAGGACTCCGCGTAGGCATCGAATGCCTCCAGCTCACTGCCGAACGAAGTGATGAAGGAATGAGCCATAGTGCCCACAGCAGGGACGCCGTGCCGAAGCGCAGCAAGCACATTGCTCGTCCCCCCGAAACCGCCAATGAATGACGAGCGGGCCAGCTTGACCGCGGAATCGATGCCCTGCGTGCGTCGCGCCCCGAAGTCCACAACCGCTCTGCCGTCTGCCGCTTCCACGACGCGCGCCGCCTTGGTCGCAAGCATTGCCTGCACATTGAACTGGTTCAGCAATAGAGTTTCGACGATCTGAGCCTCGATGATCGGGGCCGTCACCTCCATGACCGGCTCGTTAGCGAAGAAAACGGTTGCCTCTTGCATTGCCCGCGCGCTGCCGGTGAACCTGAGGCTGGAAAGATAGTCAAGGAAACCCTCGTCAAACAGGTCCATCGAACGAAGGCCCGCGAGTTCGTTTTCGCTGAATTGCAGGCTGCTCAGCCCATCCAGCATGTCCTCAAGCCCAGCGAACACAAGGTAACCGCGATTTGTGGGCAGCCTTCTCACGAAGAGGCTGAAGCAAGCCTCAGCCGTGACGCCGGCCTGCCAGTAGGCTTGTGCCATCGTCAACTCGTACAGGTCCGTGAACAGGCTCAGCGACTCACCATCAGGTGCGTCGGATGAAAGTTCGTAGGTCATTTCCGCAACCGTTTTATGGGGTAAAGCATCATATTATAAGCAAGCAGTTTGCTCGCATCGGCTATGCTACATTATCGAACGGTGAAAAGTAACAAGCGCATTCAGAATAGCGAAAGCAGGTGGAGAAAGTGGGAGGATTCCGTAGAGTAATGGGTCCGCAATTCAGGAATGCAGTGGCAGCGGCGGCGCTCGTGCTGACCGTTACCGGCGTCCTCGCTTGCGGGGGAAGCACGCCTGAGCCCGTAACCGCACCGACAGTGGCAGTCGCGGACACCCCTGCACCGCCATCGCCCACCGTCGCGCCCACAACCGCGCCGGTGAACACCCCGACCGCTGTACCTTCCACACATACTCCAGTGCCGACGCTTCAGCCGTCATCTACACCGTCGGCCGTTTCTACGCCTGACGCAACAGCAACACCACTGCCTCCTCCGGCAACTGCCGTGCCACCCACCGCAACCGCAGTCCCGCCTACTGCGACCGCAGCCCCCACCTCGACGGCGGAGCCGACCGTGGCACCGTCGCCGCAGGTTGGCAACAATATCGGCGACCTCGCGCCAGCATTTACCCTGCAGAGCGCTCGAAGTGGCGAATACGCCCTGGAGTCATTCAGAGGCGACAAGAACGTCGTGCTTGTCTTCTACCGCGCATTCTGGTGACCGTTCTGCCGCGCGCAGCTCGTCGAGCTGACAGACTACTACGGAGACCTGAACAGAGCTGATGCCGTCATCCTGGCAATAAGCGCCGACGACTTGAAGAGTGCCGCGGGAGCGGCTAATGACTGGGGAGCGCCGTTCCCGATCCTTTCGGACTCAGGGAGAATGGCGATCACGGACTACGGAGTGCTCGCTGGAAATAACATCGCCATACCATCCACATTCATCATCGACAAGGAAGGCGTCATTCGGTGGAAGTACGTGGGCAGCACGGGAGACCGCCCCGACCCTGAGACAGTCCTGGCTGAACTGAAGGCTATCGAAGGATAGTCCATCGTCGGCGCTGCATGTCGCGCGATGCTCACATTGGCGTCGGCGCATTTCGGGGACAGCCTGCAATGGGCTGATATGGTGCCGTAACCATCGGTATTGGCTCACCATACGGCAGTCTAACAGCGCGTAAATGGAGGTTTGACAAGCAATTCGGCCAGGTGCCAGGTGAGACCCTTGCAAGCAATACTCACCTTGACACCTATTGCCATGAATTATAGTATTGGGTCATCGGGATACCTAGATAATCTAGGGTATTTTACACTTTGGGAGGTGAGTGATATGGAAATTGCGATATTCTCCATACTCGCCGTCCTGATTGGCCTAACCATAGGCGCACTTGGTGGATACTTCGGAAGAGGATTCTTACAGAGGAAAAACTACGCAGCGGCGCAGTCGGAGGCTGCACAGATACTGGAAGACGCCGCTGACGAAAAGCGCGCAATCATAATAGAAGGCAAGGAGGAGGCTTTACAGTTCCGCACAGAGGCGGAGTCCGAAATTCGAGAACGCCGTTCCGAAGTACAACGCACGGAGCGGCGCGTTGCTAACAGGCAGGAAAACGTCGAGCGGCGAGCCAGCAATCTTGACCGCCGCGAGAGAAAGGTGACCGAGAACGAACGGAAGGTCAGCGATCTCGAGCGTTCCCTGACTGAACTCAAGGCAAAGAGGAAGCAGCGCCTCGACGAGATGAAAGAGGAGCACAAGCAGCAGCTGGACGCAATGCGCTCCGAACAACTCGTCAAACTGGAAGAACTCAGCGGACTCTCGCTTGCAGACGCCCGCAACGAGCTAATGTACAGCGCGGAACAGGAAATCGAGCACGATCTTGCAATTCGCTACCGTGACCTTGAAGAGCAGGCAAGAGTGGAAGCCAATGAAAAGGCCCGCAACATTCTCGCCCTGGCTATTCACCGGTTCGCGGCAGATGTGGTATCCGAAGCCACAATCACCACAGTGCAGCTACCCAGCGACGACATGAAAGGTCGTCTCATAGGCCGTGAAGGACGAAACATAAGAGCAATCGAGAAAGCCACAGGTGTGGATCTCATCATTGACGACACCCCGGAGGCGGTAACTCTGTCCTGCTTTGATCCCGTGCGCAGGGAGATTGCCCGCCTGGCAGTAACGAGCCTGGTGTCGGACGGAAGGATTCACCCTGCCCGCATCGAGGAGATGGTGGGCAGGTCGGAGAAGGAAGTATCTGACATAATCTGGAAGTGCGGTGAAGAGGCCGCGCTGGAAGTCGGCGTTCGCGGTCTGCACCCAGACATCGTGCGACTGCTGGGACGCCTAAAGTACCGCTACAGCTACGGCGAGAATGTCCTGCAGCACAGCATCGAAGTGGCGCACATTTCGAGCATGATCGCGTCCGAGGTGGGAGCCAATGTAAAGGTTGCCAAGACCGGCGGTCTGCTGCACGACCTGGGCAAGGCGCTCTCACACGAAATCGAGGGCCCACACGCGGAAATAGGAGCTGACGTAGCTTCGAAGCACAGCGTGGCAAAGGCCGTATGCACCTGCATAGCTGAGCACCACGACGATGTCATGAGCACCACGGAGGCCTTCATCGTCTCCGCCGCCGACGCAATTAGCGCCGCACGTCCCGGCTCCCGTAGGGACACCGCGGAGAACTACATCAAGCGCCTCGAAGCCCTCGAAGAGGTCGGGCGCGCGTTCGATGGGGTCGAGAAGTGCTACGCCATTCAGGCGGGGCGCGAGGTGCGCGTCATGGTTAAGCCCCAGGCTGTTGACGACGCCACCGCAGCGAAGATGGCAAACGACATCGTCAAGAAGATAGAAGCGACGCTGGTTTACCCCGGCCAGATCAAGGTAACGGTCATCCGGGAGAGCCGTTCAGTCGGCTACGCCCGCTAGCAATGAACAACAACACATGAAGTCGAAATGACCGCCACGGGACTGATTTCAAGCCCGCGGCGGTCATTCAGTCTAATGAAGCCTTTGAGACACTCAGACGACCCAGGTAGAACAGCTGCGCCCGAAGTGGCGCAGACACCAGCGGAGCGAAATATAAGCCGTGCCAAACATTGAAGCGGACCTCCACCTGCATACAACATTCTCCGACGGAACGCTGACCCCCACGCAAGTTGTGGCGCTGTGCGCCGAGCGCGGCCTGAAGACCATCTGCATCAGCGATCACGACACCACGAATGGCTTGCCCGAGGCCTTTGATGCCGCCGCAGCCTATCCGGACCTGACGGTCATTCCGGGCATAGAACTCAGTACCGACGTGCCGGGCAGTGAGATTCACATCCTCGGCTATTTCGTCGACCACTACGATGCCTCACTGCAAGCGATTCTGGAGGAGTTTCGTAGCGGACGGGAAGACCGGGGCAAGAAGATGGTCGAGAATCTGAACGAATTGGGACTCACGATATCGTGGGACCGCGTTCAAGAGATCGCCGGTGACGCCTCGATCGGCAGGCCCCACATAGCGCAAGCCCTGGTAGAGGCCGGCTATGTGAAATATCCGCGCGACGCGTTCGACGAGTACCTCGGTCGCAATGGTTCCGCGTATGTCGAACGCCCGAAACTCCTGCCTGAAGACGCCGTGCGACTGCTCATAGAACATGGGGCTTTGCCCGTAATGGCGCACCCAACCTACTCGGCATCCAAGTCCGACCGGGAAGGCGTCTCCTCGCTCCCGGACATACTGAGCGAGCTCAAGGCCGCAGGACTGGTGGGCATGGAAGTCTATTATGGCGACTACACGCCCGATCAGGTCGAATGGCTGCGCGGACTCGCGGACGACTTCAGCCTCATACCATGCGGCGGGAGCGACTACCACGCCCTGGGCAACCCCGGTGAGCCGGAGCCGGGCACCGTCGGACCTCCGATGTCCAGCGTAGAATCCCTGTATTCCCTCAGGACCGCCGGGGTACGATGACTGCCGGAGACGGCATATTAGTTGTCGTCGCCTACCTTTGGGGCGGCATTCCCACCGCGTATCTTGCTGCGCGTCTTTCCTCAGGCATCGACATTCGTGACTACGGCTCCGGCAATGTAGGAGCTTCAAACGCCCTCGTGCAACTGGGGGCAAAGACGGGTGTCGCCGTTGGGCTCTTCGATATGATAGGCAAGGGCATCCTGCCGGTATTGCTGGCACGCACCTTCGATGCGAGCCTCGGAGTGCAGGTAGCCGTAGGACTCGCCGCAATAGCCGGCCACAACTGGTCCCCCTACATTCGATTCACCGGCGGTAGAGGCATCGGTACGACGGGCGGAGTGGTTCTCGCCTTCGCACTGTGGTACGAAGCCATATTAGCAACAATCCTCATCGCGGCAATTGGCCGACTGCTGCTCAAGGACACGGGCCTACTCACGCTGCTTACGATGGTTGCCCTGCCTGTCAGCGCGTTTTTGCTAGGCGCTCTGGAACTGGCGAGCAGGCCGTCGGAAGTTGTGGTCATGTGCGTGCTGATAGGCGTGATGTTAGTCTCAAAGCGCCTGACGGCGAACTGGGAGGCGCCTGCGCGGGATCAGCCTGTCATTCAGACGCTCGTCTGTCGTATCCTATGGGATAGGGATGTCCCCAGGCAGGAGGAATGGACCGAACGAACTCCGACGGCAGATATTTCAGAGGCGGCAGAGCAATGACACAGACGCGGTATTGCGTAAGGCACCCCAAGACGGAGACCAACATACGCTGCGGCAAATGCGACGAGACCATTTGCGCCGAATGTCTGGTGCATGCACCGGTTGGCATGCGCTGCCCCGACTGCGCGCGCGTCAACACACCGCCTATGTATGATGTGCCTTTGCCGTTCCTACTGCGCGGCATTGGCGCGGGTCTCGGAACCGCCCTTGTGCTCGGCTTTGCGTTCTACTTAGCCGCCCCCGTCCTTTTCAGGCTGGTGTTCCTAGACATCGCACTGATTAACACGGTCCTTCCGTTCATTTACGTTGCAGTTATGGCACTCATTGGCTACGCTATCGGCGAAGCGGTCAGCCTCTCCACCAACCGCAAGCGTGGGCTGAAATTGAAGATCGTTAGCGCGGCTTGCGTATTTGTCGCCTCGTTTGCGATTACCATCGGATTTCCCTCTGCGGCGTACGGCCTGACATACCTCTTCATAGGCCTCGCTGTCGCAACATGGCTTTCAATCCGCCGATTCTGAGCCACCTGCACTCAGATTTTGGCTGACACCTGGCGCCTTCCTCCATTAGCGGAATCGTTGACAGTCTCCATACCCGTGGATAGAATCTGCCGGATTATACGACCTTAGAGAATAGATGGTGATGGACGAACTAGACGCCAGGATAATTGCGACCCTTAGACAAGACGGCAGGGCATCGAACGCAGGCATCGCGCGAAGCGCGGGCGTCAGCGAGGGCACGGTTCGACGTCGCCTGCGCCGCCTCATAGATGAAGAGCGAATTTTCGTCGCAGCAATTCCAAACCCGGACATGATGGGCAATCCATTCGAAGCCCTGATAGGCGTGAAGGTGGACCCCGACAAAGCCGACCTGGCAGCCGACCTGATGGCCTCGATGGACGAACTGTCCTGGGTTACCGTCAGCACCGGCCCTTATGACATCTTCGGCTGGGTTACGCTGACATCACCCTCTGCACTGAACGACTTCCTCCGCACAAAAGTGGCTACCATCCCCGGCGTGCGCCGCACGGAAACCTTCGTGCATCTTGACGTCAAGAAACGCTCCTACGGCATCGCCACCTAGCCCCGGCGACCGGCCTGCCCCCGTAAAATCCCTGAAATCTGTCGTCCAAGCCTGTATAATTTTCATACGATTGCGATTTCAAGGGGGCAGTTTTGCTTAAGACGATCAGCTGCGGCGACGTGCGCGCCGAACACATTGGTAAGACGGTTACGCTGGCAGGCTGGGTACATCGCCGCCGCGACCATGGCGGCCTTATATTCATCGACCTGCGCGACCGCGAAGGCGTCGTTCAGGTCGTCTTCAACCCGGACATCGCCCCGGAAGGAGTCCACTCCATCGCTGAATCTCTGCGCAACGAGTGGGTCATACAGGTCAGCGGTGACGTTTCCACCAGACCTGAAGGCACGGAGAACCCGACTCTCTCAACAGGAGAGATCGAGGTGTACGCGCAGCAGGTTAAGGTGCTCAACGAGTCCAAGACTCCCCCCTTCTACATCAACGAGGAGAGCGAGGTGGACGAGCTGATCCGCTTGAAGTACCGCTTCCTCGACCTGCGCCGCGAGTCCATGCGCGATACCATCATCATGCGGCACGAGGTCGTGCGCTTCATTCGCGACTTCCTCAGCGAGCGTGGTTTCCTGGAAGTGGAAACGCCCATCCTGATCAAGAGCACACCGGAGGGCGCGCGAGACTACATCGTGCCCAGCCGGCTGTACCCTGGCAAGTTTTACGCGCTGCCGCAGTCGCCCCAGCAGCTCAAGCAGCTCCTGATGGCGGCGGGCGTCGAAAAATACTTCCAGATCGCGCGCTGCTTCCGAGACGAGGACCCTCGCGCCGACCGGCAGCCCGAGCACACCCAGCTCGACCTCGAGATGAGCTTCGTTGAAGAGGACGACGTGCTCAACCTGATCGAGGAGCTGTACACAAAACTGGTGGAGACACTCTTCCCCGACAAATGGATCCTGCGCCCCTTCCCACGCATGACATACGCAGAGGCTATGGCGTCCTACGGGACGGACAAGCCGGACCTGCGCTTCGACCTCGACCTCGCGGACCTGTCGGACATCGCAGCGCAGACCGAGTTCCGGGTGTTCACTTCCACCGTGGCAGGCGGGGGAATCGTCAAGGGCTTCAGCGCTCCCGGCTGCGCCTCGATGCCACGCCGCCAGCAGGATGCGCTGATAGACTTCGCCAGGGCAAACGGCGCACAAGGCCTGGTTACCATCGTGCTAACCGGCGAGGGCGACATAGACGACCTGACCGAAGACGGTTTCCGTTCGCCTGCGGCTCGCTTCCTGACCGTCGAGCAGGTGAAGGCAATCGCGCACCGCACCGAGGCGAAGATGGGCGACATAATCCTGATCGTCGCCGGCCCCGCAAAGACGACGAACCAGGCGCTAAGCGCGCTGCGAAACGAGATGGGGCAGCGTCTTGAACTTGCCGACCCGAACCTTGTCGCGTTCGCCTTCATAACCGATTTCCCGCTATTCGAGTGGAACGACGACGAGGAGCGATGGGACGCGATGCATCATGCGTTCTCGATGCCGAAGGACGGCCATGAGGAATACATCGACAGCGATCCCGGAAAAGTCATAGGCAGGCTGTACGACCTTGTCGCCAACGGCTCAGAGCTGGCGAGCGGCAGCATCCGCATCCACAACCGCGAACTGCAGGAGCGCGTATTCGGCGTGCTTGGCTATACGAAAGAGGAGGTGGCAGATCGCTTCGATCAGCTGCTTACCGCGTTCGAGTACGGCACTCCGCCACACGGCGGCATAGCTCCCGGCATCGACAGGCTGATGATGGTGCTGACCGGACGCGACAACATCCGCGACGTGATCGCGTTCCCCAAGACGCAGAGCGGCTTCGACCCCCTGTTTGAAGCGCCCGACATCGTGGAGCAGCGGCACCTCGACGAGCTGCATATCAGCATTGACGCCGAGGACGCATAGTTTCATCGCGTCCCCTCCCGCTATGGGGGAGGGGTTAAGTTGGGGGCTGATCCGCCCTATCCTGCCCATCCATGTTAGCCCCCGTTAACTAGCGGAACGGCGCATCACGCGCTTCAAGGAACGCGCGCATGCCCTGCTCCTGCTTGATGGCTTCCAGCGCTTCCTTCTCCGGCACATCCGGTTGCATCGCCTCGATCATGCGGATCATCAGGTGGTGCTCGAACGCCTCTGAGAAGCCCATCTTCTCGTAAGTGCCCTTGATGCTGCGCTTCATCATCTGAACGGCATACGGCGGCACGTTGGCGATGCGCGTTGCCGCCTTGCGCGCGCTCTCCATCAGTTCGTCGGCTGGCACAACCCAGTTCACCATGTTCCACTTCTCGGCAGTCTGAGCGTCAACCGTGTCGCCGGTGTAGTAGAGCCAGTGCAGGTGACGCAGCGGAATCATGAACGGCAGCATAATCGCCGGCGAGTGTGCCACGAAGCGGATCTCCGGCTCGCCGAAAGTCGCGTGCTCGGCGGCGATCACGATGTCCGCCGTCATCGCCAGCACATTGCCTGCCGCTAGCGCGTAACCGTTGACGGCAGCGATGGTCGGCTGCCTCAGGTTCCAGAGCTTCATCAGCGTGCGGGCAGGCAGGTGCTTGGCATCCCACGCCGCGGTGGCGGGTATGTCAGGCGCCTCCTGGCCCGGCGAAATGTCGTATCCTGCCGAGAAAGCCCTACCCGCTCCCGTGAGTATCAGCACGTTGATGTCGTGGTCGTTGTGGACATCGTCTAGCGCGTCGCTGAACTCCGTCAGCAGCCCTGTGCTGAGCGCGTTCATCTTGTCGGGACGATTCAACGTGACCGTCGCAATGCGATCCGACTTTTCCAGCTTGATGAATTCGTAGGCCATTGACTTCGATTTCCTATTCCCTATTCATAGACTTCACTATCCAGAGGACATTGAGCACCGTGATCGCTCCAGCCGCGATCCATAGGAGCGTGCCAATCGTAGGATTTAGCGCCAACCCCACACCGAGACCAAGGAAGAACACCACGAAGGCAACAACGAACAGCAGCACATGAACAATGACCCTGACAGCGGTGTTCACTCTTTCACCTTCTCTACAGTCTCCAGCGCCTGACGGAGCCAGACATCCACACGAAGTTGGCAACATGTCCGACTACGCCAATAATAAGCATCCCAATGCCCAGAGTCGCGTTGCCACCTTCCGCCTCAATGGCTGCCCCTTTTATTGCCAAGATCGAAGCGACAAAGATGATCAGTACGTGGGCGCATATCTTGAGCATAGCGTTGTCAGCCTCGGCTAGACACTCGGTAGCGGCGCAGTGTCCCCGGTCTCGTGCTGCCAGATGCGGATGCGCGCCGACATGTCGATCACCCTGTCGCGCTGCGCCGGATCGTCATACAGGTTGTTCCGCTCGTAGGGGTCGTTATTCAGGTCGTACAGTTCGCCCTGGTCACCCGCACAGATGTTGAGCTTCCAGCGGTCGGGCGTGATCACCGAGCGCCCGGGCAGTGTCAGCATGCGATTGACTTCCCTGCTTCCGAGGAACCTGTCGGGAAGCTCGTCGCTCGTGCCGTTCCACTGCACGAACACATCACGGTCAAGAGACTGCTCGCCTTTGAGCACAGGAACGAGGCTTGTGCCCTGCAGCGAGTCCGGGGCATCTTCGCCAATCAGGTCCAGCAGTGTCGGAACGAGGTCGATGTGCCCGACGCTGCCCTCGACTACCGTCTGCTCTTTTGACAGCCAGGGAACGCACATCAGCAGGGGCACCTTCGACGCCTCCTCGTAGAACGAGCGCTTCTCCAGCATGCCGTGGTCGCCCATCATGTCGCCATGCTCGCTGGTGAACACGACGACGGTGTTGTCGGCAACGCCCGCCTTCTCCAGCGCGTCCGTTATCTTGCCAACCATGTCGTCAACCAGCGTGATATTCGCCAGGTAGTGCGCGCGCAGCGTGCGCCAGCCCATCTCTGTAGTTACATCCTCGCGAGTGGCAGCATAGCGAGTCATGTAGTCGTCGTCCGCATGGCTCTTGCCCTCGAGCATAAACTGCATGAAGTAGTCGGCGCGCACGCGATTGACCCGTGATGCCCCCTCCGGCACCTCGAGGAATGCGTCGCCCACCGGAATCTCCGCCGGATCGTACATGTCCATGTACGGCCCGTGATATGGCGAGTGCGGCTCGAAGGTGCTTACATACAGGATGAACGGCTGGTCCTTGTTCTCCTCGATGAACTCCGCCGCGCTGTCTCCCAGGTAGTGCGCCATCGTGTGCTCTTTGGGCAGATCCAGCCATTTGTCCGCCGTGAACAGCTTCACACCGTCAGAATGTTCGCCATTGGGATCGAAGCCGCTCTCCACCAGATGGTCGTGGTACGGCGTCATCTCGTACCGAAGTTCGGGCTTGGTGTAGGACTCGCGGTGGCTGTCCTCGGTCGGATTCCACACATCGAAGCTATGCTGCCTCTGAACATCATTGCCCAGGTGCCACTTGCCCATGTAGCCCTTGAAGTACTCGTCGTCGATCATCTCGGCTATGACTGGAGTATCTGCGGGCAGGTGGATTTTGTTGACGATCGGACCTGCCTTGTGCGGATACAGCCCGGTCATAATGGTGGCGCGCGCCGGAGTGCATACCGGCTGCGCGACATAAGCGTTCTGGAACACGAAGCTGCGGTCCGCCAGCGCATTCAGATTAGGCACGTTCATGTAGTCCGCGCCGTAACAGGCGAGCGTATCGGAACGCTGCTGGTCGCTCATGATGAATACGATGTTAGGCCTGTCAGCCATGCTTTCACCTCTCGTTAAGCCCGGTTTGTGCGTTGATTTGCTTGCGTGATTTTATGAACAGACAGTGGTGGTGTCAATGGCAGAAGATCCAATGGCAGCGAAGTTGATAATGCTGCTAAACTCTAGCTAGAGGTGAAGGAAATGAATGTACGGGAATTGAAACGGCTGCTGGATCGATACCCGGATGATTTACGTGTTGTCGTGGACGGTTATGAAGAGGGTTACGACGACGTCACACCGGGAAATGTCTATGTGAGGAGACTTCGGTTGAACGCAGGCCAACATAGGTGGGAGGGACGGCACTTCGATGCCGAAGAAAATGGAAACGAGGGCGCCGCAGTGGAAGATGCCCTGATTATTCATCGCACCTCGCGCTGCTAATAGGAGAAGATACATGACCACCGACCTCACCGTAAC
>CAZWDM010000007.1:0-15074 GCA_964632415.1 uncultured Dehalococcoidia bacterium | reverse complement strand
CACGACATCGCTGAAGGCTTCGAGTACACGATTGGCGATGTGCGCGTCATCGTGTTCGATGTCGACCACCGCCCTGTCACACCAGCGTTCGGCTACCGAATCGAATACAACGGCAAAGTCGTGGTTTTATCCGGCGACACGCGCCCTTGCGAGAACCTGGTGAAGTTCGCGCAGGACGCAGACCTGCTCATCCACGAGATCATCGCCCCTCAGGCGTTCCTCAAGCGCGCCGTGCAGATGACGGAGCATCACCGCCAGGCCGTCATCGAGCACCACACCACTCCGCAGCAGGCGGGCGAAATCTTCAGCCGCATGAACCCCAAGCTCGCCGTCTATTCACATGTAATCGGTGGACCGGTCCCCGGCTACGAGGAAGAGATTCTCGAAGGCACAGCATCGACCTACAAAGGCTCGGTTGAAATCGGATACGATCTCACGCGCATCGAGGTGGGCGAACAGGTTAAGTCGTTCAAGATAGGGTAATCAGGCTTGATAGAAAACTGAATACCGCCTAGGCGATGTAGTTGTGGACGCCAAGCGTAGGATACTTGCCCTGCAGGTAGCGCGGGTTCACGGGCCACGGCATTACCTGGCACCGCTCCGCCCACTGCTCGTACAGGTGCAGCATCTGCCGCACACGGTCTCCGTCACCTGAAGCGACATCGTTAAGCTCGGTGCGGTCTTCGTTCATGTTGTACAGTTCCCACGGCAAGCCGTACTCCGAAACAAGCTTCCATTCGCCAAGTCTAACCGCGCGGTTGCCCTCGTGCTCCCAGAATATCGGCGTCTCCCTGCTCCACTCCCGCCCCTCGATGATGGGCATGAAGCTCTCGCCTTCGATGGGGGTAATCTGCCTGCCCTCGAACTCCTTGGGATAGGTCGCGCCCGCAGCCTCAATGCAGGTTGCGGTAATATCCGTGATGTACATCTCGCTGTGGTTGATGGCGGGCTGCTTTATCCTGTCGGGCCAGTGAATGATGAACGGCGTGGATATGCCTCCCTCCTGCATCCAGCTCTTGAACAGGCGGAACGGCGCATTGCTCACGTTCGCCCACGGTAGGTCGTAGCTCATGAACGTGGTGTCGGGGCCAGGCCTGATGCTGGGGATATTGCCGCATGTAACCTGCCTGCCGTCCACGGTGGGCGCCGAGTAGATGCTCGGATCCGGGATGTCCTTGTCCTCCTGGAACAGCTCGGCGCAGCCACCGTTGTCCGACAGAAACACGAAGAGTGTGTTGTCGTACTCGCCAAGCTCACGCAGGCGGGTCATTATCCGCCCGATCCCCTGGTCGACTCGGTCAACCTGCGCCGCGTACACAGCCATCCGCAGGTCCTCCCACTCCTTGTGCCGCACGTCGTTCCAATCGGGCGCGTCCTGGTCGCGGGCGCTGATCTGCCACTTCTCGTCAAGCAGCCCCATCCCCTTCTGCGACTCGTGGCGCGCCGTGCGTTCTGCGTCCCATCCTTCGCGGAAGGCCCCTTCGTACTTGGCGATGTCCTCTTCCAGCGCGTGAAGCGGCCAGTGCGGAGCAGTGTATGACAGATAGAGGAAGAATGGCTTCTCCGAATCGCTGCCTTCGTCAATCATCTGAAGTGCGTGGTTCGTGATCTCCTCGGTCAGGTAGAAGTCGGTGGTCTCCGCCTTGATGGGCGTGTCGTCCAGTCCTAGCGAATCCGGGTTGAAGAACGAAGTGTAGCCGCCCCAGATGCCGTAGAACCTGTCGAAGCCGCGCTGTCTAGGCGTCGGATAGCCCTCTTCACCCGTCGGCCAGCCGAACTCGGGCGCGGGAGGATGGTAGTTGCCCCCCACATGCCACTTGCCACTCATCAGTGTGCGATATCCTGCCGTCCGCAACACCTCCGCGATCGTCACGCACCTCTCGTTCAGGTATCCCTGGTAACTGTCGATGCCATAGTCCGCCGTCATGTGCCCCACACCAGCCTGGTGCGGATACAGCCCAGTCAGCAGCGCCGCCCTCGAAGGACAGCAGCGCGCCGAGTTGTACATCTGCGTGCAGCGGATCCCGTTCTCCGCTAGCTTGTCAATGTTGCGCGTAAGAAGGCGTGAGCCGTAGCTCCCCAGGTCCGAGAATCCGAGGTCGTCCACAAGACATATGATGATATTTGGGGGCGTCGAGGTCTTTTCGTTCATTCCTGAGTCCTCCCAATCTACCGCCTTCGAACGATACGACTCTGTGACTAGCGATCAGCCGGCGTCGGCATGGACGGCGCGCCTGCGATGTGCGCGTTCCTGCCCATCATCCTGAAACCGGGGAAGACCGGATTCGCGGGCCACGGCACCACATTCGCCCTGTCCGCCCAGCCCTGCCAAAGCGCCGCCATCTGCCGCACCCTGTCCGCGTCGCCGGAGGCGAGATCGTTCAGTTCGGTACGGTCCTCGTCCATGTTGTACAGCTCCCACGGCCCGTCGTGCTCGGCGACCAGCTTCCATTCGCCAACCCGGACGGCGCGGTTGCCCTCGTGCTCCCAGAATATCGGCGCCTGCCTGCTCCACTGCTGTCCATCGGCAACCGACAGGAAGCTCTCGCCCTCCAGCGGTGTGATGCTATTGCCATTGTTTACCGTAGGGTAAGTTGCGCCAGCCGCCTCAATACACGTCGCCGTAATGTCCGATATGTACGCCGGCGAGTTGACGATTCCGGATTGCTTGATGCGATCAGGCCAGTGCATGATGAAGGGCGTCGACACTCCGCCCTCGTGAATCCAACGCTTGAACAGGCGGAACGGCGTATTGCTCGCGTTCGCCCAGGGCAGGTCGTAGCTCATGAAGGTGTCCGCGCCGCCGGGCCTGAGATCAGGAATGTTGCCGACTCTAGTCTGCTTGCCGTCCACGGTCGGTATGGCGAAAACGGACGGCACCGGAATATCCGTGTCCTCCATGAATAGCTCGGCATCGCCGCCGTTGTCCGACAGGAACATGAAGAGCGTATTATCCGCCTGCCCCATCTGCTCCAGCCTGCTCATTATCTGCCCGATCCCCTGGTCAACACGGTCAATCATCGCCGCATAGACCGCCATACGCAGGTCTTCCCAGTCCTGGTGAGATGCTTCCGGCCAGGGTGGCGCGTCCACATCGCGAGGGCTGATCTCCCACTTGGAATCGAGGATGCCCATGCCCTTCATCTCTTCGTGACGCGCGGTTCGCAGCGAGTCCCAGCCGCCGCGGTAAACGCCCTCGTACTTGGCAATGTCCTCGTCGTGCGCGTGCAACGGCCAGTGCGGGGCGGTGTACGACAGGTAAAGGTAGAAGGGTTGATCGTCGGGTGTCTCGTCGATCATCTGGAGCGCATGGTCGGTAACGGCGTCGGTGAAGTAGAAGTCCGGCGTCTCCGCGTTGATGGGCGTGTCGTCCAGCATCATCGAGAACGGATTGAACAGCGAACCATAGCCGCCAAGTATGCCAAAGAACCTGTCGAACCCGCGCTGCCGAGGTGTGGGCCGACCCGGTGAACCGAAGTCCCAGCCCTCCTCCGGGACGGGCGGATGGTAGTGGCCGCCCACATGCCACTTGCCGCTCATCAGTGTCCTGTAGCCTGCAGTTCGCAGCACCTCGGCGACCGTCACGCAACTGTCGCTCAGGTATCCTTGGTAACCGGGCGTGCCGTAGTTCTGAACCATGTGACCAACGCCCGCCTGGTGCGGATACAGGCCGGTCAGCAGGGCAGCTCTCGACGGACAGCAGCGCGCCGCATTGTACATCTGTGTGAACCGCAGTCCGCTGTTGCCCATGCGGTCAAGGTTGGGCGTGCGGATCTCGGAGCCATAGCACCCGATGTCAGAGAAGCCGAGGTCGTCAACGAGGCAGACGATGATGTTCGGGCGAGTGGATGATTGCGTAGTCATTGGCATACTCCCAATAGGGGTTCGTGCGTCATTTTCGCGTAGAAGGTATGCCAGACCGCGCCAGAATGTCAATGCCAAAAACAGATCGGGGGCTGGCACTCACACCAGCCCCCTTACTACTAATCACTCATCCCGAAGGGCAATTACCGCCTTGCTCAATCGCTGCCCTGCTCCACCCAGGGATTATATGATCCAAGATGCCAGATCTGTCCTTCAGGGTCTCGAACTGAGAAGATGCTGCCACCGTAGTGCTGTTCCTCCAGCTCCGAAACGATGTTGGCTCCGGCGCTCTTCGCCTGCTCGTATGCCCCTTCGATGTCGTTTACGATGATATAAGCGTTCTGCGTCAGAGTCCCGTCCGGGGTGGGAGGAACGACAAAATCACGAGCATGCTCGTGATCGGAGCCGAGCATAATCATGCCGTTGCCAAGCGTAAGCTGGGCATGCGCCACACCTCCATCGCCGTCCGGCACGACGAGATTTCGCTCGAACCCGAGCACATCGCAGAGCCAGTCTATAGCGGCGTACGCGTCACGGTATCGCATTCCGGGAATGATATTTCCCTTTACTGCATTCTCTCCCAAAGTATCCTCCCTAATCCGACGTCAACAATCTCACTTGCGTGGCCAGCAACACATTCAATTATTTCCGCTGCCTGTCTAAAGGTTGAACTGCGCGTCCAAGTAGTCCTCGACCTTGTTGTATATCTGCACGCGGGCGCGCTGCGTGTCCGCCACAATCAGACGCGAGTTTGCCGCATCAAAGGTGACGCCGGTCGGGAATGCGAACCGCCACTCCGGTTCGGGTGTATAAACACGCCGGCGCGCCTTTATGACATCCGGGTTGGCGTCCACCTGCATCTGGTGTCCCTTCGCCATCTGCTGCGCGTCGCCGATTAGGCTGGCGATGTACCTGCCCTCCGGGGCAAAGACCTGCACGCGGTTATTCCCCCAGTCGCACACATACACATCACCGTCCGGGTCAACGGCAACATCACTGGGCCTGTTGAGTTGACCCCTGCCCCGGCCGTAACTGCCGAATGTTGCGACGAACTCCCCATAAGCGTCGAACTTCTGGACGCGGTGGTTCTTGTGGTCCGCGACATACACGCAACCCTCGCGATCGACCGCAATCCCCCAGGGCGAATTCAGTTCCCCGTCTCCGTTGCCGAATGTGCCGAACTCCAGAATGTACTCACCATCCCTGGTGAATTTGCGAATACAGTGATTAATGCTGTCCACTACGTATAGATCGTCATCCGGGTCGAATGCTATCCCTGAGGTGCGATTAAGTTGTTCGCCTCGCTGCGTACTCCAATGCCTCAGGAAGTTGCCACTCTCATTAAATACTGAGACTCGATTCATCCATTCATCCGCGACGCAGATATTCCCATCCAAATCGATGGCAATGCCGACCGGCCAGATCAGTTCACCGTCTCCGTCGCCGTACCTGCTGAAAGTGCCAATGTACTCTTCGCTGCCGGGCATAGTCGGCATGACGAACGAGCACACTTCAGCGTAGAGCGCCGCCTGATTCCAGGGCACATCAAGAATCTCTTCAAACTGCCGGTTAAGCACATATACCGTATCGCCTGAGCCACAGGCGGAAGCGATGGGTTGGGGCATCTCCAAGCCGCCCACCGCATGGCTGAAATCAAAAACGCGTCCCGCCGCTACCGTTGTAAGCATTTCTGCCCCCAAAATATGACTAAATGCCCAAGGGACCCACGCATGCTGGTATCACCAGCGATCTCAGCGATCTGTTTTGAACGTCCTTCTAGGCCTCACCCCCTTCCATAAATGCTACGACCTGCACTCGCCGGCGACTTGGTGAAAATCGCCATGGAATGCAGGTCGTAATTTTGCTTCAGGTGCGCACCGTAATTCTTGCCTTGATATTCAGAGGCGGCAGGAATCCGGTGCGTAGTCTGGCAGCGAACTCCTACAGGTTGAACTGAGCCTCCATGTAGCCGCTTACCTTGGTGTATATCTGGAGACGTCCGCGCTGGGTGTCCGTTACCAGTAGTCGGGACTTCGCCCTGTCGAATGTGATGCCGGTCGGCATGGCAAATCGCCATTCCGGTTCCAGAGAATAGACACGGCGGCGCGCCTTGATCACGTCCACGTTCGCGTCCACCTGCTCCTGGTGCCACTTCGCGAGCTGCTGTGCGTCACCAAGCAGGCTTGCTATGAAGCTGCCGTCAGGCGCGTACACCTGGACCCGGTTATTGCCCCAGTCGCACACATACACATCGCCGTCTGGGTCAACAGCCACATCGCTGGGGCGGTTCAGCTGCCCTCTGCCCTTGCCGTAACTGCCAAACGACATCACAAAATTGCCGTCACCGTCGAACTTCTGCACGCGGTGGTTCTTGTGGTCAGCGACATAGACATTGTCATCGTCGTCGCAGGTGGCGCCCCAGGGAGAGCTGAACTGTCCCTCACCGCTTCCGGATCCGCCGAACTGGGCGATATATTCGCCGTCCTTCGTGAACTTCTGCACGCGATTGTTGTGGCTGTCAACGACATAGACCACTCCGCCGGAGTCAAGGGCAATGCCGGACGGCTTGTTGAGCTCGCCGTCGCCGCTGCCCTCCGAACCCCAGACCTTGAGCAGTTCGCCGTCCTCGTTGAACACGGATACCCTGTTCATCCACTCGTCCGTGACATACAGGTTGCCGTCGGAATCTCGGGCAATGCCGCTCGGCCAGATGAGCTCGCCCTCGGAATCGCCGTACTTGCTGAATCGTCCAAGGAACTCTTCGTCGCCGGCTGTCTCCGTCACGGTGAATCTGTTGACCTGCGCCGCCGTGGCAGCCTTGTTCCAGGGCACATCGAGAATCTGCTCATACTGACGGCTCAGCACAAACACCGTGTCGCCCTCACCTGTGACAACGCCGATGGGCTGCGGCATATACAGCCCGCCGACCGCGTGACTGAAGTCGTATGTGCGCCCTTTGGAGACGGTAGTAAGCATATATTTCGCTCCCTGCTAGTCAGAAGGTCAGCGCATCGGACATTCAGTCCACTTAGAGACTGTTCAACAACCGACGGACTGACCCGCTGAGGTAATGACGATCTAGTTCGATATGAAGCCCAGCTTCTCGAACTGGCCGCCGACGATCTCCGTGGAGTCCATCTTCATCCAGTCCTCAACGATCGTCGAATAGACGCTGCGGAAGTCAACATTGGGCACTACGTCGCCCTGCTCGAGGTCCTCCGCTCTGAGTGACGGGTACTCGCCGTACTGGCCGCCGTTCACATTGTCGCCGATGAGCATAACTGCGCCTGCCGCGCCGTGGTCCGTGCCGGAGCCGTTGTCATGCGTGCGACGTCCGAACTCGGAGAAGAGCATCACGACCACGTTGTCGGATGCGTCATGCGCCCGCAGGTCGTCGAAGAAGTCATTGAGCGCGGTGGAGAGATCATCCCACAGGCCGGACAGCATGTTGGGCTGGCCCGCGTGAGAGTCGAAGCTGCCGTGGTCGCAGTAGAACACGCGCGACCCGAGTCCGGCCATATGCACCTGCGCGATGCCCTTGAGCTTCTTGGCAAGCGTGGTGTCTGCGTACTCGATGTCAGACGAATACCGCTCCGGCGCGATCTTCAGGATGTCCGCGCCCTGCAGCGCGTCCAGTCCGGTCTGACCAAGAAACTCCATGACGGGGCCGCGACCGATTGCCTGTCCGTACAACCGCGAGAACCTGTTCAGGATCTTCTGCCGCTGCTCGTCGGCGCTAATACCCGGCATGAGACCGTAGTTGTTCAGGTCCTCGACGCAGGCGACCGGAACTCCCGGCACCGCCATTGCGCGGAACATGCTGGGGCCGAAGCTGACACCCGTAACAACATTCTCCTTGTTGGGGTCGATGTTCTGAATGACCTTGCCCAGCCAGCCCTCGGTGCCGACATCATCGGGCTCACAGGTATGCCAGATGTCCATCGAGCGGAAGTGCGATCGCGGCGAGTTCTCGTAGCCAACACCGTGAATGATGGCAACGTTGCCCTCTTTGTACATGTCGCGGATCGCGCCCATTTGCGGGTGCAAGCCCACCTCGTCATCCAGGTGCAGCACCTGCTCCTGCGGGATGCCGACCGTCGGTCGGTTGTCGTAGTAGATCTCGTTGTTGTACGGAATCACCGTATTCAGGTAGTCGTTGCCGCCGGATAGCTGCACGACCACCACGACCGGGTCTTTCTGCGCTGTCGTCATCTCATTTCCCCCCTAAAATATAGGCCAGCGTTGTAGCCGGGTGTTTCAATGGTTGCTATGCGTACTGGTAGTCCCGCAGCGACACGATGAGCTGTAGCATCTCACTCACGCGCATCTTTGAGAATTCCGCGTCCTTATCGCTGCCCCACTTCAGGTCGCCGTCGAGATCCGCGTGGTCTATCAGTTCCTGCCTCGTCGCCGGAGCAAGATCGAGCGGGCCCATCAGGTCGAGGCAGGTATCGACGAACTCGCCCGTCGATATATCGCCAGCGTTCTGAAGCCTGCCGACGATGGATTGCACGCCCGGCAGCGTAGTATCACCTACCAGGTCGGCAACGAAGTTGATGCGCCGCATCAGTGAACCGCTGTTGATCCACTCGCGGCCCGTGTGCCAGCCCTCAACGCTCGGCGGGTTCAGCACTTCCTGACCCATGTAGCCCATCTGCCTGCCGAGGTTGCCGATTCCGGGTGCGGGGAATTCGTGGCCGCCAACGAAGCGCAGTGTATTCACCACAACCTCAACGGGGCTCTTGATTCGAGAAAAGCGAGCTTCCTTGAAGAAGTCGGAATTGAAAAGCACCCGCAGCACGGCAGTCATGTCATACCCGGAGTTTACGAATGCGTCCGCGAGTGTCTTGATCGCATCCGGGTCTCCCGGCGCTACATTCTGCCATGCCGGAACCTGTGCCTCGTCGGCAACGAAGAAGTTGTACAGGTGGCGCGCGATGAACCGCGATGTCGCCGGCTGCTGGCAGATGATGTCAATGATGTCCTCACCATTGAAATTGCCGGTGTAGCCAAGGAAGGTCTTGTCGCCCTCGTCGTGGTCATCCTCGCGGTACTCGAAATACCAGTCGAATCGTCCCATGGGGAAGCGAGGGAGCTTCGGGGTGATCGTCCAGCCCGTAAATGCGCGGGAACATTCGAATACATCGGCCTCGGTGTAATTGCCCTGCCCCATGCTGAACAGTTCGAGAAGCTCGCGCCCCCAGTTCTCGTTTGGCGCGTCCGCGTGGTTCTCGTTATTGTCCAGCCAGTAGATCATCGCCGGGTCCTGGGCGATCGCCATCAGGATATCCTTGTAGTTGCCCATGCCCTTTTCCCGGAGCATGTCGATCATGTCAAGGATCTCGTCCCAGTGGTCAACCTTTGAGACACCGGTGGCAAAAATGCCGTGCCAGAAGACCGCCATCTTCTCCTGAAGCGGAGCCTTCGTGTTGACCATGTGATACAGCCAGGTTGCATGTCCCGTCCCCTGGATCGTGCCCGGCTTCCAAGACCATGGGTGGTAGCGGAGAAGCTCATACCTGTCCACGGGCTCCTGTGCTTCAGGCTGGAGCAACTCTTCAACGGTTGCCTCGTATCCTTGTGCGACATAACTCTCCAACTGATCGCGAGTCGCACCGAAACCGGCGCGCCGCATCAGATGCGCCATCAACGCAATATCGTCTTTATGGGCCATTATGCTACCTCCTGCTTGAAGCGCGTCCGCCTATGGACAACCCTTGCTCATTCACCTCAGAATTACCCCATGTCTCACCCCTATTATTCACTGTCAGTATATGAACCAGCGCACACCCTGTCAAACCCATTCTCACCCATTTTTCGCTCCTTCCTGTACATCGTTTTAGCTCGTCCGTATAATCCGTCTATCACATCAAAGTCAAGAACTGGAGGCACGGAAAATATGGCTGAGAATCAACGCCGTCTGGAGGGCAAGGTTGCCGTGATTACGGGCGCGGGCAGGGGCATAGGACGCGCCATTGCAATCGGCTACGCTGCCGAAGGCGCATCCATCTGCTGTGCAGCTCGCACTACCACCGAAATAGAGGAAGTCGTAGCGCAGATCAAGGGCACAGGCGGGAACGCCATCACTGTGCAGACCGATGTGACGAGCTACGACGACGTAGAGCGAATGAACAAGGCAGCGGCCGACGCGTTCGGCGGCATTGACATCGTGGTCATCAACGCGGGCGGCAACATCGGAGCAGGACCGATCGACGAGAGCGACCCTGATGGGTGGGTTGCGACAATCGATCTCAACCTGAAGGGCGCATACTTCACCGCGAGGAGCGCCATCCCCTATCTAAAGGAGCGTGGCGGCGGCAAGATAATCACCGTCGGCTCCGGGATAGGACACAACGGCCGCCCGAACACCTCGGCGTATGCCTGCGCCAAGGCGGGTTCATGGATGCTTACACGCGTGCTCGCCCAGGAACTGTGGGAGTACAACATCAGCGTCAACGAACTCGTTCCCGGCCCTGTCCTGACGCCGGGCGCAATCGCTGCGTGGGAGCGGGAAGGCACTGGCGTCAACACCATCAGCAGCGAATGGGTCAAGGAGGCGGAGGACGTCGTTCCGATGGCGCTGTTCCTCGCCACTCAACCCGACAAGGGACCGACCTCCCAGAGTTTCAGCATGATGCGGCGGGATACCTGACCGTGACGGAAATGTACGAAATTCGTTGACTACCTGCTGACTGACGCTCATAATTGTCCCTATAAATATAGAGGCGTTGCCCGCAACGCCTCAACTTCAGCAATTCAAGGAGTGTCGTGCATTGAAGTTAACCCAAGTCGGTAAAAGAGTATCTTTATGGTTGCTGCCACTGGCATCCATTGCGGCGATTGGAGCAGTCGCTTGTTCCAGCCCCGCACCCGTGCAGCAGCCCGCAGCGCAGCAGCAAGCCCCTGCTCCGGCAGTGGCTCCTCCCGTGCAGCCGGCACAGGCGCCCGCACAGCCGGCAATGCCCGCAGCACCCGCTCCGGCAGCGCCCGCGGCTCCGGCAATGGCGGAAGCCCTGCCCACGCCTCAGGCTCCACAGCTCGCTCCCGTGCCACAGACGCAGACCAGGCAGCCGGCAATGATGATGTCGGCAGACGAAGCCCAGTTTGGCGGAACTCTCCGCATCGTGGCGGCGGGCAGCATCCAGTCGTTCGATCCCCTCTGGACTACGGCCTCGGGCACCGGTAACGTGTCCAACACCGTACTGGAAGGGCTCTTCGAGTACACCAGCGACTACGGAATCGGCCCGCTAATCGTCGAAAGCTGGGAGAGCAGTGACGACAACCTCTCCTGGACCTTCAAGATTCGTGACGGCATCAAGTTCCACGACGGCACCCCCCTTACCACCGAGCAGGTGCAGGGCACGTTGAATCGCCAGAAGGACCGCGCCCCAATTCTGCGGCTCGTTCGCAACGAGTTCGGCGCCGGCTCCGGAGAATTCGAAGAGTTCTTCACCATCGTTGACGACCAGCACTTCAGCCTGAACCTCAGGGAAGGCACCGGACTCGTCATCGACGCGATCGGCCCGCAGGGATTCGGCCCACGTCTCGTAACGGCGGACTGGTACGACAACTACTCCGCAAACGAATCCGCAGAAGGCCCGCCCAATGGAACTGGCCCCTTCATCTTTGAAGAGTGGCTGCCCGGCGACCGCTGGAGCGCAACCAGGTATGAGGACTACAGCCCGCATCCGAGCCCTGCCAACGGGACCTCGGGCGGACACACCGCCTATGTGGACCGAATGGTGTACATAGAGGTTCCTGACCAGACGACCCGCGTCGCGGCACTCCAGACACGCGAAGTCCACATCGTTCAGGAGTTCCCTGCCGAGCTGCTTTCCCGCCTGGAAGCCGACCCCGAAGTGGCACTTTATGACAACCCTCCGTTCAGGCTGCTGGGACACTTCAACCATGTGCGCCCGCCATTCGACAACAAGCTCGCACGGCAGGCCATGGTCAAGGCATACGACAACCAGAAGGCTCTGACACTGGCAACTGGCGATCCGGCGTTCACGCGCCTCTGCCCGTCGCTGCTGCAGTGCGGCACCAAGTGGGAGACCACAGCCGGCTCTGACGGCTTCTACTACTCGCAGAACCTCGAAGAGGCAAAGCAACTCCTCGAAGAGGCAGGCGTAACCGGCGCGCATGTGCGCTTGATGGACCCCGCAGACAGGCAGCCGGCACACGCAGCCGCTCAGGTCAGCCGCGAAGTGCTGACGGAGCTCGGCTTCGATGTCGACTTCCAGGTCATGGACTGGGCAACGATGGTGGCACAGCGGGCCCGCCCGGACGACTGGGAGTTCTTCCACACCTGGAGCGGCGTAACCGTCAGGTCCGGCCCCGTCGGACACCTACTCTTCTCCGAGCTGCAGTACGACGCGTGGTTCAACAACTACCAGGACACGACCGGCATGCAGCGCGAAATCTACTCTCGGCTGGCTCGCGCCACCTCCGAGGACGAGCAGATTGCATTGAACGACGAGTTCCATATGCACTTCTACGAGGACGCTATCTTCCTGCAGATCGGCGAGTTCTTCAGCCGCTGGGCGGCGAGCACAAAGGTCCAGGGCATCGTGAACGGCGGCTCGGCGCAGCAGAAGCCGTTCGACAAGTGGCTGGTCGAATAACCTGATCGGCGCAATTCAATAGATTGACTGGCGGGGGCAGATTCACACCTGCCCCCGCTGCATTTGACATCGTGACACTGGGCTGGAAGGTGATCGCACTCGAGCCCACTCGCGGATTCTGACAGAGGAGCAAAGCAAGGCGGATGTTGCGCTATACACTAATACGCATAGTCTCCGCCATTCCCGTCATTGCCGTGGTCGGCGTTATCACTTTCTCCATCATCCACATCGCTCCCGGCGACCCCGCCGCAATTATCGGAGGCGACGAAGCGACCGTCGAGGACCTCGAGCGCATCCGCCAGCAACTGGGCACCGACCAGCCGATTCACATTCAGTTCGTCAGGTGGGTGTCACGGCTCGCACAGGGCGACCTCGGCACCTCCATCTTCTCCAAGAAATCCATTACATCGCTGATGGCCCCCCGGCTGCAGCCGACGCTCTCGCTCGGCGTTCAGGTAATCGTCTTGTCCACGCTGCTTGGAATCTCCATAGGCGTAGTCTCAGCCTGGAAGGCAGGCACGGCAGTCGACAGGGGCTTCATGTTCTTCGCCGTGCTGGGGTTCTCCGCCCCCGGCTTCTGGCTCGCCTTCATCCTGATCTGGGTGTTCGCCGTAAATCTGGGATGGTTCCCGGCCCTCGGATATCGCCCCATTGGCGACGGCCTCTTCTCTCATGTCCACAGCATGTTCCTGCCGGTTGCGGTCAATAGCATCCTGTCATCGGCTTTTATTTCGCGCATCACTCGCTCGGCGATGCTGGATATACTGCGCGAGGACTATGTTCGGACGGCACGCGCCAAGGGGCTGCGAGAACTCGTCGTGTACATGCGACACGCGTTCCGGCCCGCCTCGATTCCGGTCGTAACCGTGATCGGCGCTTCGCTGGCGAGCCTCGCAACCGGATTCGTGGTTACGGAGTCTATCTTCGCGATCCCGGGACTCGGTAGAATGTTGATAGAAGCAATCATAAGGCGAGACTTCCCAATCATTCAGGCGATGATGATGGTCGTAGCCACGGCTTATGTGCTGATCAACCTTGCCATCGATATCATCTACGCCTACCTCGACCCGAGGATTCGCTACTGATGGAAACGCAGCAGGAACAGACGCAAATCCGGCTCGCGCCCAGCCCGAGGGAGCGCGTACGCCGCACTCTCAACGCGTGCGTGGTCATCATGCGCAGCAATCCCAATGTCATAATCGGCGTTGTGATTCTGGCGGCTATTCTGCTGATGACGGCGTTCTCACCCATCATCGTGCGCACCGACTACACGGAGACCACGACCGACCTGAGGCTGCCCCCGTCCTCGGAGCACTGGTTCGGCACTGACGCATTCGGCAGGGATGTGTTCGACCGCGTGGTCGCCGGCAGCCGCGTCTCCCTCTATGTCGGCTTTGCCGTGACGATCATATCGGTGGTTCTGGGACTGATAGTAGCCCTGTTCGCCGGCTATTTCCGTGTTCTCGACCACGTCCTGATGCGCTTCGTGGACGGCCTGCTTGCCTTTCCCACAATTTTGCTCGCACTGGCGCTTATCGCGTTGCTCGGCGGCAGCGTGACTAATGTCATAATCGCCCTGTCTGTGACTGGCACCGCCAGCAAGGTGCGCCTCGTAAGGGGACAAGTCCTCAGCCTGCGAGAGGAGCAGTTCGTCGAAGCGGCGCGCGCCATCGGCTCACCGGCCTGGCGCATCCTCTTCCTGCACATCGCACCCAACACATTCGGCATCGTCATGGTGCAGGCGACTTTCACGCTGGCAACCGCAATTCTGGCCGAAGCGAGCCTGAGCTTCCTTGGCGCGGGTGTTCCGGAGTTCATCCCGACGTGGGGGAATATCGTAGCGACGGGCAAGGGCTACGTGCAGGTCGCATTCTGGATTTCCTTCTTCCCGGGCGTATTCCTGACGCTCACCGTGCTGGCAGTCGTGCTCATCGGTGATGCCCTGCGCGACTACCTCGACCCGCGCCTGCGAGGGCAGTTCCTCTAGGCGTCTTCAGGAAGCAACTGCCCCGGTCAGGGCATCCAGGCTGCTCCGCTCCATACCCATCCCGAGCTCCCTGCCTATTGCCTCCACCACCACCGGCAGCACGTCCGACACTGGGACATCGCGCCCCAATTCCCGCGCCATCGAAGTAACCCTCACGTCCGGCATGCCGCACGGCACGATATGTTCGAAGAACGACAGGTCCGGGCTGACATTCAGCGCGAAGCCGTGCATCGTAACACTCCGGCTCACCCGCACCCCAATCGCCGCAATCTTCCTCTCATCCACCCAGACGCCGGTCGGCTTCCCCTCGCTGTGCGCGACAATGCCAAATTCATCGAGCGCGCCTATTAGCACCCGCTCCAACCCTTCCACATATTGGCGCACACCGCCACCCCATCGACGCAGGTTGATAATTGGATAACCGACCAATTGCCCCGGTCCGTGGTAGGTCGCCTCACCACCCCTGTCCGTCGCTCGCGTCTCCACTCCCAGTTTGTCGAGCACTCCCTGCGAAGCGAGAATATCCGACTCCTGCCCCCTCCGCCCCAGCGTATAGACGTGCGGATGCTCCAGCAGAAGAAGCAAGTCAGGAATTTCGC
>CAZWDM010000006.1:72750-76862 GCA_964632415.1 uncultured Dehalococcoidia bacterium | reverse complement strand
AGCGGGAGATCTCGGAGGTCATGACCGCCGAGCTTGATTGATCCGTCCTGAGGGTCGTAGAACCTATACATCAGCCAGACCAGCGTTGACTTCCCTGCGCCGCTGGCGCCCACGACACCCAGGGTCTCGCCCTTGCGGAGGTCGAACGATACGTCCTGGAGCGCGGGCCGGTGGCCGCTGTCGTACCCAAAGGTAACGCCTTCGAAAGAGACCTCCGGCGCGATCTCAGGCGCCGGTCCCTCGGCGGCAGCTTCGGATTCGAGGATCGTGACCGGCTCGTCCATAATGCCAAAGACGCTCTGTGCCGATGAGAGCACGGTCATGCCCTGGTGATAAAGGTTGGTCAGTTCGCGCATGGGCCGGAACACTTCGACACCGAGCATAAGCACGATGAGCAAGGGCCGCAGCTCCATGTCGCCGCCGTTGACGCGAACTGCGCCCACAACGAGGGCTATGGCGGCCCCGGTGGCCATGAAGAATATTGACGCGCCGCTTGTGGCCCCGTTGGCGGCGACCACTCCCATGGTGCTCTTGTAGAGGTGGTGAGCACGCTGCGCCAGGGCTTCACCGCGACTCTTGCTCTGTCCAAACGCCTTGAGTGTCGCTAGCCCCTGGACACTGTCCAGAAAATCCGAACCCAGATTGCCGTAGGACCGGCGGCGTCTATAGCTGCTGTCCCGGTTCCACCTATAAAACATGGCGGGAACGCCGAGGGCAAGGAAGGCGAACAGCAGGAAGATGATCGCAATGTACAGGTCCAGGGTCATCATGTAGATGAAGATGGCAACGGGGGCGATGGCGGAGACGATGATCTGGGACAGGTATTGACCGAAGAAGGTCTCCAGCCGCTCAATGCCTTCCACTATCGTGAGGACGACATCACCGGTCCGGTTTCGGTCGGCGTACCCCGGACCTAGTACCAGTGCGTGTTCGTAGACCTGCTCGCGCAGGCTGATCTTGACGAGGTTGGCGGTGTGATGGCTCACCGCGTTCTGCCAGTATTGGAAGACGCTGCGAGCGACGATTAGCGCTGCGATTAACAGCAGGGGTAGCGTGAGCGTGGAGAAGTCCGCCTGCCCAGTGATGACTCGGTAGATGACGACGCCGGATATGGCCAGCCTGGCAACGCCGGCGCCCACGGCGATCAGGCCCAGAGCAGCGGCAAACATGATCCGAAGCCTCACGCCTCGGGTCAACTCGAAGAGCCGCAAGCTAAAATACATCGATCAACTCCTGCGAACTATTGCATATTCACTTTCATACTTGTTAGAAAGTTGGCTATTGCAATTAATTGCAATAGCCAATGATAGCACGGTTCCGGCGCCTGTCAACCCGGCGAATTGCAGGATAATTCAGGTTACCGCAGAGGTTGTCGTTGCTTCAGAAGTCGTGCTGCCGAGGGGGGACATAAGCAGAGGCAGCATTAGTGATCGTGCAGAGGCGATGAACGCATGCAAGGTGGTGTGCGAGTCCGCCGGTGGGTAGCAGCGTATTGTAGTAATTGAGCTGAGGGAGAAGCCGATTACTGTGCAGGTGGCACATCCGCTCAGTGCGCGCGCATTTGCACGCGCGCGTGGTTACGAGGCGAAGACCGTTCATTGGAATCGAGCGGCCTCGCCTGCTTCTGGCTGACACCAAGTTGCCGTGATGGTCCTCGCAATGCCTAACTCACGCCCGCGGTCTGAGGTGATTTCAGGCCCACGCGCCCGTGGACATCGACGATGGACGCGACTGCGACATGCTATTCGACGACAATGACTCCCGTCATTCCAAACGCCTGATGCGGTATGCAGATAATCTCGAATTCGCCTGCGCGGTTGAATGTATAAGTGAATGTAATCGTCTCGCCGGCATCCATTTCTTCGTCTATGTCAAGGTCATCGACGGTGAAGGTATGAAACTCGGTTTCAGCCGACATCTCGAAGGTAACCGTCTGTCCGACCGCGAAGTTGAACGTCGAAGGAACAAAAATATACTCGCCGCTGCCGCCTATGTCCTGATTCTCCACCTTGACCACATCTCCCGCAGGCGGTGCAGGGGGCTGGGCGGGCGGTTGTGTGGGCGGCGCAGTCGGCTGCGCCTTCGGGCTGGACGGCGGCTGGACGGCACTATCGCCTCCGCAGCTTAAGCCTAGCAAGACGACCAGTCCGGCGAATGTCAATGCCACTCTGTATAGCATGCGCTTAACCTCCGCATATCTACGATGTATATGAAGCTACCGGGTAGCTAGGTCTCCGTTCGACGCCTACGGGTGATGCGCTCTTGCCTCACCCGTAAGCGCCAAAAGCGCGTCCACGGCGGCTATTGGCTGGCAGTGGGCGGCTTCACCTGCTCCATCAGGTCGTTGTTCCACTCGCCTTCAGCTTGCAGAATCGCCTTGGCGTCGAACATGAACGCCTCAATCAGGTTGTGCGACAGATAGACATAGGTGCCCGGCTGCCGAATGGTATGCACCGACACACCCGCCGAACCTGCCGCGACGACCCAAGTCTCTAAGTCAAGCCTGGGCGGACTGTTCAAGCCGCCGCGCTCCCACACGAAGTCGCCGTGTCCGCCAATTAGATGCGGGTATGACTGCCTGTTCGCCTGCGAATGGACTATAAGCACATTCTCGCCCACATTCGCGGTCAGGCTATTCTCGCCTTGCAGCGCACCCGTGACGCCGTTGAATACGATATGCGAGGGAATCAGCGTTCGCATCGCCTCGAGGTCGTCGTTGATGGAAGCGGCAGGGTTGTCGTATCGCTTGAAATCGCCGTTCTCATCGCGCGGTATGTAGTAGTCCTGCTCGCCGATGTAATAGGCGCGGTCGTAGCGGATAGGGGTGCCATTGGGGTCTTTAAGCCCGTCGCGCGGCAGCACCAGAATAGCGCCGTTCATCCCATGCACGACATGCCAAGGTACCATCGTTCCGCCGGGCGCGCAGTGATAGATGAACGCTCCCGCCTTGACCGCGCGGAAACGCAGCACGACCTCTTCACCCGGCGCTACCAGCGTAAGCTCGCCGCCGCCCAGCGCGCCGACGGAAGCGTGGAAGTCAACATTGTGAACCAGTTCGTTATGGGAGAGATTGACCAGGGTGAGTTCCACATAGTCGCCTTCGTGGACGACGATTATAGGGCCCGGCACTGTGCCCTGGTACGTGAAAGCCCACATAAACACGCCCGGTGCAACCTCAATCTCCCTTTCATCGATCTCCATTCGCACCTGCACGACTTTGGGCTCACCCGTGTTGACCTGTTCGTGTTGCGGCAAGAACGGCGGAGCGACCAGTTGCTGCTCGACACGGTCCAGACTGGCGATGTCTTCCGCCTCCCAGACCTCTGCGCCCTCTCCGGTGGAGTTGTTCCCGGAGGGAAAATTGAAGTTGCAGGCGACAGCAGCGCCACACAGCGCCAAGATTAATACTAAGGACAGCCAAATCACTGAAGTGCGAAATCTCTTATGGGACATGTTCGACCTCCTTACATAACTAGGCTAGCTTGGCGATGTAACAACGCCCTCCTTTGCCATGCGTCTCACCAGTATCTTCACTATGTGAATTATATCACAAACTTGGCTGGAATGTGACATATGGAACAAAAAAATTGGCGAACTCTCACACCACATATGGGTACTTGAGCCTACATGGTCGCGCTGAGAGCCAGCCGATATAATCCGATGCCGAGAGTCTTTTAACAGCGAATGTTGTCGGGCAGGAATGCGCAATAAGGTGGCCCTGACGGCCTTCATACGAACAGCGCTGACCATACTGAATGCGAAGGTGACGGCGGGACAGCACTGGACTCCCCTCGCCGGCACATCTTGATAAACAGAACGGTTGCTGCGGTGATTTGGCGGGTACGGATTTTGCAGGAATAGGGCTGAAATCTCCGTTTTTCGCGCGGACCGGCGGGAAGTCGTCGAAATCAGACTGGGATTGACTCCCAGTCCGAATGTCGCGGATTCTTGCCAAGCTCCCATTTGAGCACCCGGAGAATCGCAATGAGAGAAATCTCTCCTGTCGGGAGATGAGTGTGAACGGCGGAGTAATCGGACTGCTGAAAATGCTAAGACCCAGCCAGCCCTGATTAAGCCCAGATCCACCGAAGTGGCGTTCCGGCGCGGTCAGA
>CAZWDM010000006.1:37177-72650 GCA_964632415.1 uncultured Dehalococcoidia bacterium | reverse complement strand
CAGCCAGCCCTGATTAAGCCCAGATCCACCGAAGTGGCGTTCCGGCGCGGTCAGACAGAGGATGAAATGCGGCGGATGGATGTCGCGGGTCTTTTATCCGGAGGACCGGCCGGATGCAGGGTTCGTGAGGCGCGCCAAGGGGGATGTTGACGGCCCGGGGTAGCAGTGGCGGTCGATATTGCCGGCGCAGATCGCAACAGTAAGCGCCAGGGTAGCCACCTGGTGCGGTTGGGCAGTGCGGCAGACGGCGGACGCCGTCAGAGTGGGAGCGGCAGAAAGCGTAGTCGCGTCAGCATCTTGTCGCCTACATTGGCCCGCCCCGGCGCATCGTCCAAGTCAAGGTGGCTCTCCGCAAGCTCGCCAAGCCCCGGACGCGCGGCCAGCGTGACCGGCAACATCAGTCCGGCATTGGCCACCAGGCGGGGATCATCGAAGGCTACGCGGATGCGGTCTGGGCGCTCGGATGCTATTATCTATCGAGAGTTCCTTGTCTGGAGTTGGTTCTATTTCCGCAGATCATTATCCCACAGTTAATGGAGCACCTCTCACGTCTTCGCCATCCTCGTGAAGTCTATACTCTCGGTGGATTGGGGCTTAGGTGGCGCGACATTTCTCCCAATGAAATCTCGGAGGCAATCGCTTTGACCGGCGTACTTGATGGCTACCGCGTTCTGGAGTTCGGCGAATTCATCGCTTCACAGGTCTTGGGCATGCTGCTCGCCGATCAGGGCGCTGAAGTCGTCAAGATAGAACCGCGGGAGGGCGGCAGGCTGCGCGGCACCGCGCCCTTTGCCGTATGGAATAGAAGCAAGAAGTCGGTCGTCATAGATGCGGCATCGGAAGACGCACCCAGGATCATTGACAGGGTTGTCGGCACCGCCGATGTACTCATAGCCGATTCTGAGACTCTTCCGGGCGGCCATTCCATATCTCGGCTAGCCGCAGCCAACCCGGGTCTGATCGCCGTATGCCTGCCAGCATTCGGAGATGAGCATTCAGACGCGTCCCTGCCGCCGCACGAAACGATTGTTGCCGCAGCAGCCGGCATCTACGCCGACCGTGGCTCTGGCGCGCCCAGTTTCATATCGGTGCCGCACGCCAGCATTTTCGGCGCGCTCACCGCGGCTCCGGCTGTTGTCGCCGCCCTCCTGCACAAGGTGTCCACCGGTGAAGGACAACGCATCGACCTGCCCCTGTACGACGCCATGTTCGGCGCAATGGGCGCACAGGCCGTCGTGCTGCCCGAGAGTGCGGACGATGCCAGGCCCCATCCGGCTGTCGCCCGCTTCTACGAGTGCAGCGACGGGCGCTGGATTAACCTCAACGCCGGCTACCCCCGCGCCCTCATACCAATGGTGACCGCGTTCGGCCACCCGGAATGGGCGGACCCGCTTCTGGACATCGACGGCCTTCTCGCGCACCCTGAGGACCGCCGCATCTGGATCGACACGCTGGAGGAAGTGTGGCGTGCTCGCCCCGCACTCGAATGGGAACAGATCATGGACGATGCCGGGGTGCCCTGCACCATGTGCCGCACGGTCGAGGAATGGCTGGAATCCGGTCAGGCTTCTTCGATGGGTGCCGTTACCGAGGTTGACGACCCGGTCTTCGGTCCGATGCGGCAGGTGGGCGTCCAGGTACACCTGTCTGACAGTGAAGGTGGCATCCGCCGTCACGCTCCCGCCCTCGGGGAGCATACCGCCGAAATACTCGACCGGATATGACTGACCTGCTAGAGGATGTCACCGGAGTCCGGGCCCAGCATCATCTCACGCACCAGCGGAATCGGCGGCGCGCCATACGACAGGAACTCGTCGTGGAAGCCCTTCAGCGAGTAGGAGTCTCCCTTAACCCGCTTGTAGTCGTCGCGTAGTTTCAGGATCATCAGCTTGCCCAGGGTGTAGTTCAGGTACATCGGATCGAATGTGCCCCGCATCGCCTCCTTGCGCGCCGGCAGCTCCTCTAGGTACGCGTTTTCTATGAAGAACTGGGTCGCCTCCCCAACGGTCATGCCCTGGGTGTGCATCCTTATCGCGCAGATGAACCTGCAGTCCCGAAGCAGCGCTTCCATCAACTGTCCCAGTTCAAGCTCCGGCTCAGCCAGGTAACCCGCTTCCACCATCATCTGCTCCGCATAATGCGCCCAGCCTTCCCAGAACGAGTACGCGCCGAACACCCGGCTCATCATCGAGTCAGCATTGCGCGTGTGAAGGTAGTGTACGTAGTGACCGGGATATGCCTCATGAACCGAGACCGCCCTCAAAGTGGAGTAGTTGAAGGACGTCAGCCACTCCTCCTTCTCCGCGTCCGTCCAATGCTCTTCAACCGGAGTAACGTAGTAGTAGGTCTCCGTCGCCTTATCCTCGTATGGTCCGGGAAAGTCCAGCGCCGCGAACGCCCACCTCATGAAAGACGGCGTGGGCACTGTCTGGCATCTCACCTCCGACGGCACACCGACGATATCGTTGATAATCAGGTATTGCCGGATGTCCTCGAGCATGTCCCGCGTCTCAGGAATAAGCCCCTCCGGTGGCGGGTGGTTGGCTGCAATGGATGCAATGACCTCCGCTGCGGACTTGCCGGAATCAATACTGGCGGCAACCTCCTGGAAACGGTCCAGGTTCCGCCGCAAGTCCTCCTCTCCTATGGTCAGCAGCCGCTCCAGAGGCATATCAACCATCTCGCCGTGGCTGAGCAATGCCGCAAACCTGTCCCTCCCGATCGAGAAGCTGGCGTCAGCATACGGCCTGAGCGCCTTCAAATGCTCGACGAACTCCGCCACGGCTCTGGTCGCACCGTTCCGCGCGCCGTCAAACCGCTCCCTTAGCTCCTCGTCCCCAATCTGATTGGTGGCCTCCACTAGGTCGGCATCATAGAAGGCGCCGATCCCCTCGTACGCCTCGATACTCGACTCCAGCACGGGCAAAGCGAGGCGTCCGCTCATCACGGACCGCAGTTCTGAGATGTAGCCCGGCACAGCTTCCAGTGCCCGCGTCAGCGCCTCCGCACGCTGCGCCAGTGGTGCGTAGTCGCGCTGCACATAGAAGCTCACGTCGATGTGCCAAACCATCTCCATCGGATTGTTCTCGTGCCAGCGCAGTTCCGTAATTTCCAGCAGTTCCTTTTGCAGAGCGGCAGTCAGGATCTGGTGATCGTAATAGTTGCGAGAGCTGAGTGCGGACGTGTCGATGCTCTCAAGGGATGCCAGGCCGTTTCTCAGTTCGCCGGTCCTCTTCGCCGTGGACTGCATAGAGATGCTCGACAGGCGTCCATCATACTGGTGCAGGCCAAGGCGCGACGCCGAGCCTGGATAATGCTCCCAGGTCTCCGCCAGAATCCGCTCCGATGCGGCGTCGAACAAGCGGTTAGCGCTATTGATCATCAACGGCTCCCAATAGAGTGTCTGAAGCTGAAATGGTACGCACATTCTACTATAACCAGTCCTTGGGGAACGCAAAGTAGTTCAATGCGAAATGGTTCACAAGAAAGCGGTTTGCGTGATACGCTCTAGGCTGGCAAATCCGACTTAGTGAGCGTCAGGCGAGATCACATGAGCACAGAGCAAGTCAGAGACACACTTGGCGTAACGGGCGAAAATCCAGCATATGTGTGGATGTCCGGCGAGTTAATCCCCTGGGACGATGCCGTGGTGCATTCATCCACCCTTGGCTGGTCTGCCATCTCTATGGTCTTCGAAGGAATCCGCGGATACTGGAATACGGAAGAAGAGCAGCTCAACATCTTTCACCTCGAGCTTCACCTGGAACGGCTGATCCGCTCCATGAAGGTCATGCGGATGACCTCGCCCTGGTCGGTGGACGAACTGAAGCAGTCGATCATCGACCTGGTGCAGGCAAACCAGTTCAGGGATGACATCTATGTGCAGCCGCTCGCGTACTTCGGCGGCAGCACCACACCCGGCTACCTGCCCGTATCCGAACGGCCCGGAGACATTACCATATTCAATCGGCAGATCGGTTCGGTGCTGGGCTCCGGGCAAACCGTAAGCTGCGGCATCAGCTCGTGGACGCGCATATCAGACAACGTAATGCCGCCCCGAGTGAAGGCAATCGCAAACTACCAGAACAGCCGCTATGTCGCCGATGAGTCATCCCGCCACGGGTACGACTTCGGCGTCATCCTCAACCCGCAGGGCAAAGTCTCCGAGATCTCATACGCTTGCCTCTACATAGTGCGGGACGGCGTTGCCATCACCCCGCCGGTGTCCGCAGGCATCCTCGAGAGCATAACTCGCGACGTTGTAAAGCACCTCTTGCAGGACGAACTCGGAGTCGAAGTGGTCGAGCGGGATGTCGACCGCACGGAGCTGTATATCGCCGACGAGATGTTCATCTGCGGCACTGGCGCTGAGCTGCAACCCGTGGGGAGCGTTGACAGGTACTCGCTTGGCGACGGCGGAATCGGGCCCGTAACGGCCAGCATTGAGCAGCTGTTTCACGACATCGTGAGGGGCAGGGACACACGCTACGCACAATGGCGCACAGGGATATATTAATGAATCCACAGTCGGAAGCGGACAAGTGATAAGAATGAAGGAGTAGCAATGCTATACGAGTTTCGGACATACGACCTTAAGCCGCGCAGCGTACCCAAGTTCGAGCAGAAATTCGGCGAGAAGCTGCCGGGCAGGCTGGAATTCTCCCCCCTCGGCGGGCTGTGGCATACGGAGGCGGGTCCCCTGAACCAGGTCCTGCACGTCTGGCCCTATGAAGACATGAACCACCGGACCGATACCAGGGCAAAGGCGCAGGCCGCCGGCGCGTGGCCGCCGAACACATCTGATCTAGTGGTCAACATGCAGTCCGACTTCTACCTGCCGGCGCCGTTTACCAGGCCGCTAGGCGAGCGTAAGCTCGGCCCGATCTACGAGATCCGCATATACACCTACCAACCCGGCGACATCCCCAAGGTGATAGAGGCTTGGGGCAACGCGATCGAGGAGCGGGAAAAGTACTCGCCACTCGTGGGCGCGTACTACTCCGATGTGGGCGCGCTCAACAGGTGGGTCCACATGTGGGCATACGAGAGCTTCGAGCATCGAATGCAGGTGCGCGACGAAACGCGTGCCAAGGGTGTTTGGCCGCCCCAGAGTCCGGTCGCTCCCGTGTACCAGGAAAACAAGATACTGCTGCCGGCAGACTGCTCGCCGATGCAATAGTGACAGGGAACGGACTCCGGTTCGCATTCTCTGGCTCGTTAACCATTAAAATATACTTGGCTAAATAGGGTATTGCATCTCTATTCTCTATAGATTATACTAAATCTTGTGATGGGTTAGTATAAGGAGGATAGAGGTGCTTTACGATTTCCACACCTACGACGTCACGCCACGGACCGTTGCTGAGCTTGAGAAACGAGTTGCAGAGGTACTGCCAAGCAGACTTGAGATTTCTCCGCTTGGTGGCTTCTGGCACACGGAGACGGGTCCGCTCAACCAAATCATTCACATCTGGCCGTATAAGAACACCGCTCACCGTGCGGCATCGCGGGCTCTCATGAAGTCCAGGAATGTGTGGGGTTCACTGGGCGAAGAATATCTGGTCAACATGCAGTCAGACATATACCTGGCTGCTCCGTTCGCGAGGCCGTTAGCTGAGGCGCGCCTCGGCCCAATCTACGAGATGCGAACATGCACCTACAGGCCGGGCGACATTCCGCGGGTCATCAAGGCATGGTCTGATGCCATCGACGAGCGAGAGAAGTTCTCACCGCTGGTGGGAGCCTTTTACTCGGACGGCGGCTCGATGAACAGGTGGACGCACATCTGGGCATACGATAGCTTCGAGCAGCGTATGTCGGTGCGTGAAGAGACTCTTGCCCTTGGCGTCTGGCCGCCGAAAACCTCCGTAGCGCCCCTGAGCGAGGAGAGCAAGATTCTGCTCCCGGCCGATTTCTCGCCTCTCCAGTAACCCCTGAGTAAGTCGAGGCGCGACCGTTATTTCAGGTCGCGCCTCGCTACACATTCGCAGGGTATTGCTGCCCCCACATCTTCCGTTCGCCGGTCTTTGGTTCCGGTTAGAGTTGCGCCTCCAACTTGGTGATTACGCTGTCAACCTGCGACACCACATGATCGACCTCGTCCTTGGTGATGCACAACGGCGGCGCGAGGTAAATGGAATTTCCGGGCCTGCCCAGGAGGTGATGCTCGTTCATCAGGGGTGCAATCTTGTCGGCTAGCTTCGCCTCGGCAGGGAAGGACTCCTTCGTGTCGCGGTCCTTCACCAGCTCGACGGCGCAGAGCAGACCCATCCCGCCGCGCACATCGCCTACGATGGGATGCTCATATAGGGTCTGAAGCTGCTCGTACATGTATGCGCCCATCTCCGCCGAATTCTCGACCATGCCTTCGCCTTCCATGATGTCGAGGTTTGCGAGCGCCGCGGCACATGCCACCGGATTGCCGCCGAAGGTAATCAGGTGCCTGAACTGCGAGTCGTCGCCCATGAAGGCGTCCGAGACTTTCTTGCTTGCGATGGCAGCGCCAATCGGAATGTAGCCGCTGGTGAGCGCCTTGGCGACTGTGAAGATGTCCGGCTTGACGCCCCAGTGTTCGGTGGCGAACATCTTGCCCGTGCGCCCGAAGCCGGTAATTACCTCGTCGCAGATCATGATGACGCCGTACTTGTCGCATAT
This sequence comes from uncultured Dehalococcoidia bacterium, assembly GCA_964632415.1. Classification (GTDB taxonomy): domain Bacteria; phylum Chloroflexota; class Dehalococcoidia; order Lucifugimonadales; family JADFKI01; genus Bin90. The sequence continues at coordinate 65,996 of CAZWDM010000006.1, read as the reverse complement.
CTCGCGTATGGTCGGCCAGTACTCGGGATGCGGTACATGTATGCCCGCCGCTGCGGAGATCGGCTCCCCGATGAATGCGGCTACAGTGGAAGGACCCTCGTGCTGGATGGCAATCTCCAACTCCTTGGCGCATTGAAGGTCGCAACCGCTGTTGCGGTAGCTGTCAGGGTTAGCGATGTGAATGTTGCCAGGCATTAGAGGCCCGAAGTGGATAGGCGCGCCTACTCCGCCCCCGCCCAGGCTCATGCATGCATGAGTGGCTCCGTGATACGAGCCACGCCTGCTGATGACCTTCCAGCGGGTCGGCTCTCCATTGTTCTTGTGGTACTGCTTCGCCATCTTCAGTGCAGTTTCGACCGCCTCAGAACCTCCGCTGACGAAGTAGGTGCGTGCCTCCTTGTCAGGGGCAAGGCCCGCAATCCTGCCCGACAGCTCTGCGGTCGTGGGACCGACGGTGCCGCCCGGCGTGTAGCTGATGTCGAGCATCTGGTTATAGACGGCGTCCGCGACCTCTTTGCGGCCGTGCCCGATGTTCTTCAGCCACATACCCGCCATCGTGTCGAACCACTGCTCCCCCTCGACATCCTCCACCCAGACACCCTTGCCGCTCTGCACAAGCTTGATCCCGTCATCGCCCATGTTTCCGGCTGGGTTGTTATGCGGCCAGAAGTGGTCTGCCGCCTGCTGCTTCAGTTCTTCAATCCGATCGCCGGTCAGTGTAGTTGCCATTGAGTATCTACCTCCATGTATTCAGTCCGGGTAGCCGTCACTCAGTGATACAGCCAGACATCTCCGGCGATGGTATCACCAAAATCGCTTGCGGGCTATACCGTGCCTGCCAGCCCTAATTTCGGCCAAGCAGGCTAGCCGCCCAGGTCGTCCAGGGCGTCCTCGATTGATTTGTGGATTCCGGTGAAGATGGGCGTGTCGCGCAGGGTATAGAGGCTGCTCTTGGTAGTCCGCAGGTCCATCACAAGATCGACGAAGTCCCCGGGGTTGTCAGTCTCGAATCCGACGACAAACTCCTGGTCATCGAGACCGAACGAGTATGTCGTGTTGATCTTGACGGAAGGGTACTTGTGCCCGACGCTGATGTGGCCGTTCATGATTTCCTGTCGTTCTTCCTGCGGCAGCAGATACCATTCGCGCGTCTTGAGGAATGGATAGACGATGAAGTATTTCGCGTCCACAGGTCTAAGTCGCGTTCCCGTGCCCTCCTGTCCCTCATGTTCGTGCTTTCCCTTGCCGACATACTCCGAAAGCCGTGTCATCGCCAGATAGGAATGCGGCTGAGTGAGGTACGCGCCTAGATCGGTGGACCACAGTCGAGCGGCGGAGTCCTGAATCTCCTCGAGCGTGTCGGCTGCCTGCTGCAGAAAGAAGTCGGCGTCGCCGCGCAGTCCGACGAGGCTGAAGCAGCGCGTGAACATCTCCTCGGAAATGTCATTCACGGTCTGTGCAAAATTCTTCTTGCTTTCGTATCGAAGCTCTTCGGGCAAACGACGCCATTCGGGGTCGATTCTGAAAAAGCTGTACTTTACGAACTGCCGGCGGCCTGAGTCTGCCATTCGGATTTCTCCTAGGATGCTAGTTGATGCAGTAAATTAGCGTGCAAATTATAGCATTGTCGCGCCGGAATATTCCGCCTTTCCTCGCTGGCTGCTGAACTTCGGTGGAGGCCGATGTTGTCGGATAGGGCACTCATTACCCCATATGCTGCAGATTCGCCGAGCGATTGGGAACGTCATTGGCACCATGGGATAAGCGGTGATAATTTGGGGAATCATGCGGCATTGTAGCTTTTGGCAACTAGACTACTTGTGCAACTAATGGCAGTAATGTAGAGTATGCAGCAAGATAAGCGCCGAATCGGCGATACTTTATATTGGAGGTTGTAATGAGTACTTGCAAGTGTAGCAGGGCTGAGTTCGACGGGGCGAAGAGCGAAACCCTGAGTGCTCAGCCTGAAAGAACGGGTCTCGTAACTATCGAGAAAGAACCGATCATCGGTGAGACCCCGCAGGCCATATTGAAAAGTTGGCTAACCCCTAACCCCCTCTTCTACATTCGGAACCACTACTCGATTCCTGAGTTGGAATCCGACTGGAATCTTGACTTGGGTGGTCATGTTGATAACGCGCTGTCCCTTACTCTGCAGGACTTCCGCAGTTTCCCCACTCAGACGTTGCCCGTCACCCTCGAGTGTGCAGGCAACAACCGCAGCGACCTTGAGCCCCATGTGCCCGGAAACCCATTTCAGAACGGCGCGATAAGCACCGCGATTTGGGCAGGCGTTCCACTTCGGTGCTTGCTTGAGAAGGCCGGCATCAGGGACGGAGCTTTAGAGATCCTGTTCGAAGGGTACGATTCCGGTCAGCCTGACCCATCCGTGGAGCCTCAGCCCTACCTGAGAAGCCTGCCCATGGATGTTGCGATGCATCCCGACACGCTTCTTGCCTATGAGATGAACGGAGAGACCCTGTCAAGGGAGCATGGCTATCCGCTGCGTCTGATAGTGCCCGGCTGGTACGGCATGGCGTCGGTAAAGTGGCTGCGGCGAATTTCGGTGCTCCAGGAGAAGTTCGAAGGCTTCTTCCAGACCGACCGCTACATCATCGAAGAGGACGATGGTTCCGTGGTGCCTGTTGCAGATATTCATGTGAAGTCGCTTATCAGCTGGCCCGAGCAGGACATGACGCTGTCAAAGGACTCTTATGTGATTCACGGGATGGCATGGTCCGGCTTCGCGCATATTGCAAAGGTTGAAGTCAGTGACAACGGCGGCGAGACCTGGCGAGAGGCGGACCTGGTTGGCCCGCGCTATCGTTACTCGTGGCAGCAATGGAACTATGCCTGGACGCCTGAGACTGTGGGGAATTACACGCTGGTTGCGAGGGCGACCGACGAGGATGGAAACACGCAGCCCCTGGAGACGCGATGGAACAGCCTCGGGTACATTATCAACGGGGTGCGTCCTGTCTGCGTGGAGGTAGTCTGACCAATTGTCCGGTTGAATTCGGTGCCCTTGCGAAAGCACTGGGAGAGTGCCTAGTGAGGGCAACCAGGCAACCTGGGAGGATCGATGGCTGAAAAACCCGTAAGGGGTCGCGCTGTTGCCAGTCGATTTCTGGCTGCGCTGGCGTACGGCGACTTCCAGACGCTATGGACGGCTAACTTCTTCGCGGGCGCGGCGGCTTGGGCGCTGATCGTCGCACGCGGCTGGATAGTCTACGAGTTTTCGGACTCTTCGCTCTGGGTGGGCGTTGTCACCTTTGCCGCGATGATACCGCGCGTCGCGGTCTCCCCGTTCACCGGCTATTTGTCGGATAGGTTTGACCGGCGCACGGTGTTGAGGGTGATGTTCGCCGTCAACCTCTTGCACAACATCGTGCTGGGACTGCTCATGCTGAGCGGCCAGGCCGAGATATGGCACATCGTGCTGCTGTCCGTTGTGAACGGTTCGGCGCGAGCTGCACAGATGCCGGCAGGACAATCGCTGATTCCCAATCTGGTGCCGCGCTCGCTCCTGCTGAATGCTATCGCCCTTAACCAGGCGACGATGCACGGATCACGACTGTTGGGACCTCTGGCGATAATTCCCCTCCTGGCAACCACCGGCACAACAGGCGCAATATTCCTGTGCGCCGGATTCTACGCAGTCAGCTTCTTGCAAACCATGAGACTGAAGACGGCCTCCACCGGTGAGATCGACAAGAAGCAGAGCTTCGCCAGGAACTTTGCCGAAGGCGCGATCTACGTTTACAAGACACCGATACTCTTCTCGGTTGTGGTGATGGCGATATTCCACTGCGGCCTTGTCATGTCGTTCGAGTCTCTTTTGCCGGTCCTGTCAACCGAGTTGCTCGACAGCGGTGGGGAAGGGACCGGCCTCCTGCTCATCGCCACGCAATTGCTGAACGAGTCGGGTGCAGGGTTCAGCATCCTGATGATGGCTGTGGGGGCGGGCGCTCTCGCTTCCGCGATCATTCTGGCCGGAATCACCAGCGACATCACGAAAGGGCGGCTCTTCTTCGTGTTTGGTGCGTTCAGTGGCCTTTCGTCTCTCGCGCTGGGTCTATCGCCGAATCTCGCTACCGCTCTTCCGAGCGCGATACTGCTGGGCGTAAGCTCGGCGGCATTTATGACGCTTACGCATACGATGATTCAGACTATCGTTCCCGACGGCGTGCGCGGGCGTGTCGGCGCGATATATTCGGTGCACATCGGCGGGATGATGGCGTCGTTCAACCTCCTCAATGGCGTGCTCGCCGACTATGTCGGAGCCCCGTTGATACTCATGGTTACCGGTTTCGCCTTCGCTCTCATCGTGCTGGCAAGCTGGCAGTTTGTTACCATGCGTGTCATCTACCGGGGCGGAGTCACGCGATTCGCGCAGGCACCCGCCTGATCGAACGACGCGAGCACAAGGGCAACATTGCTGACACAATCCTTCATCCACCTGCCCAGGGTTGGCAAGGTTACGGAAGCGGAGATCTGGGACGCTGGAATCAGCGGCTGGGATGAGTTTATCGGCGCTTCCGAGCTGCCACCGCGCATCAGGGGCAAGGGCGATCACCTGCGATCCCTCGTCGAGCAGTCTGCCGAGCGATACGATCGCGGAGATGCCCGGTACTTCGACGAAGTGCTGCCAGGCAATGAGCGATGGCGCCTCTACGCCGATTTCAGGGAACGGGCCGCATTCCTTGACATCGAGACGACAGGGCTGTCCCCTGAAAGGGAAATCATCACCCTGATCGGCGTACTCGACGCCGAAGGATACACAGCGTATGTTTACGACGAGAACCTTTCCGACTTTCGTGAGGCAATTGAACGGTACGATCTGGTGGTCACATTCAACGGGGCGGCGTTCGACCTGCCCTTTGTCGAGTACCATTTTGGCAGCATATTCAAGGCTGTCGCGCACATAGACCTGCGCTTTCCGCTGAAGCGCGCGGGCTTCTCCGGCGGGCTCAAGTCTATCGAGCAGCAGGCGAAAGTGGGGCGCCCATCGGATTTGAGCGCGTTGAGCGGATATGACGCAGTCCTGCTGTGGCGAATGTGGCAGCGAGGCAGCGAGGCAGCGCGCGACACGCTGGTGAGATACAACGCGGAGGACGTGGCATCGCTTCCCGCGCTGGCTGAGATCGTTTACAACCGCCTGTCGGAGCGACTGCCCACGGAAGTACTTGACCTGGAGCCTACTCACCGGCACGATATCGACCTTCCTTATGACACCGATGTGGTCGAGCATCTGAGTAGCGCCAAGATGGTAACGAGGCAAACCTCTTGAATCGCATTGCAATAGTCGATGACGGCGAGCAGGTGAGGGTGGTCAGTCCTGACGCTGAAGGTCTTGATCATCAGATTATCTCGGCGCCGGGGCAGCGGTGCGCCTGGCCGGTCTGGTCGCCGGACGGCGAGAGCGTCGTCTATTCTGCGTATCCGTCCGCCTTCAGCAATGGGCACGGCGCATTCAGGCTTATTTCAGCCCGTCAGGATGAGTCCCCGAAGACCATATACACGAACGAACCGGGCACTGATGCCATCGCGCAGCACACGCCGCATTATGTTCTGTGGTCGCCGGACGGCAAAAGGGTGGCATTCATCGCGCAGACGCTGTCGGACGGCATGTCCTTGATGGTAACCGACGCGGACGGCGAGGGGCCACCTACGCGCCTGCTCGGAGGAGCGCCGCTCTACTTCTGCTGGTCGCAGGACTCCGAGTACATCCTGGCGCATGTACGCGAGCTGCACTACCTGATCAGGCTGAGCGAACCTGAGCCGGCGCAGGTGCCTGTAATGTCGATGCGCTACCAGGCGCCATCAACGAGCACTCTAGACGGTCGCATAGTCATGTGCGGCGAGATGACGGAGGCGGAGCAGGGCATCATCGTGGCGAGGGTGCAGGGCGGCGCAGAAATCGTGGGCGAGGTAGAGGGACTTGCCGCCGTGTCCTGGAGGCCGGGCAGGGGGCAGCTCGCCGTGGCAAGTGGCCTTGATCGAGGGAGTGGCTATTACGACAGAATCGCGCTTCTGGATGCGGCCTCGACTGCGGAGAGGGTGCTGATCGAGGAACCGGCCCTCTGCTATTTCTGGTCGCCGGACGGGATGAAGATCGCCTACATTACCCCTTCAGAGGGCACACAGGGGTCCGTAAGGTGGGCAGTCCTCGATCTCGAAACTGACCATGTGCAGTACCTTACCGACTTCCTGCCGAGCCATGCGCAGTTAACGATGTTTATGTTCTTTGACCAGTACGGCCAGTCCCACAAGGCATGGTCGCCGGACAGCGGAAAGCTGCTGTTCGCGGGCGTGCCGGGTCGACTGGAGGAGCGGGGACCCCTTTCCGATGTGAGCGCGTCGTCCGTATATCTTGCAGATGTGAGTGGAGTGGAGGAGCCGGTTTTGCTGGGAGAGGGCACGATAGGAGTATGGTCCGGGTAGGTGCAAACACACCGCTTAGTTCTTGTCAACAAAATATGAAGATTGCACGCAATCGTTTGACGGCATGAATTATTAGTGGTAAATATAGGCGAGCAGATTCTACCGATGGAGAGATCAGTTTGCTTGCCAGAGCCGTCACATGTGCCGTAGTGGGTCTTGAAGGCTTTATCGTCCAGGTCGAAGTGGACATTTCGCCCGGCCTGCCGAGATTTACAATAGTAGGTTTGCCGGACGCCGCGGTGCAAGAGGCCAGGGAGCGCGTGAGGGCGGCGATTCGCAATTCGGGTTGCGAATTTCCGATGCGGCGGATAACGACGAACATGGCTCCCGCAGACCTGCCCAAGGCCGGCCCCGCGTATGACCTGCCAATTGCCATTTCTGTGTTGATCAGCTCCGGTCAGTTGCCTGCCGCGCCCGCTTCGACGATGTTCCTGGGTGAGCTGTCTCTTGACGGCACCCTGCGCCACACCAACGGCGTGCTTCCCATGGTGGCGGTTGCGCGGGAGGAGGGCTTCGAGTCCGTCTGCGTGCCCGCCTGCGACGCGCAAGAAGCCGCGCTCGTCGAAGGCATTCGTGTGCTTCCCGTGGAGACGCTTGCGCACCTCGTGCGGCACCTTAGGGGCGAGGCCGTGATTGATCCGGTTCCTGACGAAATGTCTGGGATGAACGGTCTGGCACGCCGGCGCGGTTCCGGCAACCGTGCGGCACGTCAGGCAGATCTCGCCGACGTTCGTGGGCAGGAGCATGCCAAGCGTGCGCTGGAGGTCGCGGCAGCCGGAGGACACAACATCCTGATGACAGGTCCGCCAGGGAGCGGCAAGACCCTCTTGGCGAGGTGCCTTCCATCCATCATGCCGATGATGACCTACGACGAAGCAATCGATGTAACTAAGATATACAGCGTGAGCGGGCTGCTTCCGAGCGCATCACCATTCATAGACGAGCGTCCTTTCCGTGCGCCGCATTACACAATCTCGAATGCAGGTCTTGTCGGTGGCGGCAGGATTCCGCGTCCGGGGGAGGTAACACTGAGTCACCGGGGTGTGCTGTTCCTCGACGAGCTGCCGGAGTTCGGACGTAACGTGCTGGAGGTGCTGCGACAGCCCATCGAGGATAGCGTGGTTACAATCAGCAGGGCGCAGGGGACGATCAGCTATCCGGCAAACTTCATGCTGGTCGCCGCGCGCAACCCGTGTCCGTGCGGCTACCTGAACGACTCGGCGAAGCAGTGCGTGTGCAGGCCAAGCGAAATCTCCCGGTACGGCCAGCGGATTAGCGGCCCATTGCTGGACCGGATCGACCTGTTCGTGGACGTGCCTCGCGTCGAGTACGACAAGCTAACCGGTGTCAGCGATGCCGAGCGGTCCGCCTGCGTACGAGACCGGGTGGAGGCGGCGATCCGGATTCAACGAGCCCGCTTCGGGTGCACGGGCCTTTTGAATAATTCCGAGATGGGACCCAACGAGGTGTGGCAGCACTGCAAGATGGACGAGGCGGCGACAGGGCTGATGAAGACGGCGATGAGCCGCATGAACCTGTCGGCAAGGGGATTTCATCGCATCCTGAAGGTCTCCCGCACCATAGCCGATCTGTCGGGCGGCGAGAAGATTCAGGTGTCGCACCTTGCAGAGGCGCTCCAATACAGGCAGGCGGCGGAGATGAACTGACCGGAATCCTGTGGGGCGGCAGATTGGAGAGTCGTGCGTGGGTCAGGCGCCGGGGTGCTTATCCGTTCTCCGGTTCGCGACGACGATAGCGCAGGTAAAGCAAGTAGAGCAAGAATGCCACGACCACGGCCGCTCCCAATGCCGCACCCAGCCACAGACCCTGCGTCTCCAGGAGTTCAAGCGCCGCTTCACCGAATAGCAGCGCAAGCACCGCCCAGAGAAACATACGCGCGCCCCTGCCTATGAGCGACGCAACCAGGAACGGTCTCATCCTCATTTCCATTGCGCCGGCCGTGATCGCGAAGACCTTGTAAGGGATGGGCGTTACAGCGGCAAATAGTATTGCCCAGACTCCGTACTTGTGAAACAGGACCTCGACCTGCTGCACCTTCGATTCGGAGACGAACCTGTCAAGAATCGGTCTCCCTAATCGATCGCCCAGCCAGTATCCGACTACGGCGCCCGCCACTGATGCAATCGTCGTTACGCCGGCGAACACAAGCGCCAGTTCAGGATTGAATACCGCAGCGGCAATGAGGATAGGGTCGGGGGGGAACGGCGAAAAGACGGACTCCACAAACGACACAACCGCCAGAACGGCAAGAGCCCAATCGCTGTGGGCGAAACCCTGAATCCAGTGGGACAGGTACGAAGCGAACTCAAGCATCTGGCGAACAACCCCGGGTCAGGCGTCAGACCTGCGCATAGAGCGGACCCGCACTTTTTGCCCTAGAGGCCAGCCATGCCCAGCACGCGCTCCACGTTAGAGGCGTCGGGCGTAATCTCGCCGCTGTCGATGCCGTGCATCACTTCTACGATGGCAGCATTGACCGGTGTGTGAACGCCTGCCTCCCGCCCTCGGGCGACGATATAGCCGTTCATGAAAGCTGCTTCAGTGCGCCGACCTTTCGCCACATCCTGTGACATGGACGACTTCCAGTCGGCTGCGCCCGGCCTGGGCTGCAGAATAGCGTCCAGCTCCTCGTATACATCCCCTTGGTCGGCATTTGCCCAGGTCTCGGCGGAAACACCGCTGATCTTCTCGATGTCGTAATTCAGGGCGAGGCCCACCTGCGCCGATTCTTTGGCTATCTGGATCTGGATCAGGCGGGTGCGTGGATTCTCCGCATAAGACGCGGAGCCGAGCCCCGTCATCGCACCGACAGGATTGCCGATGGAGTTGGTCGTGAGCTTCGACCACCGCTCGCCCCAGATGTTCGAGGTGGCGCGCGAGCCGTCGATGCAGCTCAGCATCTCGGCGATCTCTTCCACGCGAGGCGTAATCCTGCCGTGCAGTTCGCCTACCCGGAAGACGTCGTGCCCTCTGTCGCGCCCCGGAGGGCCGCCGCGGGTCACATGTGCGGGCTCCCAGAGCGCCACTGTGATCGACGACATTACGCAGCCGATCTGATGCTCGTAGCCGACGATTGAAGCCGTGAGCTGGTCGTTCATGCAGTTCTGGCTGTTGACGACGACACCGTTGGGAGCGAGCATCCGCTTCACGAAGTAGCTCGACCACTCGGTGTCGTAGGACTTCATGGCAAGGAAGATGATGTCGAATTTGTGCTCGAGTTGCCAGGCATCCGCAAGGTGCACCGCGTTGACGGGAGTCGTGAAGTCCCCCTGGCTGCCCGATGCGCGGAGGCCGTCCGCCTGCATCTTATCGACGTGTTCACCCCACATGTCAATCAGGGTGATGTCGTGCCCCTCGCGTGTCAGGAATGCGCCGATGTAGCTGCCCGCGGCGCCCGCTCCGAAAATGGCTATCCTCTTTGACATCGAAGTCTCCTTGTGCTGCGGTCAGTCGTCCAGGCGTCTGACCGAGATCTCAAACTCGTAGCTGACACCGTCAATTCGTGCGGTGCCTGTGCGGGATCCGCTTTCGACGATGCCTTTCGATGGCAACGCCAGTGGCTCGCCGTCGCTGCCAAGTATATCAGAGATGGTATCCTGAATGACGACTGCCAGGCGTGCTGGCGGGGCGTAGCTCCTGATGGACTCCAGCAAGTCCTCCTGGGCACGGTACTCCGCCTGCGCCGCTTCCACCGATACGGATGCGAACGTGACAGTATGTCCCGGCATCGCCTGCGCGACCTTGCTCAGGTCCGTGCTGATGACCGTGGCAATCTTGGTGTAGCCGCCAGTGGTTCCGCGGTCGGCGAGCAGAATGATGGGCTGGCCGTCGCCGGGCACCTGTATCGTGCCGAGCGGTGTTCCGTCCGATATCACATCGGCGCCGTCGGCATGCTCAACCGGTTCGCCTTCCAGCCTGTAACCCATTCGGTCGGAGTTGATGGAGACCGTGTACGTGCTGCTCAAGAAGGTGGCTATGCCCGCCTGCGTAAATGCGTCGCTCTGCGGGCCCAGCACAACGCGAAGCTCGTGGTTGGTCCCGTATTTCGGAATCTTGTCGGCAGGCATTGCGCGAGTCTGCACACCGGCTTTTGTATTCGAAGCAGTGGCGCTGAGAATGTCCCCGGCTCGGATGGGCCTGCCGTCCACCCCGCCAATCGCTGCCTTCACATAAGTGGCACGGCTGCCCATTATTTGCGGGACTTCGATGCCGCCCCCAACGGCGAGGTACGCGCGCATGCCGTCCTTCGGGCTGCGAAATTCGAGCCTGCTCCCGCTGCTAACCGGAACCGCCTGCCACATAGGAATCGGTTCCTTGTCAACACGGGGGAACACATTCGCGCCGGTTATGGCAACCTGGGTGTCAGCCAGGAATTCGATGCGCGGTCCCAGGACGGTCGCCTCGATGCAGGCTGCGTTGTCGTCGTTGCCGAGCAGGGCATTCGCGGCGCGAAGTGCGAAGTTGTCCATCGCTCCTGCCGTTGGCATGCCGTAACGCTGGAATCCGTACCGGCCCCTGTCCTGAATGGTGGACAGCATGCCGGGCTGGATGATCTTCAACGTGGGTGTGCTCATTCTTCGTATGCTTCCGTAACCTGGTACTCGCCCGATTCCACTTGCCGCAGAATGTCGTCGTAGTCCGTCCGCGACTCGAGTGGGACGAAGCGTACGAAATCCCCGGCGCTCAGCAATACCGGGCGCTCGCGTTGCGGATCGAACAGCCTGACCGGTGTCCTGCCGATAAGCTGCCAGCCGCCCGGACTAGCGACCGGGTACACGCCCGTCTGGGTTTCCGCGATGCCCACCGCTCCCGGCGGAATCTCGGTGCGCGGGGACTGAAGGCGCGGGGTTGCCAGCCGCTCATCCAGTCCGCCCAGGTACGCGAATCCGGGGCTGAAGCCCATCATATAGACGAGGTAGTCGGTGCCCGAATGGATGCTCACGACATCCTGCTCACTCACGCCGTTATGCTCTGCGACGAAAGCAATGTCGGGCCCCAGCTCTCCGCCGTACAACGTGGGTAGTTGGACGACATGACGGACGCCGGTGTCGGACGCTTCCGCATTTTCCAGCAGACGCTCGATGCCGGACTCGACCTCGGCGGAAGTTGCGACTAGCGGGTCGTAATAAACGAGAACGGAGCGATAAGTCGGCAGGAAGTCGAAGACGCCGGGCACGCTGCCCTGTTCAAGCGCGTCAGTGAGACTTCGCACCTTACGGTTGATCTCCGGGCTGATTGCGTCGCCCAGCTCGGCAACGAGTGCAAGGTCGCCTGCGGGGAAGAACTTTGGCCTATCGTAAAGCACCGGATCTATCCCAGAACTTTGCCGAGCGGCAAGATTTCCACGCCTGCCGTCTCCAGCTCGCGTTTTAGTGCCGCCGCCATTTCTACCGCACCCGGTGTGTCGCCGTGGAGGCAGAGGCTGTCCGCCTGCACTTCGATCTCCTCGCCGCTGATGGCGGTCGTCTTTCCTTCGGTGACCATTCGGAGGCTGCGCTCCACTACCTCGTCGGTGTCGTGGATGACAGAACCGGGCTGCGAGCGAGATACGAGGGTTCCGTCTGGGTTAAGGGCGCGGTCGGCGAATATCTCGCGGGCTACCTTCAAGCCCATGTCCTCGGCAATGTCGATCCATCGGGATCCGGCAAGTGCAACGAGAATCATTTCCGAATCGACTTCCAGTATTGACTCGCAGATCGCCTGCGCGAGGGATGCATCATTGACAGCCATGTTGTACATTGCCCCGTGCGGCTTGACATGCTGAAGCTTCTTTCCGGCGGTGAACGCCTGCAGCGCGCCGACCTGGTAGGTGACGTCATTCCTGGCTTCGTCGGGCGTAACTACCATGTTGCGGCGTCCAAAGCCGTTGAGGTCGGGGAAGCTGGGATGCGCGCCTATCGCCACTCCGTGCTCTTCAGCAAGCCTCACGGTGTGACGCATCCACATCGGATCTCCGGCGTGGAATCCGCATGCGATGTTCGCCGAGGTGATGTGCTTGATGACTTCCTCGTCGAACCCCATCTTGTACATGCCGAAGCTCTCGCCCATGTCGCAGTTGAAGTCAATTCTGGCTGTCATCGGCAACTCCTCCTGTCAACTGGATGCTGTTGGTGTCTTCAGGCTGCAATTATACGGCGTTCGCTGCAGTCTTACCACCACCACCGGCGTCGTCACATGCCTGTAAAATGACGAAAAATTCAGATTTCGGAGTTCATATATTGCATTTACTTATACGAGATTGAGGTCGTAAGATTAGTGGATTGGGAGGGCAACGGCTTTTCGGGACCGGAAAGCAGCGAAGAATATATCGGTGCAGCGTCATTCTGATAAGATGCTATCGGTACGCCTCTATCGCCCTTTGGAAGGAGAATTCGATTGAAAAGACTAGTTGGGGGAATTATTGCATTCCTGGTAGTCGCTGCAATTGTGGTTGGAGCGGTCTTCTTCTTCATATTGCGCGATGACGAACCTGATGAGACAAATGTCAGTGCGGCCGTGGTAAGCACAACGCCGGTGGTGCGCGCTGATGCGGTGGTAGTGCCACTGCAGAGCGCCAGTCTGGGTATGCCGAACGGCGGCATGGTCACCGAGGTGTTCGTCAGGGAGAACGATTCGGTCGAGGATGGTCAACTGCTCGTCAAGCTTGACGCAACAAACGCCGAAATCGCGATTGAGAGAGCGGAGAATGCGCTCGCCAGCGCTATGGCGGATTTTGACACGCTGAAGATTGCAATTGCCAAGGAACGGGAGCTGGACGATGATTCGCGCCCGGGCAGGTTGGAGCAGGCAAGGTCCGGCCTTCAGAGTGCGACAGAGCGCTACCTGCACCTCTCAGGGGAGAACCGCAGGCCGGGCGCATCTGTCAGTGCAGAAGGCGCTGTCCTTGAAGCCAACTATGCCGAGGCGATTACGAGGGCGGAACTTGCCGTGGAACAGGCCGGAGAAGCACTGCTGGCGGCGATGGGTGTGGCAAGTACGGCTACCATTCCCAGCACTGCCGAGAGCAGGGCGAATGTCGCGGCGAGAGATGCCAGGATCGCCAAGGCCAGGCTGGCAATTGTAGATCTGGAGAATACCCTCGAAGACGCGCAGGATGTGGAGGAGATCGTACAGGACGCTCAGGATGCCGTGACCGTGGCAACCGCACTCTTGTCGAATGCGGAGAGGGACCTAGAGGTAACGGTCCTCAAGACTTCCGAGGCAAACAGGGTTGCCCAGGACGCCTACAACGACGCCGAATATCACTGGCGGAGCATACATAACCACTATCTGGGAATAGAGCTGACATCCGAAGAGCTGCACAGGGACCCCGGTACGCTGTTCGCCGAGTGGGGAGTTGATCTGGAATCACTGTTTGACAGGAACAACCTGTCATTCCCCAATGATGTGCTGGAAGACGATCCCTCCACCCGCTGGAACGAACTGAAGCTTTTCGGGATGCTCGGGCTAGGGCCGTTCAGGGCGCATATGGTTACCTGCCAGGACATAATCGTTCCTCGCGGCATGCGCTGCATCGAGAGAGAGTATGAGGATGCGTGGTTCGCGTTCTCTGCCGCAAGGGAGAAGTACATTTCGACCGAGAAGAATGGTCAGAGCGCGCTGCAGGTCGCAGAAAACAATATTCTGGGCGCACGCGGGCGGCTGGAGGATGCGGAGAGAGGGCTGGAAATCGCCCTGTCCAATCGTCCCGAAGCCAGCGCCGCCAGTATTCAGTCGGAACTGGATGCCACAAAAGCCGCTTTGACCGCATTGCTTGACTTCCCGGACGATGCGGAAGTCGCTCAGGCGGAGGCAAACCTCGAAGCAGCCAGGGCAGCTCTGGCAAACCTCCGACCGGACGTTCAGGACATTGCGCTTGCTCGTCAGCAAATGGAGGATGCCGAGCTGGAAGTCACCAAGCTCGAGGCAGGGAGAGATCCCCTGGATGAAGAGCGCAGGGAGGCACGTCTGGCCGCCGCGCAGTCAAGAGTGAATTCGCTGGAGACAGCACTGACGGCCGCTCACATAGCGCTGGAAGACACAGAACTGAGGGCTCCTTTCAGCGGCAGTGTTGTGGCGCTGAATGTTGACGCCGGAGAAGAGGTCAGGCCGGGCCAGGTGGTAATGAGCCTGGCGGACACTTCCGAGTGGGAGCTCGTAACGGTTGACCTCGACGAACTCAGCGTGGTTAACCTTGCGGAGGGAGACAATGTCAGTGTTTCATTCGATGCGCTGCCTGAGTTGGAAATGAGCGGCTCGGTTTCGAGGATCAGCCGCTTCGGCGCAGAGGTGAAAGGGGCGGTCACATACTCCGCTGACGTGCGACTGAGCGGCAACGATCCTCGACTGCGCTGGGGAATGACCGCGTCAATTCGCAAGTAGCGCCGGCAAGGCAACCCCTTTAGGGGAGTCCCCTCGACCGGGACTGGATAGATCACACAGAACCCGCCTCACTTTTCAGTGGTGAGGCGGGTTCTCTCATTTTCTTCGTTTACCCGGGAGAACGATCTTCACGCGGTCGTCATCCCAGGCAACAAGCGCGCCGGCAATGTCCTAAAACAGCCGCCTGATGGTGATCAGTGCCGCCGGATTGTGCCAGTCGTGCTGCGCCGGTGTCAGCCCGCCGCCGCCATGTACGCCTGAATGTATGTGGACGAACCCCTCGGCAGGGGAGTCGTCGTGGGCATGGTTGCCGCAGGGCGGTCCCGGAATGAAGTCGCAGCTCTCGCTGTTGAATTCACTTCCCGAGTCATAGACGGGCACTCGAATGGAGCGATCCACAACGCCTATCAGGCCGTAGCCGTTCAGCGAAATAAAGCCGTCGTTGGTGCTCACGAGCATGCTGGCGAGTGACAGCCGGGTCGAGTCGCCGTTGACGTTTATGATTCCCGAGACAGTCTGTCCCGGGGGTATGGGACCGTCGTTCAGCGTAAAGACCTGAACATCGTTCACTTCGTCATTGTTCGACCATAACGCAAGCAGGCCGGAGGCGTCTGCGTCCTCTGCCATCGCCGCGAGCTCGGCGCTCGCCGGCTGTCCGAGCGTGAACAGGGGCGCGTTGTGCTTTGAATGCGCCGCCACCACTACCGGCGACAGTATCTGTCCGGGCATCAGGTTGGTAATGGAAACCTCGTAGTCAATTCCGTTTCCCTCGCTGTTGTGCGTTGCACCCATGGCCACGCCTACGGATAGGGTTGCCAGTACGGCGACCACAGCCATTACGATAATCAGTCTCTTCCTCACTTCTACAACCTCCCATTCACTTCATCTTCATCCGAGAAAGTCAGCCCGTGATGTGCGCGGATCACGGATCGCCTCGGATTTTTCCTCACTATGTAGATGCCGGAACCGGCTGGGAGTAAATAAAGCCCGGGCTTGCCTCGCTTAACATAGACTGCAGTCTATATTGATTATAGCGCACATTAAAAATGGGTGTGGAAAGGCACGAAGATGGAATACGAAAGAGGAGGAAAACAGCCGCTCTTGGGCGACTGTCCTCTCAGCGCGCTTGGTCGGAAGCGTGACGTTAGGCCCGCACGACGGGGAAGTGGACGAGCGCGAGGAGTGACTAGTCGGCGGCTGCCGAATCCTGGCGCCTCTTGCCGGCAGGGGAGAGAGGCTGACCGCCCGGGTAGAATGCCGTCAGCACCTGCTGTGCGATTCCCGCAGCGTCAAGGTGTAGCTCGTGGCGCTGGGCGTCGGCAGTACCGTGTTCCACGAAGGAGTCCGGCATCCCGATGCGATGAACCGCTACATCGCTGAGTCCTGCCTCGGCAAGAACCTCCAGCACGGCTGAACCGAATCCGCCTGCGAGCACATTCTCCTCGATGGTAACGATGCGGCGCGTCCTTCGCGCGGTTTCAAGCAGGAGCTTGACATCGAGTGGCTTCACGAAGACAGGGTTGACGACCGCGCAATCGATTCCAAAGTCCGCGAGCTTCTCGGCCGCCTCAAGGGCTGGTCCGGCGGGCTTGCCAAGCGCGAATATTGCCACGTCGCTGCCTTCCCTCATGACATACCCTTCTCCGATAGGCAGTTCGCTTAGATCGTCGTCCAACTCTACGCCGGTGGCAGTACCCCTGGCGATTCGGATCGCAAACGGCCCATCGTACCTGTACGCGGTATAGATCAGGCGCTGCAAGTCATTCTCATTGGCCGGCGCTGCAACTATCGCATTTGGCATGCAGCGCAGGTACGAGAGATCGAAGGCGCCGTGGTGGGTCTTGCCGTCCTCGCCGACTATCCCTGCACGGTCGGCAATCAGAGTAACGGGCAGGTTCTGAAGGCATACATCGTGAACAACCTGGTCGAAGGCACGCTGCAGGAACGTGGAGTAGATGGATACGAAGGGCTTCAGGCCCGACGAAGCCATGCCCGCCGCCATGCTCACGGCGTGCTGCTCTGCGATGCCCACGTCGAAGACCCTGTCCGGGAACTCCTCACGAACCTCGACGAGGCCGGTGCCTTCCAGCATTGCCGCCGAAATGCCGACTACCGACTCGTCCTCCCTCATCAGGCGGCTAACCGTCTGCGCGAATACCTTGGAGTATGTCGGTGCGCCGTTCGATGCTCCGAGAGGAGAGCTGGGTTGGTGGAACTTGACCGGATCGTCTTCGGCCGGCTCGTAGCCGTGTCCCTTGTGAGTAACGACATGCACCACGGCAACGGCACCGGTTGTCTGCCTGGCTTGCTGGAGCGTGTCCTCGAGCTGGCTGAGATCGTGGCCATCCACCGGACCCAGATACCTGAACCCCATTTCGTTCCAGAACATGGTGGGCAGGATGAAGCTCTCGACGCCGTCGTTGAGGCTCTTCACGAGCTGGTAAATGAGATCTCCGGTCGGAACCCTCTTTGACAGTTCGGTCATGCGCCGGATCATTGCCTGGTATTGCGGATGTGTGATCAGCCGCTTTCGCCAGTTTGTCAGGAAGCCGATGTTCTCAGAGATCGACATGCCGTTGTCGTTCAGCACAACGATCATCTTCTCTGGATTCAGGTGAACGATGTTGTTCAGGGCTTCAAAGCTAGAGCCTGAGGTCATTGCGCCGTCTCCGACGACGGCAATCGTCCAGGAGTCGGCGCTGCGGTTTACAGCACTCTGCGCTATGCCGAGCGCGATGGACAGCCCGGTGCCGGCGTGACCGGCGCAGAGGGTATCATGTGGGCTTTCGCTAGGCTCCCCGAACCCGGAAATACCCCCTTGGAGGCGAATGTCCTTGAATTCGTCCCGCCGCCCGGTTACCAGCTTGTGAGTATAAAGCTGGTTCGTCGTGTCCCAGACGATGCTGTCATTCGGACTGTCGAAGACACGGTGCAGAGCAAGAGTGAGCTCGACCACGCCGAGATTGGACGCCAGATGACCACCCCTCTCGGTTATCACGGAGATGATGGTGTCTCGCACTTCCTGTGCAACCTGCGCCAATTCGTCGTAGGTCAGTGGTCTGAGATCGGCGGGAGCGTCAATCCTGTCCAGGATGCGACTATCCATCATAGTCTCCTTGAAAAACTGAGGCTTGTGGCATGTCCGAACAAGATGGCGGTTCGGCTCGGGTGAGTAGAATCTACTCACATAAATGTAGGTTAAATTGATCGCCCTGTCAATAAGAAGCGACCTAACCCATAGTCTATATTGAGGATGGCACCCATTTACCGGGACTGAATTGACAGCGACCGACAGTGCAGGACTACTTTGACGGCGAATAGGTCGACTCTGAGTTGAATCTGCCTATGATCTCTATCTGCTCGGCGTCGCCTCTCGGAATCCTGGCAAAGGATAGCACCTCAGGCAGGACTATGCCACCGGAAAAGACCAGCTTCATCGCGTCGTCCACGGCAAGGTCAGTCTCGATGAGGTCGTCTTCCATGACAAGCGCCATGTTGCCGGATGTAGGATTGGGAATCGTGGGGACGTAAACGATTGCCATCGAGTCCTTCGTCTTGGCGGAATAGGCCCGTCCCGTAACGAAGCCCATTGCCAGCATGCCCTCTCTCGGCCACTCGAGGAACACCACTCGGCTGAAGGTATATTGAGATGTGAAGGATGTCATGACTTGCTGGGTCACACGGAAAATGTTCCTTATAACGGGGATGTAGCCGATGACACTGTCTCTGAATCGAGAGATCTTTTGCCCGACTGATGTGGAGATGATCAGTCCGATGATGTATAAGGTCAGGATGGCAACTACAAGGCCGATTCCAGGTAAGTCCCAGGGCTGGCCGGACACGAACGGAAGTGGCCTGATGAGATTGTCGGCTTTTTCGACAAGGAAGAGAACGACTACCAGGGTCACTAGCGCCGGCACTAGGTCAAGCAGACCTGCGAAAGTCTTGCCCTGGAAGTGACTTTCGACCTTCTTCAGTATATTGGTGCGCTTTTCACCGCCCGGCGGTGATGTTGAATCTACGGAACCGTTGCGCATTAGCGTTCTCCGCTAGTAATGTGATTAATTCTGTTACAGGAGATATGAACCCTACTCAGAAACATTCATGGTCATACCAGCGAGTAACGGTATCCTCACTTAAACGACATGTCAATCCATTGCACCAGGAGAATGTTTCGTCAAGAGAATGGCTTTCTCCCGACGCATTCGCCGAAGGCAAGTCCCCCGACAACTCCGGGCTCCTCCCTCCACTGATCGACGGCGATGCGCCATCTGTCGAAATCTTCCTGCGTGGCAAGCCCGTATTGCACGGCGGCAGCAATGACGCGGGGCATGAAGAACCAGTCGCTGATGAATACGTGCAGGAATGTGATGTCCTCGTGCGAACTGAAGAAGTCGAACGAGGCCGTCGCCTGAATCTCATTCAGCCCGGCACTCAGGAATGAGCGCTTCAGCTCTTTGCCCAGGTCCCGGTGACCGCCATTGGCCTCCAGGAGCTGGCAGAAGACGGCAAATGCCTCAGCCAGGTCATCGGAGCTGGGTTCGAAGAGCGTTGATGTGGCGATTAGCTCGCGACTCGCGAGGACTCCGCCCGGCTTCAGGACGCGCTTCACTTCGGTCAGAGCTGCCTGGGTGTCCGGGATGTGCATTAGCACCGCATGGCAGTGGGCGACGTCGAAGAAGTTATCGTCGAAGGGCAGTTCAAGCACATTGCCGACATGGAATGTCGCGTTCGAGTGGCCGCCTGATTCCGCAGCCGCGCGCGCCAGCTCAATCTGTGACGCTTCCATATCGATCCCGTGCATCTCGCCAGGATGGACCGCATCAGCCAGCCCCACGGAGATCGTACCCGGTCCGCATCCGAAGTCGAGGGCACGCATGCCGGGCTTCAGGTGTGGGAGCAGGTGCTTGGCATGGCTCTGCAGGCTGCGGCGGTCGAGCAATTGTCGAAACTCGGCACTGTAGCCCATGGTATATTCTCGTGCGGCTTCTGCCTGTTCAGCCATCATTCTTAGCCTCCGAAGACTTCACAGCGACGGTTTCTGATCTGGGATCTTCACTCCACTCTAAAGCACAGCTTATCCGAGTATTTTAATACCGGTCCCGAACGACTAGAAGCACCTTTAAGTCAAACTTTCGCCTCATTTAGCCGCCGGAGAAGATTGCTCTCCGCTTGTAATCCTCGATGATGCTCAAGGAGACCGCAAACTTTACTATTGACGTCAGAAGAAATTGCGGCGTCTTCCATTTAGTGATATAAATCCAATAGGTGACAAGTTTGAGTTGGAGCAGGCGGTAGCAGGCTTCAGAAGGGGGATGTCATGGCAAACAGGTACTACTGGCGGGTCTTGGTTCTGAGCCTGGTGGCGCTATCTGGCTTAGGAATTATCGCCTGTGATGCCATCGGCAATATTAGTGGGGGCGACGAGCCTTACAGAATCGGCGTGATGGAGTCGGTCACGGGGCCGGGAGAGACATACGGCAACGTGGCAGTGCAGGCCAAGCAGATGGCGGTCAATGAGATCAATGCTGCAGGCGGCGTGAATGGGCGGATGATCGAGCTTATAGTGGAAGATGAGAAGTGCAACGCGCAGGACTCGATCACCGCTTACAGGAAGCTCACAGATGTGGACGGCGTGAAGATAATCCTTGGCACTTCGTGCAGTGGTGCGATGTTGGGGGCGGCGCCCCTTGCCGAGGAGGAAGGCGTCGTAATGTTCTCGGGTCTGGCGACCAATCCGGACATTGCGGAGGCCGGCGATTACATCTTCCGCACTTCGATGAGTGACGCGCAGGTCGGAATAGACACGGGCAATGTGCTGTGGGCTGATGGAATACGCACCCTGGCGACCATCACCGAGGCGACCGACTACGCGGAGGGCGTCAGGCGCACTTCAGTTGAGCAGTTCGAAAAGCGCGGCGGGCAGATCGTCGGCGAGGAACGCTATGCCTCTGATGTTACGGACTTCAGGTCGCAGCTGACGAAGCTATTAAACGCGAACCCAGACGGCCTGCATGTGGCGGCGCAGTCGGAATTCACCGGCGGTACCATCGTCAAGCAGGCGCGTGAGCTCGGATACGGTGGCCCAATTTACTCGGACATCGTCCCGATAGGCACGACCGCCCTCGAGATAGCGGGCGATGCCGCCACCGGAATGAAGGCGATCACCGCGGATCTCGACCCTGCGAACTCGAAGGCGCAGGAGGTCATCGCCAACTTCAGGGCAGAGTATGACTATGTGACGCTTCCATGGTACCTCGGCTCCGCTTATGACGACGTTTACATCACGGCCGAATGCCTGAAGCAGACGGAAGACGATCAGGACGCGGACGGTTTCAGGGACTGCCTCTATGAAATCACCTGGAGCGGCGCAATAGGCGAAAATTACAGCTTCGACGACAAGGGCGAGGTTGTGGGACTCTCGAATGTTGTTGTCGAGATACTGCCGCCAGCCGAGAGGTCCGAAGACAACCAGGGCTACAGGGTGCTAGGTCCTGCTCCCAGAGAGTAGGCTGCTTTGCGGCATACGGCAATGCTAATAGGGCGCGTCTGACTCCCCCGGAGTTTATCCTTGCTCAGATTTCGTGAGAATAGCGGAACCACGCTCGCGATGGCGCTGGCGGTCGCCGCCGCCCTCTACATCGTCTGGAAGATTACGCAGTCTCCGGAGCAAGCGCTCCAGTTCACATTCAACGGGCTGGCAGTGGGCGCCGTGTACGCTCTGATCGCGATAGGCTTCACGCTGGTTTACAGCACCGTCTGGTTCTTCGACCTGTACTATGGCGCGGCTGCCGCACTGGGGGCTTACGGCGTCTTCTACCTTCGTTCGTTCGACACCCTGGGCGGCAGGTATGAAGTAAACGAGCCCATTGTGAACCTGCTGTTCGCGGCAGTTGCGGCGGGCGTGGCGGCGTGGGCGTTTCACGAGGCTTTCCACACCCGGCTTCGGAATCGCGGATGGAGCCGCAACGCCATTCGTATCTCGGACGGGGCGATTGCGGCCGTGTCCGGCATTTATATGTTTGTTGTGCTCGCACTTCCGTCGCAGATGCATGTCATCCTCAGTCCCGCGCTGGGGGTGCTTGTAGTGGTTGCCGTCTGCTGGCTGGTGCATCGGGCATACAGGGCAGTGCTCCCCAACGCAAGCCGTGCGCCAATACTGACTGCTGGCATAGTTGTTGGAAGCACACTCGGCGCATACTGCGCTTATCTCATTTTCGGCGCACCCGGTTCGGGCCTCTACCTGAGCTGGGGGGTCTCATGCCTCCTCGCGGGCATTGTTGGGCTGGCACTATATCGTGGCCTCTACGTGTATATGCGCGAACGCGCGCGGTCGCCGCTCGTCATGCTTGTGGCGACCCTGGGCATACTGCTCGCGCTGACCGCATTTACCACGATAGTCTTCCAGAGCGCGCCGCGACCGTTGCCCGACTCGTTCGGAAGTGAGCCATGGAAGATTGCGGGCGCGAACCTCAAGGGCTTCAACATATTTGCCATTGGAGTGGCTGTCGTAGGTTTCCTCGCCTTGCTGTTCGTCTTGAAGAAAACCGCGTTCGGAAAGGCGGTAAGGGCAATCGGAGACGATGAAGAGGTGTCCAAGGTCGTGGGCATCAACACCACCGTGGTCATATCGATCGTTTTCTTCGTGGGCGCCATATACGCCGCGATGGGAGGCATTATCAGCGGCCACGACACCGCTATTCAGCCTCGAATGGGCCTGCTACTATTGCTGAAAGGCTGGATCGCCTCGGTAGTCGGCGGCATCGGTAACCTGTATGGGGCAATCCTCGGCGGGTTCGTGCTAGGGCTCGTCGAGCAGTTCGGAATCTGGGACCTGGCAGGCGAGTGGAAAGATGCCATTTCGTTCGTCCTGCTTATCCTGTTCCTCTCGTTCTGGCCAAGGGGAATCCTGCCTAGAAGGTAGCAAATGGGCATAGACCTGCAACACGCAGCAAATACGCTGAAAATGCTGAGACACCCAGGCCGGTTCTGGAAGGCGTCCAAGGGCAACATCGAACTCTGGGCGAATCTCTTCGTGATTGGCTGGGCTGCACTGTTCATGCTCTGGCAGGGGGCGGGATTCGCGATCACGGTGGTCACGGTATTCGCGATCTGGGCGATGCTTGCGGTCAGCCTGAACCTGGTCGTGGGTTACACCGGCCTTCTTTCCGTGGGACACATCGGATTCTTCGGAATAGGGGCGTATTCGATGGCGGTGCTAAGCTCGAACCCAGCCTACGAGCAGCTCAGGACGGAGGCACTGACGACATTTGCATGGCCGTTCTTCGCCGCACTGCCCGTTAGCGTTCTGCTCGCCGGCGTTGTCGCCATTGCCGTGGGTATCGTGTTCAACCGCTTCCGAGACGATATCTATGTGCTGGTGTCCTTCGGCTTTGCCATAATCGCCTTCAACGTCTTCTTGAACGCTCGCGGCGTCACCAGGGGCGCATTCGGCATTCACGAGATTGCCAGGCCGCAGATAGACGGCTGGACGCTGACCGGTGAGTTCGAATTCATGCTCTTCGTCGTTGCTATCCTCGCGGTCGTGATGGTGATCGCCTGGTTCATAGTGACATCGTCGTTCGGCAGGGTGCTAACAGCTATACGCGAGGACGAGGAAGCCATTGAGGTCTTTGGCTATCAGGCGACGCACTACAAGCTGGCAATATGGGTAATATCCGCGATGATTGCGGGACTCGCCGGGGCGCTCTTCGCCAGCTGGACTAGCTTTATCGACCCGTTCTCCTTCATTTTGCTTGAATCGATACTCCTGGTGTCGATTGTAATTCTGGGCGGCCTTGCCACAATCTGGGGATCGCTGCTCGGCGCAATGGCGTTCGTTCTGCTGGAGGAAGGCATGCGGTTCCTCCCATTCATGCCGACCGAGTTCATCGGCCAGGCCAGGCAGGTTGTGCTCGGCATACTGCTGGTCCTGCTGATGCTGTTCAGGCCGCAGGGCCTGGTTGGGAAGTACAAGCTATGAGTACCCGCAACAGTGATGCTGCCACCGAGTTCGCGCTCGAGACAGACGGAATCTCAAAGCACTTCGGGGCCGTCAGGGCAGTGGACGACCTCTCCATTTCGATTCCCCGCAATGGGATGACGAGTATTGTGGGGCCCAACGGCTCCGGAAAGTCCACGCTCATCAACCTGCTCAGCGGAACCCTGCCACTCGATGGCGGCATGATAATCATCGATGGCAATGGTCTCCGAGTTGTCAGGGCGCACGAGATGCCCGGGCACGGCGTCACCCGTACTTTCCAGGAAGTGCGCCTCTTCGACCAGATCAGCGTATGGGACAACATCCTGGTCGTGCTGACGAACCGGCGAGTATTCCCCGCGCTGATGGAACGCTCGAGGGAGGACCACCGGAAGAAGGCAGAGGAGATACTTCAGAGCGTGGGAATGTGGGAGAAGCGGGACTCGCTGGCCATGGAGCTGTCCTACGGGCAGCGCAAGCTGCTGGAGATCGGTCGTGCGATGGCCCTCGATGTGAACATCTACCTGTTCGACGAGCCGTTCGCCGGACTATTCCCACAAATGCTGGAACGAATCAAGGGCATCTTGAAGCAGGTGCGCGACGAGGGCCGCACCGTGATCTTCATTTCGCACAATATGGAGATCGTTCGCGAGCTGTCCGACCATCTCATAGTGCTCGACAGCGGCAGGCTGCTCACGGAAGGGGATGTGGAGGTCGTACTGTCGAGCGAGGAAGTGATCGAGGCATACCTCGGCACCTGAGGATTCAAGATGGAGATTCTCAATCTGGTTGACATATCCGTGCACTACGACGCGGTCGTGGCGCTCGACAACGTATCGCTCGGAGTCAGCAAGGGCGAGGTGGTCGCCGTCATGGGGCCGAACGGCGCAGGCAAGTCCACCGTGCTGAAGGCAATAATGGGACTTGCCCCCGTGGTAAGCGGCGAGGTCTTCTGGCAGCAGGAACCGTTGGAGGCGGCGACGCACGAGATTGTGAAGCAGGGAATCTCCTTCGTGCCACAGGGAAGGCGGGTTTTCACGCATCTCACCGTGGAGGAGAACCTGGAGATGGGATGCCTGTACCTGGATGACGCCGCGGAGAAGGCAAGGCGCCTCGACTCTGTGATGGAGCTGTTCCCCATTCTCCACGAAAAGCGCGATGATTTTGCCAGCCAGATGTCGGGTGGCCAACAGCAGATGCTGGCGCTCGGCAGGGGACTGATGGCCGCGCCTGAAGTGCTGCTTCTGGACGAGCCGACCCTCGGACTCGCGCCAATTGTCGTCAAAGAGGTGTTTCAGAAAGTGGCTGAGATAAGCGACCGCCTCAGCACGACCATCCTAGTCGTGGAGCACAACATCAAGGGCGTGCTCGACATCGTGGACAGGGCGTACGTCTTGGACAAGGGCCGCGTGGTGCACGCCGGTACGCCTCAGACGGTGCGGGATACCGACATACTCACGCAGGTGTTTCTGGGAAGCTGAGGACCTAGACGCCAGAAAGCTCGCAAGGCTGAAGTGCGCCTTTTCGACAAACCGGCGAGTTGTCGCGAATCCGTCAGGACCGTGAAAGCGTCAGGCAGGTAATGTCGTCGGACTGGATGGTCTGGCCCGCGAAATCCCTCACGGCGTCGAATATCTTCTGCACGGCGTCGTGGGCGTCAGTTGGTGGTGACTCGCGGAAAGTCTGCCGCACGCGCTCGATGCCGAACTGTTCTCCCTCACTGTTCATGGCTTCCGTTACGCCGTCCGTATAGCAGATGACGGTATCGCCGGGAAGCAATGTCACGCAGTTGTCGAAGTAGTCCAACTCCGGCATTATTCCAAGAACAATGCCGTTTGTAAGGGGAAGCAACTCCGAGCTTCCATCCTGGTGCACCACGAGCGGTGTATCGTGTCCGCCACTCGAGTAGGTAAACAATCCAGTTGCGGGATCATACACCGCGTAGAGAACCGTCACGAACATCTGCGGGTCGTTGTCCTCCGCCAGCATTGAATTGACAATGCTTAGGACCTCTCCCGGCTGGCGCGCGCTTATTGCCGCTCCCTTCATCATGGTGCGGCTGGACATCATAAACAGCGCAGCAGGCACCCCCTTGTCGGAGACGTCCGCAATCGCGAGTCCGACGCAGTTCTCTTCCAGTCGGACCACGTCGTAGAAGTCCCCGCCGACCTCTTTGGCCGGCTCCATGCTGCCGAAAATCCTGTACCCGTCAGAGGCAGGGAAGACGGTGGGCAGAATCGACTGCTGAATCTGGTTCGCGACGCCCAGTTCGCTCTGCAGAGCGGTCAGCTTGTCCCGCGAGGAGATCGCCTCACGCCACTCGGTCAGATTACGCAGCGTGCGCTCGATCGTGACCCTGAGATCGCCAAAGTCAACCGGCTTTGTGACAAAGTCGAATGCGCCCCTGTTCATCGCCGTGCGTATGTTGCTCATGTCCCCGTAGGCGGAAACGACGATTGAGCGAGTGTTGGGATTTATGTCGGGAATGCGTTCCAGCAGACTCAGGCCGTCCATCCGCGGCATGTTGATGTCCGTGATTATCATATCGATGTCACGGATTTCGCTGAGGACGCCGATTGCTTCCAGACCATCTCCCGCGAAGAAGAACTCGTACAAGCCACGGCGAATGTCGCGGCGCATACGCTGAAGGACAAGTGGCTGAAGGTCGGGCTCGTCATCGACGACCAGAATCTTGTTTGCCCTTTTTTCCATGGGTGCTCCCGATATCCAGAAATCTGTTCAGACGGTCGAATCGGTAGCCTGTGATGGCAAACCAGAATGGAGGAGACCATTCAATTCGACATGCCAAGAAAGCGTATTCCTCATAATGCTACCGAACTTATCATTTGTTGGCAACTCAATCATTTTTTCCATAATCAAGTGTGAGCCTGTGGATGGTATTTAGTATTATATGTCACAATCACAAGAGGTGCAGGCTTAGGCCCGGCCAGTCATCTGCTCTGTTGAAGGCATTTCAACCAAGAGACGGCGTTTCAGCCGCTAGGATGGCAAATTAACTCAAATGTTCGTGATATAATTCGACTGGGGGAACGAGTACATTCCGTCATAATACCAAAACAGATATATTGTGCCAGGCATTAGTCAATGATTGACCCAATGCACCTGTGTAGGAAGTGTACACTGGAATCCTGGATGCGTCGCTAGAGGGTGGATCGGATGACATGGACTGTGAGTCTGCCGAATAAGGTATTGAAGCCCTGATGCGCAATCGTCGCGGTAGTACCCAATGGTTGGTGTGGCCTGCTGCCGCAATGCTGATCCTGACAGCGCTGCTTGTCCTGCCATACCGGACTGCCGAGGGTGTCGAATCTCCAGGCAGCATGAGCCCCGGCAATATTCATTCCGCTCAATCCGGCGACAACCTCGCAGTTCACGGCCTGTCCGAACTGACCATTGATGAAAACTCCGCAATCGGCACCTCCTTAGCAACCTACCGCGTCGTAACTTCCGGCGGCGCCGATGTCTCCGGCGATGTGTACGCCTTCAGTCTCGAAGGCGTCGATGCCCCAAAATACAGGCTTGACTCCCGCTCCGGAGAGCTGTACACCAACTCCTGGATCGACTTCGAGACCGACTCATCGGATCTTCTAACTGTGGTGGCTTCCAGTGAGTCCGTGCGGGCTACGCTTGATGTCACGGTCAATGTCCTGGACGTTGAGGACTCCGTCAGCACGTTAAGGGTTTTCAGGGCGAATCCCCTGCCGGGCGTTGGGCAGGGCAACCCTGAGCACTCTCTGGATGACGGCTACCCGACCACATTCGTGAGAGCTCACTGGGGCAACTGGGGAGCAGTCCTGCGGCTGATCTTCACGGCTGAATCGCCGGACGTGGATTGCGGAACGGGTCTGGACTGTATCACTATCAGTCTGGAATCGGATGAGGCCGAGCACACGAAGGTTGTGAAGGCGAGGAGATTCGGCGAGACGGGACAACGGTATGTGGCAGCGGTGAAGTTGGTGGATAGTCAGGCATCTTCAGGGGATGTTGTGGAGATCACGGGCGCGGACGGCGAAGTGAGAAGCGTACCTTTATTGTCGATGGAAGATGTGGACGAGGTCAGGATCGAATACGAAGGTCTCAGAGTCTATGTGGCTGTGGAGAACGGCCAACCGGAGTTCAGCGACCTGGAGATTGAGCATAGTCCGGAAGCTGAGCGGGTCGAGGTCGAGCTTGCATTTGAGGTGACGGACGCGCATTCCGGACTCCCGGAACCGGAAGACCTGCCGGATTTCGACCGCGACGGGCGCTATATGCCAGCCACCCTGATACTGCACGACAGCCAGTGTTATAGCAGCGAAGTTGAGGGCGAGTCGCTTGAAGCCGTTGGATTTCCAATTGTGGGAGGTTCGATCTACTGCGACGGAGAACCGGAAATCTACCCCATACGAGACGACAGAGACTTCGAGGAGATAGAAAACGGATACTCTGTCAGCACGACTCTGGTCTCTGACGCGGGCCCAACACTTTTTGTAACTGTCGTCGCCTGTGACAAGGCCGGCAATTGCTCGATATACGACGCCGACGAAGATTCCGGCGCTCTGTTGCTGCAGGTGGGTACTGCGGATGACGAGCCTGACGATCCATGCCTGGTCCCGATCAATGGGGACGGCGTCTTCCCCGGCGAGTGGGATGGCACATGCCCGTCGGATAGGGAGCCGGAGCAATACGGTGGGGATGGTCCACGGTATGCGCGATACTACCCATTCACACTGGAAACGCAGTCTGATGTAAGTATCACCCTGTCATCGAGTGAAGACACCTACCTTTACCTGCTTGAGGGCACAGGAAAGGACAGCACGGTACTTCACAGCAATGACGACATCGTTCCGATTCAGGATGTCAATTCCCGCATCGCACAGACTCTTCAACCCGGTCACTACACGATCGAGGCGACGACCTATTTCAGCGGTAAGACAGGGCAATTCACTCTCGAAGTGAGTGGGATAGGTGCTCCGCCCGTAGTCGCAGACTGCTCCACCGGCATAGCGGTCG
>CAZWDM010000006.1:34136-37077 GCA_964632415.1 uncultured Dehalococcoidia bacterium | reverse complement strand
AGTGGGATAGGTGCTCCGCCCGTAGTCGCAGACTGCTCCACCGGCATAGCGGTCGCCGACCCTGATGAGAATCCCGGCCTTGTATCAGACTGCGAGGTGCTGCTTGCAGCGAGGGACGCGCTCGCAGGCACGGCCGCGCTGAACTGGTCCGTGCATGTGCCGATCGAGGAATGGGAAGGGATCGAGTTGGCACCATCCTTCGATCGTGTGAACGTGATTTCCCTCGACGAACTGGGATTGGATGGCACTATCCCCGCGAAACTGGGTGAACTCGAACAGCTTCAGCTATTGTCGCTGAGTGGAAATGACCTGACCGGTCGGATCCCTTCGGAACTTGGCAGGTTGCGATACCTGCTGTTTCTCACGCTGGGAGGAAATCGACTGAGCGGTGAACTTCCAGAGGAACTTGGCAACCTGCCATTCCTCTTTGTCCTTTCTCTACCGGACAACCGG
This sequence comes from uncultured Dehalococcoidia bacterium, assembly GCA_964632415.1. Taxonomy (GTDB): domain Bacteria; phylum Chloroflexota; class Dehalococcoidia; order Lucifugimonadales; family JADFKI01; genus Bin90. The sequence continues at coordinate 36,624 of CAZWDM010000006.1, read as the reverse complement.
TTGACAGGCCCCATTCCTCCAGAGTTTGCTGATCTCAGCAGCCTGGTGGAGCTTGACCTTAGGCGCAACTCGCTGAGCGGCAGAATCCCGGACCGGCTTGCCGACCTAGAAGATCTCGGCGTGCTTTACCTGGCAGGCAATGACTTCACCGGCTGCATTCCGGAAGAGTTAGGCGACATCGAGATTAGCGACGTCGGCGACCTCGGCCTCCCATACTGCGACGATACTGTGATTGAACCACCCCCTCCCGACCGCTGCGTAACGGATATTGGGGAATTTGAAACCAGGCTTGAGATCATTGACGACACCTGGGAATCGGAATGTCTTTCGGCTAACAGGCCGTCTGACGGTGAATATTATGCTCACTTCTATAATTTCGAACTGAATGAAGAGGCCGACGTAACCATTACACTGGAGTCCGACGAAGACACCTATCTCTACCTTCTAGATGGCATCGGAACGCAGGGAAGAGTGCTATTCGAAGACGACGACACCGACGGCACGAATCCTCGCATCCGCACGACGCTGCAGCCGGGCGATTACACCGTGGAGGCAACCACCTACGAGATTGGAATCGAGGGCGGCTTCAGGATTGGCGTCGATGCGGAGGCACTGAATGGTCGCCCACCATACACTTGCGTCGATCCGCTGCCGGTCATTACATCGGGGTCCTCGTTCGTCCGTGAAATCGAACTGGACAACAATTGCAAATCGGTGAGCAGATCGAGCACCGGTGAGCATAACGCAAGCTACGCGTCGCTGATTCTGAAGTTCCCGGAGAGTGTAACAATCACCCTGACTTCAGAGGAAGACCCCTACCTCTTCCTGCTGGAAGGCGATGGTGTTACGGGACCGCAGCTGCACGAGAACGACGATGCGGACGGCCTGAATCCCAGGATCGAAGCGGACCTGGAGCCCGGTACCTACACGATCGAGGCGACCACCTTCGATGAGAACGTCACGGGCCGCTTCGATCTGGAAGTTGGCGTAGTCTCAACCTCACGCGGTCTGTGCGAGAGTGGAAACGCGGTCTCTGGCCCGGTCGGCAATGAGCGTCTCGTCGCAGAATGCGCGTTATTGCTCGATTCCGCCTACATCCTGGATGCCGCGCCGGCACTGAACTGGTCCGCGGGCATACCAATGGAAGAGTGGGAAGGCATCACGCTCGGCGGCTCACCGCCCCGGGTGATTGCCGTCCGTCTGAAGGATCGGGGTCTCAGTGGCCGAGTTCCCACGGAGCTTGAAGGACTTTCCAACCTCGAAGACCTGGAACTCGCGCTCAATAGGCTCACAGGCAATATTCCACGACTGGACAACTTGAGCAATCTCGAATTCCTGGACCTTAGCTCGAACAGGCTCAGCGGCGAAATCTATCCTGTTGTTGACAGTCTCGGACAACTACAGGTGCTCTACCTCAACGATAACAAGCTCAGCGGGCCGATTCCGCCCGAGCTTGGTGACCTGGTAAATCTGGGAGCACTGGGATTGGATCAAAACAGGTTGACCGGCGAGATTCCGCCTGAGCTAGGCAGGCTTGAAATTCTGGAGAAGATGGGCCTGTCGCACAACCTGCTTGTCGGCACGATCCCTCCCGAACTGGCTGACCTGCCGGAACTCCACGGCCTGTACCTGTCCGGCAACCGGCTGACGGGCTGTATTCCGCTAGGAGTGCGCGGTGTAAGGGAGAATGACTTCGATGCGCTCGGCCTGCCTTTCTGCCCGCCCAAAGACGTCTCCGACTGCACCGAGCCGCTCCCTGTGACAGACTCGGTATTGTTGAGAGACGCTTGGGATGCCGATTGCGTGTCCGCGCACAGGCCGGACGACAGCACCTACTATGCGCGGTACTTCACGTTCAATATCGATGAAGCGACTCCGATGGTTGCCCAAGTCACATCTGAAGGGGAACCATACCTCTACCTTCTCGAAGGCGAAGGTGTGGGCGGCCGAATAATGATGCAGAGCCGGGGCGATCAAGGCGTTGCCAGACTGGAATCGACCCTTCAGGCTGGCAGATATACTATCGAGGTAACAACCGCCCATCCACAGGTAATCGGAGACTTCGTACTGGACGTTCGCATGGTGCGGGAGGCAAGCTCCCGCTGCGCTAACGGGGTTGTTGTCCCTCTCCCTGAATACAACGATAGATTGGCTGACGACTGCGCGACCCTGCTGCACGTCGGCCTCTGGCTCGGCGCGGCCGAACCGCTGAACTGGACAACTCACACCTCCATAGATGAATGGGAAGGCGTCACGGTAGATGGCTCTGTAGGACGAGTTACTCAGCTTAGTCTTCCTGATCGGGGGCTAACCGGCACCGTCCCGCCCGAGATTGGTAATCTCGCAGCACTCCGCCTGCTCGATTTGCAGCGCAACGACCTCTCCGGTTCCTTGCCCACGGAGATAGGCTATCTGGAATCCCTGGAGGAGCTGAACGTCTCGATCAACCGGCTCACCGGCGAAGTGCCTGCAGAACTCGGTAATCTCT
>CAZWDM010000006.1:15997-34036 GCA_964632415.1 uncultured Dehalococcoidia bacterium | reverse complement strand
AACGTCTCGATCAACCGGCTCACCGGCGAAGTGCCTGCAGAACTCGGTAATCTCTCTAACTTGTGGAACTTATCACTCGCAATCAATCACTTCAGCGGCGAAATTCCCCCTGAACTCGGTAATCTTGAGAATCTCGAAGTGCTTTGGCTGGCCGGATGCAGCAATCTCACCGGAAGCATCCCAAAGGAACTGGGCAATCTTACCGCTCTGAAAGCCCTCGACGTCGCCGGAAATGCGCTGACTGGGGAGATACCTGTGGAGCTAGGTAACCTGTCCGACCTGGAAAGGCTGGGACTGGGCAACAATTTTCTGAACGGAGTTATCCCCGCCGAACTTGGAGACCTCAATAGCCTGAGGGACCTCTATCTCTACGGCAACTTGCTTACCGGAGTAATTCCAAAGGAACTTGCCAGTCTTCCCGAGCTGAGGGAACTCCGTCTCGAAGGCAACGATCTGACGAATGAGATACCGCAGGCATTGGGGGATATCGCCACTCTGGAAATTCTGGACCTGAGCTTCAATGAACTGGACAGCACCATCCCACCTGAACTGGGCAACCTCAGCGAGCTAAGGGAGCTTGACCTGGAAGAGAACATGCTTACCGGTGAGATTCCGGCCTCGCTTGCCGGCCTAACCAAGCTGGAGTATTCCGACTTCAGGGGCAACGACCTCACCGGCTGCATCCCGTTCGGCATGAGCGGCACAGTTGAGACCGATCCGGTACTGCCTGAGTGCACCGGGCCGTGAGTCATCCCTGGAGGGCGCATAGCAGCGGGTCCCCATTGACGAAATTCCAAGAAACCGGCCGTCCCTGCCTGGCAATCCGTCGGCGCGTTGACGACGCAACGGACGGCGATTTTGCCTTGTGAATGCAGGTGCGATGTGGTAACTTTGTTCAGACATTTCTCCGTTCGAGGTATCGAATATGTTCGACCATGATGTGCTTATAGTTGGCGCTGGGCTGGCCGGTATGCGGGCCGCACTTGCCGCAGTGGAAGCGGGCGCCGATGTCGCGGTCGTGACCAAGGTGCATCCCGTCCGCAGCCACTCCAACGCGGCGCAGGGCGGCATCAATGCTGCGCTCACAGACAGGGGCGACGACTGGCGCGAGCACGCCTACGATACGATCAAAGGCAGCGATTATCTCGGCGATCAGGACGCCATTTCCGTCATGTGCCGCGAGGCAGGCGACGAAGTGATATCCATGGAGCACATGGGCGTCATATTCAATCGCGATGACGAAGGGCGCCTGGGCACTCGCGCCTTCGGCGGACAGCGTCAGGCACGGACCTTCTTCGTTTCCGACTTCACCGGACAGGCGCTGCTTCATGTGCTATACGAGCAGGTGATGAAGGCGGGAGTCCGCATATACGAAGAGTGGTTTTTGCTCTCACTCATCGTCGAGGACGGCGAGTGCGCCGGCGCGGTCATCATGGAGATTCGCAGCGGCGGTATCCATGTCGTGCGCTCCAAGACTGTCATCATCGCATCCGGCGGGCTTGGCCGCGTATTCGAGCCGAGCACGAACGCGCTGATCTGCACCGGCGATGGTATGTCCGCCGCTTATCGCGTGGGCGCATCGCTGATGGATATGGAGATGGTCCAGTACCACCCGACCACATTGAAGGGCAGCGGCGTTCTCATAACCGAGGGGGCGCGCGGCGAAGGAGCCTACCTGCTGAACTCCGAGGGCCAGCGCTTCATGGAGCGTTATGCGCCGAACATGATGGAGCTTGCCTCCCGCGATGTGGTTTCGCGCGCCGAGCAAACGGAAATCAACGAGGGCAGGGGTATTGACGGCTGTGTATTGCTGGACGTCCGCCATCTTGGCGAGGCGGTCATCAACGAGCGGCTCAGCCAGATCCGCGAAATCGGGCGCGACTTCGCCAATGTTGACCTGCTGCACGAGCCGATTCCGATCCGCCCCGGCATGCACTACCAGATGGGTGGCATCAAGACCGATGTGGACGGCCAGACTGAAATCGGTGGCTTGTACGCAGCGGGCGAGGCAGCCTGCGTCAGCGTGCATGGCGGCAACAGGCTTGGCGCCAACTCCCTGCTCGATACGCTGGTATTCGGCAGGCGGTCGGGCGAGCATGCCGCAGAGGCCGCCAAGTCAAAGGTGCATAGCTCCGCCGTAACCGATGCGAGCGCGGATGCCGATATTACGAACATTCAGCGCCTGTTGGACAACGACAGTAATGGCGAAATGTTCGGCAAGTTACGCCGCGAAATGGGCGACACGATGAACGAACACCTCGCCGTGTACCGAGAGCAGGACGGCATGGAGACGGCGCTGGGCGAACTTCGAGGACTGCGAGAGCGCTTCAACGGCGTCGCGGTGCCCGACAAGAGCAAGACATTCAACACAAACCTGCTCTTCACTCTGGAACTGGGGTTCATGTTCGACTGCGCGGAGGCGATCGCGCTGTCGGCAATCGAGCGCAAGGAGAGCAGGGGAGCGCACACTCGCACGGACGCGCCCGAAAGGGACGACGAGAACTGGCTCCGCCACATACTCGTGAAGCACACGGAGGACGGACCCCAGATAGACTATCTCCCCGTGGTCATTACGGATTGGGAGCCTCAGGTTCGCAGTTACTAGACTGCCTGAGGTCCGACTGACCCTGAGAAGCGCGCTCAGATGCGCTTCCAGGAGGATGGATTAGATGGAAGTAACCTTTAGCGTCAAGAGATACAACCCGGAAGAGCGTGGCGAGGGTTCCTGGTTTCAGAAGTACACTCTGGAAATGGACAACTCGTCCACTGTGCTCGACGGGCTGATTCGCATCCGCGAAGAGATGGACGGCAGCCTGACGCTCAGGTGCTCGTGCCGCAGCGCGATCTGCGGATCCTGCGGGATGAGAATCAACGGGCAGCCGGGACTCGCCTGCAACACCAAGGTTATCGACGTGATGCGCGGCGACGCTCCGATCATCGTCGAGCCGATGGGCAACATGCCCTTGGTGAAGGACCTCGTGACCGATATGGCGATCCACTGGGACAAGGTCAGGGCAATTCAGCCCTGGATGCAGCACAGCGGCCCCGAACCGGAAGCCGAATTCATCGCGCCCAACGAGGACATGGTTCATCTGGCAGGCGTCATGAGCTGCATCATGTGCGGCGCATGCGTATCCGACTGCACATCGCTGGAAGTGGACAAGAACTTCGTTGGGCCGGCAGCGCTCGCCAAGGCGTACCGCTTCGTCGCAGACCCACGAGATGACGCAGACGTTTCACGGCTGGGCAGCCTCAACGAGTACGGCGGCATCTGGGACTGCACTCGTTGCATGCAGTGCGTCGAGGCATGTCCCAAGGGCGTCGCGCCGATGGATCGCATCATGTCCTTGCGGGACAAGGCGATCGAGGCGGGGTACACGAACACTTACGGTGCCCGCCACGCTGAGGCGTTCGCCAGTTCGGTCGAACACAGCGGCTGGTTGGACGAGACCGGACTCGTTGTCAATACCTTCGGCAAGACGAACATCAAAGAGATGATAAAGCTCATTCCCGTTGCCGCGCGTTCGTTCAAAGTAGGCAAGGTCCCGCCGCTGATTCACAAGAAGCGGCCGGGCGTCGAGAACGTGCAGCGTATCTTTGAACGAGTTGAGAACCGCGAAGAGGCTTAAGGCAGGAAATGAAATACGCATTCTACCCGGGCTGCGTGGCGCAGGGCGCCGCTCCCGAACTGTACAGTTCGACCATCGAAGTCTGCCGCATACTCGGCATCGAGCTTGATGCCGCACCGATGCGAAGCGCGTCCTGCACCGGTGCGGGCGTGCTGCAGGAGAAGAACCTGCGACTCGGCGACACGCTCAATGCGCGCAACTTTGCCCTTGCCGAGCGCTCCGGCCTGCCGCTCTTGACGATATGCAGCACATGCCAGGGCGTGATGTCTCAGGCAAACCAGAGGCTGACCGCCGACGCCGAATATCTCGCCTCCGTCAACGAAGACCTCGCCGAAGAGGGTCTGGAGTACAAGGGCACCGCCGACCCCAAGCACCTGCTATGGATAATCGTAGAAGACATTGGCATCGACAAGCTGAAGTCTATGGTTGTGCGGCCACTGACCGGCTTCAAGGCCGCGCCCTTCTACGGCTGTTACTTGGTTCGGCCAACCTCTGCATTGGGCTTCGAGGATAACCCGGAAAGGTCGGATGCGCTTGAGCAGGTCATTGAGGCGGTCGGCGCAACCGTCGTTGACTTCCGTGGCAAGAACCTTTGCTGTGGCTTCCCGATTCTGACCATCAACCAGTCGAATTCGATGAAGATGGTGGCAAATCACACCCTTGAAGCAAAGGACAATGGCGCGGACGCCATGGTAACGCCTTGCCCGCTGTGCCACCTGAATCTGGACGGCTACCAGCCGGAAGCCGCGAAGCAGGCGCAGCAGCCTATCGACCTGCCGATCATGCACCTCCCGCAGATGATCGGACTGGCGCTTGGCATCGATCCGGCGGCGATGCGCCTCAACAAGCACATCATCTCCACGCGCAGGATGCTGTCGACGATTGGGGTATCGCCCTAGCTTCCGCACACCTCATCGATAATTGCCTGCGCCCATGCCTTGAGGTCGTCATAGATGTCCTCGCCGCAGCGCGGGCACTCCAGGTCGCCGAACCGAACCCGCACGCCGCATTCCGGGCAGCTCAACGGGTTGGCGAGGGCGTTCAACACTATCTGTATCTGCTCTTCACTTGCCATATTCGTAAGCCGTTCCTCGATTCACTGAGTTGCCCCTAGTACGTCTATTGCAGCGGCAGCGGCGGCTGCAGCCACTTGCCCGTGCGGTTCACTTCGATCTCCGTTATCCACTTCACCCACTCGAAGCCGCGCTTGTCTGGCGCTACCAGACGCAGCGGAAAGCCATGACCGTGCGAAAGCGTTTCATTGCCGACCTGCTTCGCGAGGAGGTAGCTGTTCGCTTCTGACATCGAGAATTTGCGGTAGTAGCCCGTAACTGAACGCACAGTGACGCTCGCCGCATCGTCGCGCACCTTTGCGGTCTGAAGCAGCTCCGATAGCGATGTTCCCCGCCAGACCTGCGTCGAATGCCATCCGCCCGTGCAGTCAATTGTTGCTTCGAGTTCAGCATCCGTCACTATGTCCGCGTAACTCACGCTTATGGGACTCTCCACCGCCCCGGTGACATTGAGTTGCCAGTTCTCCTCATCAATGGGTCGTGGGTTGTCGTTAAACCAGGACGTCAGCGGGAAGTCATTGCCCGAAAAGCTCCGCGACTCGTATGAGCCCGTGAACCGCCTTGTCGCACCGCTCAGTCCGCCTGCGCTCGCCGCAACTTCGCCTGCCCTCCACAAGGTAAATCCCGCCACGGCCAGTCCCGCAAATCGCAGGAAAGTGCGCCTGTCTGCCCAGAAGCGTATCGGGAAGCCTCGCGTATGGTAGAGGGCGTGCCAGACGAGGATGGGGACAAGAGCGCCTCCGATGTAGATGTGCCAGCTGACCCCGCTGAAGAGCCAGAAATAAACCGGCCCGATAAACGACCAGATGAATCCAAGCGCCAGCGTCGTCGCCAGCGCAAGTGCCAGTACGATTGATGCCGTCCGTGGTGTCGCGTTGCGCGGCCACTTCAGGGATGCGACGACATTGACGCCCTTCCACCCCAGCACTGCGACGATTCCCCAGCCTGCGATTCTGTGTGCGAGGATGAAGTACGCCTCATCCGCAGAGTTGGACACCAGACCGAAGAAGCCACTGACGAGCTCGACTGCAATCAGCACGAGCAGCAGCGTATTCGCCCACGGGAACTTCATACCGCCCTCTTCTTTCCGTCCTGAGCGGGTCTGTCCTGTCTAACTTCTGACTGGCGCGCTTCCTGTCGTTCTCGCAGGGAATCTCTGCCCTAGCCCTCGCTGGAAGCCATGACCTCGACGAGTTCCTGCACCGCGTCCGCGGAGTGCTTCAGCGCAGCCATCTCTTCGTCGTTCAGGTCGAATTCGACGACTTCCACGACTCCCCCGCTTCCCAGCTTCACGGGTACGCCGACGAAAAGGTCGTTGATGCCGTACTCGCCTTCGAGCAGGGCGGTGCATGGCAGAATCGCGTTCTTGTCGAACAGGATCGCCTCTACCATCTGCACGATGGCGGCGGACGGCGCGTAGTATGCGCTGCCGGTCTTCAGGTAGTTGACGATCTCGGCGCCCCCATCGCGAGTGCGCTGCACAATCTCTTCCAGCCGGTCTGCGTCGATGAGGCTGGCAACGGGTATGCCCCCAACCGTGGTGCTGCCGACAACAGGCACCATCGTGTCTCCATGCCCACCGAGCACATACGCCTCAATCGAACTCACCGATACGCTCAGCTCCTCCGCCAGGAATGTGCGGAAGCGTGCAGTATCGAGAATGCCGGCCATACCGACCACGCGGCTCTTCGGGAATCCGCTAACGTGGTACGCCTGCTGCGCCATTGCGTCGAGTGGGTTGGTCACCGGCAGGATCACGCATTCCGGCGAGTGCTTGGCGACCTCGCTTACTACGCTGCCTACGATGCGCATGTTGGTCAGGAGCAGGTCGTCGCGGCTCATGCCTGGCCTGCGAGCGATGCCCGAAGTGATGACCACTATGTCCGAGCCGGCCGTCTCTTCGTAGCTGTTGGTGCCGACGATGGTGGCGTCCGACCCGAGCACCGGCCCCGATTCCAGGATGTCCAGCGCCTTGCCCTGCGGCAGGCCGTCCACGATATCCACCAGCACGACGTCCGCGTAGCCCTTGTCGAATATGCGCTGTGCCGCGGTCGCCCCCACGTTGCCCGCGCCCACAACCGTTACTTTGCTTCTCATTGGATCTATTCTCCCGAACTTAGCTGCCTGTTAGTGTCAAACAATGCCCCCTTGCAGCGCAATGAACCTGTGCTCAAGGGGGCTGAATTCTACCTTTAGCGGTGGTTACCCTTCCGCCGATACGTACTCGTCCCAGCGCGCCTCGACATCAGGGTCCTCGACGGTTCCCATTATGTACTCGCCGAACTCTGCGCTGGTTACGCCCGTGTCACGCCCGGTCATGACCATCTTGCGCTCGTACTGGCCGCAGATGTCAAGCGCCTTGTGCAGCTTGCTGCCAATCTGCTCGAATCCGATGTGCTCCAGCATCATCGCACCCGCACGCACAAGCGAGCTCGGGTCGGCGAACTGCGCCCTGCCGGTGGCGACCATTCTCGGCGCGCTGCCGTGAATCGCCTCGAACATGCCGTAACGCTTGCCGATGTTCGCGCTGCCGGCCGTGCCCACGCCGCCCTGGATCTGCGCGGCTTCGTCCGTGAGGATGTCGCCGTAGAGGTTCGGAAGCGCAAGCACCTGGAAGTCCTTCTGTCGCGCCGGGTTGATGAGCGCAGCGGTCATGATATCGATGTACCAGCCGTCCCACTCGATGTTCGGATACCGCTCACTCACCGCACGTGCAATGTCGAGGAACTTTCCGTCGGTCGTCTTAACGATGTTCGCCTTGGTGACGACTGTAACGCGCTCCCTGCCGGTGCGCTGCGCATGCGCGAATGCCGCGTCGATGATGCGCTCGGCGCCCTGGCTTGTGATCACGCGAAAGTCGATGGCGAGGTCCTCGGAAACATTGATGCCCTGGCTACCAACCGCGTACATGTCCTCGGTATTCTCGCGGAAGAATGTCCAGTCGATGCCCTGGTTCGGCACGCGCACCGGTCGCACATTGGCAAACAGGTCCAGCTCCTTTCGCATCGACACATTCGCGCTCTCGATGTTGGGCCAGCCGTCGCCTCGCTCAGGGGTGTGCGTAGGACCCTTCAGCGTCACATGGCACTGCTTAATCTCTGCCAGCACGTCGTCCGGGATGGACTGCATCTTTTCGGCGCGGTTCTCGATCGTCAGGCCGTCGATCACCCTGAACTCGACCTTGCCAGACGCTACCTCGTCTCGCAGTAGGTACTCCAGAACCTTCTGCGTCTCGTCGCTGATGGTGGGACCGATTCCATCACCGCCGAGCATGCCGATCACGATTGGGCTGATCTGCGAGTAGTCCACCCAGTCGCCCTCTTGCTTTAGCCGTTCGACCCTCTCCAGCTGCTGCTGCAGAACGGTTCCGAAATGCTCTTTTGCGGCCTCGATTGATTGTGAGTTGTCCACACCGTCTCCTTTCGCTTACCGGCAGGCGCTTGTTATCGCCGGTAACTTATTGTTGGCTAACGTTGACTATGTTGAGATTACAGCGAGCACCGCGTCCTTTGCAACAGTTGCGCCAAGGTCGGCGACCAGCGCCTTGACCTCGCCGTCCGCGGGGGCGGGTAGGGTGTTCTCCATCTTCATCGCCTCCAGCACGACAATGGAATCGCCCTCGGAAACACTGTCCCCGACCTCGACCGCATAGCGCAGCACCACGCCGGGAATCGGCGCGGTAACCGGAACTTCGTTTGCGGCACCCATGCCCTGGCTGCCCTCCGGCGCTCGCTGTGCCGTTTGCGTCTCTCCGGCTGGCGCAGTATCTTCTGCCTTTTGAGCCTTTGCTGTGCCGTCTGTCGGCGCTGCGGGGGCAGGCGATATACGCATCCCACGCTCCGCGGCGTGCGGCTCCACTTCGACCTCGAACTGCTCTCCGTCCACATACACGCTGAAGCTGCGGGCATGCCGGCTTCGCGCCCTGCCTTGCTGGACTTCGCGCTCCGAAGCGCCTGTTGTTGCCTTGTCATCGACTTCTATCGCGGCCATCTCTTCCGGCATCGGATCGAGCCCGTGCTTGATGCGTAGGAACTTCATTCCGGTGGACGGGTACAGCGCATAGGTAAGCACATCCTGTATGTCGTCCGTGATGTGCTTGACGGCTTCCCGCGCAGCATCCATTTCAGGCGGCAGGTCAAGCGGAGCGGAAACGCGCTCCCCATCGCCCAGCACCTTCTCGTACAAGTCAGGCGCGATCTCCCCGGGTGGCGTGCCGAACTTGCCTTCGACATAGTCCCTGACCGCACCCGTAATCATCTTGTATCGCCCGAACAGGACATTGTTCACGGCTTGCGCGCCCGTCATCTGGCTCAGCGGAGTTACCAGCGGCGGGTATCCCAGGTCTCTGCGCGTGCGTGGTATCTCTTCCAGCACCTCGCTGAGCCTGTCCAGCGAGTCGGCTTCGCGCAGCTGCGATGCCAGGTTGCTCATCATGCCGCCCGGTATCTGGTGATCCAGCACTCGGGTGTCAATCACAGAAACGCGGCCGCTCTCCATGAGTCGCCGGTACTTCGGCAGTATGCCCTCGAAGTAGTCGTCGATCTCCAGCACCTTGTCGAGCCTCACCTTCGGCTCTCGCGCGCTGCCCCGGAGCGTGAATAGCAGGGGCTCAATCGCCGGCTGTGCCGTGCGCAACGCGAGAGGGGCGCAGCCGGTATCCACCCCGTCTATGCCTGCCTCAATGGCTTTGAGGGCCGTCATCGTCGCCATGCCGCTCGTGTAATGGCTGTGGAGCTGCAGGGGAACGCTGACGGTCTTCTTCAGTGCGCTGACCAGTTCGTAGGCGTCATAAGGAGCAAGCAGTCCGCCCATGTCCTTGATGCAGATGCTGTCGGCGCCCAGGTCTTCGAATTGCCTCGCCTTCGACAGGTAGTATTCGAGGTTGTAGAAGGGTCCGCCAAGCCTGCCATCCTCCGTAACGGAGTAGCAGATCGCAAGCTGAAGATGCTTCCCAGCAGACTTGACCGCCGCCGCTGCCCGCTTCACATTCGACGGATCGTTGAGTGCGTCGAACACGCGGAATATGTCGATGCCCGTATCCGCCGACTGGGCAACGAATTCGTCCACGACATCGTCGGCATAGTTGCGGTAGCCGACTAGAGACTGCCCTCGCAGGAGCATCGAAAGCGGTGTGTTGGGGATGAGCTCACGAAGAGTGCGGAGCCGCTCCCACGGATCCTCCCCGAGAAAACGTGTGGTGGCGTCGAAGGTCGCACCGCCCCAGACTTCCATCGCGTCGAACCCCGCCGCGTCCATGATCGGCGCTATGCCAACCATGTCCTCGAGTCGCATGCGGGTCGCCATCACGCTCTGGTGACCGTCCCTGAGGGTCGTGTCCGTTATCTTTACCGGATTTGAAGGCATTGACCTAGCTTATACCGCCCATTAATCTCTTCCCGTCCATGACCTCTGCCGGCCATGAATGTGGGCCTGCGCCGGCATTATCGCTTCCCTGCGCCAAGCGCTGAACCCCCGCGTTGCCCCGTAGTCCTGCCGGTTTTCGCCGTCCAGGTACGCCTGAACTGCAGCAACGATCGCCGCAATTCGATTCGACGCGCGACTGTCAGCAGAGTTAGGCGTCATAGCGGTATGCTCCCGTGCTTGCGCCTTGGCAGCGTCTCCCGCTTGTTGGCGAGCATTCCGAGCGCGCCGATGACCTTGCTTCTGGTGTCCGCCGGATCGATCACATCGTCTATCAGTCCATGCGCCGCCGCGACATACGGGTTCACCAGGCGGTCGCTGTATTCCTGGACCAGTTGCGAGCGGAGTGCTTCGGGGTCCTCTGCCGAAGCGATGTCGCCCCGGTAGATGATGTTCACCGCTCCTTCCGGTCCCATTACGGCGATCTCGGCCGTGGGCCATGCGTAGTTGATGTCCCCCAGCAGCCCTTTGCTGCTCATGACGATGTACGCTCCACCGTATGCCTTGCGCGTCAGGACGCTGACCTTGGGCACGCTCGCCTCCGCATAGGCGTAGATGAGCTTGGCGCCGTGCCGGATGATGCCGCCGTACTCCTGGTCGGTGCCCGGGAGGAAGCCCGGCACATCGACGAAGGTCAGCAGCGGGATGTTGAAGGCGTCGCAGAAACGCACGAACCGCGCGGCTTTGGTGGACGCGTCGATGTCCAGGACCCCGGCAAGGTGCGACGGCTGCTGCGCGACTACTCCGACACTCCTGCCGTCCATGCGGGCGAATCCGACTATCACATTCCGCGCATACGCCTCGTGGATCTGCATAAAACCCCCGTCGTCCACAACGCTCCCGATGATCTGCAGCATGTCGTAAGGTGCATTCGGATTGTCCGGGATTATATGCAGGAGATCATCGATTCTGCGTGTCGGGTCGTCGTACGAATCGAAGGCGGGCGGGTCTTCCATATTGTTCTGCGGCAGAAAGCTCAGTAGTCGCCGCACTTCGTACAGGCAGGACTCCTCCGAGTCGGATGAGAAGTGCGCGACGCCGCTGCGCGCTGCGTGGCTGTCCGCGCCACCGAGCTGCTCGTGAGTAACCTCTTCGCCGGTGACTGCCCTGATGACATCGGGCCCTGTAATGTACATCTGTCCAGTGCCCCTGACCATGAAAATGAAGTCGGTCAGGGCAGGGGAGTAGGTTGCGCCGCCGGCTGCCGGGCCAAGTATCACCGAGATTTGCGGGATCACGCCGGATGAGCGCACATTTCGCAGGAAGATGTCCGCGTAGCCGGCAAGACTCAGAACGCCTTCCTGTATGCGAGCGCCCCCCGAATCTATGAGGCCAATCATCGGCGCGCCACTGTTTGCCGCAAGGTCCATAACCTTGCAAATCTTCCTGCCCACGACCTCGGACAACGACCCGCCAAGCACAGTGAAGTCCTGCGAGAATGCGAATGCAAGCCGGCCGTTGATCTTGCCGTATCCGGTAACCACCGCATCGCCGAGAGACTTCTGCTCCGCCAGCCCGAACTCTGTTGCCCGATGCTGTGCGAGTGCATCCAGTTCTTCGAAGGTCCCCTCGTCGAAAAGCAGGCCGATGCGCTCGCGTGCAGTCAGCTTGCCCCGCCGATGCTGCGCTTCGATGCGCCTTTCGCCGCCGCCCAGACGGCCTGTTTCACGCATCTCCCGAAGCTCGTCGAGAGCGTCATCTACTCTTCTTCTGACAACCATTGTTGCGTCATCCTGTCGCACATCGGGGCAGCTTGAGAGGTATCTAATTCGTAGCAGGACAGACGGTAGTTTCCGCCTGAAACCGTATCAGAAAGCGCTATTGGTGGCAACATAATTCAGGAATCGCACATACTATTGAATGCGGCCTTCCCCGCATCGGTTGCGGTGATATACTGGTTCACCGCTCGTATAGGCACATAGCAAATTGCACAACATCTGACGAGGTTTTTGGTTCGGAAAATGAACATCCACACACCAGGGCCACATGCCCCGACCATTATTGGAAAGCGCCCTTTTAGATGGGGAGAGCGCACCTTCGTAATGGGAGTTGTAAATGTTACGCCGGACTCTTTCTCCGGGGACGGACTGGGGCAGGACATTGAAGCCGCAGTGGAACAGGCCACACGATTTCAGGCGGAAGGAGCAGACATCATCGACATCGGTGGCGAATCCACACGTCCCGCATCGCTCTATGCGAATGCCGGACCCATCTCTGCCAGCGAAGAGCTCGCTCGAGTAATTCCCATCATCGAAGCCCTCGCTCCGGTCCTGGACATCCCGGTCAGCATAGACACATACAAGTCCGAAGTGGCTCAAGCGGCACTCCGGGCGGGCGCGTCGATGATCAACGATGTCTGGGGATTTCGCCGCGATCCTGAAATGGCAGGTGTCGCGGCTGATGCCGGTGTGCCCGTCGTGCTCATGCACAACCAGGCGCATACACGTTACGACGATGTGGTCCCCGATGTCATACGCGAGCTTGGGAAGATGCAGGACACTGCACTTGCCGCCGGAGTCGCCCTCGAGAATATCATCCTCGATCCCGGCATGGGATTCGGCAAGACCGCCGGGCACAACCTTGAGATACTGCGCCGTCTGCAGGAGTTTGAGGCATTGGGAGCGCCGCTTCTAGTCGGCATGTCCCGCAAGTCGACCATCGGATATGTGCTTGACCTGCCCGTAGAAGAGCGCTTGGAAGGCACCGCGGCGACGGTCGCGCTTTCGGTCGCGTTCGGGGCGGACATCGTGCGTGTCCATGATGTCAGGGAGATGACGCGTGTCGCGAAGATGAGCGATGCCGTAGTGCGCGGCTGGAGTCAGACCGATGATCAGTGAGGCGTACATTGGGCTCGGCTCAAACCTCGGCGATTCGCTCCGAAATCTCCGCGCTGCCAGGGAAATGATGCAGGACTTCGCCATCGATGTCCTGCCCTCGCCCGTGTACAGGACTGCGCCGCAGGGATTCCGCAACCAGCCACACTTCTACAACGCGGTCTGCCGCGTGACCACCGGACTGACGCCGTTCGAGCTGATGGAACGGCTGTTGTGCATCGAACGGGCAGTCGGTCGGCGTCGCATATTTCGCAACGCGCCCCGCCTGCTCGACATGGACATCCTGCTATACGACCGCCGCGTGATGAAGTCTCCGCCCCTCGTCTTGCCTCACCCACGCATGGCGGAAAGGCTCTTCGTGCTTCGACCTCTCGCCGACATCGCGCCAAATCTGCGCCACCCCGTTATCGGCCAAACCGTCAGGCAGTTGCTGGAGGACCACTCCGATGCGTCCGGCGCAATGACCAGGCTCGAGTGGCAGTAAACACCTGCCATTGCAAAGGGCCTCTCGCTGAGTTAAATAGTTCAGCGGAGCGAAGGCGGCAGCATATTCGGAATCGTGTCCTCAATCGGATAGGTCACTTTGCAAGCCCTGCACGTCAGGCTACCCTCGACGATCTCATCGCCCTCTTCCACTGTGACCTCAAGCTCCAACTGCCCCTTGCACTCAGGGCACACCAGTATATCCATCAGACTGCGCCGCATACTCTTTGCTCCTGCTCCAAAATTCAGCGCTCATTGTATATCACGCCTCCGACCGGCACCCACTACCTCAGCGCCGCCTCGTACAGCGTCTTCAGCAGGTCGGACAGCAGGAACACGACCAGCCCGAGTATCACCAGTGTGTTGTAGCCGGAGATCGCCCTAAGCACCCTGCCGATGCGCGTCGGAGTTGCCGCTTCAATCTCACGGTACGCCTCGGTCACAGCAGTGCGTCTTCGCCGAGACCACGCGAGCGCGAACATCCACACCGAAAGCGCAATCTTCAAGCCCAGCACAGCGACATACGGCGCGCCCACGACTCCGGGAGTCAGTCGGTTGAATGTGAGTATTACGCCGGTAACAATGAGGACATATACGCAGGTTTCGACGAGCGCGCGAAACTCAGTCGCCGTCGTCAAATTTATGAACCCGGACCCCTCCGGTGAGCGGCGAAGCGCCGGCCTCAGTACCACCAGGTAGAAGAGGCTGCCCCCAACCCATGCTGCCGCCGAGACCAGGTGCAGCCAGCGCACAATCAGCAGGAAGATGTCAGTCAGGCTCATCCCTTAACCCGCGATATGACCGTTAGGCTGCATTGCGATGAGCATCCGACAAGAAACCTCCCGCCGATGAATCTCAGTGAAGGATTTCGCTGAGAATCTCTTCCATCTTCTCTTCGTTGAGCACGCCCTGCCAGCGACGGACTACGTTCTGCTCCTTGTCGATGAAGACGGTCATCGGAAAGCCGTTGACCTTGTACTTCGTGATGATGTCGTCCTCATCCGGCCCCAGCGCATACGAGACCCCGACCTCGTTCACGAAGTTCTGCCCGTCCTCAGCCGTATCAATCCCGAGCAACTGCACCCCGACGAATTCAAGATTGTACGACCTGTGATTCTGAAACACGCGCTCGAACTCGGGCATCTCCGCGACGCAGGGCGGGCACGACGGAAACCAGAAGTTCAACACCACCGGCTTGCCCTTCAGATCGGACAATCGCAGTGTCTCCCCGGCCTGCCGCGTCTCCGTCCCGTACAGCGTTAGCTCGAAGTCCGGCGCCGGATCGGTCGGCGCGCTCTCCTGGGAGCATGCCGTTGCCACCACCATGAGCGCCAGGCATAACAGGCCCAACCTCATCATCTTGCCAAGTGCTGTCCCTGCCGAAACTGCTTCAGTGAACTTTTCAGTAATCTTCATCGCTCCTCACCCCACCAATCTAATCCTTAACCTCTGTACAAATTAGATGCGCGCACCGTCGTCCGCGATTCGAACGAAGGCTCAGGATGACTCGCCAACCAATGGACTCCCTCCAGGTCGGCACTCCCCGCATCTGGATGTCTGATGCGAATATTCTCGACGCCGCAATGCAGACCAACGAAGGGACGCACTCGTCCGCGCCTAAGCCAGCAGCCTTGCCCTCAGTTCCCCGTCCAGTTCTGCAATGGCAACGCGCGCCTGCTCCATCGTGTCCCTGTCCCGAATCGTAACCGCGTTGTCGTCGAGCGAATCGAAGTCCACGGTTATGCACAGCGGCGTGCCGATCTCATCCTGCCGTCGGTAGCGCCTGCCGATGCTCTGCGCGTCGTCATACTGCACGAACCCTTCCACTGCGCTGCTCCGCCTGACGGTGTCGTACACCTCGCGCCCGAGCGGCACCAGCCTTTCGTTGCGGCTAAGCGGCAGTATCGCTACTTTCACCGGCGCAACGGTCGGATGCAGCTTCAGGACGGTTCTCGTCTGTGTGCCGCCGCTAGCAGTGGGCGCCTCCTCCTCGGTGTAGGCATCCACGAGGAGAGTCATCACCGCGCGGTCTACGCCCGCAGCCGGTTCCACCACATAGGGCGTGTATCGCTTGTTCTCAGCCTGGTCGAAGTACGTCAGGCCATGACCGCTGCGTTCCGAGTGTGCCTTCAGGTCGAAGTCGGTGCGATTGGCGATACCCTGAATCTCGCCCCAGCCCCACGGAAACAGGTACTCGATGTCGTATGTCGCCTTGGAGTAGTGGGAAAGTTCTTCGGCATCGTGGGCGCGCACTCTCAGCCGGTCCCTGTTGACGCCGAGCCCCGTGTACCAGTTCAGGCAATCCTGTATCCACCGCTCGTGGATCTCCTCATCAGTACCTGGCTCCACGAAGTACTCGATTTCCATCATTTCAAACTCGCGCGTGCGAAAGATGAAACCGCCGGTCGTGATCTCGTTGCGAAACGCCTTGCCGATCTGCGCGATTCCGAAGGGCAGCCGCTTCCGCGACGAGTTAAGCACATTCTCGAAGTTGACGAAGATCCCCTGCGCCGTCTCCGGTCGGAGAAATGCGACCGAAGTGTCGTCCTCCACAGGCCCGATGAATGTTTTGAACATCAGGTTGAAGTTGCGCGCCTCCGTCAGCTCACCGCCGCAGGCAGGGCACTTCAGCTCTTCCAGCTGGTCCTCGCGCCAACGCTGGCGGCACTCGCGGCAGTCAACCAGCGGATCGGTGAAGCTATCGACATGTCCGCTCGCGCGCCACACTTCAGGGTTCATCAGGATCGACGAGTCCAGGCCGACCATGTCATCGCGCTCCCAGACGAATGTGCGCCACCAGGCATCCTTGATGTTCCGCTTGAGCTCGACTCCCAGCGGGCCGTAGTCCCATGTGCTGGAAATCCCCCCATAGATCTCGCTGCTCTGAAATATGAACCCCCGTCGCTTGGCAAGCGAAGCAAGGGCGTCCAGATCTACCGTCGATGTGCTGTTTTCTGACACGATGCTCCAAACCTTCTATGCAGTTGCTTCGGATGTCTCAGTGAGTGTGATGATTATAACAAAGTGGCACTGTGTTAGCCGAAACAAAGGAAAAGCCCGCGACGGTCGTCACGGGCTTCAAGTTGTGTGCGTTGGAGGCGACGGGCGGATTCGAACCGCCGATAGGGGTTTTGCAGACCCCCGCCTTAACCACTTGGCTACGTCGCCTTGGATGTTAAACTGGTGCCGAGGAGGAGATTCGAACTCCTACAGCCTTGCGGCCACAGCGCCCTCAACGCTGCGTGTCTACCAATTCCACCACCTCGGCCAGCGCTGTCGGCTTTTCACGTCGTGCAATTATATCCAACATTCCCTCATGTGTCCACATCCTGGGTGAACTGGGCATTGTGTACGAGTCCCTCCAACGTTTAGCGACTGACAGGGGTTGGTAAGATCGTCTGCCCCTTTGGCGGAGGAGCAGGGAGTAGGTTGGAGCTCCTCTCCCCTTTGATGGGGGAAGCTGGGAATGGGGTGAAATCTCCGTGAAAGTTGTTCGTGTATTTCACGCCAACACCTGTCAGCAACACCGGATACTGCATCCCGTTGTACCCACAGACACAAGCCGATAAAATGCCTCTAAGGCAACATTCCAATTCACGCGAGGTTACCAATGCCGCATATATCAGACGATACGCTGGAAGTCCTGCGTTCCATCCCTACGCAGACCCTCATCGATGCCCAGTGGGTGAAGGGCTGGCCGATGAGCTTCATCGAGGGCGCATTGCCCCTGCAGCAGGGGCAGCAAATGGCGGGCAGGGCGGTAACTCTGCGATTCGTGCCGCATCGCCCGGATCTCGCCGCCGACAAGCCAAAGGGCGCAGACTCCGCCGAGTATGTAGCCATCGAATTGTGCGGCCCAGGCGAGGTGCTCGTCATTGACGCAATGGGCTGGAAGTTCAGCTCCGTTGGCGGCGACATCAAGTTCCTGCGAATGATGCAGCTGGGAGCCGGCGGACTCGTGACTGACGGCGGCGTCCGCGATAGCGTCTCGCTCAAGGAGTACGGCTTCCCCGTGTATTCGGCAAGCCTGACGGCGAAGCAGGGTCCCGCTGAGTTCTGGCCTTGGCAGGTGAACGACGCCATCCAGTGCGGCGGCGTGCTGGTGCGCCCTGGCGACGCCATCGTGGGCGACGACGACGGTGTGGTGGTAGTGCCGCAGAGCATCGTGGATGAGGTCATCGAGATTGCGCATCAGCGGGAAGCGGTGGAGGAGGTCGTGAAGGCGCAACTGGAGATCGAAAGATGCTCGCCCGGCAAGTACTACCCGTTCAACGACAACACCTGGAAGCTTTACGAGGAGAAAACCGGCAAGACGCCGGACTAGTCGTCGCCCGCCTGGCTTTCGTGCGTGTGCGCGAATCTAGTCAGCGCGCTGTTGACGCCGTTCAGCCCCGCATTCTCAAGTTCCGCGTCGGACACCCTTCGTCCCTGCGATATAATTTCCGCTCGCAGGTCTTTGCCCTGCGTGTTTATCTACGCCTCAATCTCCTTGCCCTGCGCGTCCATGTCTTCTCTTTGCGCGTCAATCTTCTCGTCCAACCCGTCGCTCTGTGAATTCATTTGCCACATAAGGGCGAACTTAGCAGACAACAGGCCCAG
>CAZWDM010000006.1:0-15897 GCA_964632415.1 uncultured Dehalococcoidia bacterium | reverse complement strand
CGCTCTGTGAATTCATTTGCCACATAAGGGCGAACTTAGCAGACAACAGGCCCAGAATGATAACCAGAGTGCTGATTAACTGCACCGATGCCGTATCCAATGCCGCCTCCTTGCACTCGCCGGACCGCAAAATCTCCCTTGGCTTCCGGCAGAATATATTACGAAAATTTGGCTTTGACCGAAACATCGCTACACTCCACAGTGTTTTCCGTTCGTGTTGCCACTCGCACCTCAATGAATTAGACTTGTCTGCGTGAAATTAACAATCATCCGAGGTACAAGGAGAGGATCGAATGGAAGAACGAACAGGAGTTTTCGCCGCAGGCGACAATCAGCTAACACTTCTTGGCCCCGAGGTTAGCGTCGGACAGCAGGCGCCCAACTTCACCGTGTCAGGAGCTGGCCTGAGCCGGGTTACACTAGACGACTACGCCGGCAAGGTGAAGATCATCGCCTCCGTGCCCTCGCTTGACACCGGCGTGTGCAGCGACGAGACGAAGCAGTTCAGTGACTATGCCAAGTCTATGTCTGACGACATCGTCGTGCTCACAATCAGCATGGACCTGCCTTTCGCGCAGGCGCGCTGGTGCGGCGCAAATGACGTGGACAATGTCGTAACCGCATCCGACTTCAAGTCCCGCGAGTTCGGCGACAGCTACGGCGTGCATGTGAAGGAGAACGGCCTGCTGGCCCGCGCGATCTTCGTGGTTGACAGGGACAATGTCGTCCGGCACGTGGAATATGTACCGCAGATAGCGCAGCATCCCAACTACGATGCGGCCCTTGCTGCTGCCAACGAGGCGGCGGGCTAATCTGCTCAAGTCGAAGTGAATCATCAATGACAAGGGGCGGCTATTCCTACCGGGATAGCCGCCCCTTGTTTGGGTTACCCGGTCTCCAGGCTCAACCTAAACGCTTCACATCCAGCGACAACGCCTCGCAAGGATTGGGGCGCCCCGGTGTCTCTCCGATTGGGATGATCTCCGCGTGCAGCTTGTCGGGCTTAAGTTCCAGCAGTCCAACTCCACCGAACCTCAGTTCCTTATGGCGGGGGAACGTGATGCTGCCGGTGTTCATAATGACCACGCCCTCACGTTCGTACAGCACTTCCTGATGCGTGTGTCCGCCAATCATGATGTCAACCGGCGAGGGGAATATCTTCCGTAGCGTCTTCATGGGGAGGTGTTCGCTGCCCAGGTCGTGCACCATGCCGACTCGCCAGCCTTCAACCTCTATGACCTGCACTTCTTCGGAGCGATGATCGTCGTATGGGTCGTTGTTGCCATTGGCGCATATGACGGGAGCGAACTGCTCCAGCCAGTCCAGCACCCGTGTGTAGATCAGGTCCCCGCCGTGCAGAATCAGGTCCATCGATGAAAAGAACTCCGCGGGCTCGGGCCCCATCTCGTCGAGGTCTCTGATCAAGTTAGGCAGGTGTGTGTCTGTGAGAAGTCCTATCTTCATTCAATGACTACTTTCGCTAATGCAAGTTTTTCCCACAGGTGCGTCTCCTGAGCTATGTGAGTGAAACATTCGCCCGTTTCTTCCACCTCGGCGAGAAGGTAAGAGCCTGTAGGGGATGAACGTGCAAATACCCTCATACTGCCCTCAAAGCGGCCCAGTTTCGCAATTCCGCTGAGTGGGAGCTCCGTTGACTGTATAGCCCTCGTGTGCTACCTTTTCGCCGTTCTCGATAGTGTAGCAACGACGTAATCCACGCTATCAGACGAACTTGCTTCGTTCAAGTTTTTAGTAGGCAGTGGTGTGTACAGGTTGAACACCACACCCCATAGTCGTGGACTGCAAGAATCACAGAAGATCAGGAATCGACAGATCGGAGGGACGGAAATGCCTCAGCGTAGAGAAGCCGCAATTGTCGGTATTCACGAATACCCGTCAAGGGTGGTCGGACCCGGTACCAGCGCACTGCAGATCAAGGCCGCCTCGGCGATCAAGGCGCTCGAGGACGCCGGCCTGTCCGCCAAGGACATCGATGCCGTCTATGACACCGGCTCCCACCAGGGTATCGGCGGCTTGGGCATATCCGAGTACCTCGGCCTGAAGCCGAAGGTCATCGACAATACGGCTGTCGGCGGCACATCCTACGAGTTCCACGCAAACCACGCCGCGAAGATGATCGCCGCAGGAAAGTGCGAAGTCGCGCTCCTTACCTATGGCTCGACCGCACACTCTGACAGGCGCAACATCGGCACCGCAGGCGGGACGAGCATGGGTCCGGCGACGCCCGCCGGCAATATGGAAGACTCCTGGGGCCAGACGCTCATCGCCAACTACGGCATGGTCAAGCGCCGCCACATGCACCAGTACGGCACCACCGATGAGCAGTTCGCCGAAATCTCCGTCGTAACGCGCCGTCACGCCATGCGCAATCCTGAAGCGGTCAAGGCAATGACCGACCTCGAGTTTGTAGGCGTCAACGAGATAACCGTTCAGGACGTGGTCGATTCGCGCGTAATAGCACACCCCCTTCACCTGCTGGAGTGCTGTATGATCTCCGACGGCGGCGGCGCGGTTATTATCGCCTCTCCCGAGGTCGCAGCCAACTGCGCCAAGAAGCCAGCGTGGATCATCGGCACCGGCGAAGCAACCAAGTACCGCGAAAACGGCGGCGACATCACCGTGAGCGCGGGCGCGCAGTCAGGCCCCATCGCCTTCGCCGACGCAGGCGTCACGCCCGACGAGATCGACGTCCTTATGGCTTACGACTCATTCAGCATCACGGTTATGCTGATGATTGAAGACCTCGGCTTCTGCAAGAAGGGCGAGGGCGGAGACTATGTTAGCCAGCGCCATCTCGGATTTGACGACCCACGCGGACCCGCTATGAACACCGACGGCGGCGGCCTGTCGTCCAACCATCCCGGAGAGCGCGGGATCTTCCTGCTGCTTGAGGCAGCACGGCAGCTCCGCGGCGAGTCCACCGCGCAGGTGGCCGACCCCAAGCTGGCGGTCGCGGTGGGCAACGGCGGCTCCCTGGGATCCCGCCACGCCACCGGCGTAACCATACTCGCCGCCGACTAACGGCTTCGCGTCTCTATCTGACTTCTCACCGTTGATATAGGAGAATTAACAATGCCAGGACAGCGACCACAGCCGAGATTCCCCGAGCCGGACACAGAGCCGTTCTGGGAGGCGACCAAGAGACACGAGCTCGTATATCAGGTCTGCGACGACAGCGGGGAGGTCGTGTTCTATCCGCGCAAGTACTGCCTGAACTGCGGTGGGGACGGTCTGAGTTGGCGCACCTCGAAGGGCGAAGGCGAGGTGTACACCTTCAGCGTCGTTATGCAGAGCCGCCACCCGGCATTCGCCGACCTCGGCCCTTATGCCGTTGCGTATGTTGACCTCGACGAGGGCTTCAGAATTATGACCAACATTGTTGGCGTGGACAATCCTGTGGAGGATGTCTACTGCGGCATGCGCGTCAAGGTCCGCTGGGAAGACCAGGGCGAGGGTGAAGTCTCACTGCCGATGTTCGAACCTGCGTAGCCGTCGGGGTCTCCGGTCCCCCGGTCACCCTTCGCAGTGACCGTCTGAGCAACGACAGCGTATAGTTTCAGAACTGAGACGGCTCTGGTCATCGCAAAGTCATACGCTGCCGTGGTAGCAACATAACACTTGGATTTGCTATGATTGTGTTGCTTCGCGCGGCATTTTGGCGTGTCTGACGCTTTCAGAATTAAGGTTTTGGAATCTGTTCAGACATGCAGCGCACGAATATTGAAATCACAAATACGGAACAGGGAGCACCTAATAATGGCAAACGCTAATGGCTCGATAATGACGGTTGATCGCGTCGCCCTCTCCAGTAGCAGGGCGAGTACGCCCGTTGAACTGCCCGAGTACGACAAGAGCCGATTTGAAGAGGTCGGCTTTCTTACTGCAATGACACTTGTGCTGATGGGAAACTACTCTCAGACCGGGCACTTCGGCGGACCCCTGGCATACACCCCTTACACCGTCATGACCCACCTCGCCGGCCCCGAGAATGGCGGCCTGCGCTACGACTACCGGCGCCCCAAGCATCCCTACGCCGACAGGTTCATGCTCGCCGGCGGCCACAACGCTCCCGTAACCTATGCCCTCTGGATGATCATGGGCGAGGCGCTCGCTCGCAAGTACGCGAAGACCGGCGACCCGCGATACTCCGTGGATCATAACCAGGGCATGCTCAGCATCGACTGCCTCGGATTCAGGCGCGGGGCGGGTGCGCTTGCCACCTTGCTAGAGGACTTCGACCTCACCGACGCTCCCGAGATGGCTCAGGCAAAGATTCGCGGTATCCGTTCCCTTGCAGGGCACTCCGAGACGACCGATATGACCAACGACGTCAACGGCGGTCCCTCCGGTATAGGCATCGCGACCGCCGCGGGCAAGGCGGCGTTCTGGGACATGATGGGCGCGCCCGAGAGCCTGAAGATCATGGCAATCGAAGGTGAGTTCGCCATGACATCCGGCCACTCGCAGGAGATGAAGACGCAGGCCGTAGCCCAGCAGGTCGGCAAGCGCCTCCGCATCCTTCTTTCATACAACAACGCCGGAATCGACGATGAGTTGATCGGCGGCGTCATCCAGCCGCAGTACGACGGCTATCGCATCGAAGACCAGTGGGCCGCCTATGGATGGAACGTATTTACCATCGACGACGGCAATGACTACGACCAGGTGATGAGCGTGCTCAAGGCTATGGAGGACTGGGATCCTTCCGACGACCGCCCGATGATTGTCGTGGGCAATACCGTCAAGGGCTGGTGGCCCGGAGCTGCGAACGGCAATATCCCCGGATTCGGAGACCAGATCGTAAGCTTCGCCAGCCACCCCTACGCCTTCCCATTCAATGGCGACTACTTCTCTGCGCTGGCATCCACCTTTGAGAGTCACTTCGGCGTTGAATTTGGTGGAATCAGGACAGGAAACGCCGCAACCGATATGCGCGAACGGCTTCTTGAGTTCAAGCGCAATATCGATGTTGCAATGTCTGTTCTCGACCAGAACGGCCTTGGAGACTGGCTGGCAGACCGCCTCGTAGAGATTGGCGATAGCATCGATGACGACATGCCGCTTCGCATAGACCGCAATGTCGATCCGTTCCTTGACGAACGCCTTAAGGTCGCCAATCTGCCCGTCGAGGCGCAGTCGGTTAGCGTTGAGAACAAGGTCAATGGCGAAACAAAGGATGTGTCCATCAAGCTGTTCGAGGAGCCGGGCAATGTGCGTGGCACCCGGCGGGCAATCTCTGAGATCGCCAAGTACATGAACTATGTGACGGACAACAAGCTCGTCATCGTGGCGGCCGACCTCGCCGAATCCATCAACGTGGAGCACGGCGGGATCTGGGGGCACTACGACCCCGTGAAGAATCCGACCGGCACGCGCCTGAAGGCTGCGATTCAGGAGGCCGGGAATGTCTCTACCGCAGTTGGCTTCGTCAGTCAGTCGGCTTCACTCGACCCGGAAAGCCACGTGGGTGTCTGGGCGATCAGCGGCACCTATGGAGCATTTACACCACTGATGTATCTGCCCGCTCGTGTGTGGAGCCAGCAGAACCAGGATAGCCCGTTCAGGGTTGGCGTCCTCAACATTCTGGCCGGCCACTCCGGGCCCGAGACCGCTGCTGACGCGAGAACGCACTTCGGCATCTTCGCGCCGCAGGTGTGGAAGTTGTTCCCCAGGGGACAGGTGATCACCCTGAGCTTCTGGGACTATAACGATGTCGCGCCAGGCTACTTCGCCGCGGCGGAGATTGCCGCGCGGGATCCAAAGGTTGGCGTAATCGTCCTTGAGGTGGCACGGCCGGACTTCCCGGTCGCGGACCGCAGCACATTTGCCGACACGGACCTGAAGGCCGCCGCCAAGGGCTTCTATGTAATCCGCGACTTCGACCCGGACAAGCCCAAACAAGGATATGTAGTGGTGCAGGGATCGTCGTCAACGGTCAACCTCGTGAGGTCGCTTCCCCAATTGGAAGAGGATGGCGTAAACGTGAAGGTCGTCGCCGCAATCAGCGAGGAGCTGTTCCGACGTCAGCCGCAGGCCTACCAGGACTCCGTCTTCCCGCCGGAAGCGATCTATGACATGGCGGTCGTAACAACTGGTACTCGTCGGATGTGGCCCGTGCAGAACGCCGGACCGCTCACCGACGAATACTCACTGGTCTCCGACTGGGACAATCAGTGGCTCACAGGCGGCACCGAGGCGGACGTCATCGCTGAGGCGCACCTCGACACCGACTCCATCTACAACGGCATCAAGCGCTTCGCACTCGACCACGACGAGCGCATCGCCAGACAGGCCGGAATGGTAGCTGCCCTGAAGTAGCAGCCAGCTCCGACCAGCGACAATCCATAGGGGCAGCCGTCAGGTTGCCCCTCTCTCGTTCATATCATATCCCCTTCGTACCACAAACAGCCTCTTTCTTCTTTGATAGGGGAAGGCTTGGATGGGAGTGAGGTCTGCATCAAGAGAATCCGTTCCAGGCCCATTCCAAGGCTAATGTTCTCCCCCTAACCTGGCGCATAAATATGTGATATCATGACGTCAGCAAGTGGGGACGCGCGGGTTCGACAGGGGACCGTCTCTACAGGATTGCAGGCCGAGGCGCCACGCACCGCGTTAAAAGTGGCAAAAAAGTAACAGGCAACGATACAGAGTTTGCCCTAGCCGCCTAACCGCGGCTACATCCACCATCTCTTCCCTCCGAGGGGGGTGATTGGGTGCCATATTATCGGAGGAAAGCCTGACAGACGCCGATATCGAATGGCTTAACTCATCGGCTGCGCCCTGCGAAGTTACCCGTCGGTAAGTGCTTCACAGAGCAAGACTCAATTACCGACTAAGCCTGTAGTACATCCTTGTCGGAGAGTCTTCTGGACGGGGAGTTCGACCCTCCCCCGTCTCCACCAACCCTGACCAAACCACAGAGGCGACCATTTCGGTCGCCTCTTCCATTTTCACTACAAATCCACTACGGTCGCTCAATCCTTGACGGATTCCAGGAACGCATCGAGTTCCCCCGGCAGCGCCGATGTGAACTCCCTGTATTCGCCGTCCGCCGGATGCTCGAACCCCAGCGTCGCCGCGTGCAGGAAGTGACGGTCCAGCCTGCCCTCAGCCCTGCCGTATGTGCCGTCCCCCACCAGCGGGAACCCCAGCGACGCGAAGTGAACGCGAATCTGGTGCGTGCGCCCCGTCGTCGGGCGGACCTCCATAAGGCTGTGAGCCGGGTAGTGGCGCAGCACACGGTAGCGCGTAACCGCGTCCCGCCCGCGCTCCACGACCGCCATTCGCTGTCGGTTCGCGTTCGAGCGGCCAATCGGAGCGTCTATGATCGCCTCCGCCGGCGCGACGCTCCCGTGCGTCAGGGCGATGTAAACCTTCGTCATCGTACGCGCCTTCAACTGCTCGCTCAGCGATCGGTGAGCGCGGTCGTTCTTCGCGACGACAAGGAGCCCGGAGGTGTCCTTGTCCAGCCGGTGTACGATCCCCGGCCGCACAGTCCCGCCGATGCCCTGCAAGTCCGGGCAGTGCGCCAACACCGCGTTCACGAGCGTGCCGTCCGGGTGACCCGGCGCGGGATGAACGGTCATACCCGCCGGCTTGTCCACCACGAGCAACTCGCTGTCCTCGTAAACGATTGAAATGGGTATGTTCTGAGGTTCGAGCGTACTGGCTCTTGCCTCCGGCACCTTAACAACAATCGTCTGCCCACGCCTGACCTTGGCGGAAGGCTTCGCCGCCCTGCCGTCGAGCGTCGCGCTACCGTCTGATATGAGCGCCTGTATCCGCGAGCGGGAGAAGTCGTCGCAATGGCTGTCCAGGAACCTGTCGAACCGCTGCCCGTCGCTATCGACCTCTAAGGTGATCGTGCGCTCCACCTCACCCACCGGTCTGTCCTCGCGAGGCGTCGTCCTTAGGATCATTGTCGGGCCGCCTGCGGTCAAACAAAAGCATCACAATTATCAGAGTCGCCATACCCACGCAGATCGATGAGTCGGCGATATTGAAGATCGGCCACCAGCCTACATCGATGAAGTCCGTGACCGCCCCGAACGCCACGCGGTCGAACAGATTGCCGAGCGCGCCCCCAAGTTGTAACCCGATGGCAAGGCGCAGCAGCGGGCTCGGAAGCGCGTATGCCCGGTAGAAATATGCAAGGAATCCAATTGCTATGATGGACGCGAAGATAAGAAAGACAGTCTGGTTCGGTAGCAGCCCGAACGCGGTTCCTGTGTTCGAGCCGTGCGTAATGCGGATCAGCCCTTCCGACGGCCATGACTCGCCCAGCCGTAGCGTTCCCTTGATGGCGAACTTCGTTAGCTGGTCCGCGACGAACACGGTCGGTATCGTTAGAAACAGTATCCAGTCCCGATACCACAATAGGCGTGGTGAGGAGACATCGGGGTTTTCCGGCTGAGAAGCCGTCTCTTCTAGTGTGGTGCGCTCATCCATACTTACCGCTGCTAGCCAAATTAAAGCTTCCGAGGTACAAAGTCTCTCGGTATTGAGGATAGCACACACAGTGTATGGCATACATGCAATCACTCCCGTCGAAGGGATATCAGGTGAGTCCAGTGCGCAGCCAGTTGCCCCTGAAGTAGTACCAGGTGAAGGCAACGAGCCTGAGCGCCATGCCGCCCACGATTGCCGCTGGTATGCCCAGGTGCCCGAGCGGGCTGAAGTTCGCCAGAATGAATGTCAGCGGAATCTCGAACGCCCACATCGTCACCACGGTGATCACCATCGGCGCGAATGTGGACCCGGAAGTATTAAACGCCTGCGTGAAAATCTGCACCGGGCACATGAATATGTACCCTATGGTGGCAATGACCAGCCAGGTGGAGGCGATGGATATGAACTCTGCATCTGAGTTGAAGAACGCAGAAACAGGTTCGGGGAATGCGATAAGCAACACGAGGAAAGGCGCGGCCAAGCATAATCCAATTATCATGCCCCAGCGGACTGCGCTCCGTGCCCGTGGCACAATGCCGGCCCCAAGATTCTGCCCTGCCAGCGCACCTGCCGCTCGCCCCATTCCGCGGGAACTCTGGTTGACTATATTCTCGGCACGGCGAGCGAGCGCGAATGCTGCAAGTGCCACATCACCGAACTGTGCCGCCACCCCGACGACCACAAGCTGGGAGACCCCTCGCTGCATATTCGTAACCGATGCGGGAGCGCCCTGCCTGAGCAGGCTCCATATTAGCGGAAAGTCCACCCGGAAATCGCGGAAGCGCAGGCTCACGCTCGCCCTGCCCGACCTCAGCGCCCAATACGTCATGCCCCCGCCGAAGACCTCGGCTATTAGCCTCGCCAGCGCCGCCCCGGTCAGCCCCATCGCCGGTAGCCCCAGCCATCCGAAGATCAGGATGGGACTGAGCACGATATGCAGCACGCGTGAAACCAGCGCTGCCTTCAACGGCGTGATGCTGTCGCCCGACGCCTGCAACGCCCCCCCGAATAGCCTGTGGTAGCTCAGGCAAGCCATCGCGACGAGCTGCACCTGCATATAGCCGGTACCCTGTTCCACCGCGGCATCGCTCATGCCTATGATGCGAAGCAGCGGTTCTGCCAGAAATATGCCCGCCGCAATCATCACCAGCGCAAGTACGGATGTGAGCGTGAAAGACTGCGCGAGCACGTGATTAGCGTAAGCAGTGCGGCGAGCACCCACTGCGCGGGCGATCATGGCGCGCATGCTGGAATCCAGCCCCATGCGCGCCATCATTATTGTGCTAAGGTATGCCTGCGAAGCGCCCAGGCCGGCAATCGCGTGAAAGCCGAGGCGTCCTGCCCAAACGAGGTCGGCCACCTGATCGACAACACCGAGAAATCCCTCTGCCACCTGGGGCCAACCAAGGTACCAGACATGGTTTCTGACGCTTCCCTTGGTCAGGTCACGGCGCCCGAGGGCCGAGCGACGCCTGCTGGGACGGGGCGAAGTGTGCCGGCGCGGCACTGTACGAGGGGCAGAAGCGCCCGGAGGTGGGGGCCGAGAGGTACGATCCTGTGGCTCGTCCTTCTGCATGCAGTCCTTTCCGGTACGTGTCGTGAACATGTCGGACGACATGCCGCGCGCCTGCAGGTAAACATAGGTGACTGTACGGGATTGAGTCAAATCAGCTCAGATACGCAGGGAGTACTGGACTAGCGTGTTACAATACTCTATGATTACTTGTAATGCAATTACTCAATAAACTTGCGTGGAGGCAATTGATGACCGAAGAGCAGAACAACCGAAACGATGGTGAAGAGAAGCGAAAGTTGTCGGATAATGTCGACGAGATAGTGGATGAGGTGAATAAGACTGTACGCGTGGCGATTGTGAAGGGGGTGGACGCTGCGGAGAACCTGGGCGAGAACATCCGCGACACCATCAAGGGGATGAAGGGCAGCAGGGACAACGTAGTAATGGTTCGCGTCGATAAGGCAAGTCTCGATCGACTCGACGAACTAGTCGAGGCCGGTATTATGAGTAGCCGCTCAGAGTCTGCGGCGTTTCTCATTGCGGAGGGCATCAAGGCAAGGCAGCCACTCTTCAACAGGATAGAGGAGAAGATTCAGGAGATCCGGCGGGCGAAGGAGGAGCTGCGAAAGATGGTGGATGAGGACGTCGCAGACTAGGCTTGGAGACGTTCGAATGTGATTGGACTCCAGAAGCTCCTGCTTTAACTTGAGGCTCCTTCGTGTATAATACGCCGCAACGAAAACTGTACCGGTTGCGGCGCTGTGTCGCTCGCCACGGCCATCCAACGGAAGCGGCGAGGTTGGCGTTCGTTTAAGACGTTCGCGACTGGAGAATCATCACCCCACGGAGGCAACACGATGACCACCTCTTCATTTCCAATCATAAGCAAGCCTGCCATTGAGGACATGGAGACGAAGCCGAACCTCGATTACGACAAGGCGCGCGGCAACTTCGACTGGCAGCAGATGTATGACGAACTTGACTGGCTGCCCGGTGGCGGGCTGAACAAGGCACACGAGGCAATCGACCGGCACGCGAACGGACGCAACCGCGACAAAATCGCAATGATCTGGGAGGGTAAGGACGGCGAGAAGGAGACCTATACCTTCGGTCAGATGAAGGAGCAGTCCAACAAGTTCGCCAACGTGCTACAGAGCCTTGGTATAGAGAAGGGCGACCGAGTCTTCATCTACATGGAAAGGCTTCCGGAGCTGTACTTCGCGTTCTTTGGCATCCTCAAGGTCGGCGCAATTGCCGGTCCGCTTTTCTCTGCGTTCGGACCCGATCCGGTCAAGGACAGGATGCAGGACAGTGAGGCAAAGGTACTGGTGACGCAGCCCGACCTGCGCCGCAAGATAACCCCCATCATACCGGAGCTTTTCGAGCTTCAGCACATGTTGATCGTCAACAAGAACAATCGAGACCCTCAGCCGCTGATGTCGGGCGACCTGAGTTACGAAGAGGAAATGGCGAAGGCAACCGCGAACTTCGAGACCGTTGTTACCGGGCAGTACGACTACTCCATAATGCACTACACATCGGGCACCACCGGCAAGCCCAAAGGCGCTGTCCACCGCCACCAGGCGGTCGTGCAGCAGTATGCGACCGGCAAGTGGGCACTCGACCTGCATGAGAACGACATCTACTTCTGCACCGCTGACCCCGGCTGGGTCACCGGAACGTCCTATGGCATGCTGGCGCCCTGGACGAACGGCGTAACTCAGCTCATCTATGAAGGGGGCTTCAGGGCAAGTAAGTGGTACCAGCTCATTCAAGACTACAATGTGACTGTGTTCTATACAGCCCCGACGGCCATTCGAATGCTTATGAAGGCGGGCGATGATGTTCCCAAGCGGTATGACATGTCTTCGCTGCGCTTCATGGCGAGCGTAGGCGAGCCGCTGAACCCGGAGGCAGTGGTATGGGGCAACGATGTCTTCGGAATGCCGTTCCACGACAACTGGTGGCAGACTGAGACCGGCGCGATTCTCTGTGCGAACTACGCCTCTCAGGACATCAATCCCGGGTCAATGGGCAGGCCCATCCCCGGCGTGGAACTAGGCATTGTTGACGACGAATACAACGAAGTGCCGGTTGGAGAAGACGGTAACCTGGTCGTGCGCCCGAACTGGCCCTCGATGTTCCACGCATATTGGAACAACGCCGAGATGTACAACTCGCGCTTCCGCAAGGGCTGGTACATCACCGGCGATACCGCGCGGGTCGATGAGGACGGATACTTCTGGTTCGTTGGGCGCGCCGACGATGTCATCAACACCGCCGGTCACCTCGTAGGCCCATTCGAGGTCGAGAGCGCATTGATCGAGCATCCCGCCGTCGCCGAGGCAGGCGTTATCGGTAAGCCGGACCCCATTGCGATGGAAGTTGTGAAGGCGTTCGTGTCACTGAAGGACGGGTACGAGGAATCGACGGAATTAAGGCGGGAAATTATGCGCTTCAGCCGTCAAAAACTGGCTGCTGCGGTCGCACCCCGCGAGCTGGACTTCGTGCCCACACTGCCAAAGACGCGCAGCGGGAAGATCATGCGCCGGCTACTGAAAGCGCGCGAACTTGGTCTGCCTGAGGGCGACACCAGCACCCTCGAAGATGATTAGGACGCTTCGTTTGTCTCCCTGCCGAATTAGATGGAATAGAGAGGTATTAAATGAAAATTAGCTGGTTCCACCTGATGCCGTATCGGTTCCTGCCGGATGACTTCGAGGACAAGTACCGCAGTGTCTGGGTGGATGTGCCCAGCCACTTGTTCGAGGCGCAGAAGGCGCATCAGCTCTACAATGAATACCTTGACGAGCTGGAGTTCGCCGATGAGGTCGGGTTCGACGGTATATGCGTGAACGAGCATCACAATAATGCCTATGGCATTATGCCCAGTCCGAACATTACCGCTGCAACACTGACCCGGCGCACGAAGGATGCAGCGATCATCGTGCTGGGCAACAGCCTGGCACTGTACAATCCCCCTCTGCGCGTTGCTGAGGAATTTGCGATGCTCGACTGCATTAGCGGCGGTCGGCTCGTAGCCGGATTTCCTGTTGGGACTTCTATGGATACCAACTTTGCCTATGGCGTCAATCCGGCAATTCTGCGCGAGAAGTACTATGAAGCCCACGACCTTGTTATGAAGGCGTGGACTGAGCCTGATATGTTCGCCTTCAATGGCAAGTACAACCAAGTGCGCTATGCAAACATCTGGCCTCGTCCCTTGCAGAAGCCTCACCCTCCGGTCTGGATTCCCGGTGGCGGCAGCGTAGAGACCTGGGAGTGGACGAGCCGCATGAACTACGTCTATTGCTACCTGAGCTACTCAGGCTATAAGCGCGGAATCCAGGTGATGGACGGCTACTGGAAAGAGATGGAGCGGCTTGGCACTGATGACAATCCTTATCGCGCCGGCTTCCTGCAGCTCGTGTGCGTGGCGGAGACGGATGAGAAGGCGAAGGAGCTTTACGCCGAGCATGTAGAGTATTTCTACAAGAAATGCCTGCATGTTTTTGAAGGCTTCGCAGACGCGCCGGGCTATCGGACTATCAGAACGTTGAAGGCCGGCGCGGTAGCCCAGCTGGGCGCCGCAGCCAACCAGACGCGGCAGGCGATGACCTGGGACGACTTCGTTGAGCAGGGATATGTGATAGCAGGAAGCCCGAAGACGGTCATCGAGAATCTGCGCGGCGCGGTTGAGGGTCTGCGCGTGGGGCACCTGATGGTTCTGCTGCAGATCGGCAGCATGCCCAAGGACCTCACGATGAAAAACACCGAGATGTTTGCCACTGAGGTGTATCCTGAACTGCAGGGTATGTGGGACGAATACGAGGATCACTGGTGGCCGCAGCCGATCGAGGAGCCCGAGGTCGCCGGGATGGCGTCAGCCGGAGATTAGCCTTCAGCCTTCAGAAATCAGCCGTCAGGAGGCGGCGTTAGTCTAGTGCTGACGCCGCCTTGTTACGAATAACGAATGGAGAGGTTCAGGCAGATGGTCGCACAGCGGAACGGACAGGTCATTGTGGTAAACGGTGCGGAGATTGAAGTCGCCAGCAAAGGCAGCGGAGAGCCGCTGGTTTACCTGCATGGCGCATTCGGATATCGAGGCTGGCATCCTTTCATGGACGTGCTCGCCGAAGATTTCACGGTTTACGCGCCCATCCAGCCGAGCTTCATTGACAGCGCCCCTGGACCCGACGACCTGGACGAACTGCTCGATCTGATCCTGTACCACTTCGATCTTCTGGAAGCTCTTGGACTGGACGCGCCGAATGTCGTTGGCCACTTCCTGGGAGGAATGATCGCTGCCGAGATGGCGGCGCTTCGACCCGGCAGCGTGGGTAAACTGGTCCTGGCTGCGCCTGCAGGACTATGGCTGGATGAGGAGCCAGGTGTGGACTACTTCGCTACACCAGTTGATGAGCTTCGCGGCGTCCTGTTTGCCGATGAAAACTCTGACGCGGCGAAATCTCTGATGCCTGAACCGGAAGACGATCTGGAAAGAGGCACCCAGATTATCGAGCGCGTACGATCGCTTGCGACAGTGGGCAAGTTCCTGTGGCCGATACCTGACAAGGGCTTGAAGAAGCGGATGGGACGAATCAAGGCGCCGACGCTTGTTGTCGTAGGGGAGCAGGACAAGATCGTGCCTCCGTCTTACGGCAACGAGTTCGCGGGCCGAATCTCCGGCGCGTCAGTGCATACGATGGCGGGAGCCGGGCACATGATGATGCTGGAGCAGGCGGGGGAGTTCGCGCGTTTGGTCAGGGAGTTTGTGAATAGCTAGTCCGGCCACATCCTTTGATCGATAATGCGAACGCCGCCTCGTATTTCAAGACGAGGCGGCGTTTCTGCGTTTACAGGTGCGATTGGTCAGCCAACGAACCAGCCTGCCAGTTCGTCGCGGTTGCGGTCCAACCAGGCGGCATTGAGGCGGATGCGTTCAAGGGCCTGGCTGATGGTGCGAGCCGCACCGGGTGCCGGGTTGTCGGTGAAGAAGCGCTCCACATCATCGTGCATTTCAAGCGCGGTGAAAGCAGAGGCGATTCCGACGAGTCGCATGATTGCGAACCCGCCTTCCCCGTAGCGCCTGTCGAGTTCGGCCCAGTTGTCCTTCAGGAACTGCCACGCCAAGTCACGACCGATCGTGTTTCCCGCTACCAGGGTTATTACGCTCACGGTGTCGTGAACTCGAACTTCGTCGCCGAGCGAGCGGTTAAGCGTCTCTTCGAGCAACGCCCTGTCTTCGAAAGAAGTCAGGCCATACAGGAATCTGACCTTCTCTTCCTGCAGCGGTGTGTCTGCCCGAAGCTGCCACATCGCGTCATATTCTGAGCGCCCTCCGCTCTTGGCGGCTAGCCGGAAGACGATGCCCCGTATATCAGGACTGACGCTTGCGGGGTCATCGGCATAGGCGGCGAATCGAGCAGCCGCTTCACGCAGCGCATCTTCGTCATCGTTGCTTCCGACATGGCTCAAAACTGTGCTTCGCAGCAGGGCATCCATATTGGTCTCGTTGGGCTTGGCATCCCACCCAACCTGAGACGCTACCTGCTGGAAAATGCTGCGCGAATACGCCTTGAAGTTGCCATAGTAGGCCTCGTCGCAAAGGAGGTTGTCGAGGCCACCCAGGTTTGACGACAGGTCGGCGCACACGGGAGCGTTGTCTTCACTCCGGTATGCCTCGGCAATTGTGAGGAAGTCGGTTGCCGGGATGATGCCTGCTCGGCTGAGAGCGAATGCGTCGTTTTGGATGCCGAGCCTGTCTATTGGCGTCAGTGTCTTCGATCTGATCGGCTCCACCAGGCGTTGGAGATCCGCGCTGGAATAGCGAACGCGGTAGAATCCCGTCTGTTCGGGGTTGATCTTTGTCCAGGCGTCGTCGGCAGCTCCGGGGTCCGGGACGTCCCAAG
>CAZWDM010000005.1:64855-88650 GCA_964632415.1 uncultured Dehalococcoidia bacterium | reverse complement strand
GACCTTCCCCGGCGTCGAGTTCATGCGGACGGTGGATGTCGCGCGCATGTTTGTCTGACAGAGGATGGCTCCTCACTGAAAGTGCCTACCGGCGCACCCTGGCCTGGCCGAGTGTCAGGATCATGGGGATGGCTATGAGAATGGTAAACGCCATCAGCAGGAATGGCTCCCGGTAGTTCCCACGGATGTCGAATATCCAGCCAACCAGCACCGGCGCGATGACACCGAACACGGCGCTCGTTGTCATCAGCGTGCCCATTATTGAGCCGTAGTGCCGCCTTCCGAACAGGTCCGCGATCAGCGCGAAGCGCACCGGGATGGATGCGCCGAACCCGAAGCCCCATGTGATCACGAATATGACAAGGTGCCATAACTCGCTGGTGAATGCGAAGACTATTGTGCCCACAAACTGGAACAGCAGGGCAATCGCAATCACATGACGCTTGTCAATGCGGTCGCCGAAATATCCGCTGCCGAGCCTGCCGACGACGCTGAAAATCGAGACGCCCAGTATGGCAAACCCTGCCATGTTCCTGCTGATGCCGAAGCTCGCGATCGCCGGTATCTGGTGAATCGACGCCGACATGACCATCCCCGACACGCCCATCGCGAGCGCCAGCTGCCAGAACACCCTGTTCCTGAGGGCCTCACGGGTGGTCATTGTAACTTCGCTGGACAGCGCGCTTCTTCGCGGCGACTGGCCGCCTTGCTGTTCCTGCGCACGAACCTCGTCTGGGTCGGCGCCGTCGGGCAGCATACCGTAGTCTTCGGGGCGGCTCCGCATCACGAACGACACCGGCACGCCCACGAGCAGGCAGCCAATGCCGACTACCACCAGTCCCGTGCGCCAGTCCGTCGTGGCTATGATCCAGATGACCACCGGAACCAGGATTCCGCCGAGTCCCGACCCTGCCATCGTATAGGACAGCGCCTTGGACCTGCTCTCCACGAACCAGTTTGCGACAGCGGTCGTTACGATGAGGAATGTGCCGAACGACAGCCCCAGAGTTAGGAGCAGGAATGCGGCGTAGAATTGCCACAACTCCTGAATGCGGCTCAACAGTATGAAGCCGGCGGCGGTCATGAATGTGCCGGCGAGCATTACGTTTCGCGGACCGAACTTGTCCACGAACCAGCCCACGAACGGGGAGATCGCGCCCGACTCGGTGCGCTGCAGCGACATTGCCCCCGCCGTAAGCGCGCGGCTCCACCCGAACTGCTCGATGATTGGGTCAAAGAATGCGCCGAAGCCCTGCCAGAATGTCCCGGAGGTGTATGCCTGGCTGATTGAGCCCGCCAGCACGATCCACCAACCGTAGAAAACACCGTCTTCGCAGCGGTTGCGCTTCTGAGGGGATTGGGATGCGGGTTCGCCTCCCGTATCAACTGATGCGGACTGTTGCCTGTTTTCGCCTCGTCGATTGCGAGCTCTTAGCAAGGCATCTCCGTCAGTGGGTGCAAACCGCTGGTGCATTCGAATGTATGAAGCAACCTTCATATTTTATAGCCGCGCCGCTTCCTATGTAAATGCATTTTCGGCCCTTGCCCAACCCGTTTTGTACTTGTACAGAATCTTTATTCGTGGCATTGACGACCGCCTTTGCTGTACACTTTCTATGGCGTTACAGCCGCCTATACGCAGACTTCGAGTGAGATTGAAATGCCAGACTTCCCGCACCTGACAGCCACCAGCCAGTTCGACAGGGGATTCGTCGAGACGCGACTGTTCCCACTGTGCGAAACGCTCCGGAACGGCAAAGGGGCTGACGGCCGCTTGAGCGGACTGGCGCTATACTCCCTGTTTTATGAGCCGAGCCTCCTGACCCGAACTTCCTTCGAGCGCGCTATGGGACTGCTTGGCGGTCAGGTCTATCAGACGGAGGACGCCTCTCAGTTCTTCCCCGTGTCGAACGCCGGCCACATCGATAATGTCATCAGGATACTTGCGAGCATGCGCATCGACGTCGTCGTTCTGCGCAGCAGCGCACCGGGCGTGGTCGAGCAGGCGGAATTCGCCGATGCACTGCCGGTCATCAACGGCGGAAGCGAGGACGATCACCCAACGCAGGCTCTCGCCGACCTGTACACTCTGCAGCGGGAACTGGGCGGCGTGGACGGCGCCACGGTCGCCGTGGTGGGCAGGCTGGAGCACCGCAATGTGAATGCCCTTCTGCGCGGCCTGGCGCTCTTCGATAACATGGCCGTGACGCTGATTCCGGTCAGCGGCGGCGTTGACCCGGATGTGCTGAACCACTGCCGCCAGAGAGGTGTTGCCGTCTCCATCGAGAGCGACCAGGAGGCGCTGCGGTCAGCGGATGCCATCTACCTGAACGCGCCCAGCACTCTGGCGCATGTGCGTCTCTTGCGCTCCAGGGGTGGGTTCGACCTGCGGATAGACAGCGACTTTATGGCAGCCCTGAAGCCGAACTGCATCATCATGGACCCCATGCAGCGCAGCGGTGACTTTGCCGTAGAGGTTGAGGATGACAGGCTGGCATTCTATCGCCAGTCCGAGAACGCGCTTGTGATGCGAATGGCGATACTCGCGGACATGTTCGACGGCCGATAGTCGCTGATGCCGGTCGGTTTGCGCGAGTCAGCCTCTGGCGTGCAACAGCCTCGCTACAAATGGAGCGGCGGCAGGACCCAGTGTAGTCAGCACGCGGCGGATGCTCGCATGGCGGAGCGCATTCATAATTGCCCTGCTGTGCCAGTCGAACCCGACGTCCTCGCCGATGTAGTCCGCGATCTCTCCGTCCGACAGGAACTCGTCCATCAGTCGCTCGACCTGCTCGTCGCTGAGCGACTCGTACAGCAGGCGCGCGTAGTACCCGATACGGAGCTCCCTTCCGAACATCGCCTTCCATTGCTGTTCATAGCGACGGAGATCGTTCGCGGCATACTTGCCAGACTCGATTGCGGACAGCGCAGCCTCTGCCGCGATGCGCCCGGACAGGAACGCGTAGTAAATGCCGCCACCCGTCGTTGGCTTGACCAGCCCGGCGGCGTCCCCGGCGACTAGCGTCCTGTCTGCGTAGCTCGGAGACAGAGGACGGATCGGTATTCCCCATGTCTGAGGCCGTCCGATAGTGCCGTTTATCCTGCCTTCGGATTGGAGGCGACCTACGAATTCATCCATCTGCCCGTCAACGCGGCGGCGCGGCGCCATTCCCACGAGCGCCCGAGTTCCCGTAAGCGGCACGAGCCACGCGAACGACTGATGTGCCGTCTCGCTGCCGAGGTAAACTTCCGTTTCTGTCAGGTCCGCAGCCTCCGCTTCCACCTGGCAGCCGATGAGATATTCATTGTCGGAACCGCCATTCAAGCCCACCATTCTTAGCAGCGGTGTACCGAAGCCGGATGCCACGATCACCATTCGGCAGCGATAGGCGTCGCCAGTGCGCGTGCCCAGTTCAGCGTGGGCGTCAGCGATGCGAATGTCAGATACTCGTGCATCCAGTATGTACTCCGCCCCCGAGTTCTGGGCTGTTTCGGCAACCGAGTTGACATAGGCTACGCGATCGACGATATGCGCCTGCGCCGTGCCGCGTTCGAAGCGATATCGCCTACCCCGGGGGGATACGACGGTCGCGGAGCGCGCTTCACGGTGAATCTGCCCTTCGGCAGGCGGGAAGAGTTCGGCGCACTCCCTGCCGATAATTCCCGTGCAAAGCTTGTCGCCGATCCTCGTCCGCGAGTCCAGCACCGCCACACTCATGCCGCGACGCGCCAGTTCCAGCGCCGCCATATTGCCGCACGGCCCGGCTCCGACAACTATCGCATCGTACACCGGCGGGCTACTCGCTCTCTGGGGAGACTTCCGCGTACATAGCGTCAGTCTTTGCTGCCATGATGAAGTCGTTTCGGTGCAGCCCGCGAATCTTGTGCGTCCACCAGTCCACACCTACCCGGCCCCACTCTACGGTGATGCGGGGGTGGTGGCCTTCGTCATCCGCCGATCTGCCAAGCTGCGTGGCAAAGTTCAGCGCGCCGCCGAAGTCCCGGAATCTGTAAGACCTCTGCAGGCGAGGAATACCGTCTGTGTTCGTAAGCTCCCAGTCAGCAACCTGCGGATGCAGCTCGGCTACCTCCGCATCGGTGACTCGTGGTGAGTCCCTGCGGCAAGCAACGCACTTTTCCTGTGTGAGTGTGGTCATGGCACTGCCTCCAATCTTTGGCGGTGAATTCACTGCCTAAATGATAGCCCCTGATGTCAATCTGCGCCACGCATTAGTGCCCCGCGCTGCGCTTGACGGCTTCTGCCGTGCCACATACACTTCCGCCATAAATCAGACGGATACTTGAACCAATCAATAAGAGGAGCATTTCATGCGCCAGAATCGTGTGAAGAAACTCATGCGCGAGGGCAAGCTCGCGCTAGGCAAGTATGTCAGCCTCGCCGACCCGCAGGTTGTGGAGATTATCGGCATCGCCGGCTTCGACGCGGCGTTCATCGACATGGAACACACGGGGTTCGACCTGCGCACAATCGAAGAGATGATACGCGCATCGGACCTCGCGGGCGTTACATCAATGGTCCGCGTACCTGACAACGACGCCAAGCTGATCCTTCGCATACTCGACATGGGCGCGGAGGGCATCATCATTCCCCATGTGGACGGGCTGGAGGGAGCGAAGCGCGCCGTGGACGCCGTGCGATATCCGCCGATGGGTGATCGAGGAGGCGCGGGCGGAACGAGGGCTGCACGGTTCGGCGCGGTATCCTGGAACGACCATGTGCGCCAGTCCAACGAAGAGATAGTCTTGTCCGTCATGACCGAGGACGACAAAGGCATCAATGATGTGGAAGCAATCGCCGCTCTGGATGGCGTTGACCTCGTTTCCATTGGTCCCACCGACCTTTCGCAAACGCTGGGCGTTACCGATCCCACCGACCCACGGCTTCGCGACAAGGTGAATGAAATCGCCGAGCGGGTCAAGGGAATCGGTAATGCGAAACTGCAGATCCCGATGGGACATGCCGCGCTTCCACTGACCCCGCAGGAACTGCTCGATCTGGGAGTCGGCTACACGCATGTCGCACCCGCGCCGCCCGCAATACTCATGCAGCAATTCAGGGACAGCGTGAGCGAAATACATGCCGCCGTAGGCAGATAGAAGTCCCCAAAAGCACCACATTACGGGAGGTTCAGCATGCGTGCTCTAGTGCTAAAGCCGGATGGTTACGTCGTGGAAGAACGTCCGATGCCCGAACCCGACGGAGGCGAAGTGCTGTTCAGGACGCATTACTCCGGCGTATGCGGCACCGACCTGCACGCTCCTCAGCTCGGCACATACGGCGAGGATGTCGTGATCGGGCACGAGTTCTCAGGTGAAGTCGTCGCAGTCGGTCCGGAAGTTCAGGGCTGGCAGATTGGCGATCGCGCCGCCATACACCCCAAGGGCGATTCCTGTGGAACATGCCTCGAATGCCGCGACGGTTGGCGAAACTTGTGCAGTGATCCTGTCGTCGGCATCAATCCGGGCATTCTCAGGGACGGCGGCATGGCGGCTTTCGCCAGCATCCCGGCGGGCAAATTGCGTCGGCTTCCTGACGAAGTTTCCATGCTCGAGGGTGCGTGGGCGGAGCCTATCGCCGTTGCTCTGCGCAGCGTCAACAGGTCGGGCTTCGCCGTTGGCAGGACAGCCGTCGTCGTTGGCTCCGGTCCCATAGGACTGCTCGTTACTATGCTGCTCCGGCATGCGGGCGCAAGCCACATCACCGTGCTTGAGCCTCACGGCATGCGCCGCGACAAGGCGGCAGAGATCGGCGCCGACCTGACTATCGACCCGCTCGCCGACGATCCCACTACGATATTCGGCAGCAGCCTGCCGCGCCCCGACTATGTGTTCGAGTGCTCGGCGGCAGCTCCCGCGCTCGCGTCGGCGGTTGAGATCATCAAGCCGCACGGTACGCTCACCCTCGTCGGCGTGCCCATGGAGATGATTCCGCTTCCCTCATACCGCGCAATCACGAAGGAGATCACCATCAGGACCAGCGTCTCCAATGTGGACGAAATCGACAGGGCAATCGAAATCCTGGCAGCGAAGCAGCTTGATATCGCTCCCCTCACCAGCGAGGTAGTTCCGCTTGAAGGCGCCCTGGAAGCTATCGAGCGACTCGAGCAGGGTAGGGCTATCAAGGTGCTTATACAGCCGACCGAATAGAGTCCCTTCCCCCATAAGGGGAAGGTTTGGAAGGGGGTTGAAAATGCGCGCGCTTGTACTCAATCAGGAAGGCGGATACGCAGTAGAAGAACGCCCGATGCCGGAACCCGATGCAGGCGAGGTGCTCTTCCGCACACACTACTCCGGCATATGCGGCACCGATCTGCACGCCATTCAGTTCGGCAGGTATGGGGACGGCGTGGTGATAGGCCACGAGTTCGCAGGCGAGGTCGTTTCCGCGGGCCCCGGTGTCGAGGGCTGGCAAGTCGGTGATCGTGCCGCCGTGCATCCCAAGGGAAACATGTGCGGCGCGTGCTCGGAGTGTCGAGACGGCTACCCCAACATGTGCAGTTCACCGGACATCGGCGGCTCGGCAGGCATCGGCAGCGACGGCGGGATGGCAGCGTATGTCAGCCTGCCTGCCCGCAAGCTTCGCAAGCTGCCGGATGAAGTCTCCCTGCAGGAGGGCGCGTGGGTCGAGCCGACAGCCGTCGCGCTGCGCGGGGTCACGCGGTCCGGCTTCAAGGTGGGCAGGCGCGCGGTCGTTATCGGTGCTGGTCCGATAGGACTGCTTTGCGTGATGCACCTGCGGCTCGGCGGCGCAAGCCACATCACCGTACTGGAGCCGAGCGAGCTGCGCCGTGCCAAAGCCGAAGAGCTAGGCGCGGACATCACCATCGACCCACTTACTGACGATCCAACCGAGATTTTCGGCAACGACATCGAGCGCCCGGACTACGCCTTCGAATGCTCGGCGGCACCGCCTGCGCTTGAGACGGCTGTCGAGATTCTACCGCACCA
The DNA here is from genome assembly GCA_964632415.1 of uncultured Dehalococcoidia bacterium. GTDB lineage: Bacteria > Chloroflexota > Dehalococcoidia > Lucifugimonadales > JADFKI01 > Bin90. The sequence continues at coordinate 81,681 of CAZWDM010000005.1, read as the reverse complement.
CGGCAATCTCGCCCTCCTTGGCGTCGCGACCTTCCCCGTCAGCTTCCACTCGTACACCATCATCCGCAAGGAGCTGATGGTCACGGGCAGTTCCAGCTACGGTGAAGAGTTCGAAATCGCCATCAGGCTGTTCGAGCGCGGGGATCTGGACGTGCAGCCCCTCACCAGCGAGGTGGTCGGGCTTGAAGGCGTCCTGGACGCTTTCGGACGGCTGGAACGCGGTGAGGCAATCAAGGTGCTTGTACAGCCCGATGAGTAGGGCAAGAAAGGGCATGGGACAATGAAATCCAAACCGACGATCACCGCCATTGAGATCGTTCAGTGGGAGACCGAACTACGAGACGTGGAGCCTGAACCGACAATCGGCATCCCAACTTATAAGCCAGGCAGCGTCATTATGCGGCGCAGCCACGGCATCCGCATCCACACCGATGTTGGAGTCACGGGTGAGTACATGGGTGGCTCCCCGATGGACTATACGGCGATCAGGGGATTTGCTCGCGTACTCCTGGGCCGCAACGCTCTCCATCGCGAGGACATTTACAATGACCTCAAGCAGGCTATGCGCCAGCAGGGCAGGCTTGGCACGGGCGTTGTGGACATCGCCCTCTGGGACCTTGCGGGGAAGTACCACGACGCTCCGGTGTACGAACTGCTGGGCGGGTCACAGAAGAAGCTGCCCTGTTACGCGAGCACCTATGTCGGCGACTCCGAGCCGGGCGGCCTGAACAGCCCGGAAGCATACGCGGACTTCGCCGAGTATTGCCTCGAAGCCGGCTACCCTGCCTTCAAGATTCACGGCTGGCAATCCGCGCACATCAGGGATCATATTGCCCTGGTGGAGGCAGTCGGCAAGCGTGTCGGCGGCAAGATGGACCTGATGCTCGACCCGTTCTGCGCCATCAACACCTTCGGCGACGCCCTGAAGCTTGGTCGCGCCTGCGACGAGTACAACTTCTTCTGGTACGAAGACCCCTTCAAGGACGGCGGCGTATCCATGCACGCCCACAGGAAGCTGCGGCAGATGATCAAGACGCCGATTCTACAGCTCGAGCATGTGCGCGGACTGGAGTCTCATGTGGACTTCATCGAGGCGGAAGCAACCGATTTCGTGCGCGCCGACCCGGACTATGACGGAGGAATCACCGGCGTAATGAAGATTGCCCACGCATCTGAAGGGTTCGGTCTGGATGTCGAACTCCATGTCACCGGTCCCGACCGGAGACACCTGATGGCGTCAATGCGCAACTCCAACTACTACGAGATGGGACTTCTGCATCCCAAGCTCGGCCCCAGCCACACGCCCGTCTTCAAGTGCGGCTACCGCGACGAGATGGACTCCATAGACGAGAACGGCTGCGTGGATGTGCCTGAAGGCGTAGGCCTGGGCGTCGAGTACGACTGGGACTTCGTGAAGGCGCACGAGACGGATAGGGCAGTGTATAGATAACCTGGCTGCGTTCTTGCTGAAGAAACTAACCGTCGATCGTGGATGTAGGTAGAACCAGTTGAGGTCCAGACCAAGCAGAGTTAGGTTGAAAGTCTATGGCGAGCGTGTAGATAAAGGCGGATAGCCTCATCGACTCAGCCACAGTCATATCAATTGGAATATTGGAGATTTCTACGGTAACGTCTGGTCGCAATGGAAATGGGTACGTGCCGGGTTTGCTCGTAGTACTTTCAGGATCCTTTCGAGCGCCGTTATCACTGACACTCTGAGTCTCAGAGCGGGCATTACCCTTATCTGTCTTCGCCGAGGATCTACTCCCTCTGACAGTGATTGAAGGCTCCCAATTCATGGGGTCCTTGATGTATGTCTGAAACTCAGACATAGCAGTCTGGACCCGATTGCTATACGTCCTCATAGTGGCTGGACGAACGCTTCCAGTGTTTAAGTTGCTAAACCTCTGAAAGAGCTTGTCTAAATCTATTTGCGTAACATCAAGGAGTTCCTCAGGATCGCAAATCGAAAACACCTTGTTGCATGCCGTGCGGTAGCTACCGACTGTCTCGCTATTCATCAGCCCTTTGTTTCTCACGTAATCCAAGAAACTCATCAGACCTTCCAAAGATTGATCGACTGACGCGTTCTGCATTGCCAGACCTCCTTATATTTCCGTCTAGTATAATGTGCGTCGAAATATAAGTCAAGCTCGGGCTACTAAACGCCCTCCCTTACGTGTGGGCGTATTAGATGTCATGTGGCCTGTGCAGCTCCGCAAGGCATTGAGTGTATGTGAGTATTTTGCCTAATACGGATACGGTTGCACGCCCATCGGTACCTCGATTAGCGTCGGTGCGTCAATGTCCAGCGCCTCTTCGAGCGCGGCTTGCAGTTCGTCAGCGTTCTCCTTACCCACGCGTACACCCCGCGCCCCGAACGACTCTGCCAGCTTCACAAAGTCCGGGTTGTGCAGCTCGGAGCCATATATTCGTCCCTCGAAGCGGTCGGACTGGTCCCGGCGCACGTTGCCGAATGCGCTGTCGTTGAACACCACAACCACCGCGTTGATGCCGTACATCACCGCCGTCGCCAGTTCCTGCACGTTGTACATGAACCCGCCGTCGCCCGACACCGCGACCACCGCCTTGTCCGGGCAGGCGACCTTCGCTCCCAGCGCACAAGGATATGCAAACCCCAGGTTGCCGAAGTACGACGATGTCAGGTAGGTGTTTGGCTCGTACACCGGGAAGCGCGTGCGGCTGTAGTATCCGACCTGCGTCATGCCCGCAACCAGTATCCCGTCGTCCGGCATCGCCGCTCGTACGGCGTTCGACAGCGAGTGCAGCGGTTCAAGCTCGCGTTCCTTGCCGAAGAACTCTTCACGCATCTTCTCTATCTCGGCCTCGCGACTTGGCTGTGCCGGCTTGATGGTCGAAATGACATTCAGCATGTCTTCGAGTGTCGCTTTAGCGTCCCCCGCGATGCCAAATGTGTTCTCGTAATTGCGCCCGAGTTCAGCCTCGTCGATGTCGATCTGCACGACCCTCTGCCCCCGCAGGATCTGCGGCGTCTGTATCCGCGTGCCGACCGCCAGAATGACGTCATGCTCAGCCATATGATCGTGGTACGGATCGATGCGGCGCGGCACACCCAGCGACAGGTAATGCCGGTCGGATATAGCGCCTTTACCCTCGGCCGTTTCGATGACTGGAGCCTGCAGGTGCTCCGCAAGCGCCAGCAGCGCATCGTTCGCACCAGACAGATTGACGCCACCACCCGCGTAAATCAGCGGGTTCTTGGCGTTGGCGATAATGCGCGCGCCCTCCTGGACGCTCTCCGCACTGGCAGCAGGGCGCTGGTAACTGACCGGCTCCAGCAGCTCGATCTCCGCCTCATCGGACAGCGTCTCCGGCGGAATCTCGATCTCAACGGGACGCGGCCTGCCGGACTTCAGCTGGTAGAATGCCTCGTGCACCGCCTCCGGCACATCTCGCGGGTCCAGGATGCGCTGCGCCCACTTCGTAACGGGGCGGATCGTGTCGATCTGGTCGTTTATCTCGTGCAGCACGCCGCGGTCCACGCCAATCAGGTCGCGCTCCACCTGTCCAGCCACAACCATGATCGGCGAAGACGCTGCAAATGCAGTCCCAATCGCCGCCGATGCGTTCTGCAGCCCAGGCCCAGGAACGACCAGCGCCGTGCCGATGTCGTCGCCCGCCCGCGAGTAGCCATCCGCCATATAAGCGGTTGCCTGCTCGTGGCGGGTCGTGATGAACTTGATGTCCGTCTCCTGTGCGAGCGCGTCCAGCGCGTGGTATAGCTGCACGCCGGGCAACCCGAATATCACGCGCACCCCCTCGCGGTGCAGCTGCTTCGCCAACGCCTGTCCACCTGTCATCTTTGGCATTATTGTTGTGTACCTTTCTCTTGTGCTACTTTTGACCTGCCCATTTCAAGCGAAGTGCCCATGCCTCGAGGACAGGGGCACTCCATTCGCATCGTCACTCGTAAGATTCTAGTTTCTGGTCGCCACATAGTCAGCGCGGGCACGCTCCATAGCCTTTGCGCGCGCCTCAAGAAGTTCGTCCTTCTTGCCCTCCGACCAGACCTGTGACCTGTCCAGGCTCGCGATCGAACCCTGGAAGTGCGGCATAACATAGCGCGCGGCCAATTCGTAGCTGTGCATCACCTGCTCGCGCGTGCCCCACTCCGTTGCCTGGATGAGGAACCCGCCAAAGCCGCCGCTCTCCTCATCGACCCGTTTGATGGTCTCGATAAGGTCGTCCGGGGTGCCCACGCACCACGCGCCATTTTCGACCATCAGGTCGATGATCTTGTCGCGGTCCTTATTGCTATTGATGTCCATATTGAGCTGGTGCCCCAGCGTCTTCACGAAGTAATCGTACTGGTAGCGTCCGGCGTTCACGCGCGCCTGCTCCATCGCCTCTTTCTTGGTTTCCGCAAGATGCACATGCATCACAACGCGCCACTCGTTACGGTCCATCGTGTTACCGTGTTCTTCGGCTGTCTCCTCGGCGATCTTCCAGAAGTCTCCAAGATTCGTGGCAATGCTCTCTCCGCGCGTCACGCTCACCGAGAGTACGCCCGCGCCGTGCTTGCCCGCCAGAACCATGCCGGATGGCGACTGCGCTGCCGCAACCGCAATCGGGAAGTGCGGCTTCGTGAAAGGTCGCAGGTGAAGCTGCGCCTCAACAAGCTCGAACCACTCCGACTTGTAGGTGATCGGCTCTTCCTCTTTCAGCAGGCGCATAATGAGCGTCATGGATTCGTCCATGCGCTGCCGCTGCTTGACGGGATCGATCCCCAGCATCGCAGCGTCCGTAACCAGCGCGCCCGGTCCCACGCCCAGCATCGCGCGTCCCCGAGTCAGATGATCGAGCAGAACCATGCGGTTCGCGACCATCAATGGATGGTGATACGGCAGGCTGATTACGCCGGTGCCGAGCTTGATGTTGCGCGTGCGCTCAGCTGCGGTCGCCATAAACAGCTCGGGCGACGCGATGATCTCCCAGCCCGCGCTGTGATGCTCACCAATCCAGGCCTCGTCATACCCTAGCTGATCAAGCCATTGGATGATCTCGAGGTCTCGTTCGAGCGATAGAGTTGGGTTCTCGCCCTTCCAGTGGAACGGCGCCATGAAGATGCCAAACTTCATTCTTTCGGGGAGTGTCATGGGTGCGTCCTTTTCCTGTTCTGCCTGTCAAATCAGGCGCAAATGAAGCGGCTGTCGCTTCGCAACGATTTTAGCACGATGCCTATTTCAGGGCAATTACAGGCAAGCATTCAGTGAGCGGTTGCGGCTGACGATGCAACCCCCATGTGATAAACTCGCCGATACTTATTCAAGCAGCTAGGAGATTGCGATGGTCCCCCCTGACAGCCTGTTCGGAGTTATCCCCACATGGGTTGGCGTGTACGTGGCATCCATCGCGGCTTTCGGCGTCGCAGGCTACTTCCTGTACCAGCGTGTATTCAGGCTGGTGCTGCTTGGCAAGCCGGCCGACCGCTTCGACCAGCCGGTCCGCCGTCTATTAGGGGCGCTGCCATTCATCTTTGGACAGCGTAAAGTCCTGCAGCGCGTCTCACTGAGGGACCGCGCCGGCCTCGCCCACTTCTTCATCTTCTGGGGCTTCCTGTCATTCTCACTCAGCTACGTCCTGTTCATATACCTCGACACCCTATGGCATCCGCTCTCCGGCAAAATACTGACCCAGACGGGACTGAAGGTCTTCACCGTTTATCTCGACATCCTCGCCGCCGTCTTCTTGCTTGTGCTCGCATGGGCAGCAATTCGGCGCTGGGGCTTGACCCCAAGCCGCCTGAAGTTCGACCTCACGCAGAAGCTAGAGTCCGCCATTATCCTCGCCCTGATAGCGATGCTCATGGTCTTCACCCTGCTGACGGAGGCGTTCTACATCGTGGGCGGCGGTACCGGTTCGCACGCCGTTGCTCCGGTAGGCGGCGCACTGGCGTCCCTGTTCAGCGGCGTGAGCGCGGAAGCCGCCGGAATCCTGCAAGCCCTTTTTTGGTGGGGACATCTCGCCATCATCCTCGGCTTTGCAATCTACATCCCGCTGTCGAAGCACATGCATCTCGTCGGCGCGCCCATCAACTTCGTCACACGTTCGCTTGAAGCGCGCGGCACTCTACCGACACCCACCGACCTCGAGACTGCAGAGGTCTTTGGAGCCTCCCGTGTGCAGGACTTCACGCAGCGCCAGCTCCTCGACGGCTATGCCTGCGCCGTCTGCGGGCGTTGCACCGACGCCTGCCCCGCGAACATCAGTGGCAAAATCCTCTCGCCCATGCACATTGTCGAAAACCTGAAGGAGCATGTGCTGGAAACCGCGCCCGGCATCATCGAAGGCGAGGACGAGCAGGCAGAAAAGCCGCTCATAGGTCGCTGGGTCCCGGAAGAGGCGCTATGGGACTGCCTCACCTGCGGCGCGTGCGTCGAGGAGTGTCCCGTCGGCGTCGAGCATATCAGCACCATAGTCGATATGCGCCGATTCCTCGTCATGGAGCAGGCGGAAATGCCGGAAACGGCGATGAACGCTCTGTTGAGCATGGAGCAGCGCGGCCACCCCTGGCGAGGCACGACATTCACGCGCACAGACTGGGCGGAAGGCTTGGACATTCCATTGCTAGCCGACCATCCCGAAGCCGAAGTGCTCTTCTGGGTCGGCTGCACGGCGGCGCTCGAGCAGCGCAGCCAGAGCGTCGCCCGCTCGATGGCATCCGTCCTGAAGCGGGCGGGCGTGGATTTCGCCATCCTTGGCATGGAAGAGGGCTGCACCGGAGACCCCGCCCGTCGTATGGGCAACGAATACCTCTACCAGATCATGGCGCAGCAGAACATCGACACCCTAAATTCTTACAATGTGAAGAAGGTCGTCACCATCTGCCCGCACTGCTTCAACACAATCAAGAACGAGTACCCGCACCTCGGCGGCGAGTTCGAAGTCCTGCACTACAGCGAGTTCGTATCCGAGCTGATATCCGATGGCCGCATCAAGCCGCTCGTCGAAATCAAAACCACGCTCGCCTATCACGACTCCTGCTATCTCGGACGGCACAATGGCATATATGACCAGCCCCGCCAGATCGCCGAAGCCATTCCCGGATTGGAGCTAGTCGAGATGAAGCGTTGTCGTCAGCAGGGCTTCTGTTGCGGCGCGGGCGGCGGCCACATGTGGATCGAGGAGAGCCGCGGCGACCGCGTCAACCACGTCCGCACCGACCAGTATCTCGAAACCGAAGCAGACACCGTTGGCGTCTCATGTCCCTTCTGCCTCCAGATGTTCGAGGAAGGCATCGGCACCAAGGAGGTACAGGAAACCCGCAGGGCGAAGGACCTGCTTGAGATTCTCGACGAGAGTTTGGGCTGAGCGTTCTGATAGATCGGAGGAAGAAATGAGAGAATTCACCGTCATAATCGAGCGCGACGAAGACGGCTGGCTGGTGGGCAGCGTTCCTGCACTCAGGGGCTGTAATACACAAGCCCGGGATACGGAGGAACTTCTCGAGAATATCAGAGAGGCTATCCAGCTGTGCCTGGAAGATGAAGAGGACAAGGATGTGGAGTCTCTTGCATTAGTTGGCGTTCATAGAGTATCTGTATGAACAGAATGCCCCGTCTCACGGCGGATGACATAGTGCGAGCGTTATAAAGGGCAGGCTTTCGCGCAACAAGGCAAAGAGGAAGTCATCAAATGTTGAGGCATCCCGACGGCAGGTCAACCGTCGTGCCGATGCATCGTGGGCGGGTCATCGGGCATGGTCTCATGTACAAGATACTACGGGACGCAGAAATGAGCCGTGAGGATTTTCAGGCATTGCTTCAGTGTCTGATAAAGCGCGTCCTATCCATACAGATCAAACACCTCGTCCATCGCCGCCCACCACTCGCCCGGCTTCGCACCCGGCACGCGCCCCTGGAACTCGCGCATCAGGTCGTCCCACTCCGCGGCGCGCGGCGAAGCCTCCGTGTAGCGCTGAAAGTCCCGCTCCAGGTCGAAGTCGTCCGGCACTTCAAGGTACATGAACAGCCGTGTGCCGAGCAGGAAAATCTTCATCTTCGATATACCGATCGACTTCAGCCCTTTTAGCACCTCGTCCCATACCGCGCGGTGGTACTCCACGTACCGCTCGATAACCTCAGTGTCGTCGCGCAGATCAAGCGCCATCGCATACGACTTCATGTCGCGCTCCTATGTGTAATTTGGCCCAATCAACTACGGCGTGGGCGCGTTCTCCGGCAATAACCCTTCGTGTTTCAGTTCCGCCCACAGGTCGCCCGGAATATCGAAGCTGACCATATCGAAGTTCTCCTGCACCTCGGCAGCGGACACGGCGCCCGGTATCGTCGCCGCGACCGCCGGATGCGCGAGCCCGAATTGCAGGGCGGCTGCCTTCAGAGGCACATCGTGCCTGTCGCAAACGGCCTTGATCTTGCGCGCCAACTCCAGCACTTCAGGTGGCGTGCTCTGGTAGAAGTACGTCGTGCCCTCGCCCAGGTCCGACGCCAGCACCCCGCTGTTATAGGGTCCCCCGATGATGATGCTCATACCCTGCTCCTCGCACAGCGGCAGCAGGTCGTCAAGTCCGCTATGGTCGAGCAGAGTGTAACGGCCCGCCAGCAGGAAGCAGTCGAAGTCCGCCTCGCGCCCGAACTGCGCCAGTGGTTCGCAGAAGTTCATGCCTGCCCCGATAGCCCCGATAACTCCTTGCGACCGCAGCTCGGCGAGCGCCGGAAACGCCTCATTCACCGCCTGCTCGTGAAAGTCGTCCGGGTCGTGTATCAGCAGCACATCAACGCGGTCAAGCTCCAACCGCTTCAGGCTCTCCTCGAACGAGCGCAGCACACCGTCCCTGCTGAAGTCGAACACCACGTCCATCTCTGGCAGGTCGTGGTAAATGTCCTGCCCGGGCGCCGCGTCCACGGGATTCAGCACGCGCCCGACCTTCGTCGAAAGAACATAGGAATCGCGGTCCACGCCCGACAACCCCTGAGCATAGTAGCGCTCGCTCCGACCGGCGCCATAGAGCGGTGCCGTATCGAAGTACGCGATGCCAAGCTCCAGCCCCTTGCCGATGCTCTCAATCGACCGTTGCTCCGCTGCTTCCCTTGGCATTGATCCGAATGGGGCTCCGCCCACTCCGAGCCGTGTAACCTCAACTCCAGTTGAACCAAGAGCCACCTTGTCGAGTGGGTTCATGTGAGCCACCTCCAGAATTCACTTATGGGCACTGTGTTCGCAATATACTACCGCAAGCGCTCCTATATTCACAGCGCACGTTGTTGGCCTCACGTCCGGCCGTTGAAGCGGCGCGGCGTCTGCTATAATCGGCTTGTTTGCCGTAAATGCCAAGTGTAGGGAAGAGTAGGGAAAGATTGCCACAGTCGCAGCGCACCCCGACAGTTCGCGGATTAGCGAGAGTCCCGCACCTCGCCGCGTTGGCTCACCGCGATTACCGCATGACGTGGACGGCGAACATGTTCGGAGGCGCGGCGATGTGGACATTCATCGTCGCAAGCTCGTGGTTCACGCTCAGCTACTCCGATTCATCAACATGGGTGGGCATCATCACATTCGCCTCGATGATCCCCTTCCTGGTTGTGTCCCTTCCGGGCGGGTTGCTGGCGGACCGCATCGATAGGCGCACTCTCGCCCAGATCATGCTCTTCGCCGGATTCGTCGTAACCGCGATTTTGGCAGTGCTCGTGATCTCAGGCGCGGTGCAGCTCTGGCATGTCGCATTGCTCGCATTCCTCGGCGGAGCTTTCCGTGCCATCCAGGAACCGACAATCGCCGCGCTCGTTCCCAACCAGGTCCCGCAGGAGAATCTTCTCAACGCCATCACACTGAACGCCGCCACTCGACACGGCGCGCGGTTCTTCGGGCTTCTCATTGCCGCGCCGTTGCTGGCCGTTCCTTCGATCAGCGTTGCCGGCGTCCTGGTGCTCAGCGCTCTCCTCGCCGGAATCAGCACTCTCATGATGGCGCGCGTCCGCACCGTATCCAGCGGCGAGGGCCGCGTGGGACAAGGCATGGTCGGCAGCGCACTGGGGGACATGTGGGACGGCTTGGTGTATATCTACACCAACAAGGCAATCGCGCTGATTGTAATTCTCGTTGCTATCCACTGTGCCCTGGTCATGTCCTTCGAGTCCATAATGCCCGTGTTTTCGCGGGAAAAGCTGGGCGCAAGCGACGGTTCGATTCTGGGCTATCTTGTAATGGGCTTCGGCGCGGGCTCCCTTGTCGGCACTATGCTGCTGGCAGGAGTCCGCAGTGAAAGAACGAAGGGGAAGCTCCTGATCTGGACAAGCCTCTTCAGCGGCCTAACACCCATGCTGCTGGCTGTATCGCTAAATGTGCCGATGGGAGTGCTGGCAAGCATAGGCATGGGACTGTCACAGGCGACCATGATGGCATTGACCAGCACCTACATTCAGACTCTCGCCCCGGACAGGCTACGCGGACGCATATCCAGCCTCTACATCCTGCATGCAGGCGGAATCATGGCGTTCGCCAACCTGGGCTATGGCATCGCCGCAGACTACATTTCCGCGCCGCCGATCCTGTTCGTCACCGGCATCCTATTCGTGATTGTGGTCATTGCGATTGCCGTTGGCCAACCAATTGTCCGACAGATTTATCGCACGGGTCAGGTTGCCACCGCGTAGCCGCCCGGCCAGCCCAAGTGTAAACGGTGAAAATACGCCGATGAAAGTCAGAAAAGCCGTCATTCCAGCAGCAGGCTTCGGGACGCGTTTCCTGCCGGTTACTCGCACAATTCCGAAGGTAATGCTGCCCGTACTCAACGAGCCCGCAATCCAATTCTCCGTGCAGGAGGCGGCGGAAGCCGGTATTGAGCACATCGTCTTCGTCATATCGCGCGGACAGGAAGCCACCAACGATTACTTCCACACCGTCCCGGCATTGGAACGCGCACTCGAGGAACGCGGCAATACGGAACTGCTGAACTCAATGCGCGAAATATCCTCGATGGTGGATACCAGCTTCGTTTACCAGGACGAGCAACTTGGACTCGGTCATGCCGTGCTGATGGCGAAGGACGAGATTGGTAACGAACCATTCGCCGTCTTCCTGCCGGACGATATATTCTTCGGTGATTCTCCTGCCATCGGCAACCTCATTCAGGTCTTTGCAAAGCACAGCAGTAGCGTCATCGCGGCGAAGCAGGTCCCTGACGAAGCTGTGCCCAGCCTCGGCATAATCGATCCTGAGCCGCTCAGCGACGGCGTCCATCGCATCAAAGGCATGGTTGAAAAGCCACGTCTCGAAGACGCACCGTCCAATCTCGCAATCATCGGACGTTATGTCTTGGCGCCGCAAGTATTCGACGCACTGGAGGACGTGCAGCCCGGAGCCATTGGAGAAATCCAGCTTACCGATGCCATCGAAGCTGTGCGGGCGGAGCAGGGCGCTTTTGCATGCGAGGTAGCCGCCGACCACTTCGACGTGGGCACTCCCTTGGGCATGCTGAAGGCGTCAGTTTATGCTGCTCTCAAGCGCGACGACATGTCCGGAGAACTCAAGGAATGGCTCGAAACTGCCCTCGATTCGTGAAGCCCGGTATTGTAGAACTCATCATTCGTAGCAACAAGGAGCCGCAACATGGATAAGGCGCTGAACGGCATCCGAATAGTTGACATGACCCAATTTGAAGCTGGTACATCCTGCACTCAGATGCTGGCGTGGCTGGGTGCAGACGTCATCAAGGTCGAAAACCCGGGTGGCGGCGATCCCGGGCGCACAATTGCTGGCTCGCCGGGCGATTCAAACTACTTCCTGAACTTCAACTCCAACAAGCGCAGCGTCACGCTCAACCTCAAGACCGAGCGTGGCAAGGAGCTCCTTCTTGACCTGGTGAAACAGGCGGATGTCGTTACCGAGAACCTGTCCCCGGGCGCAATCGAGCGCATGGGACTCGGCTACGATACTCTCTCGGCAGCGAATCCGCGCATAATCCTCGCCCGCATCAAGGGCTTCGGCACTTACGGGCCATACAGCAACATCAAGAGCTTCGACCCTGTGGCGCAGGCGGCGGGCGGGGCGTTCTGCGCCACAGGCGAGCCCGATGGCCCCCCGATGAAGCCGGGTCATTCCGTCGGCGACTCCGGCACCGGCATGCACGCCGTTGTCGGAATCCTAGCCGCGCTCTGGCAGCGCCAGACGACCGGCAAGGGCCAGCAGGTCGAGGTCTCCATGCAGGACGCGATGGTGAACTTCGGACGCACGACCATGACCCGTTCCGAGCAGGGCACCGTGCCGCAGAAGCGCACCGGAAACAGCTTCGGCAACAGGCCCGGTGTGGGCACATTCCGTTGCGCTCCCGGTGGATACGACGACTATGTCTATATGATCGCATTTCCCGCTCGTGGCCCAATGTGGAAAGCTCTTGCAACCGCGCTTGGCAAGCCTGAGCTGCTAGACGATCCTCGCTTCTCCGACCCGGAGCAGTACATGGAAATGGGGGACGAGATAAACGCACTCATCGAGTCGTGGACGATGCAGCATGACAAGTTCGAAGTCATGCGCATCCTCGGGGACATGGGCATTCCGGCCAGCGCCTGCTTCAACGCCATAGACATCTACTCCGACGAGCACCTGCTTGAGCGCGAGATGATCGTCAGCGTCGACCACCCCACCCGAGGCAAGTTCAAGGTGCCCGGCTGCCCGATAAAGATGTCCGACTCGCAGGTCGAATTCAAGGCAGCCCCGCTTCTGGGCGAGCACAACGCCGAGGTGCTTGGCGATCTGCTGAACGGCAACGGAGAGTCAATCGAATCCCTCCGATTGGAAGGCGTAATATAGGACTTAGTAAGGAGAGTCGCCAGCAACATGACCGTACTTGTTGTAACTCCGATTGAGCCGGAATTCGAGGCATTTGTGAATGTCCTGGACGAATTCGGTCACATCGGAATGGATCGTCCTGTTGGACGGCTTGCCGCCAGAGAATATGACGACGGCGGGATTATTCTGGCGCAGGGCGGTCTAGGCAAGGCGCAGTTCGGGGTTCAAACACTGCACCTCATCGAAAATCTGGAGAACGTTGACGTTGTGGTTTGCGCCGGCACCTGCGGCCGTCTTACCAAGGACCTATCCGTGAGCGATGTTGTGGTCGGCACTCAAACCGTAGAGCACGACTTCAACCGTGGCATGTCTCTCATCAAGCTCCCACTGCCCACATTCGAGGGCGACGGCAGGATGATTGAAGCATTGAGAGGTGTTGCCGATTCAGGCGAGTTGCCCTGCAACGTTCGTTTCGGTGGCATAGCCAGCGGGGACGAAGGCATAGCCAGCGAGAAGCGCATCAGCGAGATTGTCGAAATCACCGGGGCTATCGTAGTCGCCTGGGAAGGGGCGGGTGGAGCGCGCGCAGCTCAACTCTCCGGCATCCCCTTCCTTGAAGTCCGCGGCATTTCGGACGGCGCGGGCGAGAACGCCTTCGAGGAGTTCTGGGCGAACATCCCGATCGCCATTCGCAGCGTTGCCTCCGTTGTTCGCGAGATTCCCGCCCTCCTGTAACGAGCTGCAGAAATACGATTCCTAGCGAAACAGCGCCAGGATCACCGCCGCGCTCACGAGCCACAGAACAACCGTCGCAACCAGCGGCACATCACCCATGAGCAGGTCTTCCGGGTTCTCTCCGGCGTCCGCGCTCCCGCTCAGTATTATGTAGCGGAACAGCCCGAATGCGACGAAGGGAATCGTGAGCATCATCGCGTCGTTGTCCGGCAGATTGGGCGCGGTGAAGGTATAGAGCGAATAGGCGATGAGCGATGCCGTCGCCGTTATGACCACCAACTGATCCAGGGCAGCGATGCTGTACCTGCTGAGTGACGGTCGCTGGCTCGCCGCATCCTCGCCCGCCGTCGCCAGCTGGCTGCGCCGCTTGATGAGCGCCAGCAGCAGTGCCGCCAGTGCAGTGCACAGGTATAGCCACGGGGAAATGGGAACCTCCATAATTGCCGCGCCCGCAACTGCCCTGAGCACCATCCCTCCGCTGATGACGAACACGTCAACCAGCACGATATGCTTCAGCGCCAGCGAGTAGGCGAGGTTCGCGACCATATAAATGATGGAAATAGCGCCGAATGCCGGTTCCAGCAAAAGCGCGCCGCATATCCCGGTCACGGTGAGCACGGCCGCCGCTCCCGACGCCATCGGCACACCGAGCCGCCCTGCAGCAATAGGGCGATGGCGCTTGCGTGGATGTCGGCGGTCGCTTTCGGCGTCGAGCAGATCGTTCACCACATACACCGCGCCGGTCAGAAGGGAAAAGATGAGGAAAGCCAGTGTGATTGAGCCGAACATGTTGAGCGCAGCCTGCACGTCACCGTTCAGCGTCCACGCCTCGTTAATAGTAAAGAAGAAGGCGAGGAATATGATGAGATTCTTGTACCACTGGCGAGGGCGCATGCTGGCAGTTAGCGCCTTCACGATACCCCAAGCATTCCCCATTTCTTGCCTTCCCGCGTGGCATTGACCCGTCATCTATGCCGACCCAGTCTTAACCGCGTCGCACACATTAAGCAACGCGAAGATGTGAGACGTAATTCCTGAATAAATGTGTTGACAACGCCTTCGCGCCTTCGCTATATTTGATTAGCAGACTGAACCTTAGTCTGCTAATTGAGTGCAAGTCTGCCTTCGATTCGGTACGCAGAGGGCAGGTAACATCGTAGGAAAGCAAGACAGAGTTTGCAAGATATATCTTCTGCACAGGAGGTTCAAAGGATAATGGCAACAGCAACCCAGACTACGTTCAAGCCGCTCGGTAACCGGGTGGTTGTGAAGCCCTCAGACGCTGAGGAGCAGATGACCTCGGGCGGTATCTACATCCCCGATACCGCGAAGGAAAAGCCCCAGGAAGGCGAAGTCGTAGCAGTCGGCCCCGGCAGGCTCACTGATGAAGGCAGCCGCGTTCCAATGGAGTTGGCCGTCGGTGACACCGTCGTGTATTCCAAGTACGCCGGCACCGAGTACAAGGAAGGCGATGACGAGTACCTCGTGCTTCGCGAGGACGACATTCTGTTCAAGAAGTAATTCAATGCTGAAGCGACAGCAATTTTCATAGGAGGATTAAATATGCCAAAGCAGCTTACGTTTAGTGAAGAAGCCCGCGCAGCAATGAAGCGCGGCATCGACCAGATGGCTAGCACTGTAGGCGTTACGCTTGGCCCGCGTGGCCGCAACGTCGTTCTCGACAAGAAGTTCGGCCCCCCGCAGGTCTGCAGCGACGGCGTTACCATCGCCAAGGAAATCGAGCTCGAAGACCCATTCGAGAACATGGGCGCCCAGCTTCTTAAGGAAGCCGCCAGCAAGACCAACGACGTCGCAGGTGACGGCACCACGACAGCGACGGTTCTCGCCCAGGCGATCATTCACGAAGGGTTCAAGAACATCGCCGCCGGCGCCAACCCTATGGCGCTAAAGCGCGGCATCGAGAAGGGCGTAGTCGCACTCCGTGACCAGGTTGGCAGCATGTCAACTCCGGTCGAGGGCAGGACTCAGATCGCCCAGGTCGCATCACTCTCCGCCCACGACGACATGATGGGCGAACTCATAGCGGACGTTATGGAGCGTGTCGGCAAGGACGGCGTCATCACCGTTGACGAGTCCAAGGGCCTGGACTTCGAACAGGACTTCGTAGAGGGCATGGAGATTGACCGCGGTTACATCTCCCCCTACTTCATCACCGACCAGGACAAGATGGAGTCCTCCATCGAAGACCCCTACATCCTCATCACCGACAAGAAGGTCTCCGCAGTTGCCGACGTTCTTCCCGCGCTGGAGAAGATACTACAGGTGAGCAAGAACCTCGTCATCATCTCTGAGGACATTGAGGGTGAGGCACTCGCCACTCTAGTCGTCAACAGGCTCCGCGGCACGCTAAACTGCCTCGCAGTCAAGGCGCCCGGTTTCGGTGACAGGCGCAAGGCGATGCTCGAAGACATGGCAATCCTCACGGGTGGTCAGGTCATCAGCGAAGAGGTCGGCCGCAAGCTCGACTCCGTAGTGGTTGAGGATCTTGGCAGGGCACGCCGTGTCGTCGCCACCAAGGAATCAACTATTTTCGTAGACGGCGCAGGCACCGATGACGGCATTACCGGCCGCATTAACCAGATCAAGGCGCAGATCGACGAAACCACTTCCGACTTCGACCGCGAGAAGCTCCAGGAGCGACTCGCCAAGCTCTCCGGTGGCGTCGCCATCATCAAGGTTGGCGCAGCGACCGAGGTCGAGCTCCGCGAGAAGAAGCAGCGCGTCGAAGACGCCCTGTCCGCAACCCGCGCAGCAGTCGAAGAAGGCATCGTGCCCGGCGGCGGCCTTGCACTCATCCGTGCACGCGACGCACTCGCATCGCTTAACCTTTCCGGTGACGAGGCAACAGGTGTCTCCATCCTCCAGCGCGCTCTTGAGCAGCCGCTCAAGCTCATCTCAGAGAACACCGGAGTCTCAGGCGAGGTCATCCTCTCCGAGAGCCTCAAGGCTGAGGGCGACTGGGGCTACGACGCTGAGGTCGGCGAGTTTGGCCACCTGCTCGAGCGCGGCATCATGGACCCCGCAAAGGTCACGCGCGCGGCAATCGAGAACGCTGCCAGCGTCGCATCCATGGTACTCACCACCGAGTCCCTGATCACCGATGTTCCGGAGCCGGCGGCTGCGGCGGCACCCGCAATGCCTCCAATGGACTACTAGACCGCTTGCCTGACAAGTTATAGCGGACAAACGAAAGCCCCCGAACAGATAAAGTTCGGGGGCTTTGCTTTTTCGGATGTGTTCGATTGGAGATGCCCTCAGCCCAGGATCGTCATCAGGATATT